>NZ_MOLR01000007.1:0-235317 GCF_001863355.1 Arthrobacter sp. UCD-GKA | reverse complement strand
CACGTTCGTCGCCCTCGTGCAGGAAGTATTCCCCGTCCAGCAGGTGGATGTCTTCCACGGCCCCGGCCAGGTGGCCCAGCACCTCCGGGGGCAGCGGGGCGAAGGTCTTGACCGTGCGCAGTTCGTCGATGCCGATCATCGCGGTCCGGCCCCGGGCTCGATTCGGGGCGCTGAAGTCGCGGGCGTTGCGTGCTGCGGGAACCTGCTCATGTGCCGAATCTATGCCCGCCAAGATGCGGGGTCAATGGATGGGTGGGCGTCGCGTCCTGCCGTGTGCCTTTGGCACCCGACCCACCCTTGGGCACCTGCTGCCTGGGTGCCGGGGGGCGGGATTCCTCGGCAGTCGAAACGTGGCCGCGGGCCTTGTGTCGTGCCGGGGAAGCCGGGCATTTCGGCAGGCCGGCGACTGGCCTGATATCCAGGTCGGCTAAATTGCCCCGGGCGGTTCTCCGCTTGCCCACCGCGCCGAGGCCACATCGAAGCGGAGGAAGCACCCACCGAGGACGGTTGGCCGGTGACGGCCGAATCGCGATCCGCGGGATGAAGGGCTCAGCTCCGTTGGGGCTTGGCGCGGAAGTGGCCCGGCACGAGTTTTTCGCCCCGGTAGTGCGGGCCAATCCAGATTCGATCGCCCGTGGTCGGGCCCGTCACGGACCGGGTCCCTTTCCCCGGGGCGAGGTCGATCACGGTCGGTTCCGCACCAGCGTTAAGCTCCTGGACCCGTCCACGGTTTGCGCCCTCGAACGCCAGCTTCATCGATTCGACCTCATCCGATTCGGCGCCGAGCGCCAATGCATCCTGTGCCCAGTGTGAAACGGCTGCGTTGATTGCACGAAGCCGATCCACGGCCGCGGCACGTGTGAGCCGGAAAGAGTCCAGGTGGTCAACGAGCTCCAGGACATTTCGGTCAGACACATCCCCGTCGGGAACCAACGGCGTTTCGGATGTCCCGCTTCTCATGGGGTTGACGTCGAAGGAGGGAGACAGGCGCCAACCGCTCTCGTGCCGCAGCAGGCCATGGTTGCGCATGTGGTCGTCGATGTTGTTGACCATGGCCCCGAATGCGGCCCTGCTGAACATTTCGTTGGCATCCGCGGTCGGCGACGCGGATATCAGGGCGATTTCCCGTGCCAGCCTGACATAGTTGGGATGCTCGTAGGTATCCAGTTGAAGCGCTGTCCTGGCACTCATGTAGGGGATCCTGGTTTCCCCCACTCGGTCGAACCGCTCGGTGAGGAATATCTGGCTGTGGGAATTCAGCCGCATCAGCCGGGATGGCTGTACCCGGATGCCGGCCCGTTGCTGCAGCACCATTGCAACCATTTCCCAGAGTTGGACGTTGCCCCGGTCCGATGTCTTGGGAAACTTGGCCAGCAGCATCGTTCCGTCATCATCGCGAATCCAGGCCTTTGGCTGGGCACCTCCAGGAGAGGAACCGGCGCCGATGAGCAAGCTGTTTCGCTCGTCAATGACGCCGGTTTCCTCGTAGGTCCTTGCTTCGGYGGCCAATTCCGTGACATCACGGATCCCCGCCGATTCACCCCAGGTGGAAAGGAAGTTTCCGTTCTCGCGAAACCGCAGTGCCCCCTGCCTGGTCTTGTCGTTGACCATGAGCAGCCTTGAGACCGCGGTGTTGCTTGGCATGGGGGTTTTCGTGGCTCTTGCCCGAAGCCTGGCCTGTTCATGCAGCAGCCGCTGCCCCCATGCATCCGGGGCGGCGTCCATGAACGAACCAAAGATCTCCCGCCCCATGGTGGGCCGCTGTTCGCCTCGGAGCAACGGCAATTCCGGAGAGATTTCGAAGGAGGACCCCTCCCCGAGCCAGGCATCGGCGTAGCTGAACGTGATGTGTTCCAGCGGCGAATGGCGTTCGGATTCCACCTCCATGGTGCCGGCCTTGGTGTCGTTGACAAGGACGTCGATGGTTCGAATTTCCCTGCGGGAACGAGAAGCCATCAGTTCCTCCTGGGAGCTCGTTGGCGGCTGAGCATGTAGGCCCGCGCTCGACCCAGATCCGTATTCAGCGGGTCGACCGCCGCATCGATCCGGTCACTGACGCCAAGCACCTTGGCGACCGTCAGGAAGTTTTCCAATTTGCCGCCCGTCCCCTGCTCCAGCTTGATCAAGGTGGAACGGGAGATGTTGGCCCGTTCGGCGACCAGCTCCTGGGAAAGCCCCAGGATGATGCGCCAATCGCGCAGGTGCACACCGAGCCGTTCCATTTCCATCATCTCGTCCACCTAACGTAGCTATTGACCAACTCTAGCATTAATAGCGTCTACATATAGCTACATTATCCCGCTATTTCAACTGCCCTGCAGGGATGCAGTGCAGGGCCGTGCTTCCTCCAGGACGCCGCACGGACTGGGAAACCAGAAGGGGCGGAGCTTCCGGAAGAACCGGAGGCGCCGCCCCTGTGGGATGGGAACCGAAGACTAGTGGGTGTCCTCGGCCTCGATCTCGGTCTTGTCGCCGCTCCACTGGGTGTGGAACGAGCCTTCAACGTCGACGCGGTTGTAGGTGTGCGCGCCGAAGAGGTCGCGCAGGCCCTGGGTCAGCGCTGCAGGCAGGCGCTTGCGGCGCAGGCCGTCGTAGTAGGCCAGCGAGGAGGAGAACACCGGCACCGGCACGCCGAGCTGCACGGCGGTGGAGACCACGCGGCGCCAGGCCGGAAGCGCGGCGGCGATGGCCTCGGAGAAGGCGGGGGCGAAGAGCAGGTTGGCCGGCTTTTCGTCGGCGGCGTAGGCCTTGGTGATGTCGGCCAGCAGCGCGGCGCGGATGATGCAGCCCTCGCGCCACAGCGAGGCGATCTCGTCGAGCTTCAGGTCCCAGTTGTATTCCTTGCCCGCGGAGGTGAGCATGTCCAGGCCCTGGGCGTAGGAGACCAGCTTGGAGGCGAAGAGCGCCTGGCGCACGTCCTCGACGAAGTTTTCGCCCAGTTCCACGGCGATCTCGTGCCCGGCCAGGACCTCCTGGCCGATGGCACGCTGGCCGCGCTGCGAGGACAGGCCGCGGGCGAACACGGACTCGGCGATGGCCGAGGTCGGGGAGCCGAGGTCCAGGGCGGACTGCACGGTCCAGCGGCCGGTGCCCTTCTGGCCGGCGGAGTCGACGATGACATCGACCAGCGGCTTGCCGGTCTTGGCGTCGACGTGGGCCAGGACCTCTGCGGTGATCTCGATGAGGAAGGAGGCCAGCTCGCCCTTGTTCCATTCGGTGAAGATCTCGGCCTGGGCTGCGGGCTCGATGCCGGCGCCGCTGCGCAGCAGGTCGTAGGCCTCGCCGATGACCTGCATGTCGGCGTATTCGATGCCGTTGTGGACCATCTTCACGAAGTGCCCGGCACCGTCGGTGGAGATCCAGGCGCAGCACGGGGCGCCGTCGATGGCCTTGGCGGAGATCTTTTCGAGCATCGGGCCCAGCGCGTCGTAGGACTGCTTCGAGCCGCCGGGCATGATCGAGGGGCCCAGCAGGGCGCCCTCCTCGCCGCCGGAGACGCCGACGCCCACGAAGTGCAGGCCCTTTTCGGCCAGCGCGGCCTCGCGGCGGCGGGTGTCCACGAAATTGGAGTTGCCGCCGTCGATGATGATGTCGCCCTCTTCGAGCAGCGGCACCAGGGAGTCGATGACCGAGTCGACCGGGCCGCCGGCCTTGACCATGATCAGCACGCGGCGGGGAACCTCGAGGCTCGCGACCAGTTCCTCCATGGTCTCGGTGCGGATGAAATCGCCCTCGTCGCCGTGGGCTGCCAGCAGGGCGTCGGTCTTGGCGACCGAGCGGTTGTGCAGTGCGACTTTGTCCGGTGCATCCATTGCCAGACGAACACGCGCCGTTGCCATAAGTTGCCCCGGAAACGCGCGCTTTCGTCCGTGGTCACACGGGCGTTTGGGGACCGGAATACCGATAAGGTTGATTCATGCCCAAGTCTTTGCACCAACGCGCGATTGAACACGTCGGAAGCCGCATCGTCGACGGTTCCATCCCCGCCGGCGAAGTGATCCTGGCCGCAGAGCTGGAAAGCGAACTGGGTGTCTCGCGTTCGGTGATCCGCGAGGCGGTCCGCGTGCTGGCTTCGGCCGGGCTGGTGGTCTCCACCAAGCGTGTCGGGATCCGGGTGCTGGGCCCCGAGGACTGGAACCCCTTTGACCCGCTGGTGATCCGCTGGCGGCTGGCCGGGGGCGGCCAGGGGGCGCAATTGCGGTCGCTGACCGAGCTGCGAGTCGCCGTCGAGCCCATGGCCGCGGAACTTGCCGCGGAACACGCGCCGGCGGAATTCTGCGGCGAGCTGCTGAACCTGGCGGCCCGGATGCGCCATGCCGGACGTTCCGGGGACCTGGACTCGTTCCTGGAACTGGATATCCGCTTCCACGCGATGGTGCTGGCCGCCTCGGGCAACGAGATGTTCGCGAACCTGGCCAATCCGATCGCCGAGACGCTGCGCGGGCGCACCGAACTGGGATTGATGCCCGAGCGTCCGCATGAGGAGGCCCTCGCCTGGCACCAGGCGGTGGCAGATGCGATCTCGGCCCACGAACCGCACCTGGCGCGGGAGTCCATGGAATTGATCATGCGCCGCACCAACCAGGAGATCTGCGGGGTCTGGGCGCACGCCCCGCGCCTCTTCCCGCAACCGCGCGCCTAGTCCGCCAGCCGTTCCAGGTGCGCGGGCCGCGGCCCGCGCACCTGCGGGAATCAATGTCCGCGCGGGGATGAGAAACCGGGGGCGCCGGAGCTATGCTGGGGCCATGTCCAGGTTCCCTGAGCCGTGCCGGAACTGCGCCCGCCGGGTGCCTGGCATTCCGTGCCCCGCACCGGATCCGGCCGTTCCGCATCCCCCGCACCGAGTCCCCGACTCCGGGTGCGGGCCCTGGCGCCAGCGGCGCGTCTCGCTTGCGGCATCCGGTTCGGTCGGCGGAGGGACACGAACGTGAGCACCGTTGCCGCAATGGTCGTCGAGGCGCTGGCCCGCCTGGGCGTGCAGACCGTATGGGGCGTGGTGGGCGACGCCCTGAATCCCCTGACCGACGCGATCCGCACCCACGGGGGAATCGAATGGATCGGGGTGCGGCACGAGGAGGTCGCAGCCTTTGCCGCAGGCGCCCAGGCCCAGCTGACCGGGACTTTGGGGGTGTGCGCGGGAACCGTCGGACCCGGTTCACTCCACCTGCTCAACGGCCTCTACGACGCCAAGAAGTCCCATGCGCCGGTGCTGGCGATCTGCGGACAGGTGCCCAGCGGGGAAATCGGGTCCGACTTCTTCCAGGAGGTCAACAACGACGTGGTCTTCGCCGACGTGGCGCTGTTCGCGCACACCGTGACCTCGGTGGCGCAAATGCCGTACCTGCTGGAGCAGGCTGTCAACGCCGCGCTGGCCGGCCGCGGCGTCGCGGTGCTGAGCATCCCCGGGGACATCGGCGGCGCGGCGCTGCCCCGGGAGGCGCTCCCGCGGTTCGTGGACGTCGCGGCTCCCGTTGCCCCGCACCCTCAGCTGCTGGGAACCATTGCCAAGGAACTGAACAAGGCGCGCCGCATCACGATGCTGGTGGGCGCCGGCGCACGCGGCGCGCGGGAGCTGGTGCTGGACACCGCGCGGAAGCTCGCCTCACCGATGGTGCTCACGCTCAAGGCCAAGGAGGGGCTGGAGGATGCAAACGTGTTCCAGGTGGGCCAGGCCGGGCTGATCGGCAACCCGGCGGCCGCCCACGCGCTGGAACGCTGCGAGGTGCTCTTGATGGTGGGCACCGATTTCCCGTACCGGGATTCCTACCCGTCGGGCAAGGTGGTCATCCAGATCGATGCGGCCGGTGCGCACATCGGGCGGCGCACGGCCGTGGACGTGGGGGTCGTCGGCGATGCCGGGCTCGCCCTGGCGGGGTTGCTGCCGCTGCTGGACACCAAGACCGACCAGAGCCACGTGCTCGATGCCCGCACCCGCTACCTGGCCTGGACCAAGCGGCACCTGTCGCTGGCGGACCCGGAGCACGACGCGCACCTCACCGGGAGGGTGCGGGCCATCGCGGACAACCCGGGCCACGCGATCCGGCCCGAGGCGGTCGCCGCCGCGATCGACCGGCTCGCCGGAGACGACACCGTCTTCACCTCGGACACCGGCATGTCCACGGTTTGGCTGGCACGCTTCGTGACGATGCGCGGAACCCGGCGGCTGCTGGGGTCCTACAACCTGGGCTCGATGGCCAACGCCATGCCGCAGGCGCTGGGGGCCAGCGCGCTGGACCGCACCCGCCAGGTGGTGGCCTTCTGCGGGGACGGCGGGCTGAGCATGCTGATGGGAGACTTGCTCACCGCCGTGGCCTACGGCTTGCCGGTGAAGCTGGTGGTGTTCAACAACGGCCGGCTGGGCATGGTGAAGCTGGAGCAGGAGCAGGCCGGGCTGCCGGAATTCGGCACGGTGCTGGCGAACCCCGACCTGGCCGAGGTGGGACGGGCCTGCGGACTGCACGGCATCCGGGTGCAGGATCCGGGCGGACTGGAGGCGGCGATCTCCGAGGCGCTGGCGCACGAGGGGCCGGTGCTGCTGGATGTGGTGACAAACCCTGACGAGGTCTCGATCCCTCCGGACACCACGATCGGCCAGGCGTTGGGGTACGCGAGCGCCAGACTCAAGGAGTCCCGGGCTCACCGACCCGGTGCCTGAACGGGATCGAACCCGGCGGGAAAACGGCGAAGGCGCCGTCCCGGTCCCCCAACGAGGGGAACCGGGACGGCGCCTTGCGTGTCGTGCAGCTGCCTTCCGGATGGTGGCCGGAGGGCTTAGCCTTCGGCGGTGAAGCGCAGCAGCACCTTGCCGGATTCCGCGGAGTTCCTTGCCACGGCGAAGGCCTCCAGCGCATCGTCGACGCCGAACTCGTGGGTGACGACGGCCGAGACTTCGAGGGTGCCGTCGGCCAGCGCTGCAAGCACGTCATCGATCTCGTCGTTGAACCGGAAGGAACCGACGAGCTCGAGCTCGCGGGTGATCGCCAGGGAGATCAGCGCGGGCTGTTCCCCGGAGGGCAGCAGCCCGACCATCACGATGCGCCCGCCGCGCACCGCGCCGCGGACGGCCGAGGCCAGGCCGTGGTGGTTGCCGCTGGCCTCGATGACCACGTCGGCTTCCACCGCGGCGATGGCGTCCACGTCGTCGGCCTTCAGGGTCGCGGTCGCACCGGCGGCCGCGGCAATTTCCAGGGGACGATCGAACATGTCAACCGCGATGATCTCGGCGGCGCCCGCGCGCTTGAGCACCGCGACGGCCAGCGCGCCGATGGGCCCGGCGCCGATGACCATGACGCGCTTTCCGGCGACCTCCCCGGCGCGGGCCACGGCGTGCCAGGCCACCGCCGCGGGTTCGGCCAGCGCGGCATCGCGCAGCGAGAGCCCGGCGGGCAATGCGCGCAGCATCCGCGCCGGCAGGTTCACGGTGGTGGCAAACGCGCCCTCGGTGTGCGGGTAGCGGGCCGCTGAGCCCAGGTAGGTGCAGCCCGGGGACAGGTTGGGCCGCTCCTGCGGGTAGCGTGCCCCGGTGCCGCCGGGGGTGGCCGGGTGCACGGCCACCATGGTGCCCGCGGCCGGTCCGGTGCCGTCGGCCGCGGCCGCCGTGACGGTGCCGACGATCTCGTGGCCCAGGACCATGGGTGCCTTGAGGATGGATTCCCCCGCCGCCCCGTGGCTCCAGTAGTGCAGGTCCGAGCCGCAGATCCCGCCGTAGGCGATGGCGATCTGCGCCTCGTGCGCCGCGGGTGTCGCGACCTCGATGGCCTCGACGCGCAGGTCGTTTGCCGCGTGGGCGACAACGGCCGTGGCGGTGGTGGTGTTAGACGACAACTGTCATTCCTCCGTCGATGAAGATGGTCTGGCCGTTGACGTAGTCCGAGCCGTCCGAGGCCAGCCACACGGCCGGCCCGGCCAGGTCGGCCACGGTGCCCCAGCGCCCGGCCGGGGTGCGGCCCAGGATCCAGGAGTTGAACTTTTCGTCGTCGACCAGGTTCTGGGTCATTTCGGTGTGGATGTAGCCCGGGGCGATGCCGTTGACCTGCAGCCCGGCCCCCGCCCACTCGGCGGTCATCGCGCGGGTGAGGTTGCGCAGCCCGCCCTTGGCCGCGGTGTAGGCGGCAATGGTGGGACGGGCCAGGTCGGTCTGCACCGAGCAGATGTTGATGATCTTGCCCGCCCCGCGCTGGAGCATGCCCCGGGCCGCTTCGCGGCCCACCAGGAACGCGCTGGTCAGGTTGGTGTCCAGCACGCGCTGCCAGTCGGCGACCTCGAGCTCCAGCAGCGGGACCCGGTGCTGGATGCCGGCGTTGTTCACCAGGATGCGGATCGGGCCGACCTCGGCCTCGATCGCGGCGATGCCGCCGGCCACCGCCTCGGCGTCGGTCACGTCGAACGCGTAGGAGAAGATGCGTTCCTGCCCAAAGCGTTCGGCGAACTCGGCGGCGGTTGCCGCCAGGGTCTCGGCATTGCGCCCGTGCAGCACGATGGTCGCGCCGGCATCCGCCAGGCCCGCGGCAAGTTCCTTGCCGATGCCGCGCGAGGAACCGGTGACCAGAGCGATGCGGCCGGTGAGGTCAAAGAGGTTGCTGCCCATGAATCTTCCTTTGCTGGTGTGCGAGTCGTACGCAGGTGGAGTCTGCCTAGAAGGCCGCGGCGACGGCGTAGATCAGGTACGCGATGGCGAAGCCGATGACACCGACCAGTGCCTGTCCGACGGTCCAGACCTTCAGCGTGGTCTTGACGTCCATGCCGAAGAAGCGGGAGACCAGCCAGAAGCCGGAGTCGTTGACGTGCCCGGCGAACACGGAACCGGCGGCCAGGGCGAGCACGATGGCCACGACCTCAATCTGGTTCAGGTCGGCGTTGCCCACCACAACGGGCTGGATGATGGCCGCGGCCGTGGTCAGGGCGACGGTGGCCGAGCCCTGGGCGACGCGCACCACGGCGGCGATGATGAAGCCGGCGACGATGATCGGCAGGCCCAGGGCGTCAAGCGAGTCGGCGACGGCATCGCCGATGCCGCTGGCGCGCAGCACAGCCCCGAACATGCCGCCGGCGCCGGTGATCAGGATGATCGAGCAGACCGGGCCCAGGGCCGAGTCGACCACTGTCTCGATGAGCGTCTTGTCCTTGTTCTGTTTGTATCCCAGCAGGTACATGCCCAGCAGCACGGTGATGAGCAGGGCAATGGGGGTTTCGCCGACCAGGCGCAGGATCTGGACCCACTGGGCGCCCTTGTCCACGATCCCGGCCGAGGCCAGGGTGTTCAGTCCGGTGTTCATGAAGATCAGGATCAGCGGCAGCAGCAGCAGGGTCACCACGGTGCCCAGCTTCGGCTTGGAGGCGAAGTCGTGCTGTTCCTGTTCGGTGCCGGCGAGGATGTCGGGGATGGCGATGTTGAACTTGCGGCCCACGTACTTGCCGTAGAGGTGGCCGGCGAAGTACCAGGTCGGCAGCGCGACGACGAGGCCCAGCAGCAGGACCAGGCCGACGTTGGCCTCGAGCAGGCCGGAAGCGGCAACCGGGCCCGGGTGCGGCGGCACGAAGATGTGCATGACCGAGAAGGCGGTGGCTGCCGGGAAGGCGTAGCCCAGGAAGGAGCCGCCCAGGCGGCGTGCCACGGTGAAGATGATCGGCAGCATGACCACCAGGCCGGCGTCGAAGAATATCGGGAATCCGAAGAGCAGCGAGGCGATGGACAGCGCCAGCGGTGCGCGCTTCTCCCCGAACTTGTTGATCAGGGCGTTGGTCAGCACCTCGGCACCGCCGCTGGTCTCGAGCATGCGCCCGAGCATGGCGCCCAGGCCCACGAGCAGGGCCACGGAGGCCAACGTTCCGCCGAAGCCGCCGGTCAGGGTCGGTATCACCGAGGCCACCGGGATCCCGGTGGCGACGGCGGTCAACAGCGAGATGACAACCAGCGCCACGAAGGCGTGGATGCGCCATTTGATAATGAACAGAAGCAGCAGCAGGATCGCGCCCACGGCGATGGAGAGGAGCGCGGGGGTGCCCAGCGTCCAGTTCATGACTAACTCGTCGGTCATCATTGTCCTTCGGAGGTGTAAGTGGTCTCGGGTGGTGGGATGGAACCGGATGGTTCCGGGGGTGCTACGGGGTGTTCAGGGTCCTGGCCACCTGGGCCACGATTTCCTCGGGGGTGAGACTGACATCGACTTCGATGGCGGCCTCGTCCGGTTCGAGGGCTTCGAGGGTGCTCAGCTGCGAGGCCAGCAACGTCGGGGGCATGTATTCGTGGCTGCGTTCATCCAGGCGGTGCTGGATGAGATCGGCCGTGCCGCGCAGGTGGATGAAGACGGTGGACGGCTCGTGGCCGCGCAACAGGTCGCGGTAACTGCGCTTGAGTGCCGAGCAGGCGATGACGGCCGGCGTTCCGCCCTGGACGCTTTCGGAGAGTTCGTCTCCGATGGTTGCGAGCCAAGGCGTGCGGTCGCCGTCGTTGAGCGGATGCCCTGCAGCCATCTTTTCCTTGTTGGATGCGGGGTGCAGGTCGTCTCCATCGATGAACGCCGAACCGAGCTTCTCGGCCAGCAAGCGCCCCACCGTGGATTTTCCGCATCCGGAAACGCCCATAACGATCATGGGCGGGTAGGCAGGGCTGTTCATCGTCACTCCATCGTGGAACCAGGCTAATGTCGGACATAACTACGTGATGCTCGACATAAATATGATTTATACAGACTAGGACGCGCACGGCCGGGGTGTCAACAGGGGGCATTGATCCAATCTTTCTAACAACCTCGGCAACCCCCGGATCGCCGTCACCGCGCGAAATCCGCGGTGCCCGCTCACCGATTCGACGCAGCCTTCCGGGCCGATTTGCAGCAGTTCCCAGCCAGCACCAAGGTTCTGTTCCTAGCGTGGTTAGGGTTCACGCAAGATCAACGAAGGGAAAACCCGCCATGGGACTCGGAGACAAGATCAGCAACAAGGCACAGGAAGTAGCCGGCGAGGCCAAGGAAAAGCTTGGCGACGCCACGAACAACGAGCAGCTGCAGGCCCAGGGCCTCAAGGACCAGGCCGCGGCAAAGGCCAAGCAGGCCGGGGAACACGTCAAGGACGCAGCCAAGGACATCACCGGCGGCTAGACCCCGGCACCAACCAGCCGAAGCGCCCCAACCCCCGCATGGGGGGTTGGGGCGCTTCCCTGTCCAGCCTCCCCTCGCACGAGGCCAAGACGCAGCCCTCCTGTGGCGGGCCCTTCCCGCCTGGCGTGGTCCGCGCAGCACGGCACGGACACCGGGTCACGGGAGGAACGCGTCCCGGCCAACGAAGCCTGGCCGGAACGGGGCCAGGTGCCGTGGCTCCCCCGCCGAACCACGTCAAATCTGGTTTCCAGCCCGCAGAAGTTCCGCGGCGTACTCGTCGAGGACAGCAAGGAACCCGTCGTGCTGCCACACACGGTTTCGCTCGTATCCCGAACGCTCCACGACAACACCGGCATCCTGGAGCTGGGCCAGCGCACACATGGCGCTGGTTTGCGCTGTCCCCACTAGCCCGGTGACCAGCTCCGTGTTCATGACAGGGTGAGAGACCAGTTGCGGCAGCAGCGCCCACGCCATGGCCTGTGGGCGCAGGCCGGCCAGCGACTCCCTGGCGGCGCCCAGCTCCAGCCCCAGCTTGTCGATCAGTCCGGCGCCCGAGTGCGCCGCGAATCTCGGAGCGGCTGCAAACTGCTCGGAAATCGGGCCGAGCATGGCAGAGGACGTACCCAACCGATCCCGGGCGTGGTTGTCGAAAAACGCACCAATGCCGATACCGCATCCTCGACGTCTGCCGCCGGCAGCGCGGGAACTTCGAGCTGGAGGTTGGCGATCTTCGGCGGGACCGCCGATTCGTACGGCCCGGATCCACGGGCAAGCTGCGCCCGCGAGTTCATTTCGTCCTGCTCGGCAAACCACTGATGGGTTTCAACGCTGATTGGCGGCACCCGCAATGAAACTGCTGGCATGATCCGCACATACCTACAGTTATCGTGAAGCTGTAAGCATGAAGTCGGCTTACTGGCGGTTCCGGCTGAAATGAGACGCAAAAAAGCTCCGGGTCCTGGAATCTCTTCCATGACGCGGAGCTTTTTATTGGTGGGCCCTACCGGGATCGAACCGATSACATTCACGGTGTAAACGTGACGCTCTACCAGCTGAGCTAAAGGCCCCGAAACAACAACTTTCTTCGGAAGATTTCCGTTCCAGTGCGTTGCAACAAGTAGATAATCTAATACACACATCCCTGACTTGGCAAATCGCCGGCGCGTGCCCGTCCCGGAGCACGCAAAGTTGCACCGGCGCCCGCGCCGGGTCGCCGGGCCCGCGTCGTCGGCAGGTCCCCAAGGACCACCTGCCAACGACGCAAGGCCTGGCTGGCTAGGCCTGCTTGTAGCGCTTGCGCACGAAGTACAGGCCCACGAGGGAAATCACGGCAATTGCCATGTAGTAGAGACTCGGCGCATTCAACGACCCGGTGACGCTGAGCAGCCACGTCAGCACGAGCGGGGCGATGCCGCCAAGCAGCGTCACCCCGACGTTGTAGGTCACGGCCAGGCCGGTGCCGCGGATGGCCGCCGGGAATAGCGAAGACAGCAGCGCCGGCAACGGGCCGAAGTAGAAGGCCATGATCACACCCAGCAGGCCAATGACCAGGATCAGCATCGGGACCGTTGGCTTGGTGACCATCAGCTGGAACAACGGCCAGGCCAGCAGCAGTGCGCCGATCGCGGCATAGGTCATGACCCTGGCCGGACCGATCCGGTCGGCCAGGTGCCCCACGTACGGCACGCCGACCAGCACGACCAACCCGGCCACGACGCCGCCCAGGAACGCGGCGGTGGCGGGGATGCCCAGGTTCTTCACGGCAAAGGTCGGCATGTACAGGATCATGTACACCGAGATGGTTGCCACCCCGATGACCGCCGAACCTGCCAGCAGGCGGCCGTAGTGGTGCACAAACAGGTCCTTCAGCGGGGTCTTGGTCTTCTCTCCCTTGGTGAACTCCTCGGTCTCGTCGAGCTTGGCCCGGATGTACAGGCCCACCGGACCGATCAGCAGGCCCACGAAGAACGGCACCCTCCAGCCCCAGCTGTACAGCGCCTCCTCGGAGAGCCACTGGGTCAACCCGTAGCCGAAGGCCGAGGCCAGCAGCATCGAGGCGCCCTGCGCGGCGACCTGCCACGAGGCATAGAAGGCCTTCTTGTGCGGGGCCGTTTCGATCAAGAAGGCGGTTGCCGTGCCGAACTCGCCGCCGGCCGAGAAGCCCTGGACCAAACGGGAAACCAGGATGATCACCGCACCCCACACCCCGACCTGGGCATAAGTCGGCGCGACCGCCATGATCAGCGTGCCGACCATCATCAGCATCAGGGTCAGCGTCAGGGCATTCTTCCGGCCCTTGCGGTCCGCGAAGCTGCCCAGCACCATGCCGCCCAGCGGGCGGATCACGTAGGAGATCGCGAAGGTGGCAAAGGTCAGCAGCAACGCGATCGTGCCGTCCGACTCCGGGAAGAAGTTCTCGGCAATAACGACGGCGAAGGTCGCGTAGACGATGATGTCGAACCATTCCAGGGCGGCACCGATCGAACTGCTGATCACCGCCTTCTTGGCGGCAGCGAGCTGCTGCGGGGTGGCGGCTAATGTCTCAGCCATGGGTTTCTCCTTGGGGGTGGATGTGGCACCGTGAAGTCGCGGTGCGAATCAGGCGCTCAGTTCGGTGATGAGGTTCTCGATGAAGGCCTCGCACGCGGCGATCTGTTCGAGTTCGATGTATTCGTCCGGGGCGTGGGCCTGGGCGATGTCGCCGGGGCCGCAGACCACGGTGGGGATGCCTGCATTGAAGAACAATCCGGCCTCGGTGCCGTAGGTGGCCTTGTCGGGGCTGGGCGTGCCGCCCAGTTTGGCCGACAGGGCCACGATTCCCGCATCTTCCGGGGTGTCCAGGCCGGGGGTCTGTGCCAGCACCGTGAAGTCCACGCGGGCGGCCGGGTTCTGCTGCTGCAGTTCCCCTTCGATGCGCTTGGCCTCGGCGCGGTAGCGTTCGATCAAGGCGCCCGGGTCATCGGCACCGATCGAGCGGAACTCGAAGTGCAGGGTGCAACCGGCCGGGATGGTGTTGACCGCGATGCCGCCGGAGATCTTGTTCACCGTAGTGGTCGTGTACGGGACGATGAAGGCCTCGTCGAAGGGACCGTCCTGCTTGAAGCCCCGCGCCAGGGAGTCGACGAAGCCGGTGAATTCGGCCGCGGCGGAAATCGCGTTGACGCCCTGGGTGGTCAGCGAGGAGTGTGCCGCGACGCCGTGGAAGTCCACGCGGATCACGTTGACCGACTTGTGGCCGCGGACCACGCGCATGCTGGTCGGCTCCCCCACGATGCACCCGCGCGGGGCCAGGCCCGCCTCGGTGATGGCGGCAACCAGGTCCACGGCGCCGAGGCAGCCGACCTCCTCGTCGTAGGAGAAGGCCAGGTGGATCGGCTCGTTCAGCTTGGCTGCCGCGATCGAATCGAGCTTGGCCATGATCACCGCAACGAAGGACTTCATGTCGCAGGTGCCGCGTGCGTACAGCTTGCCGTCGCGGACCTCGGGGGTGAACGGATCGCTGCTCCAGTCCTGCCCGTCGACAGGCACGACGTCGGTGTGCCCGGAGAGCACGATGCCGCCGGTCCGGGTGCCGTCGGCGGCCGGGATGGTGGCCAGCAGGTTTGCTTTGTCGCCCTCGGCGTTGTGCACCAGGGTCGAGGCGATGCCCAGGGCTTCGAGCCGTCCCACGACGTAGTCGATCAGCGGAAGATTGGTGTCGCGGCTCGTGGTGTCGAAGCCGATCAGCTTCGTGATCTCGGCCATGGTCGATGCGCTGGGTGCTTGTGGCACTGCTACTCCTCGTGTTCGTGGCGGAGGCCCGGTTGCCAAGGGGAAAACTGAAATGGGCCGCAAAAAGTCTCTCATCGCTAGCGGTCGGGCCCTTGAACGATGAATGTGCAACGTAACAACCAACACCGATTTGGAGCACCTGACCACTTTATTGTAATGAGGATCACCAATTTTGCCCCCTGGCTCCGTGCCGTGCGCCGTCCGGCGTGGGACGACGCGGACAGCCGTGGCCCACGAAGGTCCGTCGTCACAGGGACCGCTGCGCCGATCGACCGCCCTGCAGGGATGCCGGAGTCCCAATGCAAGGGCGGATCCCTCCGGGTTGGCCCTTCGCGCGCGGCAGCCAGTCCAATGGATCAATATCTAGGGGTTCCGGGGTCGGGTCGTTTGCCTCGCGAGCAGGGGCAATTCAGCGCCCCGCCGCCTGCACGTAGCCGTCCGCGCCCCGAAAATCCGCGCGGACGGAGTCAACCCGACGCCAGAGCTCTTCCTCGACAAGGTGTTGCGGTTGCTTGGCTGCAAGCCTTGCCAGGTTCGCAAGTTCGTCTGCGGCTTCGTTCAAGGGGTGGCCCACATGGCCCCTGACGTATTGGAATTCCACCTCGGCTTCCACAGACGACCAGGCCTGCAGGAAGCGGGCACGTGCATCGTCGCTGATCCCGCAATAACCAGGTTTCGGCACCAGGTTCGCCGCAAGCGTTCGCGCCATTTTGAGGGCATCCTTGCTGTCACTGAGCACCATCGCATGATGGGTTGAAACACCGCACAGCATTTCCATGGCCAGGATGACAGCCTCGAATTCCATCTGTCCGATCTTGGTGTCGCTGTGCCACGACCGGATGCACACGTCCCCGCGGTTGCTGACTACGCCCACTCCGCTGGCCCCTTGCGGATCCAGGGACGCATCGGCGGCCAACACCATTTGGTTCGTGTTCGTGCCACTGACATCCAGGTATTCGGGCCACCAGTAATGTTTCTCGGTCGCCGGGTGCTGAGGGACCGGTTCGGCCGTCCTCAGTGCCGCGCGTTGCTCCGGGCGCAAGAGTCCAGCACGGATGGCGTCTTGGCTTTGCCGCTGGCTTTTGTGCGCCATCTCCGGAATCAGGATGCCCACGGCACGGTTTCGAGGGTCCAAGCCGCGGGTGACGGGCGTTCCGGTTTCATGCAACCGAGCAGCAACGCCACCGCGTTTGCTGGGGACTGCCAACCAGGCTGGAGCCCCGGCATCGCAGACCACCCGATGGATGTCGGCCAGGATTTCGTCCATGGGCCGCGGATTCTTGGTTTCGCCATGGTGGATCCGAGCGCCGGTGCGGATGTCGTGGGCGACCACGATCCAGCGCACCAGGCTTTTCTTTTCCCAGCTGTTGGACCACGAGGCAAAGGCGACATGAACCAACGCATCCAGAAGCTTGTCGTTCGGTTCGCGCGGAACGGCGGCGCGGTTGTATTCGCGCTTAAGGATGTCCCCACTGGCGAGGGCAAGCACATTTTCCATGTGACCAGTCTGCGCGCCGCTACCGACACTTAGTCGCGGCGTCCACTGTTGCCCGACAGTGCGCCGAAGGCACAGAAACTGATACCCGCCTCGATCCAGGAAGGGTCCTGGGTCACGGGGCGGGCATCTATTGGTGGGCCCTACCGGGATCGAACCGATGACATTCACGGTGTAAACGTGACGCTCTACCAGCTGAGCTAAAGGCCCTTGGCACTACTGAATTCTTTTGGTTGACGTTCCGCCGGAAGTGTTCGTGACAAGAATATGACTGTTGGCAATGTACCCGCCCGAGCTGTCGAAATAGACGCAAAGATTCTTCGACAACAATTAGGTGAGTAGGTCCATCGCCTCTCGGTAGCGCGCGATGGCGCGCGCCTGATGGATAGGTGAACTAAAGGAATCCACCACGCGTCCCTCTGCGATGAGGAACGTGTGCCGCGTTGCCGCGCCGGACTCGAAGTTGAATGCGCCGTAGCTGCTTGCTACGGCACCGTGTGGCCAGAAGTCGGCCAGCAGATCAAACCCGAATCGGGCTTGGTCCGCATAGGTGCGCAGTGCGTACTTGTGATCCACCGAGACACCCATGATGCGGGTGTTTCGTGCGGCAAATTCTTCGCGCACTTCTTCCAGTTCTTCCAGTTCCGACCCGCAGACCGCGGAGAACGCGAACGGATAGAAAACCAGGAAGTAGGCCTGCTCCCCCAAGGATCGGGACTCGATGAGTTCACCGTGTTGGTTGGGAAGGGCGAAGCCCGGGGCCGTTTGACCGGCCCGCGGCGGCGAGGAGGGACTCCCCGTCGCCGTTTGAGATGGTTCCACAGCGCTAGTTCTTGCGGCGCGCAACAAGTCGAGTGGCCGACCAATCCTCGGAAACACCCTCGGTGTTGGTCACGTGGAGGCCCGCGGTGGGTGCATCGGCCTGGATCGAGGCAGGTGAAACGTATCCGTCTCGACCCGACTTCGGGGTCAAGAGCCATACGACGCCCTTTTCATCCAGGCTGACCAGCGAATCGACCAGGGCATCAATCAAATCCCCGTCGTCATCGCGCCACCAGTAGATGATTCCGTCGACTACCTCGTGGTCTTCCTCTGTCAGTAGTTCGGAACCCACTGCGTCCTCAAGGGAATCGCGCAGATCAAAGTCCACATCGTCGTCGTACCCGAGTTCCTGAATCAGGTCCCCGTCTTTGAAGCCCATTTTCTGTGCGGCTTCGTGCTTTGCCGGTGCGGCGTCGCTCACGTCACTCCTCCTGCTGCTGTAAAGCGTCTGGTAACAACCAAACACCCTTTTGGCCTTCCCATCAAGCGCAAAGCCTTCAACACGCYGAAATAGTGACGACTTCGACCCGCATTCGGCTCTCGGCACATTCGCCGTGTAACTTCAAAAGGTCGCATGTGTTTAGCCCGGATACGTTTTGGGTCGGCATGCGCATTAGAGTGTAATCGGCGGTCCGCGACCAACCACCCTTGGGGAACGGGCCAAACCTTTGGCGCTAGCAACGCCACTGTGGGTTGGAGATGCTTACTTGCGCCCAATGCACAGTCCCCGCTGTACCCCCATAACGAGGAGAAGATGGACGTGGCTGTAGAGGAACATATTTCTCACATCCGTAGCGGCTTGACCAGCCAGTTGCCCGATCGGGATCCGGAGGAGACCGCCGAATGGATTGAGTCCTTCGACGATCTGGTCGAAACGCAGGGCACCGAGCGTGCCCAGTACATTGTTCGTTCACTGCTACAGCGCGCAGGCGCCAAGAGTGTGGGCGTCCCCATGGTTACCACCACGGACTACGTGAACACGATTCCGGTGGACCAGGAACCAGAGTTCCCGGGTGACGAGCAGATTGAACGACGCTACCGAGCTTTCATGCGCTGGAACGCCGCGGTCATGGTGCACCGCGGGCAGCGCCCGGGCGTCGGAGTGGGCGGACACATCTCCACCTACGCCGGTGCCGCAACCCTTTATGAAGTGGGCTTCAACCACTTCTTCCGCGGCAAGAGCCACCCAGGCGGAGGCGACCAGGTCTTCTTCCAGGGCCACGCCTCCCCCGGAATGTATGCCCGCGCGTTCCTCGAAGGACGCCTGAGCGAAGAGGACATGGACGGCTTCCGCCAGGAGAAGTCCCGCAAGGGCCATGCCCTGCCGTCGTACCCGCACCCGCACTCGTTGCCGGACTTCTGGGAATTCCCCACCGTGTCCATGGGCATCGGCCCGATGAACGCCATATACCAGGCGCAGTCGAACCGCTACCTGCAGAACCGCGGCATCAAGGACACCTCGGACCAGCACGTCTGGGCCTTCCTGGGCGACGGCGAGATGGACGAGCCCGAATCGCGCGGCCTGCTCCAGCTGGCTGCCAACGAGAAGCTAGACAACCTCACGTTTGTGGTCAACTGCAACCTGCAGCGCCTCGACGGCCCGGTTCGCGGCAACGGCAAGATCATGCAGGAACTTGAGGCATTCTTCCGCGGTGCGGGCTGGAACGTCATCAAGGTTGTCTGGGGCCGCGAGTGGGATGCCCTGCTCGACAAGGACGAAGACAACTCGCTGGTCGACATCATGAACCAGACCCCGGACGGCGACTACCAGACCTACAAGGCCGAAAACGGCGCCTTCGTCCGCGAGCACTTCTTYGGAAAGTCCCCGCAGACCAAGGAAATGGTTTCGGACCTCACCGACGAGCAGATTTGGAACCTGAAGCGGGGCGGCCACGACTACCACAAGGTCTACGCGGCCTACAAGGCAGCCACCGAGTTCAAGGGCAAGCCGACGGTCATCCTGACCAAGACGGTCAAGGGCTACGGCCTGGGCCCGCACTTCGAGGCGCGCAACGCGACGCACCAGATGAAGAAGATGACGCTGGCAGACCTCAAGGCCTTCCGCGACCACCTGCGCATCCCGATCACCGACGAGCAGCTCGAAGCCGACCCGTACCTGCCGCCGTACTACCGTCCGACGCAGGATTCTGCCGAGTACAAGTACATGATGGAACGCCGCAACGAGCTCGGCGGCCCCGTGCCGTCGCGTCGCACCAAGTCCAAGGAGATCCACCTCCCCGAGGACAAGGCCTACGACACTGCCTCCCGCGGTTCGGGCAAGCAGCAGGCGGCCACCACCATGGCCTTCGTGCGCCTGCTCAAGGACCTGATGCGCGACAAGGAATTCGGCAAGCGTGTCGTCCCGATCGTGCCCGACGAGTCGCGCACCTTCGGCATGGATGCCTTCTTCCCGACCGCCAAGATCTACAACCCGGCCGGACAGAACTACCTCTCTGTTGACCGCGAACTGGTTCTTGCCTACAAGGAATCCCCTGCCGGGCAGCTGATCCACCCGGGCATCAACGAGGCCGGCGCCGTCGCGGCGTTCACCGCAGCGGGCACCGCCTACGCCACCCACGACGAGCCGTTGATCCCGATCTACGTGTTCTACTCGATGTTCGGCTTCCAGCGCACGGGCGATGCCTTCTGGGCAGCCGGTGACCAGATGACCCGCGGGTTCATCATGGGCGCCACCGCCGGTCGCACCACGCTGACCGGCGAGGGCCTGCAGCACGCGGACGGGCACTCCCCGATCCTTGCCTCCACCAACCCGGCCGTGGTCACCTACGATCCGGCGTACGGCTACGAGATCGGCCACATCGTCAAGGCCGGCCTCGAGCGCATGTACGGCGGCAAGCACGAGGACCCGAACGTGATGTACTACATCACGATCTACAACGAGCCCTACCAGCAGCCCAAGGAGCCGGAGAACCTCGACGTCGCCGGAATCCTCGGCGGCATCTACCAGGTCTCCCCGGCGACCGTCGACGGACCGCGTGCCCAGCTGCTCGCCTCCGGTGTGGCTGTCCCGTGGACCATCGATGCCCAGCGCATGCTCGCCGAGGACTGGGGCGTGTCGGCCGATGTCTGGTCCGTCACCTCCTGGAACGAGTTGCGCCGCGACGGCCTGGAGTGCGAGGAGCAGTCGTTCCTCGACCCGAGCGCCGAGCCGCGTGTGCCGTTCGTTGCCCAGCAGCTGGCCGGTGCCACCGGCCCGGTCGTTGCGGTCTCGGATTACATGAAGGCAGTGCCTGACCAGATCCGCCAGTTCGTGCCCAACGAATTCGCCACCCTGGGCGCCGACGGGTTCGGTTTCTCCGACACCCGCGCCGCGGCACGTCGCTTCTTCAAGATCGACGCGCACTCGGTGGTTGTTCGCACGCTGCAGATGCTGGCCAAGCGCGGGGAGGTCGACGCCTCGGTGCCGGCAGCCGCCTTTGCCAAGTACAAGCTCGACGACGTGACCGCCGGCACCAGCGGCAACGCGGGCGGCGACGCCTAGTTTCCCGCGGCACGTGAGCACCGGCGGTGGCGCGGCTCCCCCTTGGCGGGGAGCCGCGCCACCGCTTTTTTACGTGCATTTGCCGGCTTCGGCACCCGATCTCGCGGCTGTGCCGCTTCGCGGCCTGGTTGTGCGAAGCCTACAAAATAGTTCACCGGGCCGATGATGCGTATGCTCGTTCTATGAGTGATGAGCAAACGCCGAATCCTGCCCAACGGATCCGGCCCTTCCGGCAAGCCAAGGCCAGCCCGGAAACCCTCAAGCGGCTCAAGCAGCACCTGGGCGTGCTCTCCACCGTGGCCCTGAAGCACCTTGACCAGTCCCTTCCCTGGTACCGCGGCCTGCGCCCCGAGGAGCGGGCGGCCCTGGGTCTGGTGGCCCAGAAGGGCATCGCCTCCTTCGTCTCCTGGTACGAGCGGCCCACCACCTCACCGCAATGGGTGCTCAACGACGTCTTCGGTGCGGCCCCCACGGAGCTGACCCGGTCCATCAGCCTGCAAAAGGCCCTCCAACTGATCCGCACCATCGTGGAGGTCGTCGAATCCCAGGTCCCGGACATCGCCCCGGAATCCGAGCACACCCAGCTGCGCGAAGCGGTCCTGCGCTACTCGCGGGAGGTCGCCTTCGCCGCGGCGGACGTGTACGCCCGGGCCGCGGAGACCCGCGGGGCCTGGGATTCACGGCTCGAGGCGCTTGTGGTCGATGCGGTGATGCGCGGCGAGTCGCAGGATTCCCTGCGCTCGAGGATTGCGGCCGTGGGATGGAAGTCGCACGAGAACATCCTGGTGATGATCGGTGCCACCCCGGTCTCCTCGCAGGTCGGATTCGTCAGCGAACTCCGCCGCGCCGCCGCCCGCTACGCCCGCGACTCCCTGGTCGGGGTCCACGGCGAACGAGCCATCTTGATGCTCGGCGGGGTGGAGGCGGACCGTGCCGGAATGGACCGCCTGGCCTCGTTCTTCGGCGAGGGCCCGGTGGTCTACAGCCCGCTGGCGCCCACGCTCAAAGAGGCCTCCGCCAGCGCCAAGGCCGCCTTTGCCGCCATCGCCGCAGCCAAGGCCTGGCCGCTGGCCCCGCGCCCCGTGGACGCCGACGACCTGTGGCCCGAGCGGGTCATGAACAACGACACCGAGGCGCGCGAGGCGCTGGTCTCGGGGATCTACAACCCGCTGATCAAGGCCGGAAACGGGCTGATCGAGACGCTTTCGAGCTACCTGTCGCTGGGCCACTCGCTGGAAGGGACGGCCCGCGAGCTGTTCGTCCACGCCAACACCGTGCGGTACCGGCTCAAGCGGGTCTGCGACGTCACCGGCTGGGATCCGCTGGTGCCGCGCGAGGCCTTCGTGCTGCAAACCGCACTGGTGGTCGGCCGGCTGGACACCGAAACATCTGCAAACTTGCCCGAAACGCGGCAACCGGTGCCGCGCAAGGGCCCCGCCACCTTGTAGGATTCATACAAAAGCATGCCGACAAGTCGGTGTGTCAAAACAGCCGTCGTGACCGACTTCTTTGGAAAGCTGGAGTAGTGCTAGCAATCGTGTGCCCTGGACAGGGCTCCCAGACCCCCGGATTCCTTTCCCCATGGCTTGAGGTCCCGGGTGTTTCCGAACATCTCGCCGGACTCTCCGCCATCACGGAACGCGACCTTACCGCCCACGGGACGGTCTCGGACGAGGAGACCATCAAGGACACCGCGGTGGCCCAGCCGCTGATCGTGGCCGCGGGCCTCGTGGCCGCCCGCGCCCTGTTTGGCGAGGCACTGCCGGCCAACACCGTGCTGGCCGGACACTCCGTCGGCGAGATCACCGCAACCGCACTGGCCGGCGCGCTGTCCGAGCAGGACGCCATGGTCTTCGTGCGTGAACGGGCCAACGCCATGGCCCTGGCCGCCGCGGCAACCCCGACCGGCATGGCCGCAGTCCTCGGCGGGGACTCCGAGGAAGTCAACGCGTCGATCATCGCCGCCGGGCTGACCCCGGCCAACGCCAACGGCGGAGGCCAGATCGTTGCCGCCGGCACGCTGGAGCAGATCGAGGGCTTCGCCGCCAATCCTCCGGCCAAGGCCCGGGTCATCCCGCTGAAGGTCGCCGGCGCATTCCACACCCACCACATGGCCCCGGCCGTGGCGGTGCTGGAGGAACTCTCCGCAACGTTGGAGGCCAAGGACCCGAGCACCACGCTGCTGTCCAACTACGACGGCGCCCCGGTCACCGGTGGTGCGGCCAACCTCGCCTCGCTGGTTGCCCAGGTCTCCCGCCCGGTGCGCTGGGACAAGTGCATGGAGCAGATGGCCGCACTGGGCGTCACCGGGATCATCGAGCTGGCCCCGGCAGGAACGCTGGTGGGCCTGGCCCGCCGCGGCCTGAAGGGCGTGCCCACTCTGGCCCTGAAGTCCCCCGCAGACCTCGAGGCGGCACGCGCCTTCGTACTCGAACACACCCAAGCATAGGAAGTCACCGAACCATGACTGCAGTGATGAACCAGACCACCGCGCGCGAATTCAGCCGCATCCACGGTGTGGGCTCCTTCCGCCCCGATGTCATCGTCACCAACGACGACGTCTGCCAGTGGATCGATTCCTCCGACGAGTGGATCCAGCAGCGCACCGGGATCGTGACCCGTGCGCGCGCCGGTGAAGACACCTCGCTGCTGGACATGGCCGAAGGCGCGTCCCGCGAAGCACTGGCTTCGGCGGGCATCGAGGCCAGCCAGATCGGTGCCGTCATCGTTTCCACCGTGACGTTCCCCTATGCCACCCCGTCCGCGGCGGCGGCCCTTGCCGACCGCATCGGGGCCACCCCGGCACCGGCATTCGACATCTCGGCAGCCTGCGCCGGCTACTGCTACGGAGTGGCCCAGGCAGACGCCTTGGTGCGTTCCGGCATGGCCGAATACGTGCTGGTCGTGGGCGCCGAAAAGCTCTCGGACGTCATCGACAACCACGAACGCACCATCTCCTTCCTGCTCGGCGACGGCGCCGGAGCCGTCGTCATCGGCCCCTCGGACATCCCCGGGATCTCCCCGTCGGTGTGGGGTTCGGACGGCTCGAAGTGGTCCGCCATCGGCATGACCCACTCCCAGCTGGACCTGCGCGACGCGGTCCTGCAGGCCGAGTCCTCCCCCGAGGGCACCGCACTGGTCGCCAGCACCGAGGCCCAGCTGTGGCCCACGCTGCGCCAGGACGGCCAGACGGTCTTCCGCTGGGCCGTGTGGGAAATGGCCAAGATGGCCAAGAAGGCCCTGGCCGACGCCGGAGTCACCGCCGAGGACCTGGCCGCGTTCATCCCGCACCAGGCCAACATGCGCATCATCGACGAGATGGTCAAGCAGCTGAAGCTGCCGGAGTCGGTGGTTGTCGCCCGCGACATCGCCACCTCCGGGAACACCTCCGCCGCCTCCATCCCGATGGCCATGGACCGGATGCTGAAGGAGAGCCCCGAGCTTTCCGGCGGCCTGGCCCTGCAAATTGGATTTGGCGCCGGGCTTGTCTTTGGCGCACAGGTCGTTGTCCTGCCCTAGGGTTAACCCCCAGGGACACAACCCATCATTCGGACCGCACACCTGTGGTCTGCATAGTCGTCGGGCTTGTTACCGGCAAACACAGAAAAGGAGCCATCATGGCTAGCAACGAAGAGATTCTGGCCGGCTTGGCCGAGATCGTCAACGAAGAGACCGGTCTGGAGACCGAAGCGGTCGAAATGGACAAGTCCTTCACCGAGGACCTGGACATCGACTCCATCTCGATGATGACGATCGTCGTCAACGCCGAGGAAAAGTTCGACGTGAAGATCCCGGACGAAGAGGTCAAGAACCTCAAGACCGTTGCCGATGCAGTGAACTTCATCGCTGGCGCACAGGCCTAAGCAAGGCATTGATGCCACCCCTTGAGGTACGTTCCCGATACGGGTCGTGCTTCAAGGGGTGCATCGCCCCGGTCTCCATGGCCACCGGTTTGCCGGCACCTGCCAGCCAATCCGCTTTACCGGTTTCGTAACCGATCCCCAGATTTTCGATTCAATCCGGATCCAGCACCCCTTGGTGCCGCGGCCCGATGCTTGGATCGCGCGCTAGCTTCGCTAGCCGTTTCGCCCCAACCAGTAGAGAGTTTCAACATGGCTCGCAAAGTTGTTATCACCGGCCTTGGTGCCACCACGCCCATCGGCGGAGACGTCCCGACCCTGTGGGCCAACGCCCTCAAGGGTGTTTCCGGCGCCCACACGCTGCCCGATGAATGGGTTGAAACCTACAACTTGCCGGTGAAATTTGCCGCCAAGGCATCCACTCCGGCCTCCGAGGTCCTCTCCCGCGTGGAAATGAAGCGCATGGACCCTTCCACCCAGTTCGCCGTGGTTGCCGCGCGCGAGGCCTGGAAGGATTCCGGCATCGAGACGGTCGACCACGACCGCCTGGCGGTGGCGTTTGCCACCGGAATCGGCGGCGTCTGGACGCTGCTTGACGCCTGGGACACCTTGAAGGAAAAGGGCCCGCGCCGCGTGCTGCCCATGACGGTTCCGATGCTGATGCCCAACGGCCCGGCCGCGGCCGTCTCGCTGGACCTCGGCGCACGCGCCGGCGCCCACACCCCCGTTTCGGCCTGCGCCTCGGGCACCGAGGCCATGCACATCGGCCTCGAGCTGATCCGTTCGGGCAAGGCCGACGTCGTGGTTTGCGGCGGCGCGGAAGCCGCCATCCACCCGATGCCGATGGCCTCTTTTGCCGCCATGCAGGCGCTGTCCAAGCGCAACGACGACCCGGAGCACGCCTCGCGCCCGTATGACATCGACCGTGACGGCTTCGTCATGGGCGAAGGCGCCGGTGCCCTGGTCCTCGAGGCCGAGGAGCACGCCATTGCCCGCGGCGCCACGATCTACGCCGAGTTGGCCGGCACCTCGGTCACCGCCGACGCCTACCACATCACCGCGCCGGACCCGGAGGGCCTGGGTGCCACCCGCGCCCTGAAGGCGGCGATGTTCGACGGTCGGATCCAGCCCGAGGACGTGGTGCACGTCAACGCGCACGCGACTTCGACGCCGGTTGGCGACAAGCCCGAGTACACGGCCCTGCGTGCGGCCCTGGGCTCGCACCTGGACAAGGTCTGTGTCTCGGCCACCAAGTCGCAGATGGGCCACCTGCTCGGCGCCTCCGGTGCCGTCGAGTCGGTGCTTGCCGTGCTGGCCGTCTACCACCGCAAGGCCCCGGTGACCATCAACCTGGAAAACCAGGATCCGGAAATTCCGTTGGATGTCGTTGTCGGCACCCCGCGCGAACTGCCCGAGGGCTCCATCGTTGCGCTGAACAACTCGTTCGGCTTCGGCGGGCACAACGCCGTCGTTGCCATCCGCAGCGTCTAGCACCCTGGCGGGGCAGCACCCGCCGAGCTGACAATGCCCGGGACCCGATTCGAGTCCCGGGCATTCTCATTACCGAGGTGGGTCGGGGAAGTGCGGGGCCGGCAAGGACAACCGGCCCGAACTGCCGCAAAGGTGCGACCCCCCGTCGCCGATCGCGTCCTTTTGGGAAGCCCAACTGTCCCCGGTTTTCACCGGAGCACAGCGCCTGCGGCCATGCGGGCAACGTCATGAAGGACTGCCAGGCCGCCGGGCCTTGAGGCCGGAAGCGGTGCCAAGTTGGTGGGCGGCCAGGGGGCTGGCGAATTCCAGTTGCCGCGGCGCATCCCGGTCGCCGGAGCGGACTGGTGCTTGCTGTGCGTTTTGCGCCTGACGTCTACGACACTGGGTGGAACGGTCCCGCATCATTCCCGAAGCTGGATCGCCCGCATGCGACACGCGATGCAACCAATCGCCAATTCGCCGGATGCCTTGTCCCCGAGCGATGTTCCACCTGGTTGGAATGGTGACCATTCCGTCCAGGCCGTGCCGCTCTGCTGCTTTCGGCAAGGCCCGCAGGAAAGCCGTGGCTGTGCGGCGCGGATTGCCGCGGTGGGATGATCCGGCTAGATGACCTGGTGCAGCCAGCGCACGGGTGCGCCCTCGGCCGCATAGCGGAAGGGTTCGAGTTCCTCGTCCCAGGCCTCACCCAGGGCGATGGAGAGCTCTTGGTACACGATGGCCGGATCCCCGGCACCCTTTTCGTAGGCCCAGCGGATGCGTTCCTCGGAAACCATGATGTTGCCGGCGGCATCGGTGGTGGCATGGAAGATGCCCAGTTCCGGGGTGTGGGACCAGCGGCTCGAGTCGACACCGGGGCTTGCTTCCTCGGTGACCTCGTAGCGAAGGTGTGCCCAGCCGCGAAGAGCGGACGCCAAAAGAGCACCGGTCCCGGGCTTGCCGGTCCAGTTGACCTCCGCCCGGGACATGCCGGGGGCCGCGCTCTGCTCCGTCCAGTGCAGGTCGGTCCGCTGGTCGACAACGGAACCGATCGCCCATTCGATATGCGGGCACAGCGCTGAAGGGGCTGAGTGTACGAAAAGTACGCCCCTTGTCAGTGCGTCAGACATGCTTTCCTCCGATGTGCTGTTGGAACGTCTTCCCCAACGTCAACAACCCTGATTCGAAGTCCAGTAAGTCCTGTTTAGTATTGTGCATGATTATACGTCGTTCGGCCAGCGACTTTCGACCATGACTTCGGTTTATGCGCGCGGATGGGCCTTTTGGTAACTGTCCTTGAGCCGCTCGACGGACACCTGGGTGTAAAGCTGCGTGGTGGCAAGCGAGGAATGCCCCAGGATCTCCTGCACGGCACGCAGATCCGCTCCCCGGTCCAACAGGTGGGTTGCCGCGCTGTGCCGCAGTGCGTGGGGCCCGCGCGCGGCGGTGTCCCCCAGCGCCGCGAGCGCGTCCGAGACCACCTGGCGGGCCTGGCGGGCATCGAGGCGCTTCCCGCGACGACCCAGCAGCAGCGCACGGGCGGAGCCATCGGTGCGCAAGACCGGTCGGCCACGGCGCAGCCAGTCATCGAGGGCATTCAACGCCGGCTGGCCGAACGGGACGGTGCGTTCCTTGTTGCCCTTGCCGTTGACCCGCAGCGTCCGCCGGTCCAGGTCGATGTCGCCGACATCCAGCGACACCAGCTCCCCCACGCGGATGGGGGTGGCATAGAGGAGTTCCAGGATGAGCTTGTCGCGGTCGGCGAGCGCGAGCTGTTCGGCGCTGGGGTCCGGCGTCTTGTCCTCCGGGGCGCGGGGTGGCTGGGGCGTGGGTTGGAAGATTCGTTCGATTTGGTTGTTTTGCAGGATGTGCGGGAGGCGTTGTTCGCGTTTGGGTGACTGGAGGCGGATGGCCGGGTTGGTGGTGATGAGGTTTTCGCGTACTGCCCAGGCGAGGAAGCTGCGGATGGTGGCGGAGCGTCGGGCGAGGGTGGCGCGGGAGAGGCCGGATTCCTGGAGCGCCATGAGCCAGCCGCGCAGCAGGGTGAGGTCGAGGCCTGCCATGTTGGTGGCACCGCGTTTGGTGGCATAGGCGTAGAGGTTGGTGATGTCGCCTCCGTAGGCGCGCAGGGTGTGTTCGCTGCGTTCGCGTTCCAGGGCGATGTGTCTCAGGAAGCCGTCGCGGGCTTCATGCAGCTCGGCCGGGAGGGGCGGGGCTTCGGTTTTTTGTTCGATTGGCTCTGGCACGTCTCTACTGTCTCCCGCGCGGGGGCCCGGGGCAATGGTGCCACGCCGGTTGGTCGGCGCAGGGTGTCGCTCAGTCCGGCTGGGGGGCTCCGCGTTGGGGTTCGCGTCCGTTGGGGAAGCGGCGTATCCATCCGTTGCCGGTGCGTTGGGCCAGTGAGCGGGCCGAGAGGCGGGAGAGTCCCCCGAGGATCGATCCCATGCCCAGTCCGGCTACGATGGCCAGTTGGTCGGGGGTGCGCGGGATGCGGACGGGCAGGGCGTCGAGCAGGAGCAGGTCTTGGACGGGCAGTCCGTCGTAGTCCCTGCGGTCCTCCGCTTCGGTGGTGCCGGCGTCCCGGGTTGCGGGGACCGCTTCGGCGGGTGCGGGTGACTGCATGGGGAGGTTGAGCAGTTCGATGGCTTCTGCGGCGTCGGTGACAAGGGTTGCAGCGCCCTCGCGGATGAGACGGTGGCATCCTGCGGAGTTGGCGGAGAAGACGGAGCCGGGGACGGCTCCGACCTCGCGGCCCATTTCTGCTGCGTGGTGAGCGGTGCTCAGTGCCCCGGAGCGCCAGCGGGCTTCGGGGACGATGGTTGCGGCACACAGGGCGGCGATCATCCTGTTGCGTTGCAAAAATCTCCAGCGGCTGGGCGTTGCCCCGGGTGCCACCTCGGCGATGAGCAACCCCTGGCGGTGGACGGCCTTGAGCAGGTCTTCGTTCCCCACGGGGTAGAAGCGGTTCAGTCCCCCCGCCATCACGGCAATGGTTGGGGGCGTGGCGGGCTGGCCCGGGGCCTGGTTGGTGGGCGCGTCTTCGGCGAGCGCGGCTTGGTGGGCTTGGGCGTCTATGCCGTAGGCCCCTCCCGAGACAATGCAGATGCCGTGTTCGCGAAGCCCGTGGACGAGTTCTGCGGTGATGGTGCGTCCATACTCCGTGGCGTCTCGAGATCCGACGATGGCGACCAGGCGGGAGGTGTCGTGCAGGATGGCCAGGTCCCCTTCTCCCCGATACCACAGGGCCAGCGGTGCGGCGAGGCCGAGGGCTTCGAAGCCGGTGGGCCAGTGGGGGTCGTGCGGGGCGATAAGCCCTCCCCCGAGGTGGGTCATGAGCTTGAGGTCCGCTTCGGGGTCGGCGAGCGCCGCGCGTGGGCGCCAGCGTTCGAGCCCGGCGTCCAGGCGCAGGGCGGAGCGGGAGGCTCCGTGGGCGTCGAGCAGTTCTGCGACTTGTTGCTGTTCGCTGGCGGGGGCAGGTCCGGCATGGTCGTGGATGAGCCGGTAGGCGTCGATGGCTCCCGCTATCTGCACGAGGGCGGCTCCGGTTTGGTCGTTGGGTTCGATGATGTGGGTGAGGCCGGCTCGCGCCAGGATCTCCGGGTTGGTGTTGTCCATGTCGGCGTTGCTTCCCGCTGGTGTGGTGGCGTCCTCCCGGGCGTTGCGCCGTGCCCGTGCCGCTCGGCTTCGGGCAGGGGCCGTGAGGGTCTTGGTGTTCCCCCCATGGTGCGGTGGACAGCTGCCTGTGGTTCGGGAAGGGATCGCGGCGTGTGGACGGGGCGCGGGCACACGGCATTGCCGGTTGTGGGGGCAAGTGCGTCCAGCGTGCCGGCGGTAGTCGCCCGCCGGCTCCGGGAGGCTGTTGGAACGGAACAAATGTTGCTTGTGGGAGTGCAAATAGGTAACGATGGGTTCAACGTCCATACCGACGGCCACGTGCTTCCGGGGGCGATCGCCTGTCGGAACAACTGAAACGAAACTAGGCACCACACATGAGAAAACAGAAGCTCCCCCTGATTGCAGCCCTGTCCGTCGTGGCCGGTTCCCTAATCCTGTCCGGGTGCTCCAATCCCACCGCGGCTCCGTCCCCCAGCGATTCGGCAAGCGGCGGCACCCTTACGGTGTCCTCGGCGAACTTCACCGAATCCGAGATCATCGGCAACCTCTATGCCGAGGCGCTGAAGGATGCGGGATTCACCGTCGAAACGAAGTTCAACATCGGGACCCGCGAGGCCTACATCCCGGCGCTGTCCGACGGTTCGATCGATGTGATCCCGGACTACACCGGGAACCTTTTGCTCTTCCTGGACAAGAACGCCGACGTATCTTCGCCGGAGTCGATCCTTTCGGCCCTGCCCGCGGCGCTGGCCACCAAGAAGCTGTCCATGCTCACCGCGGCCTCGGCCGAGGACAAGGACGCGGTCGTTGTCACCCGGGCCACGGCCGATAAGTGGAACCTGAAGACGATCGAGGACCTGGTGCCGCACAACGACGAGGTCATCATGGCCGGACCGCCCGAGTTCAAGGAACGGGCCGTGGGGTTGCCGGGGCTGGAGAAGAACTACGGGTTCGCACCGGTGAAGTTCGAACCGATTTCCGATGGCGGCGGTCCGGCAACCGTGAAGGCGCTGCTTGACGGGAAGGTGACCGCGGCGAACATCTTCACCACGTCCACCGCGATCCCGGCCAACGACCTGGTGGTCCTCGAGGACCCGAAGAACAACTTCCCGGCCCAGCAGGTCGTCCCGGTCGCCGCGGAGGGCAAGCTCGACGACAAGGCCGTTGCGGCGATCGATGCGATCTCCGCGAAGCTGAGCACCGAGGAACTGATCAAGCTCAACGGGCAGGTCTCCGGGGATGCGAAGGTCGAGCCTAAGCAGGCGGCCATCACGTGGCTCACCGAGCAGGGCTTGCTGGGCAAGTAGCGCGGAATTCCGCCCTAGAACGACCGCATTAGAACACATATTCGACTCGGGGACGGGTGGGCTTGCCCGCCGGTGGGCCACACCCATCCCCGACCGGATTTTCGCGCCGCACCGCCACGACAAGGACCCCAAGAGACCGCAATGATCACCTTCGAATCAGTGTCCAAGCTCTACCCGGGCGGAACCCAGGCGGTCACCGACCTGGACCTGCAGATCGCCACCGGCTCCTTCACGGTGCTGGTGGGCCCCAGCGGCTGCGGCAAGACCACCTCGATGCGGATGATCAACCGCATGGTCGCACCGACCGGCGGCCGGGTCCTTATCGACGGGCAGGACGTGGCGGACATCCGTGCCGTCACCCTGCGCCTGGGGATCGGCTACGTGCTGCAAAMCGCCGGGCTCTTCCCGCACCGCACGGTGCKGGACAACGTCGCCACCGTCCAACGCCTGCTGGGCCTGTCCAAGGCCGAGGCCCGCACCAAGGCCCACGAGGCCATGGAACGGGTCGGGCTGGACGCCTCCCTGGCCACCCGGTACCCGGCACAGCTCTCCGGCGGGCAGCAGCAACGCGTCGGGGTCGCCCGCGCGCTGGCCGCCGACCCGCCGATCCTGCTCATGGACGAACCCTTTTCCGCGGTGGACCCGATCGTGCGCCTGGAACTGCAGCAGGAAGTCGCCCACCTGCAGGCCGAAATCAAGAAGACCATCGTGATGGTCACCCACGACATCGACGAGGCGCTGACCCTCGGGGACCGCATCGCGGTGCTGGCCCCCGGCGGGGTGCTGCACCAATACGCCGCCCCGATCGACATCCTCGCCCGGCCTGCCACCGACTTCGTCGCCTCGCTGGTCGCCAAGGACCGCGGGTTCCGCACCCTGTCCTTCGAGACGCTCACCGGCCTGGGCACCACCGCCCTGCCGGTTCCCGGCCCCGGGGGACTCATCGACATGTCCGCGCTGTCCCCGGGATGGAGCGTGCAGGTCAACCGCGATGCCGGCACCGCCGCGTGGATCGACGCCGACGGGGCCGTGTTCGGCCCGCACCCGCTGGTGCCGGCGGATGCCTCCCTGCGCACCGGGCTGGACGCGGTGCTGGCCTCCCCGACCTCCGCGGCGCTGCTGGTGGATGGAACCGGGACCATCGGCTCCTACTTCACCCTGGCGGACCTGGGTCCGCTGCTGCGCCCCAACGAGCAGGCCCGCGCATGAACTGGCTGCTGGACAACCTGCCCCAGGCAATGGGGCTGACCGTTGAGCACCTGTACCTGAGCCTGGTCCCCACCCTCGTCGGGGTCGTGGTGGCCCTGGGGCTCGGGCTGGCCTTCGGGAACCGGCCGCGTGCCCGGGCGATTATCACCGCGGTGGCCAGTGCGATCTTCACCATCCCCTCGCTGGCACTATTCGTGGTGATCCCCTCGATCATCGGCACCCAGATCCTGGATCCGCTCAACGTGGTCCTCGCCCTGGCCCTGTACTCCACCTCGCTGCTGGTGCGCACCGTGTTCGACGCGCTGGACGCCGTGGCCCCGGAGGTGCTCAATGCCGCCGAGGCCCTGGGCTACTCCCACGCGAGGCGCCGGATCTTCGTGGACCTGCCCCTGGCCGTGGCCCCGCTGGCCGCCGGCACCCGGGTCGCCGCGGTGACCAACGTGTCGCTGGTGTCGGTGGGTGCGGTGATCGGCGTGGGTGGACTGGGCCAACTCTTTGTCTCGGGCTACCAGCGCAACTACCCGGACCAGATCCTGGCCGGAATCATCGTGATCCTGCTTGTGGCCCTGGTCTTTGACCGGGTCATCGCGGTCGCCGCCCGGCTGCTGACCCCCTGGCTGCACCAGGGTGCCGCGGCGAATTCCGGGGACGGCAAACGCCGGCGAACCAGCCCCGCACCCGTCGCTCCGGCACCGCAAGAGCTGGCCGCATCCGGGCGGGAGGCCAAATGATCAACGAAATGCTGGCCTACTTCGCCCAGGGCGCCAACTGGGCCGGGGAGACCGGGATCCCGGCCCGGCTCGGCGAGCACCTCTGGTACTCGTTCCTGGCCGTTGCGGCCGCCGCGGTGCTCGCGTTCCCCGTCGGCGTGTTCATCGGGCACACCGGCGTGGGCAAGGTCTACCTGGTTTCGGCCTCCAACGTGCTGCGTGCACTGCCCTCGCTGGGCATCATGACGCTGCTGGTGCTCTTGATGGGCATCGGGCTGCTGCCGCCGCTGGCCGCGTTGGTGCTGATCGCGATCCCGCCGATCCTGGCGGGGGTCTACGCCGGGGTCGCCAACGTCGATCCCGAGGTGGTGGACGCCGCCCGGGCCATCGGCATGAAGGACTCCCGGATCATCCTGCAGGTCGAGCTGCCGCTGGCGCTGCCGCTGATCCTGGGCGGGATGCGCGGGGCGATCCTGCAGGTCGTCGCCACCGCCACGATCGCCGCCTACGTGAACCTGGGCGGGCTGGGCCGCTACATCTTCGACGGGCTCGCGCTCTACGACTACGGCCAGGTGCTGGTCGGCGCGGTGCTGGTCACCGCGCTGGCGCTGGTGCTCGACGGGTTGCTGGCCTTGCTGGTCAAGGCCGTGTCCCCGGCCAGGCGCGCGATCGCCAGGTAGCGGGCCCCCGGCAACCGACGCGGTCGGCGAGCGCGGCCGCGAAACAGGGAGCCGATGTGTCCTTGTCCGGTTCCAGGGAAACCATCTGAAACACTGGTCCCATGCCACCCTTGGAACCAGATGTCGTCCTGCGCAGTTTCACCCGCGCAGACACGGAATTCTTCTCGCGCCTCGCCACGGATGGTCGCGTCACGCGTTTCGTGGGCGACGGCCGCCCCTGGGACAGCGGGGTCATCGCCTCACGGGTTGATTCCGCGCTTGGTGGGTTGCCGCCGGAGCACCCCGAAGCCAGGCGCTGGTTCATCGCCAGCCTGGGCGGGGAGCCCGCCGGGCTGGTGGTCTCCTCCCGCCACGAAGAGGCAGTTGAAATCGGCTATTGGGTGGCACCCGAGCATTGGGGCAGGGGCTTGGCCGGGAGGATGGTGGCCATGGCGATCCCTGTCGTTTGGGATGCATACGGCCCGGTTTCACTGTCCGCACGGGTCGAGCCGGGGAACCTGGCTTCCGTTCGCATCCTGGCGCGCCACGGCTTCCGCGCCGACGGGGTGACGCCCGAGGGCCTGGCCGTGTACCGGCTCGATCACCATTCCCCAGCACGGTCTTGAACAGCTGCTGCCCCGGTCATGGAGCGTTCGACCGGCAGGGAACCGCCGGAAATCACCGGTCACAGGATCGGTGGCTGCGGGGATTCCGGCAACAGCACCGAACCCCACGTCCACATCCAAGCCATCGACATCCGCGACGTCGACGCCGCGCGAGCGGTGCCCCTGGCATTCAGGTCGGCGCTGCTGCGCAACGGAGAGGTCATCGAGGTCCCCGCGCAGCGGTGCCAAAGCCCTATGCGGCGAGGTTCAGCCCACGTCCCCCTTGCCGTGTTGGCGCAGCTGGATCGCCACATCCACGTCGTCCGCCGTCGGGCAGGCATGGGAGTTCAAATCCGCGATGGACCAGGCAATGCGCAGCACCCGGTCATATCCGCGCGCGCTCAGCCGCAGGGACTCGGTGGCCCGGTTCAGCCCGGCCAGGGTTGCTGTCAGCAGGCGCAGCTCGTTGCGCAGGATCGCCCCGGGCACCTCGGCATTGGTGCCGATCCCCCAACGCTTGAGCCGGTCGCGGGCCGCGCCACGGGCTTTGGCGACCCGGGCGGCCACCACCGCGGAGCGTTCTCCGGTGTCGCGTCCGGCCAGCTCCCGGGCCGATAGCTGCGGCACAAAGAGCTGCATGTCGATCCGGTCCAGCAGCGGGCCCGAGAGCCGGGCCAGGTAGCGTCGGCGCTGCATCGGGGTGCAGGTGCACTCGGTCCCCTTGCCCAGGTTGCGTCCGCAGGGACACGGGTTGGCCGCCAGCAGCAGCTGGAAGCGCGCCGGGTAGCTGGCGGTGCCCGCCGCCCGGTGCAGCACCAGCACCCCGGATTCCAGGGGCTGGCGCAGCGCGTCCAGGGCCGTGGCCGAGAACTCCGGTGCCTCGTCCAGGAAGAGCACGCCCCGGTGCGCCCGGGAGGCGGCACCGGGGCGCGGGATGCCGCTGCCCCCTCCAATGAGCGCGACCATGGAGGCGCTGTGGTGCGGGGACTCGAAGGGCGGGCGGCGCAGCAGCGAGGTGATGGTCGTTCCCCCGGCGGCCAGCGAATGCACGGCGGTGGTTTCCAGCGCCTGGGCATCGTCGAGGTCGGGCAGCAGCCCGGGCAGGCGTTGGGCGAGCATGGTCTTCCCCGCCCCGGGAGGCCCGGTGAACAGCAGGTGGTGTCCTCCGGCGGCCGCGACCTCCAGGGCGTACTTGCCTTGGGCCTGGCCGAGGACCTCGGACAGGTCCGGCTCGGGGCTGCCTGTTGCCGACCATGCCGCGCCCTTGCGCGCGGGCGAATTGTGCCGGGCCCTGTAGCGCAGCGCGAGGGGGTCGGCGCCGCAGTCGGCCAGGACCTGGGACAGGTGAGCGTAGGAGCGCACGCGGGCTCCTGCCACCAGTTGCGCCTCCGCGCCGTTCTCCTCGGCGACCACCACCGCCGGGCAGCCCGCGCGCACGGCGGCCATGACGGCCGGAAGCACCCCGGGGATCGGGCGCAGGGACCCGTCGAGGCCGAGCTCGGCCAGGTAGACCACGCCCGGGGCCGGGGTGATGGCCCGGTCCGCAGCCAGTGCGGCCAACAGGATGGCCAGATCGAATCCGGAACCGCGCTTGTGCAGCGTGGCGGGGGTCAGGTTCACCGTCAGCCGCCGGTTGGGCAGCGGGATGCCGGAGTTGCGGGCCGCGGACCGGATGCGCTCACGTGATTCATTCAATGCGGCGTCGGGCAGCCCCAGCAGGATGAAGCCGGGGATGCCGTTGCCGACATCCGCTTCCACCTCGATGAGCGCCCCGGACAGGCCCGTGAGCCCGATGCCCAGGGTGCGGGCCAGGCTCACGACTCCACCCCCACCAGGTGCTCGATGCTTGGCTGCGCACCCGGGGGCATCAGGATCGCCACCACGTCCACCCGCACGGCACCCGGGTTGCGGCGATGGGCCACGCACCAGCGCCGCACCAGGCGCGAGAGCCTGCGCAGCTTGGCCGGGTTCACCGCCTCGGCCGGGTGCCCGAAGCCCAGCGAGCTGCGGGTCTTGACCTCCACCCCGACGATCTGGCCGTTCGCCTCTGCGACGATGTCCAACTCGCCGAGGTTGCAGCGCCAATTGCGTTCCAGCACCCTGTAGCCGGAGTTCAGCAGGTAGCTGGCGGCAAGTTCCTCGCCTTTGGCACCGAGTTCCTGGTTGTGGTTCATGGGCACACTCCTGGGTTCTCCGACCGCGATCCCCCGGGGACAGTGGAGGGGGTTGCTGGTCGGTTGGTTCCAAGGATGCACCGGGCCGGACGGCGAGCGCCGGGCCGGAGGCACCGGTGTGGATAACCGCCGGCAGCCACGATCGGCGAGCGCCGAGGCACCCCTACGGAGTTTTTTATCCCCCGTAGGGCCAGGACCAGCCGCCGTCATCCTGTGGATCGTAGGCGACCCGTCCCGCGGTGGCCGACACGTCGAGGACCAGTTTCCCGGAAACCGTCTGGCCCGGGTTCAGCACCGGCGGCAACAGCTCCGCGTCGTCGAAGCACCCCCACGCGGTCTCCGAGGTGACATTGCGGTCGGGTTTCCCGTCCGGAGCTGCCACGGCGAAGGCCTCGGCGACCAGCGGCATGTACGATTCGTCCAGGTCACCGCCGACCTTCGCCGCGACGTTGCCTGCCAGGCTGGCCTTGACCTCCAGGATGAGGAACGCGCTGCGGGTGGGCTTCAGCGGAGTCGTGCCGACGCGGGGAGTGCATTCGGCGGCCAAGGAGGCGTTGGTGATCTCGATGGTGAAGTAGCTCTTTTGGGTTTTCTCGTCGAGAAGCCCGGCTTTCTCCCCTGCCTGCTTGCGGACGTTGGCGTGCCCATCGGTCTTCACCGTGGTGCCGGTGCCCGGGTTGGATTGCGCGATTGACGGGGCCGGTCCCGCATCTGGCGCAGGCATTCCCGCGGTTGCCGGTGCGGGGGACGGCGCAGCCTGGGACGGATTGGGAGCCGTGGTGCCCGTGCATCCGGTGGCCGCGATGCCGATGGCCGCGGCGAGGCAGACGAGCGTGGGTGCGTGGCGTTTCATGGTCAGTACCTCGACAGGTAGTCGCCGGAGACCAGGCGGATCCCGTGCATGGACAGGTACTTGCTGATCTTGGAGCCCCCCACGTAGGCCCAGGAGATCTTGCCGTCCCGGTCGGTGACGAGCTTGCGGTTGTAGTTCTGGTCGGCCAACGGCTTGGTCGCGTCGAAGCGTTCCCACTTGTCCAGGTTTGCCAGGGTGGAACGGTAGTGCCCGGATTTGATGTCCATGCGTTCGACCACCACCGTGCGGGACCTGGAGGAGGAGGGCGTGATGAAGGACCACCACGTCTGGTGGGGCTTGAGGTACATGTTGTAGTACGCCAGCTTGGTCTTGGTTTGCTTCGTGGTCCGGCCCGAGAGGATGTGGTGGGCGGATTGGCCCTTGCGCAGGGTTCCGTAGACGACAACGGAGTGCTGGGGATGCTTGTCGAGGTACTTGTTGGAGATCCAGCCGGTGCCCTTGGAGGTCTTGGCCTTCGACCAGCCGCCCGAGGTCCTCACGTAGGTGACGCGCGTATTTGTCGGTACGACCCCCAGCGAACCGTGCCTGGTGCTGTTTCCCTTGCGGACGTTGACGTTTGCCGTGGTCCAGCGGTAGGTGGGCTTGGCGGCCGCCGCGTTCTTCAGGTAGGCCGAGGCCACCCAGCCGGTCCTGCCCTTGTAGCTGGTCCGGCTCCAGGACCCGCTGGTCGATGTGACCGTCAACGTTGTCCCCTTCGGGATCGTGGCCAGGACCTTGGTGCCGATGCTCTTGCCCCGGCGCAGGTTCAGGTTGTAGGTGGTTCTCTTGCGAGTGGACCTGGCAGGAGCCTTGGCGGCCGCCGCATTCTTCAGGAAGGCCGAAGCCACCCAGCCGGTCCTGCCCTTGTAGCTGGTCCGGCTCCACGACCCGCTGGTCGAGGTGACCACCAGCGTGGTGTTGCGCGGGATTGTGAGCAGGACCTTGGTGCCGGTGCTCTTGCCCCGGCGCAGGTTCAAGTTGTGGGTCGTGGTCTTCTGCTGGTTCGCGGCCTGTGCCGCGATGGCAGCCACGCCGGCTCCGGGCGGCAGGGAGCGCGTGGACGAATCCAGGGTGGTTGACGGGGCCGGGGCAGAGTGTGCCGGGGGCGCGGCAAGGCCGGTGGTTCCCCCGGTCACCGCGACGGCGAGGGCAAGGGCCGTGCCCAATGTGTACCTGTGCAATCGAAACACCTCATGGGTTGTGGTTCCGGTGCGCCGGGTCAAGGCGATCGGGTGTTGCCTGTATCGAGGTAGTGTCCAGCCGGGGCGGAAAGGTGACGCGGGAACATCCAGGGTTTTTTGGCGGTTGTCTCGGGCCGCCGCCCTTGGCAAAGGCGCCGTTGGGGAGCGGGACTCAGCCGATCGGGAAACCGAGCTCCGAGGTACCGGTGGAATGGACCTGGGCCTGGGCCGCCCGCAGAAGGTGCCCGTCGATCCCGAAGTCGACCTCGCGCGGGAGGCCGGTCCCGCACAGGCACAGCGTCAGGGGCGCCGTTCCGAAGTTGCCCGGCACCCAGTGCTCGAGGCGGGCGTAGCTTCCGCTGCGGTCCTCGGCAGATTCCCCGGTGAGAAGGCCGAGGACCGTTTCGGTCCCGTCGAGGCCGGTGGACACCAGTTCCCCTTCCCCTGCCGCGTGGGAGTCCATCAGCGCCCGGCGATAGGCAAGTTGCTCCTCGGCGGGCAGTCGGTGGAAGACGCGGTCCAGGACCAGCACGGCGCCGGTGGAGTGGACGCGGGCCTCGCGCAGGGACAGCCGGTGCCGCTGGTCTTGGTGCAGCACCCGGTTGAAGGCGAGCACGTAGGGCACCTCGGTTTCGGGGACGGCATCGTTCGGGGTTTCGGGGCTCATGTACCCGGCTCCCGGTGGCCGAAGGTGCGGATGCGTTGTGCCGCCTCGCGCAGCACGGAGGTGTCCAACCGGAATTGGACCTCCAACGGTGCGGCAGTGCCGTCGGGCCCGATCGCGTCGTGGACGGCGAGGGTCCCGGCGAGCTCCTCGGCTTCCGGTGCGGGATGGATCCAGAATTGGTGGTTCAGCGTGTAGCAGTGCGGCCCCACGTTCCCGTCTGCCCGGTGTGGCGCACAGGACTGTGGCGCGCCGGTTTCCGCATCGCGAAGCTCCAGGGAGATCTCGACGTTCCCGTGCTGTTCGTTGCTGCGCCGGAACCAGATCAACCCGTCCTCGCGCACCCCGCGCACAACGACGCAGTCGACCATCAGCAGCACCCCGTTGCCGAAGACCTGCGCGGTGTCCAGCCGCAGGAACTGGGCCGGTGTGTCGTGGATGACTTGGTCCAGGACCACGGTGGCCCCGAGCTCGGTGGGGCGCGGCCAATGCGTGTCGTCGGCATCCTCGGTGGACTCGTTGGCCGCAACAAGTTCCGCCCAGTGATCCGGGGCGGTTAGCTCGTCCGAACCGGACCGATCCGGCGGCACCTCGGGCAGGCGCTCGCCGGTGTACACCTGGTGCGCGACCAGCAGCTCGTCAAGCGCCGCGTGGACACCGCCGGAGGCGGCGAACAACTCGGGGGCGAGCTCGGGGGTGCGCAGCGCATCGGAGATCCGTCCCCCGCGTTCCTCCAATGCGTGGGCGTAGGCCAGCAGTGCCGCCTTCAGCGCGGGGATGGAGACATCGAAGGCACGCTTGCCGACCTCGGGATCGCGTTCGACCTCGCCGAACTCCAGGGACAGCGAGCTGTCATAGGCGTGGCCAGCGGTGAGGAATCCGAAGTCCTCGACTTCCGGTTCTTCCCGGTGCGCTTCCCCCGAATCGTTGGAGTCCTCGGGGTCGGGCGTGCCTGGGTGCTCGGTCATGATCGCAGGGTGCTCCTTCGGTGGCTCGGAGGTCGGGGACCGAGGTTCCGGGCTACCCGCCGTAGGGCCAGGACCAGCCGCCGTTGTCTTCGGGGTCGTAGGCCACCTTGCCCTTGGTCGCGTCCACGTCCAGGACGACCTTGCCTGTGACGCTTTGGCCGGGGTTGACCACCGGCGGCAACAGCACCGAGTCGTCGAAGCAGCCCCAGGCCGTCTCCGAGGTGACGTTGCGGTCCGGCGTCCCGCTGGAGGTGGTCACGGAGAACGCCTCGGCCACCAGCGGCATGAACAGGTCCTGGGTGCTGCCGCCGACCTGCTCTGAGACCGAAGCGGCCAGGGTGGCCTTGACGTCCAGGACCAGGAACCTGGAGCGGGTCGGTGCCAGCTGCTGGTTGCCCACGCGCGAGGTGCACCGGGAGAGCAGTTGCGTCTTGGTGACCTCGATGGTGAAGTAGCTCTTGTTGGTCTGCTCATCGATCAGGCCGGCCTTTTCGCCGATCTTCTTCTGCACGTTGTCGAACCTGTCGGTTTTCACCGCGGTGCCGGTGGACGGATTGGCCTCGGCAATCGCGGGGCCGGCCACCAGGTCGCCGGGAAGCTTCCATTCGTTGCTGCTGGCGGCACCGGCGAACCCGATGCCCCAGGCCACCAACCCCACGACCGCGGCGGATGAGACGACGCCGGTGATGATCTTGCCCTGCTTCTTCATGCTCAGAACCTCTTCAGGTAGTCGCCGGAAGTCACACGGATTCCGTTTTTGGTCAGGTAGGCCCCGATCTTCTTCGAGCCCAGGTAGGCCCAGGACCTGTGGCCGTCCCTGTCGGTGACCAGCACGCGGTTGTAGTTTTGGTCGGCCAGCGGCTTGTTGGGGTTGAAACGCTCCCACTTGTCCATGTTCACCACGGTCGCCCGGTAGCTGGCCGGCTTGATCTCCATCCGCTCGACAACCACCTTGTCGGCGGCGCTCTTGCTGGGGATGACGTAAGAGAGCCAGGTCTTGTTCGGCTGCAGGTACATGCGGTGCGAGGCGATCGTGGTCTTGGTTTCCTTCGAGGTCTTGCCCTTGAGGATGTAGTACGCCGATTGTCCCTTGCGCAGGGTTCCGTAGACGGCGAAGGAGTGCTGGCCTTCCTTGTCCAGGTATTGGTTGGAGATCCAGCCGGTGCCCTTGGAGGAGACCACGTTCGACCAGCCGTTGGCGGTCTTGAGGTAGGTGACGCGCTCGTTGGCCGGGACCTTGCCCAGGGACTTGTGCGAGGTGCCCGACCCCTTGCGGATGTTGACCGTTGCCGTGGTCCAGCGGTACGTCGCCTTCGGTGCCGGGGGCTTAGCGGTGGTGGGGCCGATGGTGCTGGTGGAAAGCGTGGAGGTCGGCACCCAGCCGTTGCCGCCGCCCGTCCGGATCCCGGTCCAGCCGCCGCTGGTGCGCAGCCACTCGACCTTGGCACCCTTTTTCACCGAGGTGACCTTGGCGGACTTGTTGTTGGTGCCCGCGTACACGGCCTGCGTCGATTTCAGCCAGCGGTGCACGATGGCGGGATTGGTCTTGGACAGGTGGGCGGACTCGATGTAGCCGGTCTTTCCCGACACCTTGACCTTGCTCCAGGCCCCGGAGGCCGAAAGGAATTCGACCTTGGCACGGCGCTGGTAGACCCCCAGCGATGCACTGGTCTTCGATGCGCCCTGGCGCAGCGTGGTGAACCCGGTGGTGTAGCGGTGCGTGGCGGCCTGTGGCTTGGGTGCCGGTTTCTTGGCCGCGGGGGCGTTCTTGAGGTAGCTGGAGGCCACCCAGCCGGTCTTGCCCTTGTACTTGGTCTTGCTCCAGGTGCCGCTGGTTGCGGTGACGGTGATGGTGGTGTTCTTCGGGATGGTCACCAACGCCTTGGTCTTGGTGCTCTTTCCCTGGCGCAGGTTGAGGTTGTTCTTGGTGATCTTCTGGGCGGAGGGCGTGGCCTTCGCCTGCGGCTGGGCCTTCGGGGGTGCCGCCTTCTTCGCGGCCGGTGCGTTCTTCAGGTACCGGGAGGCCACCCAACCGGTCTTGCCCTTGTACTTGGTCTTGCTCCAGGTGCCGATGGTCTCGGTGACGGTCAGAGCGGCGTTCTTCGGGATCACCAGCAGGACCTTGGCCTTGGCGCTGCGTGATTTGCGCAGGTTCAGGTTGTTGGTGGTGGCCTTCTTCAGGTTCACCTTTTTCGCGGCGATGCCCAGTGGCGCACTGCCCATCGGTTCCAGCAGCCCCGGCATGGCCCACGACGTTGTTGCTGCCGGAGCGAGGACCTGGCTGGTCGCCGGAGACATGAAACCGGTGCTGCTTCCCGTCACGGCGATGGCCAGTGCCAGCACGGCGGCGATTCTCTTCTTTTGCACTCGGATCCCCCATTGGTCCTGTTTTGCCCGATGCCGCGCACGGCCGCGGTGGCGGCCCCGGCGACGGCACATGATCAACCATACGTGCGACGAATGGACGATCTGCATTTGCACGCGATCGTTACGGATCAATGTACTGACTTTTGCGACGCGTTGGTAGTGGCCAGAAGCGCCAAGGCGAGTTGTGAAGTTCTGCCATCGACTGTGCGGAATACCGGTACGCCCGGCGCACCGGCGGGCTGCCGGGCCGCCGCCTTCAGGCTCCCGTGGCGTGGTTCCCGAACCTGCGGATGCCGGTCACCGACTCGCGCAACACCGCGGTGTCCAACTCGAACCCGATGGCCAGCGGCTCGGTGCGCCCCTCCGCGGTGGGCGCGCCGTTGACCGTGAACGTTCCGGCGAGCAGGTCGGCATCCAGGGCGCGCGAAACCCAGAAGCGGTGGACCAGCCGGTAGCACCCGCTCTCCACGTTCCCCTCGCCCCCGTGCACCTCGGCGGGGTAGCGGGTCCCGGTGCCGGGGTCCCCCAGCTCCAGCCCGAGTTCGACCGCACCGAGAGTCTCGTGGCTCCGTCGGTGCCAGCTCAGGGCGTCCTCGTGGGCCCCGCGCAGGTTCAGGTAGTCGAAGGACAACAGCACCCCGGTGCTGTGCACCGTCGCGGTTCCCAGATGCAGCACCTCGTGCGCGTCGTGGTGCAACACCCTGCCCAGGGGCACCGTGGCGCCCACTTCATCGAGCCGCGGCCCGAAGCGTTCCTCCTCCTGGTTCCGGGAGAGCTCGTCCGCTTCCAGCATCCGGGCCCAGTCCTCCGGGTCCCCGGGGTCGAACGGCACCTCGCGATACAGCGGGCCTTCCAGGAACGAGTGGCCGGTCCAGGCCCGGTGCCCCAGGCCCAGGTCCTCGAGTGCGTTGTGCACCGCGTCGGAGGCGGCCAGCAACTCGGTGTCTTCATGCTCCGGGCCAAGGGCGGCGTCGAAGTCCGGCTCGCGGGTTCCCAGCACCTGCAGGTAACCGTGCAGCGCGGTGTTGAGGCCGAAGATCGCCGATTCGAAGGCATGCTTGCCGGCCCGGGCGTCCGGGGCCCCGTCATCGAAGTCGAAGGACAACGCGCTGAGGAAGGGCAGCCCGTTTCGGGTGCCGCCCGATATCCTGCCGAAGGAAACCGTCCCGGCCTCCTGCTCCGGCGTGTTTTCCCCGTCGGGGTTCCCATTGCCTGGCTGTTCGCTCATCGTTGCTGCGTCCTTCCGGGGTCCGGAACACTGTTTTGCCCGAGCCTAACAGCGATGCCGCCGGATCCCGGGCGAAACCGCCGCAGGCCGCACATGGCACTGCCCCCGGGTCCGGGCACGAATCGCGTGCGCGGCATCGGGGGCAGGTGGCGGAGCGGCCTAGTTCAGCCCGTCCTTGGGGATGGAGAGGTCATCGACGCGGTTCAGTTCCTCGATGTTCACGTCCTTGAAGGTCACGATGCGCACCGACTGCACGAAGCGGCCGGTGCGGTAGACATCCCAGACCCAGGCGTCGGTGAGCGTGAGGTCGAAGAAGACCTCGCCGTCGGCCGAGCGGGTCTTGAGGTCCACGTTGTTGGCCAGGTAAAAACGTCGTTCGGTTTCCACGACGTAATTGAAGAGGTTCGCCACGTCCTTGTATTCGCGGTAGAGCTGCAGCTCGAGTTCCGCTTCGTAGTTTTCCAGGTCTTCGGCACTCATGGTGTTCTCCCCTCGCCCTTCGCCTTGGTGGTAGGTCCCGGCGGCTTGGGTGTCAGCTGCCAGGTCTTGCGGTGGTACTCGCTCGCGCCGTGCGCGAGGATGCCCGCCCGGTGGGCGGCGGTGCCATACCCCTTGTTCTGTATCCAACCGTACGCCGGGTAATCGCGATCGTAACCATCCATGAGGTCGTCACGTTCGACTTTGGCCAAAATGGAGGCCGCGGCGATGGACAGCGCCAGCAGGTCGCCCTTGACCAAGGTGCGGACGGGGATCAGCAGCCCGTCGATGTCCGCCGGTTCCCCGAATCCGGGCACCAGGGAATCGAGCAGCATGGGTTGGACGGTGGCCGAGAGCCAGTCGAGGTTGCCGTCCAGCAGCACCGCGTCGGCCTGCTGCACCCGGTGCGCTGCGGTGGCGGCGCGGTACCCGGCCAGGCGCAGCGCCGGGACCAGGCCCAGGGCGTCGATTTCCGCGGCGCTGGCGTGCCCCACGCCCCAGGCCGCGGCCCAGGACTTGATCGCCGGGGCCAGTTCGTGGCGCACGGCGTCGGAGAGCAGCTTCGAATCCCGCACCCCGGGCAGTTCGGGAACCGCCGCGGGGTCGATCACGACGTAGCCCACGGACACCGGTCCGGCCAGCGAACCGCGCCCCACCTCGTCGGCGGCGCCGATGAAGCGGTGGCCGCCGGCGGCCGCCAGGGCCAGTTCGTGTTGCAGGGTCGGTGCGACCGGGCTCATTTGCTGGCCGGGGCCGGGACGTTGGCAAAGACCTCGTGGTGCCCGGAGATCGAACCGAGGCGGTCCAGCGGCCAGGAAATCACCGCGGCGCGGCCCTCGACGGAGGAGATGTCCACGAAGCCGCCCTGCAGCTCCCCGTGGTAGCGGGAGTCCGCGGAGGCCGCGCGGTGGTCCCCCATGACCCAGAGCTTGCCCTCGGGCACGGTCTTGGTGAACTCGGAGTCCGAGGGGTTGTCGCCCGGGAAGATGTACGGCTCGGTGATTGCCGTGCCGTTGACGGTGAGCTTGCCGTCGGCGGAGCAGCAGGCCACGGTGTCCCCGGGCATGCCGATGATCCGCTTGATCAGGTGCTGGTTGGACGGATCCGGCAGCAGGCCGACGAAGGTGAAGAATTCGGTCACCGGGTTGGTGGCCGTGGCGGGGATCGGAGGCAGCCAGCCCTCCTCGTCGCGGAAGACCACCACATCGCCGCGGTTGAGCTCGAAGGGGCCAGGTGCCATGAGGTTGGCAAAGATGCGGTCGTTGACCTGCAGAGTTTCTTCCATCGATCCCGAGGGGATGTAGAAGGCGCGGAAGAAGAACGTCTTGACGACCAGTGAGATCACCAGGGCGACCACGACGATGATCAGGACCTCGCGGACAGCTGCCCATACGGGATTTCTTTTCTTGCCCGGTTGCTCCGGTGTTGCGGCTGGGTCGCTGGCGTGGCTCACGTGGGTGCAGGCCCTTTCAAGTTCTTGTCTCTGGCAATGCGGGCCGCACCCGCGCCCGACCGCCCCTTCGGGCAGGCGGAAACGAATCACGATCCTTCAGCTACCACCCTACGTCGCACGGCCAGTGGGAGCCGTATGGCGCGCCTGCGGATGCCGCAAGGCGCGCCACACACCATGGTGCGGTTTAGTTGCTGCTCGCAGCCGGGGAAGCCGGACCGGCCGATTCCTCGAAGACCAGCGAGATCCCGCCGGTGACGTCGGCGGCGGCCAGGCCCTTCTTGACGGTTTCGAGCTGGGACGGGTCCACGGCCAGGATGATCGATCCGTTGCGCCCGGAGGGGACGTATCGGTGGATGGCGGTGGCGACGGCTCCGCCCTGCTCGCGCTGCCAGGCCATGATCTTGCCGATCGCGGCGTCGAGTTCGGCCGCGTTGTACCTGGCCAGGTGCGCCACCGCTCCGGCCTCGGTGACGGTCGCCTCGGCGGCCTTGTCGGTGACCGCGACGTGCAGCTTGTCCTCGGCGATCCATGCCTCGGAGTACTTGTCCCCCAAGGTGTCCTTGAGGGTTTCATTGAGTTGGAGCAATTGGGGGTCCTGACTCTGCTCGGGCGCGCTGCTGACGGATGTCGAAGCTGTCGGGTCGGACGAGGCCGGGGATCCGGCCTCGGATCCGCAGGCCGAAAGCAGCAGCGCCGCGGCCAATGCGGCCCCGCCCAGGGCAACGCGTGTCGTGGGGTTCTTCATGTGTGATGACCACCTTCTTCTTCGGGCCGAGTCTAGGGGCCCATCTGGGGTGTTTGCTGACAAGCTCGTGGGAAAAGCGGAGGGGGCCTCCCAGGGAATTGCAAGCAATTCCGCGAAAGGCCCCCGCGTCCACGGGTCCCGGCTAGCCGAGAACCGCGTGGTTAGGCACCGTGGTGCCCCTTGGTGTTCTTGCGGCGGAAGAGCAGGAACGCTCCGCCTGCGACCAGCAGGACGCCGCCGGTGGCGATGAACGGCAGTGCGGCGTTCGGGCCGGTGTTGGCCAACGGGTCGCTGTCGTTGTCATCGTCGTTGGTGTTGCCCTGCGGGGCCACCGGTGCCTTGGAAGGCTCCGGATCCTGGCTGGGCTTCGGCGACGCGGTCGGGGCCTCGGAAGGCTCCGGCGACGCCGTTGGCTCCTCGGTCGGCTCCGGCTTCGGCTCGGCAGCCAGGGTGAAGGAGATCGATGCGGATGCCGAGGCAACCTCGTCGATGACCTGCACGGCGGTGACCTTGTGGTCGCCGGACTTGAGGTCGGCCGGAACCAGGACGGTCCAGACGTCGTTGGCAACCGTTGCGGTGAGCTCGGTGTCGCCGATGGTCACCTTGATGGTGGCACCGTTGATCCCAAAGCCGCTGATGGCCTTCGGGGCCTTGTCGAAGGCGAACTTCTCGCCGTCTTCAGGAGATTCGATCGTCGGGGCGACCGGAACGACCTTGAAGCTGGATTTGGCGGCGGCCGAGGTGGTTTCCCCGACGCTCTGCACGGCGGTGACGCTGTGCGACCCGTAGGACAGGGCAGCATCGTCTTCCAGCGTGAAGCTCCACTTGCCGTCGTTGCCGACGGTGACCAGCTGTGTGGCAGCCGCGGAGGCCTGCTCGGCATCGGGCAGGGTCAACTTGACCTCGGCGCCGGCGACGCCGGTACCGGCGATCACCTTCTGTGCCTCGGTGTAGGTCTTGCCGTTGGCCGGGGTGGTGATGGCCGGTGCGTCAAGCTGGATCTTGAAGGCGCTGGTGACTGCCTTCGAGGTCTGGCCGTCGCGCGCCTGGGTGGCGGAGATCGAGTATTCGCCGTAGGACAGTGCCTCGGTGAGCTTGACGCTCCAGGTGCCGTCGGCCGCGACCGTGGCGGTGCCGGTGGCATCGCCGGTGAGGGTCACTGTGGCTCCGACAACGCCGGCGCCCGAGATGGTKGACACCGGCGCGTTGAGCGTGGCGTCGTTCTTCGGGGTGGTGATGGCCGGGGCGCCGATGACAACGTTGAACGATCCTGCGGTGGTCTCGGACTCGTTGAAGCCGTTGATCGTCTGCAGGGTGAAGTCGAACTTGCCGAACTTGGCCGGAGCCTTGAAGCTGAACTTGCCGTTGGCGACCTTGGCCTTGGCGATTTCCTTGCCGCCCGAAACAACCTTGACGGTCGAGCCGGATGGTGCGCTTGCCACGGTGCCGTTGAGGGTTTCACCCGCCGAGACGTTCGAGCCATTTGCCGGAGTGGCGATGGCAGGTGCGTTAAGGAACATGGCGATGGAGTAGCCCTTGGCGTGCTTCAGGCCGTCCTGGATGTCGGTGAAGTACGCAATGCCACCATCGGACGGAGAGATGGCGCTGGTCACGCCGACGGCGGTGCCGCCGGAAATGGCCGAACCGCCGGAGTCGCCCTCGAATGCCTTGGTGTACTTGCCATCGACGATGGGGTTGGAGATGACGAAGCCGCGAACGCCGCGGGCGTCCTCAGGGCCTGGGCTCCTAAAACCGCCGACCAGGAAGATCCCGGCTTCTTTCACCTTCGCGCAGGTCCAGCCGGTGGTGCGGCCGGACTTGCAGATGTCGGCACCGATCACGGCACTGGCCACGCCGGTGACCTTGGTCCCGGAATCGCGCACTTCGGCGCTCTTCCAGTCCGCAACCATGGCTTTGAGGTTCAGATCCTTGTTGATGTTATCGACGACGGAAATGTCGGTTCCGACATTGCCAAGATCATCTTCCGTTGCTCCAGGAACCAAGCCGGTCACCGGGCTGTCGCCAGGTCCGCCGAACTGCGAGAACCCGAAAGTTCCCAAGGCCGCGCCCTTGCCATCAAAGGCTCCAGGGGCCGAGTGCTCAAGGATGTTGACATCCGAGTAGTCACCGTCGTGTGTACAGTGGCCGGCGGAAATTACTGCATCGTCACCGGATACGTTGAACCCGTTGAAGCCGAGGGAGCAGACGGCGAAGCTACCGGGGCTGGTTTCGGCTCCGTAGCCCATACCGCCAAGTACGTCGTTGGCTTCAGCAGGTTTCGCCGGGCCTTCCGCAGCTTTGAGCTTGACGCTCGGGTACTGGGCTGCAAATTCCTCCGGGGTCATCTTTTCGGTGAACCTGAGGGTCGAAGGCGTCGGGCTTGGTGCTACCGTGCTCTTCTCGACTTGGGCCAGGCCACCGGTGCGAATCACGTAGCTGCCGTCGCCGGTCTTCATGACCGCCTGAAGGTCTGCCAGCGCTTTGGGCTCCACGGATGCCACGTAGGCGTCCAAGAGTGCATCCACGTTCTTCGGCGCGGACTTGACCTTGATCTCCGGGGCGTTCTTGGTATCGATCTTGGGGCTCTCGGCGACGCTGAGGTCCTTAGCCTTGGGGGTCGATTCCTTGGTCTCCGGAGCCGTCTTGCTTACGCTGGTCTCTGGTGCCACGGTTTCCGGGGTGGTCGAAGCCAGGGCCTTGGGAGCCGCTGTGATGTTCAGTTCGACATCGGTGTCTTTGGTCAGTTCGTCAAGCTTCTTGGTGACTGCATCCAGCGCAGAAGCCGCAACGGTAACGTTGATCTTCTCTTCGGCGATGACAAAGTCTGCTTCGAGCTTGGACTGGTTCAATTCCTTGGTGAGCGATGCAACGAGTTCGGTCAGCTCGCCGTTCTTGTAAAACTCTTCAAGAGTCTTGCCGAGGTCCCGTTCAACGGCTTCTTTCAAGCCGGTCGGCAACGAGGCATCGTTCGAGCCCTGTGACGATTCGGTGGTGGGTGCCGCCGAAGTTTCCGTGGATACGGGTTCGGGGCTTGCCGTGGTGGTGGCGAATGCCGGCGCAGCGAAGCTGCTGCCGATCACCAACGCCGTGGTCGCGGCGGCGATGCTGCCCCGCTTTAGTAGAGCACGTGATGAATCGTGCATATGGAATTCTCCCAATTCAAGGTGTGGTACCTCGCTTTTGTGTGCGCCGCGTCTGTCGTTGGGGACATCCGATTGGGCAAACCGCGAGCAATGAGTGTTACCAAAACGAAACCCTAACCTGTGTAGATATCCGGATACAAACATCAGCGGACCCAATATCCACTTGCTGGATAAATTGACGCGTCAACCAGTTGGGGTGAATTCCGCGCAATCCCGGGGGTAGAGCGGGAAGCGTTCTTACTCACTATCCACGACACGCCCGAACCAAAATTCCCACGTCCACTCACGTAATTTTCTCAAGATTCCCAGCTTTTGCGCAGATTGATGTGCGTCAACCGCAACGCTAGGCTCGGATCCGGATCCGCGAGCAGCGCTCCGCCGGTTTTAAACATTAAATGTAGTTACTTGAATGTCCAACCAAACCACGCGCAGCCAATCGTCCAGTTTTCATACCTCGCGAGGAGGTTTTCCGGGTCTGCGAACCGCCTCCCGGGACGAGCCAAAGGCGTGTCGATAACGACGTGAAATGTCGTGTTATGCAGCTGCTTCGCCCCCCCCCCGGTYATCCACCACAAGTAGAGGGGCCGTGTTGCCAAGTTTCCAGCGAGGAACACTTCGCTTGCGAATGACCACGCTCGATCGCCAGCGCCCCGACATTCAGCGGGCTTGATATCACGATGGACGGAGTCCTCAAGGAATACGACCGTCTCGCTACTGGACATCGGCAGAAGCAAAGCGCTTGTATCGCCGATGGCAGGGAACCAGGGTACTGCTGCATCTCGCTCGGTCCGCATGCGGAGCCCTGGTCGAGCCCAGATGGCGCCCATGACTAGCGCTGTGCGCCGGCCCGCCGGCCCGCCGGAACACAATACCCGGCGCACAATTCGGATGAACATGCTCTCAATCCCCGAGGAATTTGGGCAACAAAAAGCCCGCCACTGCAACAGTGGCGGGCCATAGGTTACGGGGCCGCGAGCTGGCCCTCGACGGAGTGCCTCCGGTCCAGCGGCCAGATCACATCGGTGACCTTGCCGATGACTCGATCGACGGGAATCATGCCGCCGCCCGGTGCTCCAAGAAGCGCGCGCGAATCTTCGGACACCGAACGGTGGTCCCCCATGACCCACAAGCGCCCTTCGGGGATCTTCACGTCGAATTCAAGGTCGCTTGGCTTGTTGCCGTCAAGAACGTAGGGCTCCTCCAGCGGGATGCCGTTGACGACCAGGCGTCCGTCGGGGCTGCAGCAGGAAACGGTGTCGCCGCCGACGCCAATGACGCGCTTGACGTACACCGCGTCCTTGCCGGCAAGACGCAACGCCCAGGCCAGGGAATCCAGGACACCGGGACGCTGATAGGGCAGGAAGGAACCGCGGCCGTCAAAGATGACCACGTCCCCGCGTTGGATCTCGGCGTCCTTGTATGCAAGCCGATTCACCAGCAGCCCATCACCCGGGTTCAACGTGGATTCCATGGAAGTGGAACCGATGTAGAAGAAGTCAACGACGGTGGCACGAACGACCAGGGTGATCAGAGCCGCCGCTGCAAGCGCGCCAACGACAAAGCGCCAGCCCCTCGAAGGAGACCGGCGCTTTGTCGAAGCGGAAAAACTTTCCGATTCAGTAGATCGATCCACGATGGCTCCCCATCCCCGCAGCCCTGGGGGCCGCGAAGATGAAGGCTCTCGCTTTTCTCGCTACTTGGCGGTCCGGAAGTCGCGCTTTTCGCGGATCTTCGCGGCCTTGCCGTGGCGATCGCGCATGTAGAACAGCTTCGCACGGCGAACGTCACCGCGGGAGACCAGTTCGATCTTTTCCAGGACCGGGGAGTGCACCGGGAAGGTACGCTCTACGCCGACACCGAAGGAGACCTTGCGAACGGTGAAGGTTTCGCCCACGCCGCGGCCCTGGCGACCAAGGACGAAGCCCTGGAAAACCTGAACACGGGTGTTCTTGCCTTCGATGATGTTGACGTGGACCTTGACGGTATCGCCCGGGCGGAAATCGGGAACATCGTTGCGCAGCGAGGCTGCATCGACAGAGTCGAGAATATGCATGAATGCATCTCCTAAATAGACGCCGCAGGTCACCTATTTTAGACACGGACCGTAATTGTTCCCCGGGGCGCACAGGTGCGCTCGGAAAAAAGATGTGGCGGTCCGAAGCTTGGTACCGCGATCCGTTTGCGGATCGACGGCTGGTCCAACTGTTGACTCGTTCCCCCTGCGGCAGGAGCAGAACCCAGTAGACCCAAGAATCCATTTTGCCACACTCCGGGGCATGGTGCGAAGTTCCGCACCCGCAGGCGGACCCGCATCGAAAGGATCTGCCCGATGATGCTCCGGGTCTGAGCAGCACCGGCAGTTTCTGCCCGGACGGGATCCCGCCGCGATCGCGGCCCCGAACGCGCCCAGGGGACCCGAAACCCGCCACGATAAGGCCCGATTCGATCGGAACCAGTCATCGGGAACGCATTGAACAAACACCGGTCCGCGCCGCCGGGCACAACCTGCCGGTGCCCAAGGTCACAAACGGTGCCTGGCCGGATCATGTGATAGTTTCGTTTTCGACCACACGGGGGCCCTTGCAAGGGCTGAGATCGAGCTGATGCAGCGAGAGACCGTTGAACCTGTCCGGGTAATGCCGGCGAAGGAAGTGAGTACTCCTTGAGCAACACCGTTTCAATGCACAGCCCTGTCCAAAACGCCGTGGAAGCAGCAGAGACCCAGTCCCTGAAGTCCCACTCGCTGGCCTACATCGATGACGACGAATCCGGGATCCGGGTTCCCGTCACGCAAATCGCGCTGGAGCCGTCCCCGGGCGGAAAGGACAACGCCCCGCTGCAGGTCTACCGCACCGCCGGACCCGGAAGCGACCCGGTGGTTGGACTGCCGGCGTTCCGCAGCGGCTGGATCGAGGAACGCGCGGACACCCAGACCTACGCAGGGCGTGAACGGAACCTGCTCGACGACGGAAAGTCGGCGGTCCGCCGCGGCAAGGCGTCGGCCGAATGGAAGGGCAGCCGGCCGGTCCCCCGGCGCGCCGAGGCAGGGAAGCGCGTCACCCAGATGCATTACGCCCGGGCAGGGATCACCACCCCCGAGATGCGGTTCGTCGCCCTGCGCGAGAACTGCGACGTGGAACTGGTGCGCAGCGAGGTCGCCGCGGGCCGGGCGATCATCCCGGTGAACATCAACCACCCCGAGTCCGAGCCCATGATCATCGGCAAGGCGTTCCTGGTGAAGATCAATGCGAACATCGGGAACTCGGCCGTCACCAGCTCCATCGCCGAAGAAGTGGACAAGTTGCAGTGGGCCACACAATGGGGCGCCGACACCGTGATGGACCTGTCCACCGGCGACGACATCCACACGACCCGCGAATGGCTGATCCGCAACTCCCCCGTCCCCATCGGCACCGTGCCCATCTACCAGGCCCTGGAAAAGGTCAACGGCGAGGCCAACGCCCTGACCTGGGAAATCTTCCGCGACACCGTGATCGAGCAGTGCGAACAGGGCGTTGACTACATGACCATCCACGCCGGGGTGCTGCTGCGCTACGTGCCGCTGTCGGCCAACCGCGTGACCGGCATCGTCTCGCGCGGCGGTGCCATCATGGCCGGCTGGTGCCTGGCCCACCACCAGGAGAACTTCCTCTACACGCACTTCGACGAGCTGTGCGAGATCTTCGCGCAGTACGACGTGGCGTTCTCCCTGGGCGACGGGCTGCGCCCCGGCTCCATCGCAGACGCCAACGATGCCGCCCAGTTCGCCGAGCTCGACACCCTGGCCGAGCTCACGAAACGGGCCTGGGAGTACGACGTCCAGGTCATGGTCGAGGGCCCCGGCCACATCCCCTTCCACCTGGTGCGCGAAAACGTGGAGCGCCAGCAGGAATTGTGCAACGGCGCGCCCTTCTACACCCTGGGCCCGCTGGTCACCGACATCGCACCGGGCTACGACCACATCACCAGCGCCATCGGCGCCACCGAGATCGCCCGCTACGGCACCGCGATGCTCTGCTACGTCACGCCCAAGGAACACCTGGGCCTGCCGAACAAGGACGACGTGAAGACCGGGGTGATCACCTACAAGATCGCCGCCCACGCAGCGGACCTGGCCAAGGGGCACCCGGGCGCCTCCGAACGGGACGACGCGCTGTCCAAGGCACGCTTCGAGTTCCGCTGGCGCGACCAGTTCGCCCTGTCGCTGGACCCGGTCACCGCCGAGTCCTTCCACGACGAGACGCTGCCGGCCGAGCCGGCGAAGACCGCGCATTTCTGTTCCATGTGCGGGCCGAAGTTCTGTTCCATGCGGATCAGCCAGGACATCCGCGACGAATACGGCTCGGCCGACTCGCAGGCGGCCATCGCGGAAATGGTCAGCGGGATGCGGGACAAGAGCCAGGAGTTCCTGGCCTCCGGCGGCAAGGTCTACCTGCCCGAGCCCGGGATGCCCGCCAGGGCGTAGCGGCCCGCTGCCGGTCTAGCGCCGGCCCGGGCTCCCCTGCAAGCCCCGGGCCCGGCGCTTCACGGCTGGCCACCCCCTCGCGCTAGGATGGGCCCATGTCCGTGCGCCACCCATCCCGCTTCCCGATGGCCGTGACCCTGGCCGCGGCGCTGCTGGCGCTGGCCGCCTGCGCCACCGCACCCTCCGCCGGGCCCGCAACGACCTCGACGCCCGATCCATCCACCGCGTCGGCAGCCGCAACCGCCGACGGGTCCACGTCCGGACAGGCACTGCTTGTCGCGGCCCGGGCCAATGACGCCGACCAGGTGCGGCAACTGCTCGATGCCGGGGTCTCGCCGGATTTCCGCGACGCCGATGGCCGTCCGGTGCTGGTCACCGCCACGCGGGCCAACGCGCTGGAAGCGGCGAGGGAACTGATCCTGCGGGGTGCCGACGTCAATGCCCGGGACGGCATCTCGGATTCGGCGTTCCTCCATGCCGGGGCGGAGGGATTCCTCGGGATCCTGGAACTCACCCTGCAGCACGGCGCCGACGTCACAAGCACCAACCGCTACGGCGGCACCGCGCTCATTCCGGCCTGCGAGCACGCCCACCTCGAAACGGTCCGCCGGCTCATTGACGCAGGAACGGACGTCGACCACGTGAACGGCCTGGGGTGGACGTGCCTGCTCGAGGCGGTCATCCTGGGCGACGGCGGCACCGCGCACCAGAAGGTGGTGCGGCTTCTCATCGCGGCGGGCGCGGACACCTCCATCGCGGATTCCGGCGGCACCACGGCGCTCGAACACGCCCTCCGGCTACGGCAAAGCGCGGTGGCCGGGCTCCTGGAAGATGCCCAGCCACCGCGCTAGCGGTGGCGAATCTGAAAACTGCTAGCCGAGCGCGTCCTTCGGGACGATGCGACCCTCGACGATGGCAAAACCGTTGTGCCACAGGGTGTCGCGGTCGTGCCGGTTCAGCGTGGAGGCATCCAGCTGCACGATCAGGTCCGGGCGCCGGGTGGCGGTGCGCTCCAGCTGCTTGTTGCGGCGGAAGCGCGCGATCTTGCCGTGGTTGCCCGAAAGCAGCACCTCGGGAACCTCGCGGCCCTCCCAGGTGCCGGGCTTGGTGTACACCGGGTATTCCAGCAGTCCGTCGGAGTGCGATTCCTCGACCAGCGACTCCGGGTTTCCGATGACCCCGGGGATCAGCCGGCCAATGGCCTCGACCATCGCCAGCACCGCGACCTCTCCCCCGTTGAGCACGTAGTCGCCGATGGACACCGGGCGCACGTCGAAGGCCTCTGAGGCAAAGTCCAGGACCCGCTCGTCGATGCCCTCGTACCTGCCGCAGGCAAAGGCCAGGTGCTGCGCCCCGGCCAGTTCGTAGGCCATCTCCTGGTCGAAGACCGCGCCGGCCGGCGAGGGGACGATCAGGATCGGCTTGTCGCCCAGCGCGTTGGAGACCGGGGATTCGGTGGCGATGCGCGCCAGCGCGGCTCCCCAGGGYTCCGGTTTCATGACCATGCCGGCGCCGCCGCCGTAGGGGGTGTCATCCACGGTGCGGTGGCGGTCGTGGGTGTAGTCGCGCAGGTCGTGCACGTTCAGATCCAGCAGCTTTTCCCGCCGTGCCTTGCCGATCAGCGACAAATCAAGGGCGGCAAGGTACTCCGGGAAGATGGAGACAACATCAATGCGCATCGTGCCTAGGCTTCCTTGCCTGCTGCGTTCTCGCCCGAGCCGTCCTCGCGGTTGACCTCGAAGAGGCCTGCCGGCGGGGTCAGCATGATGTAGCCACCCTCGATGTTGACCTCGGGGACGATGTCCTCGACGAACGGCACGTAGATCTCGTCGCCTTCGATGGATTCGACGACCAGCAGGTCCTGCACGTTGCCGGTGCGCAGTGCGGTGACCTTGCCGACGACCTTGTCATCCACGCGGGCCTCGAGGTCCACCAGCTCGTGCTCGTACCAGCCCTCGGAATCGTCCTCGACCTCTTCGGTGTCGATGAACAGCTTGGCCCCGCGCACCGTCTCGGCGGTGTTGCGGTCAAGCAACTCCTCGAAGGCCAGCAACAGGATTTCCTTGTTCCAGCGCGCTCCCTCGACGGTGAGCTGCTTGATGCTGGGGTGCTCGACCTCGAAGACCGCACCGGGAACAAACCTGTCTTCCGGCGCATCGGTGAGCACCTGGACGGTCACCTCTCCGCGGATGCCGTGTGGTTTGCCAATGCGGGCGACCTGGAGGCGCATGCGTTTTCTCCTTGAATACAAATCAATGGGTGGCCGGAGGTCTCCGGCAAGGGGGCGTGCCTTGGCGGGACTATCATCCCCGGCACTTTTCTAGGTTCAATCTTACGTGCGAGTTGGGCCTTGCCGGCTCCGTGCCGCCAACGGCGGCGTCGCACCATGGCCGTTAAGCCACTTTGGTCCCACGATCCRTSAYGGATCGTGGGACCAAAGGTACACAAAAAATGTGTGGTGAGGCTGGCTACCGGCGTCGGTCCGTGTCGACTACGTCAACGCGGATCGGTTCCTCCGCCAGTGCTGCAACCACGGTGCGCAGCGCCTTGGCGGTGCGACCCTGGCGGCCAATGACCCGACCGAGATCCTCGGGGTGCACGCGCACCTCAAGGATGTCACCGCGACGATTTGCCTTCAACGCAACCTGCACGTCTTCGGGGGTGTCTACGATGCCACGTACCAGGTGATCCAGCGCCTCAACGAGCACTGGTTACTCAGCCTCGGTTGCTTCTGCCTCGACCTCGGCCTCGGCAGCAGGCTTTTCAGCCTTCTTGGTGATGGCCTCGGGCAAGATGACCGAGCCCTTCTCCGGAACAACGAATGCCGGCTTGGCTTCCTTGACGCGCAAGGTGCCTTCCTGGCCTTCGATGCCCTTGAACTTCTGCCAGTCACCGGTGATCTTCAAGAGAGCGGCAACCTGCTCGGTCGGCTGTGCGCCGACGGAGAGCCAGTACTGAGCACGCTCGGACTTGACCTCGATGAACGAAGGCTCTTCGGTCGGGTGGTACTTGCCGATTTCTTCGATGGCACGGCCGTCGCGCTTGGCGCGAGCATCCATGACGACGATACGGTAGTAAGGTGCGCGAATCTTGCCGAAACGCTTCAGACGAATTTTAACGGCCACGGTAGTGGTCACTCCTGTTTTCTCAACATGTGCGAAGTCCTGTTTCTGCACCCGTGGGGCGGGCCATACCGCAGATCTTCAAAAGGACAGGATTCAAGGCGGAGAGAGGGGCCACTTCAAATCGAGTACCTGTCCATTATGCCAGAAAGTTTTGGCCGCCATGGACCGGCCACCACTTTTCCTTGGCTGCGTGTCGCATCGCACAAAAACCATCGCCCGGACAGGCAAGCATCGACGTCGAATGCGGCTGTCATTCGCGATGCGTGCCACCCGCCCGGACCCGGCGACCCCGCCCGGGCATGGGCGTTCCGGAACGACGGCGACAAGGAATATCCGCCGGCCCGAGGCGTGGGGTCTGCCGATGATTCCCCGGGCAAAAAGTGATCGGCACCCTTCCCTTGATATATTTCGGTATCCAGCCGGGAGAGGTTCGACATCCCGGGGCGAATGCGAAGCAAAGGGAATCGATGGCACTGGCCGACAACTGGAAGCGCGCCCAGCCCGGCGACCCGTTCTGGGACGAGCAGGCGGCGGGACTGCACGCTGCGCATGTGGCTCCCCTCAACGAGTTGATCGTGCGGCTCGGCGATGCCAAGGGCGGGGTCCGACTGCCGCTGGCCGCCCCGTGGCACGGCGGGATCCACGCACCGGCACTAATCGTCCTGAACGACGCGGGTGAACCGCGCGACGAAACCACCTTCATGTGCATCAGGAACCCGGACCGGGCCGCGGACCGGCAACGCCACTTGATGACCGAGTTCGGCATCCATCCGACGGACTTTTGCCAGTGGAACGGGTACCCATGGCCGCGCAGCGACCCCAAGCGGGACCTGACGCCCGAGCAGTCGGCCGAGGGTGGCCGGGCGCTTCTGGAGGTCATGGGGCTGATGACGGACCTGGAGATGCTGTTGCTCCTGGGGAAGAAGGCCCAAGATGCAGCGGATGCGGTGCTTCCGCAAATCCATTCCACGTTCCCCGAGCTGCACATCGTCCGATCCCTTCATCCGCTGGGTGCCAAGCGGACCGTGGACCGGCAGGAACAAAAACGCGTCTGGGCGGGGATTGCCGGCCGGCTTCGCGGGGGCAGGGCGGGTGGTTTGGCGCTCCCGGAATCCGCGGGTTCGGCGCGAACAACCCAGTGACGCTTGATACCTCGGGTCGCCCGGGGTGCGGCATCCGCTTCGGCCCGTGCCATGCTTGTGGCTAAACCCCTCAAAAGTTACATGAGAGAAACCTTCATGCCCCGCAAAATGATCGACCCCGAATTCAGGAACTCGCAGGAATCGGAGTTGTGGGCCGAACACGTTGCACCCCTCAATTCCCTCGTCCAGGACCTGCGCGCCGAATCGCCCGGAAACACCGGATCCGTCCCGTTCTTCGCGCCCCTCCATGGAGGCACCGACGCCACCATCCTGTGCCTGATGCCCGCCCCCGATGCTGCCAATCGAGCCGAGGACGGCGAGGACATCCTCTCCACCGAGGCTGACGATGCATCGGCCGAGGCACTGGCCACCTTGCTGGCCGAGTCGGAAATCGACACCAAGGAAGTTGTGCTCTGGCACGCCTACCCGTGGTACCGGGCCGAGGGTGCTGCCGGACGCTTGACCGGCGCGGAGACGAATGCCGGGCTCGAACCCATGGGCAGGTTGCTGCGCCTGGTTCCCAACCTGCGCGCGGTCATCCTCATGGGCAAGGGCCCGGAGGAGTTCTGGGCGAAGCTGACCAAGAAATACCCGCAGGCAGTCACGCGGATCACGGCCATTCCCAGCTTCTCGCCCGCCCCGCTCTCCCTGAGTGGCACCACGGCCCAGCGCGAGCAGCGCATTGCCCGACGCTCCGAGGCCATGCGCGAGGCCCGCACGATCGTGAAGGTCCCCCGTGGTCCGGCCGGCCCCCGCCGCGAATCGATGGTGCGTGCCGAGGATCTTGGTCCCGAGCACCTGAAGCGCGTGATCGAGGTCAGCGACGGCAACCAGACGCTGCACGGTCCCCTGCTCAAGGCCTTCCAGCCGAGCCCCGAGTGGCGGGTGACCCTGACCGTGGAGGTCGCCGGCCAGCGCCGCGCGCTGGGCGTCACCCCGGACACGTGGGTGCGCGTCTACCGAGGTTCCGGCCTCCGCTAGGAACGCACGGAACGGCTGCAGACACAAAAATGCCTGTTCGGCGAAGGTTTTCCTTCCGCCGAACAGGCATTTTCACGTGTTTTCGAGGTGGCCATTTAGATCAGCCACACCGCATGGCGGTTATTTCGAAACCTTGCGCACGGGGTCAAGGATCGTTTCCCCCGCAGTCTTGGTGCGCTTTTCGGCGCGCTTTTCCTTGATGGATTTCGAGGGTTTCTTGGCTTCTGCCTTGCGCGGTGACTTCGACATGTTGTGCCGTCCTAGCTGGGATTGCTCGGCAATCCCAAAATTTAGGGGAAAGTACCCCTACCGGCAAACCCTAGCCTGTATTGCTGTGCATTTGGCTGGACCCGCCGGATTCCGCTCACGGCACCTTGCCATGGATCGCCTCCGTGCCCCGTGGCTATTCGGCCAGCCACGCACGTGCGGCAGCGACCAGGGCATCGACTCCCACGCCCAGCGTCGGTTGGACTTGCGGGGCGAACCGCGGTGAATGGTTCGAGGGAATGTCCTCCGGCATCCTTCCGGTTGCGGCAAAGTCCTTGAAAAGGCTTGGGTCGGCCCCGCCCAAGAACCAATACACCAGCGGCGCCCCGGCAGCAGTGGCCAGGATGCCGACATCCTCGCTGCCCGCGACCGGGCCCGGATCCATGACGTGCTCCGCGCCAAACCGCCGGGACAGCACCGCGGCAACCCGCGCCGACGCCGCGGTGTCGTTGACGGTCAGCGGGAAATGCTCTTCCAGGCTGAGCACGGGCTCCGAGGGCGACCCGGAGGCCATGGCCTCGCCGCGCACCACGCGTTCGATGGAGCTGAGCACCTTGGTGCGCACCGATTCATCGAAGGTCCTGATGCTCAGCCCCAGGGTGGCGTGCGAGGCAATAATGTTGTTCTTCGTGCCGGCATGGATCTGGCCGACCGTCAGCACCGCCTGGTCGGCGGCGGCAAGCTCCCGCGAGACGATGCCCTGCAGGCGCATGGTGGTGGCCGCGGCCAGCAGCACCGGGTCCACGGTGGTCTCCGGGCGCGAGCCGTGCCCGCCGGAGCCGTGCAGCGTGATGGTCAGCGAATCGGCCGAGGCCATGGCGACTCCCGGGCGCAACCCGAGCCATCCGGAAGGGAACGGAGCGACGTGCTGGCCGAGCACGACGTCGGGTTTCGGCACCGTCGCGTAGAGCCCGTCATCGACCATGGCTCGGGCGCCACCACCGGATTCCTCGGCGGGCTGGAAGAGCGCCAGCACGGTCCCCGACCAGGTTCCCCGCTGGGCGACAAGCATTTCCACGGCGCCCAGCAGGCAGGTGACGTGCACGTCGTGGCCGCAGGCGTGCATGACCGGGACCAAGTGGTCGTCGGCGCCGGTGGCCACCGCGGTGCTGGCATAGTCCAGCCCGGTGGCCTCGAGCACCGGCAGCCCGTCCATGTCCGCGCGCAGCAGCACGGTGGGGCCGGGCCCGTTGGCCAGCACGCCGACAACGCCGGTGCCGCCGATGCCGCTGTGGACCTCGAGACCGAGCTCGGCCAGGTGCCCGGCGACGATGCCGGCGGTGCGGTGTTCCTGGAAGGAGAGTTCGGGGTGGGCGTGCAGGTCGCGGTACAGGTGCTCGAGGTCAATGGCCATGCGCCCGAGTCTAGGACTCCAACACCCCTCAGTGCCATGGTTTCGACGTGTCGCGGCCTGGGTTCCGATGCTTCGGGGCGCCGGTGCCGCCTGCGCGGATTTGGGGCGTCACGGCACCAAACCAAGGTTTTGGTCCGGCAGCGCTTATTCTGGGATCCATGCGTGTCCCAGCTACGAAATACAGTCCCCTGGTTAGGGCACTGCTCCCCAGGCATCCGGCCCAGGCCATTGCCCTGGGTTTCGGTCTGGCCGTCGCCGCCGGAACGGCGATCCTGATGCTGCCCATGGCCAAGACCGGACCGGGCGGGGCCAACTTCCTCGAGGCCCTGTTCACCGCCACCTCCGCCGTCTGTGTGACCGGGCTGGCGGTCGTTGACACCGCGACCTACTGGACGAGGTTCGGGCAGGTCGTGATCCTCGTGCTGATCCAGCTCGGCGGCTTTGGCATCATGTCCTTCGCCTCGCTGCTCGGGGTGCTGATGGCCAGGCGGCTGGGGCTGAAGTCGCGGATCCAGACGGCGGCAGAAACCAAGAGCGCCGGCTTCGGCGACGTGCGTTCGGTGCTGCTGGGAGTCCTGCGCATCACCGCTGGCACCGAGCTGGTGATCGCAGTCCTGTTGACGCTGCGCTTTGCCGTGGGCCTGGGCAACCCGTGGGGACACTCCATCTGGCTGGGTTTCTTCCACTCGATCTCGGCCTTCAACAATGCCGGGTTTGCGCTGTTCAGCGACAACTTGATGGGTTTCGTGGGAGATCCCTGGATCTGCCTGCCGATCGCCGCCGCCATCATCGTTGGAGGACTGGGTTTTCCGGTGCTTTTCGAGCTTCGGAGGCACTACCGCCGGCCGCTGCACTGGACCATGAACACCAAGCTGGTCCTGGGCGGCACGGTGACGCTGCTGTCCGGCGGCACCGCCTTCATCTGCGCCCTGGAATGGACCAACCCCAAGACCCTGGGTCTGCTGTCCACCGCCGACAAGATGCTGGCCGGATTCTTCCAATCGGTCATGACCCGCACCGCGGGCTTCAACTCGCTGGACTTCGGGCAGATGGATCCGGCCACCTGGCTGGGCATGGACATCTTGATGTTCATCGGCGGCGGACCGGCCGGCACCGCGGGCGGGCTGAAGATCACCACGTTCGCCGTGCTGTTCTTCATCCTGCTCACCGAGATCCAGGGCGGCACGGCCGTGAACGTCTTTGGCAAGCGGCTCTCGCGTTCGGTCCACCGCCAGGCCATCACCCTCGTGCTGCTGGCCGTGGCCCTGGTCATCGGCTCGACCATGGCGCTGATGCTGATGACCGACTTCGGCCTGGACCGGCTGCTCTTCGAAACGATCTCCGCCTTCGCCACCGTCGGGCTGTCCACCGGCATCACCGCCTCGCTGCCGCCGGCCGGCCAGCTGCTGCTGGTGTTCCTGATGTTCATCGGGCGCCTGGGGCCGGTCACCCTGGCCTCGGCGCTGGCGTTGCGCACCCGACCCGTGATGTATGAATTCCCGAAAGAGAGGCCACTCATTGGCTAAGCACCACTTGTTCACGCCCAAGTCCATGGAGCGCATTGCCGAGGCCAACTCGGTGGTCGTCATCGGCCTGGGACGCTTCGGCGGGGCGCTGGCCCTGGAGCTGGCCGCGGCCGGCACCGAGGTGCTGGGCATCGACAACGACGAGGACATCGTCCAGTCTTTCAACGGGCGGCTCACCCACGTGGTTCGCGCCGACTCCACCAAGGAGGAGGCGCTGCGCCAGCTTTCGGTGCACGAGTTCGACCGCGCCGTGGTCGGCATCGGCAGCGACCTGGAGGCCAGCATCCTGACCACCTCGGCGCTGCTGCGCTTCAACAAGCCCACCATCTGGGCCAAGGCGGTCAGCGCCGCGCACGGACAGATCCTGGAGCAGCTGGGCGTCAAGCACGTGATCCGCCCCGAGCAGGACATGGGCCGGCGGGTGGCACACCTGGTTCGCGGCGCGATGCTCGACTACGTCGAGTTCGAGGACGGGTTCGCGATGGTCAAGACCCGCCCGCCGAAGGAGGCGGTGGGCCGCCCGCTCGGGGACACCGGCATCCGGTCCAAGCACCATGTCACCATCGTGGCGGCCAAGCGGCCGGGCCAGGAATGGGACTACACCACCACCTCCACGGTGTTGCACGAGGGCGACGAGATCATCGTGGCCGGTGCCACCTCCGCGGCCGAGCGCTTCGCCACCCGGCTCTAGGCTGGGAAATTGCCGTGAACCCTGGGGCCGCCGGATGGGCCACGGCGCCCTTGGGTTCCCGCGGAAATCCGGGGCCCGGGGCACCTGCGGCGCTGTGGGGCGCCACTGGGCGGAGACCGGCGGGAAATCCCGGCAGCGTGCGTTCCGCTAGAGTTGAAAGCACTATGGACGACCCCCCTTCACACATGCCCTGGCCCCTCCCACTGACTGCCGGTTCGATTCCGGCACCTGGCGGAGAGGGGCGCCCACATGAATGAGTGGATCATGATCGGCATCGGTCTGCTGCTCACCGTTGGCACCGGCTTGTTCGTTGCCTCCGAATTCGCCTTGGTGAACCTTGATCGGCACGACCTCGAGGCGCGCGCCGAGCGCGGCGAGAAGCGCCTGGGAACCACCATCAAGGCCCTGAAGATCACCTCGACCCACCTCTCCAGCGCGCAGTTGGGCATCACCCTGACCACGCTGCTGACCGGCTACACCTTCGAACCGGCGATCAGCTCCCTGCTGCGCGGCCCGCTGCTGTCCGCGGGCGTCGCCGAGACACTGGTCCCGGGCATCGGCACCGTCGTCGGGGTTTTCCTGGCCACGGTGTTCTCCATGGTGATCGGCGAGCTGGTGCCCAAGAACTTTGCCCTGGCCGTGCCGCTGGCCACCGCCAAATTGGTGGTGCCCTTCCAGGCCGCCTTCACCGCGGTGTTCAAGCCGGTGATCCTGCTGTTCAACAACACCGCCAACGCCATCATCCGTTCCTTCGGCATCGAGCCGAAGGAAGAACTCTCCGGGGCCCGCAGCGCCGAGGAACTCACCTCCCTCGTGCGCCGCTCCGCCCTGGAGGGCGCCCTGGAACAGGACCACGCGACGCTGCTGCACCGCACGCTGCGCTTCTCCGAGCGAACGGCCGGTGACGTGATGACCCCGCGCGTGCGCATGGTGCCCGTCGAAGCCTCCGCCACCGCTGGTGACATCCTCGAGGCCGCGGTGGCCACCGGGTTCTCCCGCTTCCCGGTGATCGGGCGGGACCGCGACGAGATCCTGGGGGTGGTGCACCTCAAGGCCGCCTTCGCCCTGCCGCTTGCCCGGCGCGCCACCACCGCCGCAACCGAACTGATGGCCAGCCCGCTGATGGTGCCCGAGTCCATGGGCGTCGACTCGCTGCTGGGCAAGCTGCGCACCCACGGCCTGCAGGTGGCGATCGTCTCCGACGAACACGGCGGAACCGCCGGCATCGTCACCCTCGAGGACCTCGTGGAGGAACTCGTCGGCGAACTGGAGGACGAACACGACCGCGCCCGCGTCGGCGTGCTGCGGACCGCAGGGGCGATCACCTTCGATGCCTCGCTGCGTCCCGACGAGCTGCTTGAGCGCACGGGCGTCTTGGTGCCCGAGCACGAGGACTACGACACGCTGGCCGGCTTCGTCGCCCAGCAACTGGACAGGGTCCCGGAACCCGGTCTCGAGGTGCGCATCGACGCCGGCTCGCTGCGGGTCGAACGCGTCGTGGGCACCGCCGTCCAGCGCCTGAAGTTCACCCCCGACCCGGCCGAATCCACCCAGGAGCAGACCCGATGAACGAGTACCTGCCCGGAATCATCTGGCTGGTGGTGCTGCTGGTGATCAACGCGTTCTTCGTCGGCGCCGAGTTCGCCGTGATCTCCGCCCGCCGCTCGCAGATCGAGCCGAAGGCCGAGGCCGGCTCCAAGGCCGCGAAGACCACGCTGTGGGCCATGGAGCACGCGACGCTGATGCTGGCCACCAGCCAGCTGGGCATCACCGTGTGCTCGCTGGTGATCCTGAACGTGTCCGAACCGGCGATCCACCACCTGCTGGAAATCCCGCTGGGGTTCACCACGCTCTCGGCCGAGGCCATCGGCGTGATCGCCTTCGTCACGGCCCTGCTGCTGGTCACCTTCCTGCACGTGGTCATCGGCGAGATGGTCCCGAAGAACATCTCCTTCTCGGTGCCCACGCGCGCGGCCCTGCTGCTGGCTCCCCCGCTGGTGATGGTGGCCCGGATCGTCAAGCCGGTGATCTGGAGCCTGAACGGCATCGCGAACTGTGTGCTGCGGCTCTTCCGCGTCGAGCCCAAGGACGGGGCCACCAGCGCGTTCACGCTCGAGGAAGTCGCCGGCATCGTGGAGCAGTCCACGCGCGACGGGGTGCTCTTGGATGCCAGCGGAACCCTCGGCAAGGCCTTCGAGTTCACCTCCAAGAAGGTATCCGACGTCGAGGTGCCGATCGGGGCGATGGTGGTGTTGCCGCAGGATTCCTCCCCGGCCGACATCCAGCACGCGGTCGCCACGCACGGATACTCCCGCTACATCCTGGTGGACGGCGACGGGGAGCCCTCCGGGTACCTGCACCTGAAGGACGTCATGGACCTGACCGTCCCGGAGGCCTTTGCCCAGCCGGTCCCGGCCAAGCGGATCCGGTCCCTGGCCTCGGTCTTCGGCGGCAGCGAGCTGGAGGATGCGCTGGCGGCCATGCGCCGCAGCGGTTCCCACGTGGCCCGCGTGCTGGACGCCGCCGGCTCCACCACCGGCGTGCTGTTCCTGGAGGACATCATCGAGGAACTGGTCGGCGAGGTGCAGGACGCCACCAGCGCCTGATGCCGCAAAACCGGCAAACGTCAGCGGCCCGCCCCATGGGGCGGGCCGCTGCCGTTGAACGGAAATGCTATGGGCGCAGCGTGATCGAATCGATCGCCGCGGCGGCCTCGGCGGCCAGGTCCTCGGGCATCGGTGCGCTCTTGGCCGAGTCGGCGGCGACCTTTTGGCCCTCGTCGCTGACGATGTAGTGGCCGAAAGCCTTGACCAGTTCCAGGGAGTTGGGATCGGTGTAGCCGCTGCACACGATGAAGTAGGAGACCAGCACCAGCGGGTAGGCACCGGGCTTGGTGGTGGTGCGGTCCAGTTCCAGGGCTATGTCGTTGCCGTGGCGCCCTGGCACCCGGTGCGAGGCGCTCACCGCGATGGCCGCGGCCTTTCCGCTGACCGGAACGAAGGAGTCCCCGACCTTCAGTGTGCCCTTGCCCAGGGTCGCGTCGACCAGCGAGTCATCGGCGTAGGTCACCGCACCGGGGGTGCGGGCCACGGTGGTGACGACCCCGGAATTTCCCTGGGCCTGCTCGGTGCCCAGCCCGCCGGGCCAGGACCCGGACGGATCGTGCGTCCAGCTCTCGGGGGCGGCGGCATGCAGGTAGTCGGTGAAGTTCTCGGTGGTTCCCGAGTCGTCCGAGCGTGCGACCACTGTCATCGGGACATCGGGCAGCGACGCATCCGGGTTCAGGGCCTTGATGGCCGGGTCCTGCCAGGAGGTGATGGTGCCGGAGAAGATCTTTGCGATGGTTGCCGCGTCGAAGTCCAGTTCCTTGATGCCGGGCAGGTTGAAGGCGATCGAAATCGGCGAGATGTACACCGGGATGTTGATTGCGCCCTCTGGTCCGCAGGTTTGCTGCGAGCGGGCCACCTCGGATTCCTTGAGGTAGGCGTCGGAGCCGGCAAATAGCGTGGCCCCGGCCAGCAGGCCTGCGCGACCGGCTCCGGATCCCACCGAGGCGTATTGGACCTGCACCTTGGGATGCTGGGTGGCGAATCCGCCGATCCAGGCGTTCATGGCGGAGTTCTGTGCGCTGGACCCGCCGCCGGTGAGCGTGCCGGAAAGATGCGAGGTGTTGTTTTCGGCGGCCTGGCGTTGGGCGTCGCCCAGCGGGTAGTCGGCACCGCAGCCGGTCAGCAGCAGGCCAAGGCCCAGCATCAGCGCGATCCGCCGCTGGGGCGCCGCTCTCAGGACGTGAAAGGTGGCCATTGGTTGGTGGGCCTGGTGCGGCAAGGATTCCTCCTGGGGACGATGCACGAAATGGACCTAGACGACCATAGCGTGCACACGGTCCGGTCCCCGAATCGAGAAGGGGTTTCGATTCGGTGGCGGAGGTGTTGCCTGGCGGTTTTGGCGGCCTACTGCCGCCGCGGCGGCGGGGTCGCGGGCGGCCCCACGGGGTGCACGGCATAATTTTCGGTGCCGGGCATTCGCGGCGCGGTGGAAGTGTAGGCGTGGCCGCTGGAGGTGGTGATCCGGATGCTGTGCCGGTCCCCGGGCACCGGGATTTCGAACCAGTCGGGCGATTCCTTGGTGGCGTTGCACCAGGCACACCGTGCGCCGCCGTTTTCCGCGCAGGTTTCTCCGCCAAGGGCGGCTTGGACCACGTGGTCCAGGTGCTGGACCCGGCCGGTGCAGTAAGGAGTGCGGCAGAACTGGTCGCGGGTGGTGATGAACCGCTTGAGGCCGCCGGTGAAGAGTCTGGCCTTGCGGTCCATGGCGATGAGGTCCCCGGTGCCCGGTGCCGTGTACAGCCGGCGAACCCAGGTTCCCAGCGGGGTTTCCGGGCTGCCGGCGAAGAGTTCACGTGCCTTCTTCGCGGAGATGACGCCGTAGCCCTGCAGGAAGGCCGGTTCCGGGTGTCCCTGCATCAGCGTCCGGTCGGTCATGACCAGTTCGAGGGTCACCGGGATGTTGGTGAAGTCCTTGACGCCGGTCAGGGCTTCCAGGACGGTGTCGGCGGCGATCTGTGCTGCGTTGCGTGTGTCCCCTGCCGCGTGCGCACTGGCGATTTCCCGGGCCAGCACCTGTGCAATGGCGGCCCCGACCTCGGTGGGCACGATGCCGATGATCTTCGTCCGGTGTGAGTCGATGGGGTAGACGCTCACGTAGCGGTCATTGGCGGCCTTGGCCTCGAGGTCGGCCTCGACCTGGTTTTGGTAGGCAAGGGCCCAGTGGCGGAGCATCGCTTCGAGCTTCTTGCCGCCCAGGCCGAAGCAGGTGTGGGTTTCCATGAAGAGGCGGGCGTCGAGCTCCGTCCGGGCGTCTTCGTCGAGGTCCTTCAGCACGCGGTAGATGATGCGGGCTTCGGCGTCGTTGATGACACCGAATTTGAGGCCGGCCTTGGTGAAGGGCAGCGATTGGYAGAGCATCCGGGAATAGTTCAGCTCCCGGGTTCCGGAGCGCGGCGCTTCGTGCCGGGATATGGCGACGTCTGCGCCGATGCCTTGCTGCGGGTTCTTTTCCAGCACGCCGCGGCGCGTGCGGTCGGTGGTGACAGCTGCCTCGTGGGCGCAGGCGATTTCCGCTTGCACCGCGTTGGCGCAGGATTTCAGGTCTTCCAGGGCCCCGACGCCCTCGATCGCCTCGTACGGGGAGAGCTCCAGCGGTACGTCGGCGACGGCTTGGGTCACGGTGCGGATGCCGTCCACTCCCGTGCAGGCGAAGAAGTCGGCGAGCAAGGCCTTCATGTCCATGCCCCTGCCGAGCAGGGCCCCGTAGCTCAGGTCCACGGATTCGAGGTCGGCTTCCAGGTCCGCGAACAGCTCATCGTCGAGGTCGGCATCTTCGATGCTGCCGAATCCCGAAGTCGATGACGATGTTGCCATGACTCCATTCTAGAAAGCCCCACAGACAGTTTGGGATTCGGGCCCCTCCCTCTCCGTCCGGGGCACGTCCGCAAGTTTTCATCCCGATGGGACGGGACTCGCACGCGGCGGCATTGGAGCCGCAACGGTCGACTTGGGAGCGCCGGGCAGGCCGAGCTCGCACGGATGCCAGCAGTCTTGTTCTCTCGTGTCTGTGGCGAGGGCAGGTTCCAGGGAGGCGTCGGCTTGGGGAAACCCGGTGCCGATGCCCGAATGCCCGAGAACGACAGGGGGTGCGGTGCGCGCACTAACTGACCGACGAGCCCGGCGAGCGCGGCGTCGAAAGCCGGCAGAACATGGAGATGCTGCCCGCTGGCATCCATATCCGGGCCAGGTACGTGACGTGCCAAGGCCGGGTGCGGGCCGGTTCACCCGGTGGGCGCCGAGGTCTCCGGTCCGCCCCCGGTTTCGGGGATCCAGCGCTGCAGGGCATCGAGGATCAGCTCGAGGCCGATCTCGAATTCATCGCCGAAGTCGTAGCCCGGTTGCAGCACGTGTTCGGTGGCTATCTCCATGAGGTGCGGGTAGTCGCCGGCGGAGAACATTTGCACGATCGGATCGGTGACGCTTGCCGCGGTGTCGCGCCCGCTGAAGGGAAGCGCGGCCTCCTGCAGGGCGAAGCCGTAGGTGTAGCTGTCCAGCAACGCGTAGGCGTGCGCCGCGGCCGTCACCGAGAATCCGGCGGTTCGCAGGACCCCGAGCGTCGCATCGTGGTGGCGCAGCGTCGCCGGGCCGGGGGCAGTGCGCGACTCCAGCAGGCCGATGGCCCAGGTGTGGCGGCCCAGCGCCTGGCGCACCGCGCCGGCCCGCCGACGCATCTCCCGCTTCCAGTCCCCCACGACGGATGGAACATCGATCTCGGCGAACACCATGTCGATGATGGCGTCCAGGATCTCGCCCTTGTTGGCCACGTAGTAGTAGAGCGACATGGGCTTCACCCCAAGCTCCCGGGCCAGTGACCTCATGGTCAGCGCCCCGATCCCGTCCGCGTCGGCAATCGCAACGGCGCTTCCCAGCACGCGTTCCCGGCTTAGCGGAGTACGTGGCAAGGGGTCTTCAGAAATTTCCTCGGCCGTCATGTCCCGATCCTATCGCATTTTCGTACTATGTAAGCTAAGGTCACTTACTAAGTAAGGCAACAATTCGTGAAGCCTTGCACCCCGGAAGGAATCGCCATGAACGGCGAAGGGCAAGTACCACCGCAGGCATCCGAGGCCACGGGCGGGACGGTGCCCCAAACAACCATGCGGGCCGTCACCCAGGACCGGTACGGGGATGCGGAGGTCCTCCATTCGGCAGACATCCCCGTACCCGTTCCGCGGGACAACGAGGTGCTCGTGCGGGTCCATGCCGCCGGCTTGGACCGCGGCACCTGGCACCTGATGACCGGCACCCCGCTGCTGGCACGCCTGGCCGTGGGCCTGCGCCGGCCCAGGAACCCGGTGCCGGGCATTGACCTGGCCGGCACGGTGGCCGCGGTCGGAGCGGCCATCACCCGCTTCGCCGTCGGGGATGCGGTCTATGGCTTCGGGCGCGCAACGTTCGCCGAATATGCGGTGGCCAAGGAAGACCGGCTGGCCCTCAAGCCTGCAAGCCTCGACTTCCGCCAGGCCGCCGTGGTCCCGGTGTCGGGTGCCACCGCGCTCCAGGCCCTGCGCCTGGGCCGTGTCGCCGCGGGCCAGCGCGTCCTGGTCACCGGCGCCTCGGGCGGGGTGGGAAGCTATGCGGTCCAGCTGGCCAAGGCGCTTGGCGCCGAGGTCACCGGCGTGGCCTCCACCGCGAAGCAGGACCTCGTCCTGGCCCTGGGGGCCGAGCACTCGGTGGACTACACGCGCCAGGATTTTACCGAGTTTTCGCAGCGCTACGACCTGATCGTTGACACCGGAGGAAACCCGAGCCTGCGCCGGCTGCGCAGGGCGCTGACAGCCACGGGCACCGCGGTGGTTGTCGGCGGCGAGGGCGCCGGAAAGTGGCTGGGCATGAACCGCCAGTTCAGGGCCGTGGCGCTCTCGCCATTCATCCGCCAGCGCCTGGTGATGCTGGCCTCCGCCCAGCGCGCCACCGACCTGGAGGAGCTGGCCCCGTTCCTGGAATCGGGCGCGGTGCGCCCGCACCTCGAAGTGTCCTACCCGCTGGAACGGGCACGGGCGGCCATGGAACACCTCGTGGCCGGCAAGGCCCGAGGCAAGATCGCCATCACCATCTAAGGCACGCCAACCCACCTTCGTCCCCGCCCGCGGAATTCCGCATCCCCCGTCTCATCACCGCTTCGTGAAAGCCGAACGCCATGACAACCCAGCCAGCATCCGCACCCCAGGCCCCTTCCACCGGACAAATGTCCGGACTCCACATGGCCCTGCTCGTCATCGGGGTGCTGCTCACCGTCGCATCCCTCGGTTCAATCGCCGTCCCGGGCTTCCCAGACACCGGCCCGGAATTCGCGGCCCTGGCCGCGGGGACGGCACTGGGCCTCCTGGCCATCCTCGTGGGGGCCGCCGGACTGGGCCGCAGCATCGCCGCCGGCGCCCCGCAGGTCAACGAAACATCCGCGGCGCTGCCCACGGAAGTCTCCGGGCAACTGGACCCGGGGCTCTCGCGCTGGAAGTGGCTGGTCAAGTGGTTCCTGGCCATCCCGCACGTGGTGGTGCTGGCGCTGCTGTGGGTTGCGTTCCCGGTGGTGACGCTCGCCGCCGGCCTGGTGATCCTGCTGACCGGGAAGTATCCGGCTTCCTGGTTCCAGTTCTCCGTCGGGGTGCTGCGCTGGAACTGGCGGGTTTCCTTCTACGCCTACGGCGTGCTGGGCACCGACGCCTACCCGCCCTTCACACTGGCCCGCGGCACCTACCCCGCCCGCTTCGACGTCGCCTACCCGGAGCGGCTCTCGCACTGGCAGGTGCTGGTGAAATCCTGGCTGTTCGCGCTGCCGCACCTGCTCATCGTGGCCGCAATGACCGGAGGCACCTGGGCCGACGATTCCTGGTCAAACGAGACCCGGGGCATCTCGCTGGCCGCGGCGCTGGTGCTGATCGCCGCGGTGATCCTGCTGTTCACCGGTGTGTACCGCCAGGGAATCTTCAACCTGCTGGTGGGGCTGAACCGCTGGGCGCTGCGCACCGCGGCCTACACGGCCCTGATGACCGATGCGTATCCACCCTTCCGCCTGGACCAGGGTGCCGGGGAACCGGTGCCCGCGCCGCGCGCCTGAGGTGCGGGCGCGGCTACGCGCGCCCGGCGGCCCGGCGGGAACGCCGGGAGAGCGAGTCGATGACCACGGCCAGCAGCAGCACCGCCCCGGTGATCATGTAGCGCAAGGAGGAATCCAGGTTCACCAGGGTCAGCCCGGAGGAGATCGACTGAATCACCAGACAGTTGTTCCCTGACACGTGCGGAAGCGTTCGGGGCCAGACCCCAGCCGCGCCACATGGCAGACAACGGGGGTCACGCGGTGCCGGAGCCAGAGGGCAGTTGTGAAACACTGGTCTTCGACCCGGAGCCAACCCGGAAACCACACCGTGACATCAGGAGAGCCGAATGCAGGCACGCGCCGGGCGCCCCGGGAAGTTGCTGCTGGCCGCCCTGCTGGCCGCGGTGGCCGCCGGCCCGATCCTCAACTACGGGCTGAGCGCCATCAGCGACCTGGTGATCACCGATTTGGGCATCACCGAGGCCCAATTCGGCCTGCTGGCCACCGTCTGCTTCGCGGCGGGGGCCGTGGGCAACGCGGCCTTCGGCCGCTTCACGGACCGCCAGCCCGACACCCGGCTGCTGGTGCTGGTCTTCGCCCTGGCCGCCGCGGCCCTGGCCCTGGCCGCGATCCCCGGAGGCTACGTGCTGCTGCTGGTCGCCGCGGGCCTCTCCGGGCTCGCCCAGTCCTTCCCCAACGGGGTCACCAACCGCATCCTGGCCGAACGCGTCCCGGAGGACAAGCGCATCGGCTGGATCGGCATCAAGCAATCCGGCGTCCAGGTCAGCCAGCTGGTGGCCTCCTTGGCTTTCCCGGCCCTGGCCGCCTGGATCGGCTGGCACGGGGCCAACGCCGTGGGCGCCGTGGTGGCCGGGGCGCTGGGCGTGGTCGCGGTGCGCGTGGTCGCCTCGGTGCCGCTGCTGCCCCAGGCCCCCGTCCGCATCGGCCCGCTTCCCGCCGGGCCCGCCCCGGTCCCGGCGCCGCCGCCGAACACCAGGTTCCTGATCTACGCTCTGGCCACCTTCGGCTTCGTCAACGGCATGGGCGTGCAGGCCACCAACGTCTATCTGTCCCTGTATGCGGTGCGCGAACTGGATTTCAGCCTGGTGCTGGGCGGCCTGGCGGCAGCGGCCGCCGGGGCGATCGGCGTGGCGGCCCGCGTGGGCTGGGGCAAGATGATGTCCGGCGGCATGGCCGCTCCACCGCTGTTGCTGCTGCTGGCGACCCTCGCGCTCGCCGGGGCCGGGGTGTTCCTGGCCGCCGGGGCCACCGGTTCCGCCGCGCTGCTCTGGTGCGCCGTGGCCCTGCACGGGGCCTCGGCCCTGGGGGTCTCGGTGGTGCTGATGGCGGCGGTGGTGCGCAGCGTCCCGGCCTCCACCATCGGCATGGCCACCGGAATGGTCACCGCCGGGCAATTCGGCGGATTCACCGTCGGCCCCCTGGCCATGGGCGCGCTGATCGGCTCCCCCGGCGGATTCGCGCTGGGCTGGGGCGCGGCGGCCTGGACCTACGCGCTGTGCGTGGCGCTCGCCGGATACCTGGTGCTGCGTCGGCGCCGCAAGGACCGGGAAGCGGCAGGTTAAGCCTGTTTTCCCTCGCCCCGGGTGCGGTGGAAGACCTACAATGTGGGCATCGGGCGAACTGCACTGCGGCCGGCCGGCCCCGGGCTCCTCGCCTCCGGAGGAAGGAATTCCCATGGGCAGCACAGCATCGACCTCCCGGCGGATGAGCCCCGAACAGCGCAGGGTGGCAGGGGCCACCATGATCGGCACGACGGTCGAGTGGTACGACTATTTCATCTATGCCAACGCCGCCGCCCTGGTCCTGGCACCGCTGTTCTTCTCGGAGCTCGAGGGCACGGTGGCCTCGGTGGTCTCCTTTGCCACCGTGGGCATCAGCTTCCTGTTCCGGCCCTTCGGGGCCGTGGTGATGGGCCGGGTCGGGGACCGCTACGGGCGCCGGGTGGTGCTGATCATCACCCTGATCCTGATGGGCGCGGGCACCACCCTGATCGGCGTGCTGCCGACCTACTCCACCATCGGGGTGTGGGCACCGATCCTGCTGGTGCTGCTGCGCGTGATCCAGGGCTTCTCCGCCGGCGGGGAGTGGGGCGGGGCGGCGCTGATGGCCGTTGAACACGCACCGGCCGACCGCCGCGGCAGGTTCGGGGCCTTCCCGCAGCTGGGCGTTCCCGCCGGTATGCTGCTGGCCGCCGGGGTCACCGCCATCTTCGCCGCTGCACTGACCGAGGAGCAGTTCCTGGCCTGGGGCTGGCGGGTGCCGTTCCTGCTGAGCTTCGTGCTGATCCTGGTCGGCCACTACATCCGCACCCGGGTCGAGGAGTCCCCGGTCTTCCACGAGCTGGAGGCCACGAAGCAGACCGAGACGGCCCCGCTGGCCACCCTCTTCCGCCACCACCCCGGCAAGGTCGTCCAGGCAACATTCATCTTCATGGGCAACAACGCCGCCGGTTACATGCTCACCGGCGGCTTCATCCTCGGCTACGCCACCAAGCGCCTGGGCCTGGACGCCGGCACCCTCCTGAACATCATCACCATCGGGTCGGTGGCCTGGCTGGCTTCCACCTGGGTCTCCGGGGTGCTCTCGGACCGCATCGGCCGGCGCAAGATGTACATCATCGGCTGGATCGCCATGCTCGCCTGGCTATACCCGCTGTTCCTGCTCATCGACACCGGTAGGATGCCGCTGGTGGTCATCGCCCTGGTCGTTTTCGGCGCGGTGATGGGGTTGTCCTACGGCCCGCTGCCGGCCCTGTACGCCGAGCTGTTCCCCGCCCGCATCCGGCTCAGCGGCTCCTCCATCAGCTACGCCCTGGGCGCGGTGCTCGGCGGGGCCTTTGCCCCCACCATCGCCACCGCCCTGGTGGGAGCCTTCAACTCCACGATCGCGGTGTCGACCTACCTGTTCCTGCTCGTCGCGGTCTCGCTGGTCGCCACGATCACCCTCAAGGACCGCACCGGCACCAACCTCTACCTGCCGGACGAGGAACTCAAGCCCCTGAAAACCGACGAAACCCCCGGTCCCATGTACGATCCCTGAGTGCCCCGGGGGATTCCACCGGCCGCCGCGAGGCCTGTTCCCGGCACAGGTTCGGGCCCGGGCAGTCCACGGCCAAGCCTCCTGGCTTAGCGCAACCCTCGCGCGAGTGTAGATTCTAGGGATGGTTCCCAGCACTTTCACTGATTTCGATTCCCCACCCAACACCGACGGCAATGACGTGTTCCACCAGGCCCGCAGGCGCCGGACCTTTGCCATCATTGCGCACCCCGACGCCGGCAAGTCGACGTTGACCGAGGCGTTGGCCCTGCATGCGCGGGTCATCACGGAGGCAGGCGTGACGCACGGCAAGCAGGGACGCGCGGCAAGCATGTCCGACTGGGGCACCATGGAACGCGAACGCGGCATCTCCATCAGCTCCACCGCGTTGCGGTTCGAACACGGCAATGTGATTTTCAACCTGCTCGACACCCCGGGGCACGCGGACTTCTCCGAGGACACCTACCGCGTGCTGACGGCCGTGGACTGCGCCATCATGCTTGTCGATTCCTCACGGGGAATGGAAACCCAGACCCTGAAACTCTTTGCCGTTTGCAAGGAACTCGGGCTGCCGGTGGTCACCGTGTTCAACAAATGGGACCGGCCCGGACAGGAAACGCTGCAGCTGCTCGATGAGGTCCAGGAAGCCACCGGCCGCATGCCGGTGCCCTTGAACTGGCCCGTGGGCATCGCGGGCGACTTCCGTGGCCTGTACAACCCTGAAATCGGAACCTACACGCGCTTGTCTCGCACCAACGCGGGCGCCAGTCTCGCACAGGCCGACGAGCTGAGCCCCGAGGAAGCCGCCCTGGACGCCGGAGACGCGTGGGAGGCCGCCCGCGAAGACTGCGACATTGCTCTCTCCCTCAATGGCGGCTTCGACAGGGAAGATTTCTTGGCCGGCCGGTCCACGCCGGTGCTTTTCGCTGCCGCCGCATCAAACTTCGGGGTCGCCCCGCTCTTGGATTTCCTGGTGGACCGGGCACCCGCGCCAGGTCCACGCCCGGATTCGTCCGGCACCCTGCGTCCCCTCGATTCGGATTTCTCCGGATTCGTCTTCAAGATGCAGTCGGGGATGAACCCGGCCCACCACGACAAGCTCGCCTTTATCCGGGTGTGCTCGGGGACGTTCCGACGGGGCATGGCCCTGCTAAACGAATCCACGGCAAAGCCCGTCTCCTCCAAGTACACCCACCACATGAGCGGCAGGGACCGCGATTCAGCGGATGAATCGTGGCCCGGAGACGTGGTGGGCTTCAGCAACGCCAGCGGATTGCGGATCGGCGACACGGTGCATGCCGGTTCGGCAGTTTCCTTTCCGCGCTTGCCGCACTTCAACGCCGAGCACTTCCGCGTGGTGCGCAGCCTGGATGCAGGCCGTTCCAAGGCCTTCGCCCGGGGAATCTCCCACCTGGAAGAAGAAGGCACCATCCAGGTTCTCTACCGCGGCTTCGGGACGAGCCAGTCGCCGATCTTCGCGGCGGTTGGAGTCCTGCAGTTCGAGGTGGCCCTGGATCGCTTGAAGCGCGAGTTCGGCGCCCCGGCCGCAATCGACGAGACGTTGCCCTACGAAATGGCCAGGGACCTGTTCGGCCCGGAGCCGGAAAAGACCGCCAAGGCCGCCGCCATCGAGGTCGTCTACCGGTCGAACGGGAATCCCGTGGGGCTCTTCAGGAACCAGTGGAAGCTCGGTCGCACCATGACCGACAGCCCCGAGCTCTTCGGCATCACCGACGACGAAGCCAAATAGCAGGGGAGGTTGCGGAGCCGGCTAGGCGTCGATCACCAGGTCGCCGGTCGGCGTGGAGCAGCAGATCAGGATCTTGCCCGCGGCGATTTCCCGGGGCCGGATCCCTCCGGCGTGGTTCATCTCCACCGTGCCCCCGAGCAGGGTGGACTTGCAGGTGCCGCACATCCCCAGCGTGCACGAGGAGGGCAGGGGAATGCCCGCGGCCAGCGCGGCGTCGAGGATGAACCCGTCCGCGGCGCAGTCGATGGTGCGCCCGCTTTGCACGAACTCGACGCTGAACACCTGTGCGCCGGCCGCGGCGGCGGTCGACAGCGGCGCCCCGGAGGATGCCGCCGGGGCGTGGTCGGCGATGTCGAAGCTTTCCACCGTGAGCGCCGAGGCGTCGCAGCCCGCAGCTTCCAGCATCCCGCGGACCGCCTCCAGGTATTCCGGCGGGCCGCAGGCGAAGACCTCGCGCCCGCGCACATCGGGCACCAGTTCGAGCAGCAGCTCCGCATCCAGCCGCCCCGGCGCGCGCGGGGCGCCCAGGGTGGGGATGGAGCCGGTGCTGAGGATCGTTTCCACGCGGATGCCGCTGGCCTCCGGGATCGAGCGCAGCTCGCGGTGGAAGATGACCTCGGCCGGGCCGTGCGCGCTGTAGAGCAGCACCGCGTCCACCGGGGCGCCGGAATCCAGCAGGGCCCGGGTGATGGACATCAGCGGGGTGATCCCCGAGCCCGCCGCCAGGAACAGGTAGCCGGGCGCAGTGTCCGGCAGCCCGCCGGCGAGCGCGGGCGGGGTGAAGCCGCCCAGCGGACCGTGGGCCTCGATGACCGTGCCGGGGGCCAGCGAGTCGTGCAGCCAGCTCGAGGCCGGTCCCCCGGGCAGGGCCTTGACCGTGATCTCCAGCCCGTCCCGCGGGATGGAGCTGATGGTGTAGCAGCGCGCCAGCTGCCCGTGGGGCGTGTCCAGCGAGAACGTGAGGTACTGCCCCGGCAGCCAGCCGAAGCCCTCCCCCGCCTCGGGCTCGAAGGTGAAGGTCCTGGCCTCCGCGGTCTCCTGGCGGACGGCCGTGCAGCGCAGGGTTCGGTCGGCGGGTGCCGCCGGCAGGGAAGCCGGCAGGACCTGGAGTTCCTGCGTCATGGCTGCACCTCCATGCCCATGCCGAGGCCAGCGCGCAGGCGGTCGATGTACCAGGAAATGAAGTCCTCGACCTGGTATTCGTTCGGGGCGTAGGGCCCCTGGAGGTAGGCGGGGCTGGTGACCCCGAGCTGGGCTCGCTGGACGAAGCTGCAGTCCTGCTCGTTGGTGCGTTGCCACACCCGTTTCAGTGCCTCCAGGTCGTAGTCTTCCCCCTCCACCGCGTCCTCGTGGACCAGCCAGGTGGTGCGCAGCAGCGTCTTGTCCGGGGAAAGCGGCAGCACCGAGAAGGTAACCGCGTGGTCGGAGAGCACGTGGAACCAGGCGTTGGGCTGCAGGTGCATGGACAGCCGCCCGAGCCTGGGCTCGGTGAGCTCCCCCAGCAGCTTGCGGCACAGCAGGCTCCCGTCGGGGCTGAAGGACTCGCCCGCCCCGTCCATGGGTTCGCGCTGGATCCGGAATCCGGTGCCCGGGGCGCGCAGCTCCTGGATCTGCGCGTAGGGAAGGTTGTGTGCCTCGCTGCGCCGGTGCAGGTCGGCCTCCGCGGCGAGGTAGCGGTCGTAGGCGGGACGCAGCCGCGGCGGCAGCCCGTCCGGGTCGTATCCGTAGGTGGGGAACAGCGAGCAGGAGAGTTCGGGGTGCCCGTCGCAGTGGTAGCACTCCCGGTTGTTCTCCATCACCAGCTTCCAGTTCCCGTGCTCCACCAGGTCCTCTTGCGCGGCGACCTTGGTGCGGCGCAGCTGGTGCGGGGCCAGGTAGGGCTCGATCCGGCCCGCATAGGTGGCGAAGTCTTCCGGCGGGTCGGTGGAGAGGCAGATGAACACCAGCCCGGCCACGGACTGCACGGCCACCTTGCGCAGCCCGAAACGGGTTTTGTCGAAGTCGGCGGGCTGGGAGTCGGCGTGCAGCAGGGCCCCGTCGGATCCGTAGGTCCAGTGGTGGTAGCCGCAGACCAGGTTGCCAACGGAGCCGGACGGGTCGGAAAGGATCCTGGCCCCGCGGTGCCGGCAGACGTTGTGCAGTGCGGAGATTTCCTCGTCGTCGTCGCGCAGCAGGATCACCGAGTGCGGGCCCACCGAGATGGTGAGGTAGTCCCCCGGTTCGGGGATCTCGGCGTCGGTGGCCACGAAGATCCAGTGCTTGGCGAAGATCTCGGAGATGTCCATCTCAAGCACCTCGGGCGAGGTGTAGAACGGGGCCTCGAGGCTCAGCCCCGGGATCCGCCGGGCAACCAGTTCGGCGATCCCGGCGGAGGGGGTGTGCGAGGGCGGCAGGTGGTGGACCGGTGTCGTGGTCGTGGTCATGGCGGTTCCTTTCGTGGTGAGGTGGCTGGGTCTGGGCAAAGCGAGCGGGTCTATTTACATGGGCAGGCACAACCTCAGGGCGTCGTAGATGGCCGCGTGGATGTTCCGGCTGGCCACCGCGTCCCCGACGCGGTAGAGCGCGAAGCGGCCCTGCGGGTTTTTCCCGGCGGGCTGCGGGGTCCCGGCCAACAGCGCCGGGTAGTCGATTTCCCCGGCGTTGGTCGAATCGGGCAGCAGCTCGAAGTACAGCTCGGTGTTGGGCAGGGTGCCGTGCTCGGTGACCACCAGGTCCACGGTGCGGGTGGTTTCGAGGCCCGAGTATTCGCTGTAGAGCACCGCGGTGAATTTTCCGTCCGGCTCGCGCACGACCGAGCGCAGCCGGTGCGCCAGGGTAGTGGAGACCCCGTGTTCGGAGAAGGCCCGCAGGTAGGCCGGGGAGTTCATGGCCCCGACATCGGGGGCGAGCATGCGCTCGGGGGTGACGATTTCCACCTTCGCTCCGGCGGCCGCGAGTTTCTCGGCGGCGTCCATGCCCGGCTCTGCCCCGTTGTCGTCATAGACCAGCACGGTTTCGGGGACGGCGGCCAGGTGCCCGAGCACGTCCCAGCAATCGGCGGTCAGGTCCCCGCCTCGGGTGAGGAAGTCGTGGTTGGGCATCCCGCCGGTGGCCACCAGGACCACGTCCGGGTTTTCGGCCAGCACGGTGTCGGCCTCGGCGTAGACCCCGTAGCGGATCTCGACCCCGGCCAGCAGCGCCTCGGAGACCCGCCAGTCGATGATGCCCAGCAGGTCCCGCCGCCGGGGCGTGGAGGCGGCGATCAGCACCTGGCCGCCGGGGGCGTCCGCGGCCTCGAACACCACGACCCGGTGCCCGCGCTCGCCCAGCACGCGGGCGCATTCCAGGCCGGCCGGCCCGGCGCCGATGACCACGGCGACCTTCGAGGGTGCGGCGGCCGGCGGCACGGTGTGCGGCAGCTTCAGCTCGCGCCCGGTGGCGGGGTTGTGGATGCACTTGGCATCCCCGGAGGCGTAGATGGAATCCAGGCAGTAGTTCGCCCCCACGCAGGGCCGGATCCGTTCCTCCTGCCCGGCGGCCAGCTTGGCGACCAGGTGCGGGTCGGCGATCTGGGCCCGGGTCATCCCGACCAGGTCCAGCAGCCCGTGGGAGACTGCGTGGCGGGCGGTGGCGATGTCGGCGATCTTCGAGGCGTGCATGACCGGGATCCCGGCCTCGGCCCTGATGGATGCGGCGAAGTCAAGGAACGGGGCCGAGGGCGCTCCCATGGACGGGATCACCTTGGCCAGGGCGGCGTCGGATTCGATGGACCCCTTGATCACGGACAGGAAGTCGATGCCGGCCTCGACGTAGCGGTGCAGCGCGGCCATGGCCTCGGTGCGTCCCAGCCCGTGCTCCTTGTCCTCGTCCATGGACATGCGGATGCCCAGGATGAACTCCGGGCCCACGGCCTCGCGCACGGCGCGGATCACCAGCAGCGGGAAGGCGATGCGGTTCTCGAAGCTGCCGCCCCAGGCGTCGGTGCGGTCGTTGGTGGCCGGGGACAGGAAGGCATCCATGAAGTGCCCGTAGGACTGGATCTCGACCCCGTCCATGCCGGCGTCCCGGCAGCGCACCGCCGCGGCGGCGTAGTCGGCGGCGATCCGGTGCAGGTCCCATTCCTCGGCGACCTTGGGGAAGGCGCGGTGCGCCGGCTCGCGCATGGCCGAGGGGTACGGGACCGGGAGCCAGTCCCCGGCGTAGTTGCTGGTGCGCCGGCCCAGGTGGGTGATCTGGCACATCACCGCGGCCCCCGCCTCGTGCACCTCGGCGGTGAGCTTGCGCAGCCAGGCGGAGATCTCGTCGCGGTGCAGTTGGAGGTTCCCGAAGGAGGGCGGGCTGTCGGGGGAAACCACCGCGGATCCGCCGATCATCAGCAGTGCCGCACCGCCCCTGGCGCGCTCCACGTGGTAGGCCCGGTAGCGGTCGGTCGGCATCGAGTTCTCCGCGTAGGCCGGCTCGTGCGAGGTGCTCACGATCCGGTTGCGCAGCACCAGGTGCCGCAGCGCAAACGGCTCGAGCAGCGGGTCCGTGATTTTCATGCGCCAGGCCCTTTCGTTCACCGGGTGCCCGGTCCCGGGGACCCGTTGCCTCAAGTGTGGACCGGGCCATTGCTGAAGACCAGCAAACGGAATCGCACAATAACGTGTAATCTTCGTGCATGATCGATCCGAGGCTCCACGTGCTGCGCATGCTTGCCGCCCACGGGACCGTCACCGCCACCGCCAAGGCCCTGCACTTCACGCCCTCGGCCGTCTCCCACCAGCTGCGCACCCTGGCCGAGGACCTCGACGTGGTGCTGCTGGTCCCGCAGGGACGCGGGGTCCGGCTGGCCCCGGCGGCGCGCATCCTGCTCAGCCACGTCGATGCGCTGTTCTCCAGCTGGGAACACATCCGCGGGCTGCTGGCCGCCGAATCCGGCAGCTATGCGGGCTCGCTGCGGATCTGCGGCTTCTCCACCGCGGCCGCGGCCCTGCTGCCGGCGGTGGTCACGGCGCTGCGGGCCAGCCGGCCGGCATTGGAGGTGCGGATCATCGAGGCGGACCCGGCAGAATGCCTGGACCTGTTGCTGGCGGACGACGCCGACCTGGCAGTGATCGTTTCCACCGAGGCCGCCCCGTCGAGTGCCGACAGCCGCTTCGAAACCCACTTCCTGCTCGACGACCCGCTGGAGTTGCTGGTTCCGGCCGGCCATCCGCTGGCTTCCCGGCCCGACGTGAGGCTCGGGGAAACCGCGGACCAGCAGTGGATCGTGGACCGGCTCGGCCGGCCGCACCGGCAACTGGTGTTCAACTCCTGCGCGGAAGCGGGCTTCACCCCGACGGTGGCCCACGAGGCAGCGGAATGGGACACCGCCGCGGCACTGGTGGCGGCCGGGTTCGGGGTCTGCCTGGTCCCGCGGCTGGCACGGCTTCCCTCCGGCTACCCGATCGTGCGGGTGCCGCTGCGCGGGGATCCCGCCCCCTCGAGGCACATCCGCACCGTGGTGCGCCGCGGCAGCGGCTCCCAGCCGGTGCTGGCCGAGGCCCTGGAGGTGCTCACGCGCACCGCGGCCGCAGTCCCCGGCCTGGCTTAGTCCGAAGCGTGGTCGTGGTGCATGTGGGCCCGTTCCCCGCCGTGGTCGAAGATCGTCAGGATCTCCACCGGGCCTTCGTGCGCCCCGATGCGGTGCGGGACCATGGTGGAGAATTCGGCGGCTTGTCCCTCGTGGACCAGGATGGCGCGCTCCCCCAGCACCAGTGAGACGGTGCCGGACAGGACGGTGAACCATTCGCGGCCCGGGTGCACGGACAGCCCGATGTCCTTCAGGGACCGCTCCGGGGTGATGCGCATCTTGGCCACCGTGGTCCCGTTGGCCGAGTGTTCGCGCGAGAGCAGCCAGGTGGTGAGCCCGGGTTGGTGTTCGGGCTCGGGCCGGATCACCACGTCCTCGTCGCTGGTCGRSYCGACCAGCTGGTCAAGAGTGGTGCCCAGCGCCTTGGCCAGCGGTACGAGTTGGTCAAGCGCGATCCTGCGGTGTCCGGTCTCGATGCGACTGAGCGTGGAGGGGCTCAGGAAGCAGCGGGCCGCCAGGGAATCCAGCGACCAGCCCTTGGCCAGCCGCAGTCCCTTGAGGCGTTGGCGGATCACGGTGTCCATGGAAATATCTTCTTGCGTCATACGCAAGAGTGTATGCCAATGACGCATATGGTGGTTAGGCTGGAACCATGACGACACAGCATTCCCCGGAACACGGCCACCACCATCATGGCGGAAACCACGGCAACCACCACGATCACCAGCATTCGAACGAACAGGGCATGGCGGAAATGCTCGACCTGGACGCCCAGCTGATCAAGGACCACCTGCAGGAGATCTTCGCCTGGACCGCCGGGCACCAGCCAGGCCCGAGCACCATCCTGGACCTGGGCGCCGGCACGGGCACCGGTACGCTCGGGCTGGCGCGCACCTTCCCCGAGGCCGGGGTTGTTGCCCTGGACCAGTCCGAGTTCATGCTCGGGCGCCTGGCGGGGAAGGTGAAATCGCTTGGGCTGGAGGAGCGGGTCTCGACCCTGCAGGTGGACCTGGACGCGGCGTGGCCGGAACTGACGGACATCGACCTGGTGTGGGCAGCATCCTCCATGCACCACATGAGCGAGCCGGCCAGCGTGTACGACCGGATCGCCGGCACGCTGTCGGCCGACGGGCTGCTGGTGGTCGTGGAGATGGACGCCTTCCCCCGCTACCTGCCCCGGGACCTGGGGTTCGGCACCCCGGGCCTGGAGGAACGCTGCCATGCGGCGGCGGGCAGCGCCAAGTGGAACGCCCACCCGGACTGGGCCGGCCCGATCCGGGAGGCGGGGATGGAGGTCGTCGACCAGCGAACCTTCGGCTACGCGATCGAAGAAGACCAGAAGTTGGTGGCGCGCGCCGCCCACCGGTGGCTGTCCCGGATGCGCGACTCCCTCAAGGACGACTTGGCGACGGCGTACCTCCACGCCCTGGAAGTGCTGCTGGATGACAGGGACCCGCGCTCGGTGCTCGCCCGCACCGACCTGTCGATGCGCGGCAGCCGCACGGTGTGGGCCGCACGAATCGCCAGGTAGGAACGACTCGCAGGGCTCCCGGGCTCGCTATCCACCGGGAGCCCCGTCGCTTCGGGTCCAGCGGTTGGGGACGGTCAGGACCGGAAGTCGACCTCCTGAGTGGAGACGACGGCTGCGGTGCGGCCGGGGGCTCCCTGGAACTGCCAGTAGAGGTTGATGTGCGAGATCGCGACCTCGGGCGCCGGCGCTCCCCATTCGGTCATGTCGCTGGTGGTGTGTGCGTCCGAAACCAGGGTGACGTCGTAGCCCCGGGTGAAGGCGCCGTGGACCGTGGAGCGGATGCACGCATCCGACTCGGCACCCGAGACGAACAGCCGGCCGACGCCGGCGGAGGCAAGTACTTCTTCCAGATTGGTGCCCTCGAAGGAATCCCCGTAGATCTTTTGGACGACCGGTTCTTCGGCGGCGGGCGAGAGCTCCGGGACGATTTCCCAGTCGGCACTACCCACTTCCATTTCCTCGTCAGCGTGCTGCACCCACACCACCGGCGCACCGGACTCCCTGGCCCGCTTCACGAGTTCGTTGATGTTGCCGATGGTTTCCTCACGCCGATAGGCGTCTGCCACGACATTGTTCTGGACGTCGATCACCATCAGTGCGGTGCGGTCCCGGTCCGAGAATGTRCTCATGGTCGTCTCCCCTTTGAAGGATGTGCCGGTGCTTTTCCACGAACCAACCTACGCCGATGCACCCGCGATTTGGAATGGCCGGCGCGGGGCAACTTAACTCGCCTCCGGGGTGCTACCGGGTCTCGACAACAAAGACCGCGAACGTTCCCTGCTCGAGTGCCTCGAAGTCGTGGGCCTGGTCACCGGGGTAGCTCATGTAGTCGCCCGGGCCGAGTTCCGTGGCGTTGCCGGCGACGGTGTTCGTGGCCCGGCCCGCGGACAGGATGATGTGCTCGACGGTTCCCGGGGCGTGCGGCTCGGAATGCTTGACGGCACCGGGCTCGGCGGTGATCAGGTAGATGTCCCGGCGTGCGTTCGGCGGGCTGGGTGCCAGCAGGGCGGCCGCGTAGTCTGCGGATCCCGAGGCCAGGCGCGGGCCCTCGCCGGCCCGGATAACGGTCACTTCGGGGCGGGGCGGATCGAGCAACACGGAGAGCGGGACACCGAATGCGGCGCTCAGGGCCCACATGGTTTCCACGCTGGGATTGCCCGCGCCCGATTCCAGCTGCGAGAGCGTGGACTTGCCGATGCCCGCGCGCCGCGCCACCTCCGAGAGGCTCAGGCCCGCGCGCTCGCGTTCCCGGCGCAGCGCGACGGCCACGCGTTCCATGGGCAGGGATGATTCGGGGTTGGACGTGGTCTTGGCCATGCGATCATCATAGCGGCCACTTGTTCACCTTGACGAACGACAGGCCTGCCGCCACACTGAACCCATGCGTTCTATATTTCGAACAGTCGGACGGTCTGCCGTCCACGAGTCGGTGATGGTCTCGCTGTCGGTCGGAGTCGTCGGCATTTCCTATGGCGCCCTGGGCCGGGACATGGGGCTGGATTTCTGGCAGGTGGTACTGCTGGCCGGCACGGTGCTGGGCGCGGCCTCGGAGTTGCTGTTCATCAATGTCATCGGCAGCGGCGGTTCGCCCGCTGTCGCCGTCCTGGCCGGACTCATGGTCAACTCGCGGAACCTCGCCTATGCCGTGGGAGCCGGCAAGTTCCTGCGCTCCGGGTGGCGGACCGTGCTCGGCGCCCACCTGGTCAACGACGAATCGGTGGCCATGGCCCTGGGCAAGGAAGGGACGGAAAAGCAGCGGGCCACCTTCTGGCTGGTCGGACTGGGAATCTTTGTGGCCTGGCCGGGAGGCGCGGCGATCGGCGCATGGCTGGGCTCCGTGGTCTCCCCCACGGCGCTTGGCCTTGACTCCGCATTCCCCGCGCTGCTGTTGTGCATGGCGGCCAATTCGCTGCGCAACAAGACCACCCTGCTGGCCGCTAGCATCGGGGTGATCTTCACCCTGGTGGCCTCCCCGTTCGTTCCCGCGGGCCTGGCCCCGGCCATGGCGTTGCTCGGGGTGGCCGTCGTGTATCTGACCAGCAAGCGCCGGAGGCGGGTTTCGGCATGAATGTCGAGGTGTTCCTGTGGTGCATGCTCGCACTGGCCGGCGGCACCTACGCCATGCGGCTGGGCGGAGTGCTGCTGCGCTCCCGGTTCCAGTTGTCGCCGGACGCGGAAAACTGGATCGACCGCTGCGTCATTGCCCTGCTGATGGGTGTCGTGGTGACATCCCTGGGGATTGCCGGCGAGGAGTTCGGCGGCTTCGCCCGCGTGGCCGGGATCGGCGCGGCGGGAATCGCCGTGGTGATGCGGGCGCCTCTGGTGGTTGTCCTGTTGGCCGCGGTGCTGGTGACCGGCGGCCTGCGCCTGCTCGGCGTCCCCTAAAGCCGCCTTGGCTCAGGTGCGTGAAAGCCATGCCAAGGCGTGGGCGTTGAACCAGTCCGGGCGCTGCAACGGCATCCCGTGCCCACAGCCCGCGACAATTTCAAGTTCACTGCCGGGCAGCTCCGCATGGATGGCCAGGGCGGATTCCCGCATCACGGCCCGCTCACGTGCCCCGGCCAGCACGATGGCCCTGCCGGGAAAATCCGGCCACTCTTCGGGCAGCGTGAAGCGCAGGTTTGCCTCCACCGCGGCGAGCAGCGTTTCCCTGCCAATGCCCGCGCTGGTGGCAATGTACGCCTCCATCATGTCCTCGGGGATAAACAGTTCCCGGGCCTGCAGCCGGGCAAACCAGCGCCTGCGGGCCAACGGGGCGCTGAGACCGAGAAGTGAGAGCGTGGGTTCTACCAGGGGCAGCGGCTTGGCCTGGGCGCTGACCACCATGACCCGGTCCACCAGTCCCGGGTGCGTTGCGGCCAGTTCGATGGCCAGCTGGGCACCCAGGGAGAAGCCGATGACGGCCACCGGGCGGGTGTTTCCGGCGACGAGCATGTTGGCCAGCGCCTCGATGGTGGCCGCGTGGTTCAGGAAGGGTTCCGAGGAGCTTTCGCCATGGCCGGGCAGGTCTGGCACCAGAACCCGGTATCTGGTTTCCAGGCTCCGGCGCAGCGAGGTCCACATCCACCCGGCGACTCCCCCGCCATGGAGCAGCAGCACCGGCTTGTCCGTTGCGGGCCCGAAACTGTTGGTGATCATCCAGGCAACCCTATCGGCAAGGCACGGGGGAAGGCGGTTTCAGGATTTGCCAGCCAACTCCGCGATGGCCCCGAAACTGGCCTGCAGGATCTTTTCCACCACCGCTGGCGGGTACCCCAGCAAGCCCAAAACCTCCTTGTAGCGGGCAATGTTCCCGCTCTTCCAATGTTCGGCAACCTCGGCCGGGCTGAGTTCCGGCTTCCAGCGGCCCACCGTGGCCAGGGCGTCTTGGGGGCTGATGGTTCCGGCAACCAGCCCATCAAGCAGCTTCTGGAAATCAGGGACGCGTTTGCGCCGGGCCTCGACCCCCGCGGTGTACACGCTGATCAACGACACCAGCAGCCCCACCACACCCACCAGGAATCCTGCCATCTCGAGGAATTCCGCGTGCGGGTCGTGCTCCGCCTCGCCACCGCGATCCCTGTCGAACGGTGCCGCGGCGGCCGCGAATGGCCCGGCCACCGCGGCGAGATCCGGCGTCAATTCGTCCTCGAACGTGCCCATGTCTTTTCCCCGTTTCCCGAAGGTTCCGATGTGCAGCCACTTGGCGCGGAGTCTAGCAACGAATCCGGCCCCGGGACATGGCCACGCAAACCGCCCGTGGGTGGAACACCGTCGCGCGGTGTTCCACCCACGGGCGGCCATTGGTCGTTTGCCATCCGGTCAGCAGGGCTTCGGGCTCTTGCCCCCGGGTGCGTAGCAACGCAGCCCGGTGTAGTCCGGGGCATCCACCGGGACGGCATCTTAGATGCGTATCGAGGCCCGCCACGGCTTCCTCAGCCCTGGCCGGCACGGCGCAGGCGACCTCGGCCACATAGAGCCCCGCGCCCTGCTCCGGTGCCAGCTGCTCGGCGGCCCGGCGGTGGTCCACGCGGCGCCGCGCAGGCCGCTCTTCACACGCGCCACACCTAGGCGGGCCTTTTCGGCAACCCCTGCCCAGATCTCCTAAACATCGGCTGACCAGACCCGTCGCCTCTGAATGGACCAGTAGGCTGGAACCATGACTTCTTCCCTTGACGCAGCAAAGAAGAGCCCCCGTGCCCGCTTCGTGACCGCCCTGGTCAGTGGTGCGGCCAGCGGGGCCCTGACGCTCATCGATCCCGCCCGTTTCAAGCCCTGCACCCGCAGGAGCCTGGTCGGAGGGTCCGGGGCCGCCTATGCGGCAGTGGCATGGGTCGGAAGCTCTGGCAGCGCGGAATACAAGCCCGGCAACGTGCTGCGCGGATCTCTTTCCCTGGGCCTGGGTGCGCTGGGGGCCATCGCCACGCACTACAGCTTCGCCCTGGACAGCAAGATCCACCAGGGACTGCTGCGCCGCGGCATCGGCAACCCGCGCCCGCTCATGGCCGTGGGCTCCGGCATCCTCACCGCGGCCCTGGTGCTGCTCGAGGCGCCGGGGCGGGAGGCCGAGCCCCTCGACTACGACGCCGACGCCGGGCCCGCGGAACGCGAGATCAGCGTGGAGCTTCGCGAGGTTCTCACCGGAATGCTGGGCGCCACCGAAGACTTCGGCGCCGCCCAGCTGCGCGAGCAGTTGGCCGGAGCCAGGGAGCAGTACTGGGCCGGCCCCGAAGAGTTCACCTGTTCCCTGTCCTTCGTGGTGCCCCAGGACGCGGATCGCACCGTGCCGCGCAATTTCATCTTCCCGGTGCACGCGGATTTCACCACCCCGGACGGGCATCCGATGCGCGTGAGCCTGCAGGTGCATGACGGCACGCTCGACACCCTGCTCATCGACGTGCAGCATGAGCAACTGGTCACGGCCAACACCGACGACGACGATCCGTTCGAATCGATTACCGGGTGGCCGCTGGCTTCCGAGGTCGTTTTCACTCCCGAGGCCTAGCGACAGGCGGCATGCCCGGGGCGTACCGTGGGCCCATGACCCGCTTCGCGATCGACCCGCCCGCACTGCTGGCCATCGTGCGGGCGGACACCACGGTGCACCCGGACCACCGGCTTGTCGCACCCCACGCGGTCCGCACCGCCGCACTCGGGCTGCTCTTGGCCGAGGTGGGGGCGGGCACGCTGGACGAAGCCGAGGCGCTGGCCTTGCACGAGGCCATGACAGCGGTGAAGATCCGCACCCTGGGCGATCGGGTCTCGCGGGGCACCGCCTGGAAGCTGGCACGGACGCACGGGTGGGCCTCACTCGGGGATGCCGAGTACCTCGCAGTCGGCATGCTCCAGGCCGACGCATTGGTGACGCTGGACCCGCGACTCGCCGCGCAGGCTGCAGGCGTCCTGCCGCTGGCTCCTTTCCCCGCGCTCTTCTCCGGCTGAACAAATCCGCCCACGGTGCACAGGCATGATTCACCGGTGGACTGCTGCAGATTCCCAACCCCGGCAAACACGGGGGCCGCGTTGAAGCCACGATGCATTCCCGACCATCAACGGCACCGATCGGTCGGCAACCACGGAGCAGTTCCAACACGTTGTTGCCCCCGGGCAGATCCACTACTGGACAGATTGCCCCCGTTCCCGGCACCCCAAGGGCGGATCGCGCCGGGCGCTGCTGAAGCGCGATTGGGTGCATGCGAATTTCACCGGGGCCCACACAGGTGGGCCCCGGCCGCTACGACAATTCCTAAAGGCCCTTGCCGCTGGGCGAGACGAGGATCTTCACGGCCGTCTCGTTGTGGTTGATCAGCGTGTCGAAGCCCTTGTCGATCAGGTTCTCCAGGGCGATCTTCCCGGTGATGAAGGGCTTGAGGTCGATCTTGCCGCTGCCGACCAGCTCGATGACCTCGGCGTGGTCGCGCACGTAGGCGATGGTGCCGCGCACGTCGATTTCCTTGAGCACGATCTTCTGCATGTCCACCGTCGCCGGGTGGCCCCAGATGGAGACGTTGACCAGCACACCGGTGGGCTTAAGGGCATCGAGCAGGGTGTCGAGCACCGCGTTGACCCCGGCGCATTCGAAGGCCACGTCGGCCCCGAGGCCGTTGGTGATCTCCAGGACCCGGGCCTTGACGTCCTCGGTGCTCGGATCCAGAACGTGGTCGGCGACCCCGCTGTCGCGGGCCTTGTCCTTGCGCGCAGCCGAAAGCTCGCTGACGATCACCGTCACGCCCATGCCCTTGAGCACCGCTGCGGTCAGCAGGCCGATGGGTCCGGCGCCGCCCACGAGCGCGATCTGGCCCTGGTGCACGCCGCTGCGCACCACCGCGTGGTGCCCCACCGACAGGGGCTCGATCAGCGCCGCCTCATCCAGCGGGATATCCCCGATGGGGTGGACCCAACGCGCGTCGACGACGATCTTCTCGCCCAGTCCCCCGCCGCCGCCGGCCAGCCCGATGAAGCCCATCTTGACGCACAGGTGGTAGTTTCCCGCCTGGCAGGAGGCACATTGCCCGCAGGTGAAGTACGGCTCGACCACGACGTTTTGGCCCACGGCGAGGTCCATCACGCCCTCGCCCAGCGCGGTGATGGTTCCGGAGAATTCGTGCCCCAGGGTCACCGGGGCTTCCTCGTGGGACAGCGGGTGCGGGTGGCCCGGGGAGGGGATGAAGATGGGGCCCTCGAGGTACTCGTGCAGGTCGGTGCCGCAGATGCCGCACCATGCGACGTCGATGGCCACCGCACCGGGGCGGAGCTCGGGCTCGGGGATCTCTTCGATGCGGATGTCTTTTTGTGCGTAGAAGCGTGCAGCTTTCACGGCGAATCCTTTCTCGAACGACCGGACGCGGGGCACGCGCCCGTACGGATACCGGAGGGCAAAATGGTTTGTCCGTGCATGGAATCCGTTCGTTCTCGACGCTACCGCCGTGCCGCGGCCGGTGGCTAGATCGAAGCGAGGAACTTTCGATGGACGGCAGGGAGGAAGATCGATGCAGGCCAAACATTGCGGTGGAGTCCGGCGTCAAGGGAGTGCACGAGAGCGCTAGTGACTCGAATAGTTGATGGTCATGATCGCTACGACTGCATGCGCATCGCTGCCGGGAGTCGTTTGATAGTGGTTGTTGTATTGGTAGTTGATTCGTCCGCTGGCTCCCTGCCTGCCCCGGCAGCCTTCCTCGTTTTCCTCCATCGCCTGAAGAACCTGCCGGTTTTCCCCAAACTACAGCAGGACACGACCAAGCTCCCCCTGCGGGGTTTGGTGGTGTCCTGCTGGTCTTGAATTGGATGGATCTTTTCGCGGGTCCATCAGCCGCCCGGCGGCCCCGTGCCGGGAAGGCCATCCTCGGATATGTTGCTTCGATGCAGCCCGGTTTTCATGCCCGGAAGGGGCGGTGCTTTCGAAATATAGGTGTGGCTGCTGGGTGTGGTGATGTTGAAGCTGTGCCGATCCCCTGGAGTCGGATGTTCGTCCCAGTCAGGTGCTTCCTTGGTCTGGTTGCAACTGAAGCAGCGACCCGAGGAATTGTCCTCGGTGGTTTTCCCGTTCTTCCGGACCTGCACCACATGGTCGATGTCGCGGATCTTTCCGTTGCAATAGGGGGTGCGGCAATATTGGTCACGCACCTTGATGAGCTTCTTCAGGTTTCCGCCAAAGCGCCGCGCCCTGGATTCCATTGCCACCAGCTGCCCGGTCCGGCTTTCAATGAACAGGCCCCTGACCCAGATCGCCAGTTCGTCCTCGGGACCTGCCGCAACCATTTTCCTGGCTCGGTTCGCGCTGATAAATCCGTAGCCCGGTATCAGCACGGGCTCGTTGCTCTCCCCGGTCAAAACGGCGGTGTCCATCACCAGCAGAATTTCAAGTGGGACGCCTCCGGCGACCTTGAGCCCGGTCATGAGCTCGTAGAAGGCGTCGGCCTGGATCTGCCCGGCACTTCGTTCTTCCCCGGGTTCCCTCTGGGCCTTTTCCGCTTCTCCGGCAAGCACTTGGAGAACGGCAATCCCCAGGGATAACGGCAGTGTCCCGCTGATCATGACCTCGTGGGCGTTGATCTGGTAACCACCGATGCAGCGGTTTTTCCAGGCTTTCGCCTCGAGATCCTCCTCGGTCTTGGGCTCCAGGATCTTCGCCCAGTAGGCAACGATGTCAGCCAGCTTTGCCGTTCCCTGCTCGAAGCAGTTGTGCGTTTCTTCCCAGAGCAACCTGTCGACCAGTTGCCGGTTGGCGAGTTCCAGGTTCCGGGTTCCACTGATCACGATCTGGGCCTGCGCCCAAGTCACCTTGCCGTCACGCAGTCCCKGTCGGGTCAAGGGCAGGTCCGCCCCCATCATCCTGGAGCTGTTCATGAATTGGGTCCCGCCCTTTGGCGAGATGCGCATGGCCAGCGCGACTTCCTTGGAGGCTCCCCAACCCGGGTTTTTTTCGCGGAGGTTACGCCTTTTCCGGGCGGCCGACAGGGAATCTTCGTAGGCCACGGCGTGGTCGGCCTGTTGCGCGAAGATCGCGCTCTTCGCGGCCTCCATCGCGGCGATGTTTTCCACGGTGTCGAAGTGGTCTGCAGGGATGTCCATGCGGTTCAGGCCGGAAGCCACGCACCTGATTCCGGCGGCGCCGTTGCTGGCAACATAGTCAGCCACCACCGCATCCAAGTCGACGCCTTGGGCCTTGAGGTCCGCATACCCCAGTCCAGTGCCGGAACCATCTCTGGTGTTTCCGGCTGAAAGAGTACCGCCCGATGACTTACTGGCCATATAACCAGTATAGAACGATTACCCGAAGTAGAAAATAGTTGTTTCACATTTTTCGTATAAATATTCTACTCACTACCGGCAGGTCTCCATTCTCCCCGAGCTGGATGCTATTTGCGCCCGGTGAAGTGCTCCATGGACTTGTACACCCCGAACACGCGCCCTGCGACGACGTCCCAGGCGGCAATCGGCAGCACCCCGCGCAGCGCAGTGCTCAGCTTCACGGTCCAGGGCATCATCAGCATCGGCTGACCGTCCTTCATGGCCCGCCAGACCCTCTCGGTCACCGGGCCCGGCTCCAGCAGCGGGGTCAGCAGCGGCCCGCGGGCGCCGGCGAACATGCCGGTCTTGATGTAGGAGGGACAGAAGGTGGTCACCTTGATGTGCCGGTGCCCGGCCTGCACCAGTTCCAGGCGCAGCGAATCGCTCCAGCCGATCACCGCCCACTTGGAGGAGGAGTAGACGCTCATCTTCGGGTTGGCCAGCAGCCCGGCGGCAGAGGCCACGTTCACGATCCGCGAGGTTCGACCGCGGGAGATCATTTCGGGCAGGAATTCGCGGGTGATGTGCATCAGCGCGAGGGTGTTGATGTTCATGGTCGCGGCGATGTCGGAGCGCTGGTCGTGTTCCCAGAAGTACTTGCCGCGCACGATGCCGGCGTTGTTGATCAGGATGTCCGGGGCCCCGACGCCGGAGCGCACCGCCTCGGCGGCTTCCTCGATGGATTCGAGCCGGGACACGTCCACCACCATGGTGTGGATCTGGCTGCCGCCGGCGCGCAGCTCGGCGGCCGTGCGCTCGAGCTCCGCCGCGTTGATGTCCCAGAGGATCACGTGGCTGGCATGGTCGCGGACGGCGAGCTGGGCATACATCTTGCCCATGCCCATGGCCGCCCCGGTGATGAGCACGGTCGATCCGGCCAGTGTGTCGATGACGGGGTTCATGGCTTCTCCTGGGTTGTTGTCGCGTTCTGGGGTGCGGGGATGAGTTTTCCGGGGTTCATGATGCCCGAAGGGTCAAGGGTTTCCTTGATGCCGGCCAGCACCGCGATGCCCAGGGCGCCGATTTCCGCCTCGAGGTACGGTGCGTGGTCGATGCCCACCGCGTGGTGGTGGGTGATGGTGGCCCCGGCCGCGACGATGGCCTGGGAGGCGGCTTTTTTCACGCGGGCGTTTTGCGCCGGCCCGTCCTCCTCCAGCCCGGCCAGGAACGTGAAGTAGAGCGAGGCGCCGTCCGGGTAGACGTGGGAGATGTGGGCCTGCACGTACCCGGTTCCCCCGCCTTCCGCCAGGGCGTCGAGGATGGCGCCGCGCACCGCGGCGTAGGTGGCCTCGAGCCTGGTCCAGGTGGCGGCGGTTTCCAGGGTCTCGACCAGCACGCCGCGGGTCAGCAGCTCGTCGCGCAGGTAGGGCCCGGAAAAGCGCCCGCGCTCCCAGGCCCGGGCCGGTAGGGGTCCGACGTAAATCCCCCCGGCGGCGCGCAGGATCCGTGCGCTGCGCCGCTTGCGGGCGGCGGTTTCGCGCTTGGAACCCTCCCAGACGAACAGGGCGAGCGCGGGTGCGTGCTGGCCGCGCAGCCCGAGGTACCTGGACATGGCGGCGGTCTTGGGGCCGCCGAGCTTGAACGTGGCCGCAGTCTGGTCGGTGTCGCTGAGCCTGCACACGTGGGGCATGTCCCCGCGGACGCCCTCGTGGCGCAGCCGCCGCAGGGCTGCGGCCCCGGCGTCGAAGGATTCGAAGGACCAGGCGCCGTGGCTCCTGGATTCGGGCAGCGGGTGGATGAGCACCGTGGCGGAGGTGATGACGCCCAGGGTGCCCTCGGATCCCACGACGAGGTCCAGGAGCCTGGGCCCGGCGGCTGTCCCCGGTGCCGTCGAGCCGACGTCCATCGGGCCGGCGGGCGTCTCGAGATGGACGGCCTTGACCAGGTCGTCGGAGCGGCCGTACCCGGTGGAGGCCTGGCCGGCGGAGCGCGTGGCGACATAGCCGCCGAGGGTTGCCTCCTGGTGGCTTTGCGGGAAGTGGCCGAGGGTGAACCCCAGCGGCTCCAGGTCCGCCTCGATGGCCGGTCCGCGGATCCCGGCCTCGAAGGTGGCGGTGCGCGAGAGCGCGTCGAGGTGCAGCAGCTTGTCCATGCGCCGCATGTCGAGGGTGAGCACCCCGGAGAAGGGGCCGTGTTCCGGTTCGACTCCCCCGACGACCGAGGTGCCCCCGCCGAAGGCGACCACGGCCAGGCGCCGCCGCACGCATAGTTCCAGGATCCGGCGCACCTGGTCGGCGCTGCCGGGGAAGAGGACCGCGTCGGGCGCCTGCCGCGCGTCGCCGCCACGGATGCGCAGCAGGTCGGGCGTGCTCTTTCCGCCGGAGTGCAGGATGCGTTCGGTGCGTTCGGTCGAGACGTGGTCGACCCCGCAGATCCCGCGCAATTCGGCCAGCACTTCCTCGCCCAGGGCGGAGGTGTCCAATTCGATGTCCGCGAAGTCGACGGGCGGATGCGTGGCGTCCACGTGCCGAAGCCCGAGGGTGGCGCGCAGGTATTCGAGGCCGCCGGCGGCCAGCGGCTTGGCCCGGGCCGGGTCTCCCCAGCCGTACCAAACCGAGCGGGGAATCGTCACTGTGTTCTGGGTCACCATGCGATACAGTGTGACACATGACGTCACAACGTACCAGCAGCCCCGCCGACGAGGGCCTCCTGCTGGCCACGCGCGCCTCGGTGGTCCGCCACGGGGTGCGGCGCACCACCGCGAACGACATTGCCGAACGGGCGGGGGTCTCCCGCATGACCTTCTACCGCCGGATGGGCTCGGTGGAAAACGCCGTCCTGGCCACCCTGACCCGGGAGTTCCGCACCGCCGCCGCGGATGTCCGCTCGGCCTCCCCCGCCGGCACCGGGCGCGAACAGCTGGTGCACTTCGCCATCGCGGCCGTGCGGGTCTTCGCCACCTCGGAGCTGCTGGAATCGATTGCCGAGCGCGACCCCGAATTCCTCATCCCCTACGTCACCGACAGGTTCGGCGCCAGCCAGCAGCTGATCCTGGACCAGCTCGAATCGCTGCTCGCCGCGGGGCAGGCCGACCACAGCATCGAGGCGGGCGAGGCCACCGCCGCCACGCTGCTGCTCGCCCTGCAGGGCGTGGCGCTCTCGGCGCGGCTGCTGCGCAAGAGCGGCACCTTCGACCCGACGCTGAAGGAGCTCGAGAAGATGCTCGTGCGGCACCTGACCCCGCAGCCGGGCGGCACCCGATGAGCAGGCAGGATCCGACCTGGATCAACGACGCCACCCGGCAGCGCTCGCTGGAGCATCTGGCCGGGCACGAAGTGGACGTGGCCGTCATCGGCGGCGGGATCACCGGGGCCGGCGTGGCGCTGGATGCGGCCAGCCGCGGGTTGTCCGTGGCATTGCTCGAATCCCGCGACTTCGGCTCCGGCACCAGCGGCTACAGCTCCAAGCTCGTCCACGGCGGGCTGCGCTACCTGGCTCGCGGAGACCTGCCCGTCGCCTGGGAATCGGCGGTGGAGCGGCGCTGGCTGATGCAGCACATCGCCCCGCACCTGATCCGCCCGCTGGGCTTCATCATCCCCGACACCACCGGCGCCCGGCGCGCCCAGACCGCCGCGGCGGGGGCCGGCGTGCTGCTCTACGACGCGCTGCGCCGCACCTCGGGCCTGCATTCCTCCATCCTGCCGCGCCCCCAGCTGCTCTCGAAGCAGGCCGTTGCGGCCATGGCGCCGGCCCTGGACACGCCAGGGTTGCGCCGCGGCCTGCTCTACTGGGACGGGCAGGTCATCGACGATGCGCGGCTGGTGCTGGCCGTGCTGCGCACCGCCGCCGGGCTCGGCGCCCATGTGCTGCGCGATGCCAAGGCGACCGCGATCACCGCCGGCTCCGTGGAGGCAATCGACACCCGGACCGGCGAATCCCTGGCCATCCGGGCTCGGAGCGTCATCAACGCCGCCGGCGTCTGGGCGGCCGATTTCGATGCCGGCCTGGAGCTGGTTCCGAGCCGCGGCACCCACCTGGTGGTGCGCGCCGCACGCCTGGGCAACCCGCATGCCGCCCACACCGTGGCGGTCCCCGGGCACTTCGGCCGGTACGTCTTTGTGCTGCCCCAGCCGGAGGGCACGGTGTACATCGGGCTGACCGACCAGGAGGACCGCGACGCCGACGGCCACCGTCCCGCCGTGCCGGAGCACGACATTGATTTCCTGCTCGGTGTCGTCAACCGGGTGCTCGATCCCCCGCTGGCCCGCACGGACGTGATCGGCTCCTTTGCCGGGCTGCGTCCGCTGGTGCGCTCCGCGCCGGCCAGCGGGTCCGGCGGCACCGCGGACATTTCCCGCCGGCACCTGGTGAAGGATGTTCCCGGGGAGCCGATCACCGTGGTGGGCGGGAAGCTGACCACCTACCGCCGCATGGCGCAGGACGCGGTGGACGTCGCAGCGGCCCGGCTCGGGGTCTCCACGCCGAGCCGGACCAGGCGGCTGCCGCTGGTCGGCGCCGCACACCGCAGCGCATTGGCCTCGCTGGACGCGCCGGCACGGCTGGTGGCCAAGTACGGCACGGAGGCGCCGGCGGTGCACGCCCTCGCCGGGGAACACCCGCTGCTGGCCGAACCGCTCTTCGAGGGCACCGGGATCACCGGCGCTGAACTGCTCTTCGCCATCCGCGCCGAGGGGGCAACGGGCGTCGAAGACCTGCTGGAGCGCCGCACCCGGCTCTCCCTGGTGCCCGCGGACGCGGCCCGGGCCTCCGGCCGCGCCGCCGAGATCCTGGCGCTGGCAGCCGGCACCCCGTCCGTGGAAGGACCGGGCGCATGAAGGCGCCCTCGTCCGAGCCGGCCCTGCTGCTGGTCAATCCGACCTCGGGCCGCGGACGCGGCCTGAAACACTGGGAACAAACGGCCGCCGCCCTGCACGCGGCCGGATTCACCCCGGTCGTCCGCATCACCGAAAGCCTGCAGGAGGCCACCGACCGGGCGCGCGCGGCCGCGGCCGGAACCCTGGTGGCGGTGCTGGGCGGGGACGGGTTCCTGGGCGCCGCTGCGGCCGGGGCCAGGGAGTCCGGCGCCATCCTGCTCCCGCTGGCCGGGGGCCGGGGCAACGACACGATCCGCCGCCTCGGGCTGGACCTCGACCCGGCCACGGCCGTGCGCCGGCTGCCGCGGCTGGTGGTGCGGCAATTGGACCTGGGGCTGGTCAACGGCCGCGCCTACTTCGGGGTCGCGAATGCCGGCTTCGACGGGCTGGCCAACGAATACGGCAACGGCGCCCGGATCAACCTCGGACCCTTCGTGTACCTCTACGGCGGGCTGAAGGCGTTCCTTCAATGGCGCAACGTCACCTTCACCCTGGACGTGGACGGGGTGCAGCACACCGTTCCGGGCTGGTTTGTCGCAGTGGGAAACGTCGGCCAATACGGCGGAGGGCTGCACATCTGCCCGCTGGTCAAGGTCGACGACGGCCTGCTGGACGTGGTGTCCCTGGGCCAGGCCGGCATCCTGGGCGTGGCCCTGACCTTCCTGCGTTCCTACCGCGGCACGCACCTGAGCCAGGGGAACATCACGTTCAGCCGCGGCCGCGAGATCACCATCAGCGCCAGCAAGCCGCTGAACATCTATGCCGACGGGGAAAACGTCGGCCCGCTGCCGGCCACCATCTCCATCGCACCGCGCGCGGTCAGCGTCCTGGTGCCCGCCGATTCCCCGGTGTTTGGCTGAGGCGCCGGACCACCTGCCACTATCCAAATCCACGGGTCATGCCCGATAATCATTCAGTTGCATGCCTTGGGTGGGACGTGCGGCGACGGGAGCGGGCATGTGCCTAGCCTTTCAGGCACATCGGGTGGGGCCCGGTGTCCAGCCACGGGGCCATGGTGGTCCCCGGGTCACCGAACAGCGAAGGTCTTGCCATGAAACGAACCGCCATTGCGCTTGTCCCGGCACGAATCCCCGCCAGGTTCCCCCGGATCCTGCGAACCTTCTCCCTCCTGGTCGCGGCGGGGCTGTGCCTGGCGGTGGGCCCGATGCCCGCCCAGGCCGCCGTGATCGCGCCCCTGGCGGAGGATCCCGGGCCGGCCGGCAGCTTCGAATGGAAGGGCTTCAACTGGCAGAAACGGTTCTGGGGCGGGGCCCCCCAATTCAACCGGATGTTCGACCCGGCAAATGTCGGCAACCCCGACGCCAACGGGTATGTCACCCTGAGGTTGTCCAACCCCACCGGCGCGGCCCCGGCGGGTGCCGAAATCCAGTCCACCCGGCAGGGGTTCGGGTACGGAACCTACAGCACCACCGTTGCCAAGAACGTCAGCGCGCTGCAAAAGGAGGTCGTGTGGGGGTGCCTGTTCACCTACGACCCCGAGGCCTCGCCGGGATACAACGAAATCGACCTGTGCGAGGCCTCGGCCTGGGGCGGCGGCGCCGCCTACGGCGAGAACTGGCCGGTGACCCAGGGACACGGCTACTGGTTCGATGCCCTGCTGCCGCCGGGCGAGGGCAACAGCACGATCACCTTTCCCACGACGACCACCGCCGTGCTGACCCACCGGCTGATCTGGGAGCCATCCAAGCTGACCTTCGAGACCTTCGCCGGGACCGGATTCGCCGGGACGCTGCTCAAGCGGACCGTGATGCAGGGCGCCACGGTCCCGGTTCCGGCCAACGAAGCCATCCACTTCAACCTGTGGGTCACCGGAGGCGGCGGCGGAGACCCGCTGCATGTCGCGCCCGAGTCGGTGGTCATCCGCGATTTCTCCTTCGCGGCCCCGGGCACGCTCACCGCACCGACTCCGACCATCAGTGGCACCCTGGCCACCGGCAACACGCTGAGCGCGAACCCCGGCACCTGGACCACCGGCACCACGCTGAAGTACCAGTGGTACCGCTCGGGTGCCGCCATCCCCGGGGCGACGGTCAAGACCTACACGCTCGCCGCGATAGATGCGGGCGACACCATCAAGGTCCGGGTCACCGGCACCAAGACCGGCTACACGACGGTCTCGAGGTACTCGGCCGCGACCGCGCCGGTGGCCTGAGCGGGGATGTTGCGGGGCGGCCGATGGCCGGTTGGCCACCGGTCCCCCGCAACCTTCAGAGCAGAATCCGGGCTAGGACTTCAGCGCGCGCACCGGGACGATGCGCTTGATCGCCAGGCCGAGGGCCAGCAGCGCGAAGCCCGCCAGGGCGTACCAGAAGGCCTCGCCCGCTCCGGTCATGGCCAGGGCCGCCGATCCTGCGCTTGCTGCCATGGGGATCATTGGATTGTTGTACATCTTGGCTACCAGACCTTCTTGGTGTTGAACAGTGCATCGGCGAATGCCTTGGCGTGGGCGGCCTGCAGGAACAGGTCAATGACCATTTCGTACATGGTGGCCGCCAACAGCATGTATTTCCATCCCCGCGGCCGCAGGGTCACGACGCGTTCAAGCACGAACACGGCGGTCACCGCCATCCAAATGGCATGGATGTGCAGGCCGGCTCCCGATCCCACGGCGTAGGCAATCGCCCCGGCATAGGCCAGGGTGACCAGGACGCCAAGCATGGACAGGAACTGCCGGCCCCAGTAGGGACGGGTGACCTTGGTCCAGCCGTACTGCACGCAATTTTCAACAGCACCCCGCTTCCAGCGCAGGCGTTGGGCCCACAGCTCGTGCCAGGTCGGCATGACCTCGGTGACCAGGGTGCAGTCGGCCGGGGACAGGATGGTGTGTCCCAGGGTGAGCAGCGCGAAGGACAGTTCGTTGTCTTCGGTCAGCACCGAGGTGTCATAGACCCCGCCGCGGCCGTTGCCGGCCGGCAGCGCGCCCCGGGTTCGCGCCACCGAGACGCCCCGAAGGGTCCGCACCCGGAAAAGCGCCGCGGTTCCCGTCACGACGAGGCATCTGCCGTGGAGCCTTTTCACGTCCCTGGCGTACCTGGCGTACTCGTTGCGTTGCAGGTGGCCGACGAAGCCGCCTCCCGGGCCTCCGCTGAACACCCCGCCGACCGCGCCAAGCGTGGAGTCCGCACCGAGGTGGCGGACGGCGTTTTCGATGAAGTCCCCCGCCAACTGCGAGTCCGCATCCTGGACCAAGACCAGCTCGTCCCCGTCGGCCGATTCGAGCAAGCTGCCCAGTGCGAAGTTCAGCGCGCCGGCCTTCTTGTCCGTGTTCCCGTGCGTGCGGATGACTTCGGCCCCCTGGGCCAGGGCCAGCTGCTCCGTGGCATCGGTGCAGTTGTCGGCAATGACGATGACCCGGTCCGGCCGGCGGGTTTGCTGCCCGAGCGAGTGCAGGGTCTCGATTATGGCCCCGGCTTCGTTGTGTGCGGGGACCAGCACGGTCACCGTGCCGCCGTCGGCCCGATGGGTTCCCCGGGCGGGTTCCGCGGCGGGACCCCGCGGCGCGGTCGGATCGCTGCCTGCCCCCATGGTGCGGTCGTTGCGCATCGGATTCCTGCCCTTGGTCGTGTTTCCCTGCCCTTGCCCCACTGTTGCAGTTGAATCTCAACCTACGGGCAAGGAACCCGCACAAAAGGAACAGGACTGCAACAGGAATGGTGCAAGAAAACCGCCTGGTGGCCGGTCCACGGCTTCCCGCCGCCGGATCGGACCTTCGGGTCGGCTTCCGTCGCGGGCAGGGAGACCAAACGGGTGTTGGGAAGCCGCGCCGCGGGCCATGGAACTGCCCGGTGTCGGGCATCGCCGGGCGGGAGGACAAGACAAGAATGCGAGTCGGTAAAGGGTCCTAGCCCTTCAGGAAGGCCAGCAGGATCCGGTTGACCTCCTCGGCATGGGTCCAGAGCATGCCGTGCGGCGCCCCTTCGATCTCGTGGAACTGCGCGGCGGGAAGGGCCTTGGCGAAGCGGCGTGCGGTGTTTTCGATCGGCAGGATCCGGTCCGCGGTGCCGTGCACGATCAGCGTCGGCACCTTGATCGCGGCAACATCCTCGCGGAAGTCGGTCAGCCAGGTCGGCTGGGCGGCGACCGAGGCAAAGGGCGAGGCCGCATAGGCCACATGCTTGTTGGCTTCCAGCGCCTCCGGGCTCAGCCGGTTGCCCAGGAACTGATCGGTGTTGAAGAAGTTCTTGAAGAACTCGGTGAAAAAAGCGTATCGGTCGGCCTTCACGGCCTCGAGCAGGGGTTCGAAGGTCGAGGCGGGCAGTCCCTCGGGGTTGTCCGCGGTCTGCAGCAGGAACGGTTCCAGGGAACCGAGGAACACCGCCTTGGCCACCCGCGCCGAGCCGTGGTTCGCCAGGTAGCGGGCCACCTCCCCGGTGCCCATGGAGAAGCCCACCAGCACCGCGTCGTACACGTCAATGGCTTCCATCACGGCGTGCAGGTCGGCGGCAAAGGTGTCGTAGTCGTAGCCGTCGGTGGGCTTGGAACTCTTGCCGAAGCCGCGGCGGTCATAGGTGATGACCCGGTAGCCGGCCTCCAGCAGGGCCGCGGTCTGCTTCTCCCACGAGGTGCCATCCAGCGGATAGCCGTGGATCAGCACCACCGGCTGGCCGCTGCCGTGGTCCTCGTAGTGGAGTTCGATCGGCTTGCTGTTCTCGGTTCCTACGCTGATGGTTCCCATGGGGATCTTCCTTTCACCGTGCCAGGGCGCGCGGCGCAACGCCGCACTGCTTTCCACGCTATGCAGGCGGGGTGCTGCTTGGCAAGGACGCCGCCGCACCGCCCGCCGCTCCCCTCCCGGGTCCCCGGACGTGGGCGAGCCCTGCCTTACCGCTCGACGAGCATCTCGGTGTGGCCGTGCAGGGTGCCGGTGGCGAAGCCGATCTTTACCGGTTCGGGGGTGCCGCAACAGGACCCCGCCACAGGCTCGGGGGCGCCGGCTGCCGGTGCGTCGCAGGAGCCGGCCAGGTCGGTGGAACACACCCCGGTGTCCGGCAGCTCCAGTTCCACGGCCTGGGCTGCGGCGCGGTCCCCGGCCAGGGCGGCGGCGATGGAGCGGACCTGCTCGTAGCCGGTGGCCAGCAGGAAGGTCGGGGCCCGGCCGTAGCTCTTCATCCCGGCGATGTAGAAGTCGGTTTCCGAATGGGCCAGCACGGACGCGCCGTGGGCGGAAACGGTGCCGCAGCTATGGAACTCCGGATCGATCAGCGGGCCAAGCTGGCGCGGGGCCTCCACAACCTGGTCCATGTCCAGGCGCAACTCCGAGAGCATCCCCAGCTCGGGACGGAAGCCGGTGGCCGGGACCAGCAGGTCCGCCTCCAGCCGACGGCCATCGGCGAGCACCACGCCGAGTTTCTCCCCGCGTTCCAGGGTGGTGACGGCGAGGTTTTCAACGATGGTGATGTCGCCGTTCTCCACGCAGCGGCGCAGCGAGGTGCCCAGCTGTCCGCGGGCCGGCAACTGGTCCGCCGGTCCTCCTCCGTACAGGCGGATCGGGTTGGCCGCCCCGCGCAGGCCCCACAGGATGCGGGTGTCGGGGTGGTGCTGGCGCAACCGGCCCAGGCTGATCAGGGTGTTGGCCGCCGAATGCCCGGCACCGAGCACCAGGACGGTCTTTCCGGCAAAGTGTTCGCGGCCGGCTCCCAGCGGATCCGGCAGCGGGGAGGTGACGATGCCCATGGCCCGGGCGTCCGCCTCGCCGATGGCCTCGATGCCGCAGCGGCCGACCGGGCTCGGGGTCCCCCCGGTGCCCGAGGCGTCGATGACGGCCCGGGCCTGGATGTCCACAAGTCCCCGGGCGGTCGCGGTGCGCAGCAGGAAGGCGGACTCCGCCCGGTCCTGCGACCGGGCCTTGTCCACGGAGTTGCCATCCGGCCGGACGCGGGTGACCCGGGTGACCCGGTGCCCGTAGCTGATGCGCGGGGCCATAGCAGGGTGGGCCGCCAGCGGCTCGAGGTACTCGGCCACCATCTCGGAACCCGTTGGGAGGCGGGTTTCGCGAGGTGCTTCCCAGCCGCCGGCGTAGCCGTTGGTGGGTGTTTCGAGCAGCCGGCGGGCGGCGGCGTCGATGTTCCAGCGCCAGGTGGAGAAGAGCCGGATGTGCCCCCAGCTGCGGATGGCGGCACCGGCACCGCTTCCGGCCTCGAGGACGCGCACGTCCTGGCCGCGTTCGAGCAGGTGCGCCGCGGCGGCCAGCCCGATGGGTCCGGCGCCGATGACGATGATCGGGTGGCTCTGGTTCATGGTCTTCCGCTCCTGGGGGGGTCGAGGGGGTGTTACCTGGTGGCGGGCAGCAGTTCGGAGATCAGGGTCTCGATGCGCGCGCGGATCTCGTCGCGGATCGGGCGCACGGCTTCAACGCCCCGGCCCGCGGGATCCTCCAGAACCCAGTCCTCGTAGCGCTTGCCCGGGAAGATCGGGCAGGTGTCCCCGCAGCCCATGGTGATGACCACGTCCGATTCCTTCACGGCCTCGGTGGTGAGGATCTTCGGGGTTTCGCCCGCCATGTCGATGCCCACCTCGCCCATGGCCGCGACGGCCGCAGGGTTCACGGTGTCCGCCGGGGCGGAGCCTGCGGAGCGGACCTCGATCTGCCCGGCCGAAAGGTTGGCCAGGAAGGCCGCGGCCATTTGGGAGCGTCCGGCGTTGTGGACGCAGACAAACAGGACGGAGGGCTTGGCGGCGGTGTTCATGCTTGCACCTTTGCGGGGTTGAAGGAGTCGAAGAACTTGCGGGACCAGAGCGCGACGTAGACCAGGGCCACCAGCAGCGGCACCTCGATCAGCGGGCCGACGACCCCGGCCAGGGCCTGGCCGCTGGTGACCCCGAAGGTTGCGATGGCCACGGCGATGGCCAGTTCGAAGTTGTTGCTGGCCGCGGTGAACGCCAGCGTGGTGGTGCGGGCATAGCCCATGCGCAGGGCGCGGCCGATGAGCATCGAGGCGCCGAAGACCACCAGGAAGTAGACCAGCAGCGGCAGCGCGATGCGCACGACGTCCAGGGGCTTGGCGATGATGTTGTCGCCCTGCAGGGCGAAGAGCAGCACGATGGTGAACAGCAGGCCGTAGAGCGCCCAGGGGCCGATCTTGGGCAGGAACCTGTCCTCGTACCATTCGCGGCCCCTGGCCTTCTCGCCGAAGGTCCGGGTGAGGTACCCGGCCACCAGCGGGATGCCCAGGAACACGAGGACCGAAAGCGTAATGGTCCAGATGGAGAATTCGGCGCTGGTGGTGGGCAGTCCCAGCCAGGACGGGAGTAGCTGGAGGTAGAACCAGCCYAGGGCGCCGAAGGCGAAGACCTGGAAGACGGAGTTGATGGCGACCAGCACGGCGGCGGCCTCGCGGTCCCCGCAGGCCAGGTCGTTCCAGATGAAGACCATGGCGATGCAGCGGGCGAGCCCGACGATGATCAGCCCCGTGCGGTACTCGGGCAGGTCGGCCAGGAAGATCCAGGCGAGCACGAACATGAAGGCCGGGGCTAGCACCCAGTTGATCACCAGCGAGGTGACCATGAGTTTTTTGTCGCTGAGCACGGCGCCGGTCTCGTTGTAGCGGACCTTGGCTAGCACCGGGTACATCATCACCAGCAGGCCCAGGGCGATGGGCAGGGAGATGCCGGCGACCTGGATGGAGTCCAGGGCCGCGCCCAGCGAGGGAATGACCCGGCCCAGCACCAGCCCGAGGGCCATGGCCGCCAGGATCCAGACGGCCAGGTAGCGGTCCAGGGTGGAGAGCTTGGCGCTCAGGTGCCGGGTCTCGGCGGGCGGGGCATTGGGCGTCACGCGGGTTCACTCCAAAAGGCATAGGCATCGACGAGTGTCGATGTATCGAGTATCCTTGCATATATCGACGATTGTCAATCTCCCGTCCGGGAGCCCAGGAAAGCGAGGCAAGGCACATGCCCACACCGGTTGCCACCCCAGTGCGTCGGGACTCCCCCGCGGATCCCGTGCAGGAAACCGAAGCCCCGTGCTGCGTTCCTTCCCACGGGCAGGAGTCATTGCTGGCCGGCGAGGCCGAGGCCCTGGCGGCGCGCTTCAAGGCGCTCGCCGACCCCAACCGGCTGCGCATCCTCTCGATCGTCTCCTCCTCTCCGGAGGCCGAGACCTGTGTCTGCGACTTGTCCGAGCCGTTGAACCTGGGCCAGCCCACGGTCTCCCACCACCTGAAGATCATGGTGGAGGCCGGGCTGCTGACCCGCGAAAAGCGCGGCGTCTGGGCGTACTACTCGTTGGTCCCCGGCGCGCTGGACTCGCTGGCGGCAACGCTCAGCCCGAAGGCCAGCCGATGAGCTCCGCGCCATCGCGGCCCGGGCGCCCCGCCGTCCTGTTCGTGTGCGTCAAGAACGGCGGGAAATCGCAGATGGCCGCTGGCCTCATGAAACTCGAGGCGGGCGACGACATCACCGCCACCTCTGCCGGCACCAAGCCCGGAACAGCCATCAACCCGCTCACGGCCGAGGTCCTGTTGGAGGTCGGCGTCGACATCGGCAATGAAAAGCCCAAGGCGTTGACCGAAGAGAACATGCGGGCCGCCGGGCACGTGGTGGTCCTGGGCACCGAGGCCAACGTTCCGGCCGTTGACGGCGTCCAGGTCGAGGTCTGGGAAACCGACGAGCCTTCCCTGCGCGGGATCGAGGGCCGGGAGCGCATGGAACTTATCCGCGATGACATCCACGCACGCATCAAGGAACTCAAGCACCGCCTTCTGGATTCCCGCTAGACCCTCGCGCCTCGCTTGGCCCGGACCCCCCGGGCAGGCCGACAACGTGCCGCCCGGGACGCCTGCCACGTCCGGGCGGCGCGCTGCGTCTTGAGATGCGCATCCCGGAGCACCTTTTAAGGCGACGGAACCCGCCCGAGGGAGTTGCGCTTGTACGGAATGCAGGCGATTTCGGTATCCATCGGTCGAGACCAGGACCAACGGGCCGGTGCGCCCGGTGAGGATACTCCGGAAGCGGGGCGCCGCCCGTGGACACCCCGTCGACGCTACGCGGTTCGGGGCCCGCCGGGCGCAGGGGCCAGGGGGCCGGCCGCACGTACACCTAGCGACCAGATGCCGCCCGAGAAGGACGAACCATACGGGCATGCCGACCCAGCCGGTGAGCCCGACCACACCGCCGACGGCAAAAACCGTCCACTGCGGCCACCCTGCCGGTGCCAGCAGGCCGGCAGCGACGATGAAGCACCCGGCGAGGAAGCCGGCACCGACGGCCTTGCCGCCGCGCCCCAGCCGGGGTGGGATGGCGCCACCGCGGCGCAACCGCGTGCAGATGGCCACCAACCACAGGGCCTGCGCCGCGAGCGCCACTATCGCCGCGATCGTGGCGGGTACGAAGTCGAGCACGCCCGCCACGAGCAGGAACGAGGAAACAGCACCCGCCGCCAACAACACCACGACGACGGCCATGCCCGGGATCGCACGGCGGGAGTCGGACACGGCGCGCTGCAGGCGGATGAACACGCCGGCAACGCACAGGTTGGACAGCCCGCCCAGCAGGTCGCTGGCCGGCCCAAAGATCTTCGGGCCGGGCCTCGAGATTTCCGTGCCATACATCATTCCCAGCGCCGCTGCGGTTGCCACACCGATCACCCCCGCGGCGAGGGCAAGGTAGCCGGTCCCGGCGACACCGCCAAGTGGATTTCCCGTTTGCATGATTCCTCCGTTCGGACCGAACCACGAGTGCATGGTGCCGGTCATCGACTCCTGGATTCATGGTGCGCCGTCGGCGGCGTTGGCGCATCCGTGGAACCACGCATTCGCCCGTCGTTTCCGTGTCGTGCGGCTGCCGGAATCGGCGGGCGATGGATGGCAACCGGGTCAATTCCAGCGCGCCCTGTCCGTGAAACGCTCAGGATGCGGCGTGGTCAAACGAGGAGGCGACGGCCGCGGCCAGCTCGCGGCCGGTGAGGACGGCCGGGCGGTAGGGCTCGATGGCCCCGGCCTCGATGAGGCCGATGGCGCCGCGGGCGAACTCCGCGGGATTGCGGACATCGAGCTGGTTCAGCGCGGTCGGCGAATAGTCCCACCAGGCGCTGCGCACCAAATCGTTGGCGGTCTGTTCATCGAAGCGTTGCCGGATGATCTTGGCGGGCACCCCGGCCACCACCGCGTAGGGCGGCACATCGCGGGTGACCACCGAGTTGGAGGCAACCACTGCCCCGTCGCCGATGTGCACGCCGTGGCCCAACGTGACGTTCTCCCCGATCCACACGTCGTTTCCGACCACCACGGGGTCGGGTGCATAGTCGAACTTCCGGTAGGCGGGAGTTTCTCCCCGGTCCCGTTCGAAGGTTTCCATCATAAGCCGGCGGTTGTAGAAAACCGGGCTGGTGGAGGCCCATTCGTGCGGATGCATCGCCCCCATGACCTTCACGCCCTTGGCAATGGAGGTGTAGCGGCCCACCCGCGTCGAGAGCGGGAGCCGCGAGTGGGTGTAGGAGAAGGAACCCAGGCCCACCAGGTGCCGGCCGCTTCCCGCCCAATAGGTGGCGTAGGGCTCCAATCTCAGGTCAGCATCGAACTTGATCAGGCTGTCCTCGCCGTAGCTGGCCCCGGTCCTCTCGATCGTCTTGGCCCCGGGACCCATCAGGAATATCCGGCTCGAAACCAGGTGCGGGCGAAGTTCTCTAAGGCGCAATTGCATCGTACGACCTTAGCCACCGAACCCGGTGGTTTCGTTGGCGTTTGCTGGCAAGACCATGGCCGTCGGTGTTGCCGGCGCAACTTCCCGCACGGGTTTGCCGGCCAGGTGCTTGAGAATGTCCGCGGTGTCGGTGACCCTGGCAAAGCCGTCCCCGTGGAGGTTCACCGCCGTTGCGGTCATGAGTTCCTCCGCCGTGAGACGAAGGGGCGGACCGCCTGTGAGAGCCGGCCCCTCCAGGTCGAAGGTGGTTGTTGCATCCAGGGGAAMCAACACGTCGAATCCCAGGTTTCCGCCCATTCGCGCGGTGGTTTCCACGCACAGGTTTGTCTGGATTCCCGCCACGACAATCGTTCCCAGTCTGCGGGAGCGCAGCCAGCGTGCCAGGTCCGGCGTCCCGAGAAACGACGAGTTCACCGTCTTGGTGACCAGCAGGTCTTCTCGCAGCTCGAGCACCTCGGCCATGAACCGGTTACCGAGGGAGCCGGCGCGCAAGGTCGATAGCGGATGGACGCTGTCATGGCGGACCTTCACCACGGGTAGGCCGCGCGCCTCCCAGGCTTGCCCGAGCGCGGCAATATTCGCCAGGGCCGCGGAGAAGTTGGCGGAGCGTCCCCAAGAAGGATCCCGGAACCGTTCCTTTTTAAGTGCGTCTTGGCGACGCACTGGCTCCCCGGACGGTCTTGGGAGCCTGCCGCCGGCCGGTTCCCGGCGGGCCCGGGCGGCTCGTGGCCGCCGGGCGAACTGGGCCTGTGCCGGTGGCCGCACCCTTGGATGCTTGATTGGGCCTGGGACTGGGTTTGCCCGCACCCGTCCACTGTCGGGTGCGGGGACCGTCCTCCCGTCGCCTAATCCTGCATCCGAGGGCGCGCCTGCCGATGGCCACGGATGCGGCGTGGTGCCGCGTCACCGTCCCACCGGAAGCTGCTTGCAGGGGTTTGTGCCAGTGCTGGCCGCCCCATTTGGATGTGTAGGCGGGGTCCACGGCGATCACGTGGATCCCGCGGTTGGCGGCCATTCCCACCAGCCGGTCCCGGAATTTCCCGGTCGGGATCCCGTGCACGGTGCGCCGAAAGCGCTTGCCGCGCGCCCCGCGGCCCATGGTCTCCCGGCCTGTGCTGCGTGAATCCTCGAAGTCGAGGTTCTCGATGGCGATCGCTGCAGCCCCGGTGTCCCGGGCCAGATCCAGCAGGGTGGTGATTGCCGACCGCAGCCGCCCATCCCGCGCGCCCGCGTTCAGCCCGGCCAGCTCCAGCGGGATCGTGATTGGCTGGCCGACCGGGTTGCCGGAGGCATCCAGCCGGCAGGCCGCCAGGTGGTCGGCATTCAGGTCCACGCCCACCACCCCGGAGGACTGCAACGCCTCGAGCGGCAAGACCTGCAAATCACCATATGACCAGGAAGCATCCAGGTACCAGCGCCCTTTCTCGGGGTCGAAGCCGATGTCGTAACGGATGCACCGGCGTGAGGCGACCCGGTCCGTCCACTCCTCACCGCGGTGGGCGAACGCGACCGGGACCGACAGCACCAGGCGGTCACCCAAGGCCGGGACCAACGGGGTGGGAACCTTCACGGACAGTTTCCCGGGCAGCCCGGTCCCGGCAGCGGTCAGCCGGATGGTTTGGTTGCCGCCAATTGAACCGGATTCCCCGTCCGCGGTCAGGAACATCCGCGAGGCGGCCCACCGTTCTTCCCACTGCACCCGGGTGAGGCCGGCTTCGCCGAGGTGGTTGCGGGTCTTCCACAGGCGTCTCCCGCCCACCGAGATCGACGGGCGGCCCGCGGCCAGCGCCGTCTGCGCCGCCTCAAGGCGTTCCTGCAGCTGGGACAGGCGGCGGGTTTTCTGGAACCGCTCCGACTCGCTCCGGTAGCCGCGGTTCTTCCCGTCCTTCGGGCCGGCGGGCACCGCGATCCGGCGGTGCAGGGCCGCGGTGGCGGCCCGCAGGTGCGAGACCTCCGCCACCAGCGCGCGCATGCCTAGCTGGTATTGGTCCTCGGCGGCCCGGGTGATGGCACCCGCCCACCGGGAAGACGATACGGCGGTGAGGTTCCGCTTGCGTTCGGTGCGGGCCCGCTGGGCTGCAGGGACCCGGCCCAAGGCCACGCGGCCGGCCAGGTCGGTGCGGTACAGGTGCCCCAGGTGTTCGCCGATCGTGGTGAGCGCTGCTGCCTCGGTGTCGGTGGGGCGCAGCCGGGTGCGGATCCGCACCCCGGCCGGCGGGGCGACCACGAACGGGACCACGATCCTCCGCAGCCCACCGGCATTGCGGGCAGGATCCCGCCCGGCGGGTGCCTCGGATGGCTGGATGGGTGTGTCCATGCCTCAATCATCCGCCCCGCCACCGACGCTTTGGTGCCTACCGGGCGGGGATGTGGACAACAGGACGCTCCCAACCCTGTCGGCAGTTGGCACGCGGGGCGGGACGTCCCGCAGCGGCCACGTTCCCACCCGTGGGAACAGTGCGGGGCCGACACCGCCGCCGCACCACCGGCAGCCAGCAGGGCGGGGACTTCCAGGCTTGGGCTGGCCCACGGACGTGGACAACGCCGCACCCGAAGGCATTCATTCGTACGCAAACGCATTCCCGGGCCAACTGTTGGGAACCCCTCCTGGACATCGACAAGGACAAGTGCGGCGTGGGAAATCTCGAATGTTTCGCTCATGACTCAAGCCAACCCGAGATGCCGCGTGGCAAACAGTGGCGCAAATGCCATGTACCCCCAGAATCCTGCCATGCGCATTTTTCACGTGGATATCCTGGCCTACCCCGGCATGCGCCTGTACGACCTTGCCATCGCACAAGAGGTCTTCAGCCGGCGCCCGGAAATGACCTCGAGCCGATTCGACGTGTCCATCGTGGGAGCCTCAAGCCAGGTTGCCACCGATTCAGGACTGCCGGTGGCCTGCCTCCGCATGCGCGAGCCCGCCAGGCGACCGGACATCATCGTGGTTCCCGGCTCGGAAGACCGGCTGGGGCGGATCGGGCCCGAAGAACTCGAGTGGCTGCGGGAGCGCGCCGCCGAGGAGCCGGCTGCCGTGATCGGCCTGTGCACCGGTGCCTTCGTGCTGGCGGAGGCCGGGCTGCTCGAGGGGAGGCGTGCCGCCACCCACTGGCGGTACACCGAGCTGTTGGCGTCCCGCTTCCCGCAGATCATCGGTTCACCCCACGGGCTGTACGTGCGCGACGGAAACATCTGGACCTCGGCCGGCGTCAGCGCGGGGGTGGATGCGCTGATTGCGGCGGTGGATGCGATCGACGGCGCGGCAACGGCCGACATCATCGCCAGGTCGATGGTCACTCCGCCGCGCCGACAGGGCAGCCAGGCGCAATTCGCCCCGGCTCCCACCAGGTCCGCGGTCCATCCCTTTGCCGCCCTTGCCGGTTCGATCCAGGATGATCCGGCCCACGACTGGAGCGTCGCCGAACTGGCCAGTACATCGAACATGTCCACCCGGACCTTTCACCGGCGCTTCAAGGAAACCATGGGGCTGGCGCCGGGCCGATGGGTCACTCTCATCCGGCTCCAGGAAGCCAGGGCCTTGTTGGAAACCACGGCGCTCACCATCGAGCGCATTGCGCACCTTTCGGGGTTCGGCGGCGGCGAACACTTGCGCCAGCATTTCACCGCACACTTCAATCTCCCGCCCAGCACCTACCGGGCGACCATGGGGCACGTGGCACCGAGGCTGCAGCCCGGCCGGAGGTATACCCACGGAACCTGACCATGCCCCGGAACCACGCAGGGCGGGCCGGGGACGCCGCGAAAATGCGACATCCCCGGCCCGCCCTGCAAGGGAACCGTTGTTGCTAGCCGACGGACACGCGCAGCTGGTTGCGCCACGGATCCTCGAAGCGCAGCTCGGCGCCCGTGTGGTGGCTGGAGATCCCTGCAACCTTGAGGCGGTCGGCCAGCGCGCCGACCTCGTCGGCGTTGGGCACGGTAATGACGACCTCGCCCAGGCCCAGGGTGTCCTTGCGGGGGCCCGCGCCGCGGGAGTTCCACACGTTCATGGCCATGTGGTGGTGGTAGCCGCCGGCCGAAACGAACAGGGCCTGGCCGTGGAAGCCGGTGGTCTTGGCGAATCCCAGGGTGTCGACATAGAACGTCTCGGCGGTGGCGACGTCGCCGACCTGCAGGTGAACGTGGCCGATGCCGGCGTTGGCCTGGACAAGTCCGGAGACGGCCGTCTCGTTGACGTGCTTGTTGAGGTAGTTGTTCGGGTCAAGGTGGAGGGTGTCCATGGCCACGGTGTCCCCGTTCCAGGTCCAGGTCTCGCGCGGGCGGTCCCAGTAGAGCTCGATGCCGTTGCCCTCGGGGTCGTTGAAGTAGAAGGCCTCCGAGACCAGGTGGTCGGAACTGCCGGTGAACAGCGAGCCGTCGAACTGGGCGGCGGAGAGCACGGTGGCGGCCAGGTCCGACTGGGTGTCGAAGAGCAGCGCGGTGTGGAAAAGCCCGGCCTCGCCGCGGCCCGGGAGGTCCAGGCCCTTGCCGTCGGCCAGGTGGACAAGCTCGAGTCCGCGGCGGCCCAGGCCGGTGCCGGTGGGGCCTTCGGAGAGTACTTCGAGGCCCAGGGCCTTCTGGTAGTAGTTGCTCATCTTCTTCATGTCCCCGACCTTGAGCATGACGGTGCCCATGGCCAGTTCGGCGGACAGCTGGTCTTGTGTGGTGATGGCCATGGTGGTGACTCCTTGGAATGAGGCGGTGGATTGTGCTTGCCTCAAGTATTGCACGTTTTACTTGAAGCTACAACCAATAAGAGAGTTCCTTCCGTCACCTACCACGAGATCCAACCGTCAGCGCTCGCCAGCAGCGTGCCCCCAAGGGGAAAGAAATGGCAGCGCCACGAAAAATATCTCCGCTACCTGGCAAAAATTGCACCCTTCGAGGAATCGAATAGTCCTCATGTTGCTCCCCTCCGAGGAGCCKCCCCATTTTCAATGGGTGGAGCGCCGTGGCCCCCTCACTATGTCATCGCACAGAAATCCAACCCCGAACTTCTGAGGCCCCCGTGTGGTGTCGATGGCAGAAGGAGCCTACTTTTCGGCGCTTCCGGAAGCGCCTGTGTGCACCTCGTTGTGGATGCGCTCCATTGTAGAGTCGAGTCGGTCGGCAACGCCGGCGGCTTCCTTGAGCTCCGCGAGCAATTCCGCAGGAACTTCCTTGTCGTACTTGTAGTAGATCTTGTGTTCAAGACTGGCCCAGAAGTCCATGGCCACGGTGCGGATCTGCAGTTCAACATGGATGTTCTGCACCGACTCAGAGAGGAAGATCGGGACCTTGACGATGATGTGGAGGCTCTTGTAGCCGTTCGGCTTGGGTTCCTCAATGTAGTCCTTGACCGTCACCACCGTGATGTCCGGCTGCGAGGTGATCATCTTGGCAACCCAGTAGGCGTCGGAGATGAAGCTGCAGACAATGCGCACCCCCGCGACATCAAGCACGTTCTCGCTTAGCGTCTCGAAGCTCAACGGCAGATCGCGACGCCTGGCCTTTGAGAGTAGGCTTTCGGGCGATTTCAGGCGGGCGCTGACGTGCTCGATCGGACTGTAGTCATGCAGATGCTCGAACTCGGTCTTGAGGATGTTGATCTTGGTCATGATCTCGTCCATGGCGAACTGGTAGTTGAGCATGAACCGGGCGAATCCGTCGCGCAGGTTCTTGCTGTCTGCCATGCGTTGGATGGTCTCCGGATCCACGCTGTCGAACCACTCGTTGGACCCACTCATATACTCGTCTCCTGATCGTGCCGTGGTGCATGCGACTTCGTCGCCTGCTGGCCTTGGCAACCAAACACTTCCCTCCCATGAAGCCTAGGCCACCGGAACCTGTTGGTTATGGCCATCCCATGGAACTGGCCACCAAGACACGCGCCTCTCGCAGGCTGCGGATCCGCTTCCGGAGCCCAAGACCCGGGCAAGACCAGCATTGCCGGGGTCGCCGGGAGGCCTGCCATGGTTTTCGTCGATGATGGGCATCGCACACGGCCGTCGACCCAGGGCAAACCCGCGAGAAGTGTCTCTAGACAATAGTGTGTGTGACACAGTATCGTGTGAACCATGATCGATGATGAAGTCCTGGCCGGTCACCAGCAGGAGCTGCGCCGCGGCACCGTGGTGATGGCAGCGCTGGCCACGCTCGAAACACCGGGCTACGGCTACGGCCTGCTGGCGGTGTTGGAGGAATCGGGGCTGAGCGTCGATGCCAACACCCTCTACCCATTGCTGCGCCGGTTGGAAAAGCAGGGCTTGTTGGACGCCGAGTGGGACACCACCGAGTCCCGCCCCCGCAAGATGTACAAGACCAGCGATGCCGGGCGGAGCCTGCTTGGTGCCCTTGAAGCCGAGTGGAACCACTTGGCGAAGTCCCTGAACGCATTGCGTTCCGAAAAATCGAACCCACCCCTCAAGGAATTGCCATGAGCACCCTATCCAACCGTTACATCACGGCGGTGTCCCGCTCCGTACCGGAATCCCAGCGCGCGGACGTGGAGGCAGAAGTCGCGGCCGCCATCGAGGACCTGAGAGAGGCACGCCTGGCGGCCGGGAGCACTCCGGAGGATGCCGAGCGCGAGGTCCTGCTGGAGCTCGGGGATCCCATGCGCCTGGCGGCGGACTATTCGAACAAGCCGTTGCATCTCATCGGCCCCGACCACTTCCCCGCCTACATCCGCCTGCTCAAGATCCTGGCGGCAACGGTGCTGCCGGTCATCGGCGTCGCGGTGATGCTTGGCAGCTTCCTCTCCGGAGGCGACGCGGGCGAAATCGTCAGCGGCGGCATCATCGCGGCGATCGGTGTCGCCATGCACATCTTCTTCTGGACCACCATCATCTTTGCGATCATCGAGCGCAGTCCCGATTCCAAGCAAATACGTGCCAAATGGGACCCGTCGACGCTTCCTGACACACCTCCCGGCGGGCTTCGCCTGGGTGACACCCTGGCAGCGGTCCTCGTGGCACTCGTCGGAGTTCTCTACCTGCCGTGGCAACACTTCAGTTCTCCCTTCACGGGTGCGGACGGGGAATCCATCCCGACGCTCAACGTGGAGCTTTGGCCCGTGTGGATCCCGTTGCTGATGGCAGGGCTGCTGGCCACGGCAGTGCTGGAGATATTCCGCTACAGGGCCGGCGGCTGGTCGTGGCGCTTCGTGGCCATCAGCACCGTCCTGGAACTGGCTGTTGCCGTGCCCCTGATCTGGCTTGCAGCCGCCAACACGCTGCTGGAACCCCGTTTTGTCACCGAGTTGGTTGGGCACGGTTGGGCGGATGCGGCCTTGCACCTGAATGTGTCGGTCATCGTGATCACCGCCGGCGTGCTCGCCTGGAACTTGATCGACCCGCTGCGCAAGGTCCGCATCGACACCGCGGCGCGCGCCAAACACGTCGACAACTTCGGATAATCCGACGGCTCCCGGCAGCCACCGATATTGGGTGAGAAAACACGACGTTGTTTCACCCGCGCGCTACACGCTCCCCCGGGCCCATGGCCTCGTGCACCTGGAACGCCAGCCACAGCTGGGCAACCGCAGAGGTTTCGGCCACGTCAAGGCCGGTGAGTTCGCTGATCTTGCGGATGCGGTAGATGATGGTTTGCCGGTGGACAAAAAGCAGCGCGGCGACCCTCTGGGCCGAGCGCTGGTTGTCCAGGTAGCTGCGCAGCGTGGCCATGAAATCCGTTCCATTGAGCCGGTCATGCTCGATCACCGGACCCAGCAGCCGCTCCACCAGCTCCGCGCCATCGCGATGGCCGCCCAGCCCGAACCACGGAGCGTCCTCCGAGTACCCAACCAGGCGCACGGCTCGGGCAGTCGCCTGACCCAGCGCCCACAAGGATTCGCGCAATCCGCGCTGGATCGCCTCGATACCCACGGGGGTGCTCAGGCCCATGGGCAGCGAGGGATCAAAGACGTGCAGCAGCAGGTCCTCCGGGCATTTTTCGGACACCATCAGATGCAATTTTCCCTCGCCCGCCACGCAGACGCTGTTGATGCCGTGGCGCCACAGCGCACTGTGGACCTGGGGCAAGCCGGCCTCCGCCTGGGCCGGGACCGAAACTAGGCGGAGGTCGCCGTCCGGAAACCCGAATTCCTCGAGGCGGCGGGCGGCCTCGGCCGCCCCGATGCGGCCCTCGAAGGACTGCAGCAGGAATTCGCCGCCGGAGCGGTAGCGGCTTTCCATCGCCAGGGCTGAACGCGAGAGGCCCAGCCCCAGTACGGTGGCCGAGTGCAGCAACACCACCCCGTCCGGCTGCACTTGGTCATCGGGCAGGATCACCAGCAGCGCATGCGGATGGGTGGGAATTTCCATGATCAACAGCGAAGCCGCCCCCTCGGAACTCCACAGGAAGTGCCGGGTCTCCGCCGTGGATTCGGAGGTGACCTTCTGCACCCGCACCAACACGTCCTCGGGAAGGGCGGCGTCGCCGGGTTGCCAGGGATGCTGGCAGCGGTCATCCACCACGTAGAGCCGGGCGCGGATTTCCTTGCCGATCCCGGCCAGCAGCTGGCTCCAGGTTTCCCCCGGCGTGGTCGCCTTGCGCAGCAGGTCGTAGATGCGGGCGGTTTGCTTGATCCGCCGTGATTCCTCGAGCAGGCTCGCTTCGGCAATGGACCGTGAAATGGCCATGAAGGGCAACGGGTAGGGAACGGAAACCAAGGGAAGCGGAAGATCATCGCAGGCCGCGAGCAATTGACCGGAGAACTCCGGGGCATGCATCTTCTCGCCCACCGCCAAGGCGACCGCTCCGGCCGCCACCAGCGATCTGGCCAAATGGACCTGCGCCTCCGGCTCGGCGGGGATCGAGAGCCCGTTGGTCATCAGCAGCACTCCGGGCGAGACCCATTCCCAGAGCTGGGGCAGGTCCGAGGTGTGGGACCAGGTGATCGGATGCCCCAGCCCGTCAGCGCCGGCCAGCAGCCGCAGACCCAGTTGCGGCTCGTCCAGCAGTTCCTTGACCGTCATGGCCATTGGGCATTCCCCTTCCACTTTCCGGCGTCCAACGCATTGCCGCCGGGCACCAATCCATCAAACGTGATCTCTCATACAAATGTCTAGTGCGTCTCTGCGATAGTTGACACTTGTCGATTGTCGCCGTGACGCCGATCACGAATGATTGAAACACACCACACACCAGCCCGGGCCACCCGGGCACCTAGAGAGAAAAGAGCCCGCAATGAGCACCTCCGTTCGCCTCATTGACGATGCGCCCCTGACCCGGTTCCACAAGAAGCTGACCGTGTTTTCCTCCGGCGGCCCCTTCATCGACGGCTACGCGCTGTCCATCATCGGGATCGCGCTGATCACCATGACCCCGGCCTTGGACCTGGGCCCCAAGGAAATCGGCATGGTCGGCGCAGCCAGCCTGGTCGGGATCTTCTTTGGCGGCGGGGTCTTCGGTTGGGTGACCGACAAGGTCGGCCGCCACACCATGTACATCCTGGACCTGCTCGCCCTGGCTGCCTTCTCCATCCTCAGCGCCTTCTCCACGGACATCTGGCAGTTGGTGATCTGGCGCTTCCTGCTCGGCGTGGCCATCGGCGCCGATTACCCGATKGCCACCTCGCTGCTGGCCGAGTTCCTCCCCCGCAAGCACCGTGGCCGGCTGCTCGGGGCCACCTTCGTGGTCTGGGCAGTGGGTGCCGCGGCGGCCTTCGCCGTCGGCTACGCGATGCGCGGCTTCGGTCCGGACGCCTGGCGCTGGATGCTTGCCAGCCCCGCGATCTTTGCCGTGATCACCCTGCTCTTCCGCCTCGGCACCCCGGAGTCCCCGCGGTGGCTGCTCTCCCGCGGCCGTGTCGACGAGGCCCGCACCGTGATCAAAAAGGTCTACGGCAACGACTACGACGTAGATTCCCTCGGCGAGGACGAAGCCAGCGGCAAGCGCGCGGCAACCTTCACCGACATCTTCAACAAGAAGTTCTGGCGCCGCACGCTTTTCGTCTCCATCTTCTGGACCGCCCAGGTGATCCCGCTCTTCGCGGTCTACACCTTCGCCCCGGAACTGCTCGCCTCCTTCGGCCTGGACGGGGACGCGAACCTCTACGGCGGTTCCCTGCTGATCTCCCTGCTGTTTGTCGTCGGCGGCATCCCGGGCCTGTGGCTGGTCGAACGCATCGGACGGCGCAAGCTGCTGTTGTGGACCTTCGGCATCATAGTGGTGGCGCTGGCGGCCCCGGCCTTCGTCCCCGGGGTTGGCCCGAAGACGCTGTTCACCGCCCTGGCGATTTTCGCCCTGGCTTCGGGTGCCTCCAGCTTCCTGGAGGTCGTGTACCCCAACGAGCTGTTCCCTACCGAGATCCGGGCCACCGCGGTCGGCTTCGGCACCGCGATCAGCCGCGTGGGCTCCGCTGCAAGCACCTATCTCATGCCGGTGGCCATCATCAGCTTCGGCGCCTCGGGCGCCCTGCTGATCGGCGCCGGGATTTCCCTGATCGGACTCGTGGCCACATTCATCCTGGCCCCGGAGACCGCCAACCGCTCGCTGGCAGACATCTCCAGCGGCAGCAACAAGAAGAAAACCAAGACCAACGGAACGACCGAAGAAACGAAAGCAGAAGGAACCCTCGTATGAGCAAGCACCAGCCTATAGGCCCCGTCGAAGCCACCAAGGTCCCCCGGTTCGCCGGATTGGGCACCTTCGCCAGACTCCCGCAGATCGATGCCGTCCCGGACTACGACATCGCGGTGCTTGGCGTTCCCTTCGACGGCGGCACGTCCTTCCGCCCCGGCGCCCGATTCGGCCCCGCCGCGGTCCGCGAGGCCTCCCGCCTGCTGCGCCCGGGTTACCACGTGGAGCTCGATGTCACCCCGGTCGAGGCCGTCCAGGTCGTTGACGCCGGCGACGTGGCCTGCACACCGTATGACATCACCAAGGCCGTGGAGCAGATCGAGGAGCAAGCCCTGCCCCTCATGGCCAAGGACAAGAGGATCATCGCTGTCGGCGGGGACCACACCATTGCCCTGCCGATGCTGAGGGCCGTCAACAAGGTCCACGGTCCGGTGGCCCTGCTGCACTTCGACGCCCATCTGGACACCTGGGACACCTACTTCGACGAGCCGATCACCCACGGGACCATGTTCCGCAGGGCCTTCGAGGAGGGCCTGCTGATCGAGGACAAGTCGATGCACGTGGGCATCCGGGGCCCGGTCTATGACCAGGACGACTTCCTGCGGGACCACGAATTCGGCTTCCAGATCATCCGCAGCACCGACATCGACGACATTGGAGTGCCGGCGGCCATCGCCAAGGTGCGCGAGCGCCTGGGCAACACCCCTGTCTACCTCTCGGTCGACATCGATGTCTTGGACCCGGCCTTCGCCCCGGGCACCGGAACCCCCGAAATGGGCGGCCTGCACTCCCGCGAGCTGCTGCGCCTGCTGCGCGGGCTCAACGGCATCAATATCGTCGGCGCCGACGTGGTGGAGGTCGCCCCGGCCTACGACCACGCGGACATCACCTCGCTGGCCGCGGCGACCGTGGTCTTCGACATGATGGGCCTGATGGTCAACTCCGGCAGTCTGCGGACCAACGAGAACGTCCACCGTCTAGAGGTCGCGGCAGTCTAGAAAACAAACCAGAGCCCCATGCGGTCCGGCCACGGCCCATTCGTTGGCCGGGCCGGACCACTTTTGCGCCGAAGGCAACTTGGCGAGGAAGCCGGAACAGCTCGGGACCCGACGATGGCCCGGGAAGCCGAAGACCATCAGCGTTGAGTGCCGAACGGCAGCTCAACGCCCTGTCCTCAGAGGCCGTTTTCCACCGCCTCAAACATTGCGCACGATGCCGCCAATGGTCCATGTCAGTGGCCGCCAGCTGGTGGTTTCAATTAGAGGGCCATGCGCAGATTGGCGTTCCCCACACCGAATCTGACCACCGTTGCTTGCGCCACCGAGTGTATGGTCGCCCGCATGTGAAACCAGCCGWAATCGGTTGCCTCAACTTAAACATGTTAAGAGATCATCGACAGTCTCACCTGGACTACGTCGGTTTACCCAGCCCCGCGCTATGACTTCCTGCCCGATTCCATGACCGGCAATGTTCCACGACACCGCGACATCGGGGCCGGCACGGTGCCCCCTGGATTGACGATCCTGGACGCGCGCCTTCGTGGAACATTCCATGGGGACATCTGCGGTCGGACGGGGTTCCCCTGAGGCCACCGGCAACAACCCCCTCCACATTGATCTTCACAATCGTGGGGGCATGGTTAGGATGAGTCATGGACAAGGACTTCGAGCCCTCGGAAAGCGCGGATCCACTCGACGGCTCAACACTTTCCGATGTGGTTGATTCCGACTATGACAAGGCCGGCCGCCTTGGCCGTCGGGTCTTTTTGACGCTCGTGGCGCTGTTTGTCCTGGCAGCCCTCAGCAATGTCTTCGGCATGGAAACCACCTCCACGAGCGTTGCCCCGGGCCACGAACTCACTGTCACCGCGCCCCGAACCAGCAGGGCCGGGATGGATGCGAAGATAACCTTCACATTGCGCACCGCGGAGAAGATCTCCGGCCCGGTCACCGTCAAAATCGACCAGGACTATCTTGATACCTTTTCTACGTACAGCATTTCCCCGGCTCCGGATGGGGAAAGCAGCGACGGAAGCATGCTCGTGCTCGACTACGATGCACCGCAGGAAAACGCCTTCCGCTTGGACATTGACGGAACCGTCAGCGAGGACAGCGTCCTGCTGGCAAGCGGGAATGCCCATGTCTACATCGACGGAAAACTGGTGGCATCCACGAAATTAAAGCTCTGGAAGGCGTACTAATGGAAATCGTGCTTCGGGCTGCAGTGACTTTCATCGCGCTTTGGCTCATTACCCGGTCCGTGGGGCGCTCCACGCTGGGCGAACTCAGCTCGTTCGAACTACTGCTGTTCATCACCATGGGCGATCTCGTGCAGCAGGGCATCACCCAGGAAGACCATTCCGTGGCCGGGGGCATCATGGCCGTTGGCACCATGGCATTGCTGACCGTCCTGTTGGGTTGGGCAAACGCGCGTTGGCCCAAATTGAGCCGACTGGTCCACGGGGCACCGGTGGTCATCTTGCACGACGGTCGCCCGGACACCAAGGCGTTGCGTGCCGAACGGATGGGCTTGAACGACCTCATGTCCGCCGCGCGCGGCCAGGGGTTTCGGAACTTCTCGGACATCGACTTGGCAGTGCTCGAACCGAACGGCAGGATTTCGTTCTTTGCCAAGGACCGCGCGGCCTCGGATGGATCCCCGGAAGAGCCCGAACCCGGCTGAGCATATCGTCGCCCAAGCCCCGCGTGGGTTTTTTCGCACCCGGCACCGGCGCAATCGCCGGAGGCGCGTGAAACCGGCGGCCCCCTCCTCTCCCGGGCGAGCGGGACCGCCGGTGACTCTACCGCTGCGCCGCAGACCCTCCCGCTTTCTCCGGCGGCTCGGAGGAGAATGGGCCAGCCGTGGAGGTGTCTTGGTTCAGCCCCGGCTTGATTTCTTCCTCGGAAGACGGCACTTCGTCTGTGGCCCCGGTGGCGGATTTTTCGGTCGCCTTGTTGCCTTTTGGCCCCGACCTACCTTTCCCCGGTTGGCCGTGCTCTTCAAATCCGTGTTCTTTCATGGTGGTTCCCCTTTCCTTGGCGCGGTTTCCGTAGCGCGCCGCATGCCTGATGGCGGTGGAGCGCTAGCCTTTGTCGGCCAGCTTCCCGGCCCAACGCTTGGTGACGGCCTGGATGATCGAGGCGCTCGCGCCGGAGACGGCGGCGAAGGCCAGGACCTTGCCGATGGTGGCCCGTTGCTGAACGTCCGGATTGGCAAGGGTCGGTGGATTTTCTCCGGTGGCCCCCTTCCAGATGCTGCCCACAAGCTTGGCTCCGAGCAGTCCGGCCACGATCGAGGCCGCCATTCCGAGTATCTTCACTGCCAATTTCACGGTTGTTCTCCTTCGGTGTGTTCCTTGGTCAAAATCCATGCGGCCCGGTGATGGAACTTCCGCGGGCCGGTCGCCCGCAGGCTCCTAGTCTTCCTCGGCGGCCGCATTATGTTCGTCCTCGTCCAGCCTGATCTTCCGGCGCTCATATTCCCGGTGGCTGAAGGTGGCCTTTCGAACCGCTTCCTCGTCGTCCAGGCTCGAGCCGACGGCCCCGGCGACCGTGCCCAGGGACGCCGACATCCACGAAAGGTTCACGTACTCCCCGAACCCCACCGGGTGCCCGAGTTCGGCCGCCAGGAAACGGGCATCGATGATGACCAGGGAGCCGGCGAGGATGATCACGAAAAGCGCCAGATACATCAGCAGGATCGCGGTGAAGATCGTCATCAGCGTGGCCACGTTGTACACCACCCGCTTCTGCGCATGGCTGGCCCCGAGCGGCGATTCCCACAACCCGTTGTGCAGCACCAGCCAAGAACCCATGATCAGGATCGAAAGCAGGCTGATGGTTGCCAGGCGTTGCGGCGAAAGGAAGTCGGCCATGGACCAGATGCTCGTGTAGAAGACCCCGAAAGCGCCGGTGGCCAGGGCCGCGGCCATGGCAGAGGACAACCGGGGCACCAAATGCCAAGGCCGATTGCTTCGGACCATGCCCACGAGCAGCAGCAGCCGGCCCCTGGCGCCCTTGGCGGTTTCGAAGGCATCGTCATCGACCTCCGGGGCCTCGATGCGGCGTTCAACCAACAGCGGATCACTCTTGAGGTCGACGCGTCCGTCCTCGCGAAGGTAGGGGTCGCCAACCCCGTGCAGTGATGCCAGGACCTGTACCACTGCCCGGACCAGGCGCTTGCGGCGCACGAAGCCCAGCGTCGGCAGCACGATCACCGCCGCACCGTACCCTGCATTGAAGCTGGAGGCGAGTGGTTCGCCGTCCTCAAACTTCGGCAGGTCGGTGAGGTACACCAGGTAGTCCCACTGGTTCGCCTCGCGCAGCTGCTGCGAGTGGGCGTTCAACTCCACTTCGCCCTGCTTGGCCAGCGGCAGCGAGAATTCCTTGACGTCCACTTCCCAATCCGTTTCCGGGTCCAGCGCGCTTTCCAGCAGCCCGGGCAGGGAGTCGCGCAGTCCCAAGGCCAGGGATATCGGAAGCCCCGGATCGGCGATCAACCCGATCACGGTTCTCCGCTCGGCTTCGCCGGGCATGCTGCTGGCTTGCCTCGGCCGACGCCGCTCCGGCACCTCCGGCACGCTGCCTCCTGCCTTCCCGTCGTCCGTCCTGCGCGGTGTCGATGACAAGTCGTGCCTCCCGGGATCCTGTTGCCGTACGGGTTCCACCCATGGATTATTCGTGGAACCCACGCTACTGTTCCGGCTCCGTGCCGCCAAGGCTTCTGCATGCCCGCGCAGCCCGGCACCACCCCGGTGCACCCGGACATGCGTGGCCCGGTTGCCGGCCGCGGGCCGGGGCAATCCGGGCGCGATCTCGCGCGCCGGCAGCCGGTTCCCCGGGGCCCCGAATGCCATGGCCCCCTTCGTCGCCGAACGGGTCCGGAGCCGCAAGGCGGACCGGTGTGCAATTTCCTTGTTGGGCCCCGTGCCCGGATATACTCTGGCCACATTGTGTCAGCCATGACCCGAACGCTAGGCTGCAAGGGATATCGAAATGAGCGACAGAATCACCGATGTCTGGGGCTCCCGGACGCCCTATGCCCCGGGCTCCCCGTGGCCGGTGCGAGTGGACTCGCTGCTGGCGGAAGGCGTAGCCGAGCAGGACGTCCAGGCCTGGGTGCAGTCGGCCTGCCTGCTGTGTTCCAACGGGTGCGGATTGGACATCGCGGTCCGGGACGGGAAAATGCTCGGCGTGCGCGGCCGCTCCAACGACGGGGTGAACCACGGGCGGCTTGGCCCCAAGGGGCTGCTTGCCGGTTGGCAAGGGGTGGCGAATCCAGATCGGCTGACCCGGCCGCTGGTGTGCGAGGGCGGGGAACTGGTGGAAACCGACTGGGAAACCGCCATGTCGCGGATCGTTGATGCCAGCCGATCCTTGCTGCGGGACAAGGGGCCCCTGAGACACGCGTTCTACACCAGTGGCCAGTTGTTCCTGGAGGAATACTATGCGTTGGGCATCATCGGCAAGGCCGGCATCGGCACCCCGCATATGGACGGCAACACCCGGTTGTGCACCGCCACCGCGGCCGCGGCGCTGAAGGAAAGCGTTGGCTCGGACGGGGTGAATGCCCAATATGCTTTCGCCCTTGACCGGGTGGCCGCGTCCGGGCACAGCGTGGTCCGAGAGCCGCTGGCATCGCCCGCGTCACCTGGTCCTGATCGATGCAAACCAGAAGCGTCGGGAATGGCGGTGTCCCCACGACCCTTCGAAGGTGTGGGCGCGGCTGGCTGCACTCCCCCATGGGGGCGCCCCGACCACGTTTGTGGCCCCGGTCAAAGGACCGGGGCCACAGGTGTGCGTTGACAAGAATTCGGCAAATCAGCTGGCGGTCCTGTTCCTTCCGGTGATGGCCCCGTAGACGCCGGCAACGATGAGCCCGCCCAGAATGGCCAGCAGCCAGGAACCGAGGCTCCAGAAACTCATTTCACCGTCATTGAAGAGCGCGTCCCCGATCCAGCCGCCCAAGATGGCCCCGACGACGCCGAGGACCAGACTGGTGATCCAGCCGCCGCCCACCCGTCCGGGGAGAACCATCTTGACGATGGCGCCAACGATCAATCCAAGAATGATCCATCCGATGAAACCCATGATTTCTCCTCTTTCCATTCATTGGGCGCAGCGGCAGGAACGCCGCGGCGCAGCTACCTTGTTTTCCTTGCCGCGGTCTTTTCGGTTTCCGCGCTGGCGGTCTCAAGCACACCGCTGGGGTCTTCCAGGTGGGCACGCATGAACCATTGGAAGAGTTCGAGCTGCGCGCACTGGGTGATGAGCATGTCCTGGGTGACCGGATCAAGCTCTCCGGTTTTCTCGATGGCGTCCCGGTGGCTGGAAATCACGCCGTTGTAGACAAGGTCCAACGCCGCCAGGTGCTCGGCGGTCTGGGCCCGTCCGAGGGAATAGTCGTCCCAGTCCCTCTCCTTGACCAGTGCCCCGGGAAGTCCGTTCGGCGCCGTGCCCAACGTGGCAATGCGTTCGGCAACCTCATCGATCATCGCCCTGACCAGCAGGATCTGCGGATCGAGCATCTTGTGCACGCCGATGAAGTCGCGACCGACAACGTTCCAGTGCGCATGCTTCAAGGTGAGCTGCAGGTCGTTGAGCGAGTGCAGCCTCCCTTGAAGGATCGTGGCGATCTTCCGGCCGTCCTCAAGTGAAAGCCCCGGAACCGTGAAGCCGGTCCGTGCAGTGTTCTTCGCTGCCATGTTAAAACCCCTTTGTTGGTTTAGATCGGGCCGCCACGGCCCCGGCTTCGTTCCACCACGTTAGCGGTTGAGGTGTGTGGCGTCCATGGATTTGTCATGCACTGCGGCTCCGCCGCTTCGCTCCGGCTGGTGTAGCCGGGGTGGAGCGCGACGCGGTTCCCCGGTGCTGCCGGGGCAGCAGTTCCCCGAACCCTCCGGGTGGGACTCCGGGCCCGAAGCCATGGCGGCCGGCGGCCCCGTTTTGGGTTCGCTGCACGGCCCGTGTCGGGGCAGGTTCATGCCCTGTCGGTGGCCTGGTCGAAACCGGACTCCCGTGCGCAGTGGGCGCAGCAGTACATGCCCGTGCCGTTTTCCACCCCGTGGCCCAGTATCAGGCAGCCGCAGTGTGAACAGTGTGGCGCCATCATGTTGATGGCGCATTCGAAACTGTCAAAGGTCCGGGTGTCCTCGCCGCGGGTCACCGTAAACGTCTTGTCATAGTCGTTGCCGCACATGTCGCAGATCGCCATCGAACTTTCCTTCCATTGGTTTGGTGCATGTCGTGGGTTGCCGTTGGCCCGCCCGGTTGCAGGAGTCGTTGGCGTCAGCGGTGCCGACGCCCGATGCCGCGAACGGCCCCGGGGACCGCCGCGCGCCGGCCGGTGAAAACGCCCCTGCCCGCGGCCGTACCCAGCAGCAATCCCGCTCCGAAGACCAGCAGCCCGGCGGCCACCGGATTTCCCAGGGAACCCCGGCCGGCCGGCCGCGGTGCGCTCCGGGCCACCCCGGCCGCCCTGTCGGTCCGTTCCACGGGCGGGCGGCGGACGCTGTAAATGGTTCCCCTGATTCTTTGAGGCGGCCTGGGCAGGCTTTCCGACGGACCGACCACCAACGGCCGGCGCCCGTTGGCACTGTTCGCGCCCGCGAAGCCACCTTCGAATCCGTGGCTGTTGTTGTGCGTTTCGACGTTCATCTTGGTTCCTTTGTCAAGACCTCGAAGAGGGAGGTGTGCCGGGCAAGGGCCTCCGCGAGCCCCGACCCGCCGTTGCGTTCATGGTTCCCGGCGCTCTTGCCGGAGCGGGTTCACGGGTTGCCCCGGCACTGTGCGTGCCGTGTCCGTGGTTGCGGAGGCGTCCGCGGCCACGTGGCCTGCCAGCCTCCCAAGCAGCACGCCTGCGCCCACCGCTATACCCAGGAAGGCGACGGGGCGACGCCGGGCGAATTGCTGTCCCGCGGACAGCAGGTCGCGCGGTTCGCGTTCGTCAAGCCAATCGGCCAGGCTCTCGCTGGCCCACGCGGCCTGCTCGACCAGCGCCGACGCGGTTCCTCCGGGCGGCTGGTCCTTGACCATCCAGGCAAGATCATCGTCGATCCGCCGCAGGTTCGCTGCGGCCCTCCGCTGCCCCATGGCAGCGTTTTCATGCATTCCGCGGCCGAGTTCGTCAAGCACGCCGGAGGCATGCGTCCCGGCCTCCCGTGTCGAGTGCGTTGCGGCGCCGGGACCCCGGCCGTGCGGCACCCGAGGTGCTTCGATCCGCCGGGATCCGGCCTCGGGCGCCGTGGGTGCCGTGGGTGCCGGCGGCACGGCGACGGTTGAGCCGTCCTGCTGCATGTCGGCGGCGGGCCGTTCGGATTCGCGGCCTTTGGGCACCTCGGGAGGATAGGCCGCACTGAAGTCGTTCTCGCTCAAGGTTTTCCTCCGATCGGTTGGCGTCGGCGATGGTCGCCGACGGCCTGTAAACCCCGGGGGTCCGTGCATCGCCTTGGACACCCGCCGGGCGATTGTGCCCTGCCGCTTCATACCTCGATCCAGCTTGGTGATTCCCGGTTTCCCGCGTCGTTCCGGCCAGCGTGGGCACACCCCTCGCCGAGACGATGGGTGCTCCGGCTTGCGTGGTTCCGCGTTGCGGACCTTTCCGGTTCCCCGGAAAGTCCCTCCAATAAGAGCAAAGCAAGAGTGCCGCCCGGGCACAAGGATTTTGACATCGCCGGCCGGCAAATCCGGCGTGCGGACCGGGTGCCTTCTTCAGGCTTCAGGTCGGCAACGCTCTCCGGGGTGGCGGGGCACAAGCCGTCCCCGCCACCCCGGGCAGGGTCCTCGGTCCTTCAGCCGCCGTCCCCGGATGTGTCGCCCGGCTGCCGGGTGCCCGCATCGGCGGAGCCGGATCCGTTCTCCCGCCGGGCGGCACCGGGCGTTCCCCTGGCCCGCGCCGGCTTCTTCCTGGCCAGCACCACGAGGGTGAACTCCGCGACGATCCATGCACCTGCGACAACCAGCGCCGCGGTCCCGTGCCCCGTCAAGAGCGCCAGGGCCGCGGCGGCCCCCAGCGAAAGGGCCAGCAACACGAGGTGCCCCGCGATGGCCGCGGCGCCGGTGTATCCGGCGCCCCTGCGGGCCAGGCCCGCGGAGACGCTGGCCTCGACCTTGGCCAGCTTGAATTCCTGGCTGAGCAGCGTGGCCAGGGTGCCGCCAAGTGCCGTGAAAATCGCCGTCCGCGCGGCGGGTTCCAGCGGCTGTTCGCAGGAGGGCGCAACCGTGCCCCGGAGATCGGCCCGTGGTTGTTCTTTCTCCATGGGTCATGGCCTGTCAGGGACCGGGGCATGGTTCCCGGCCGGCGTGCAGCGCCGCAAGCGCGTGGGTGAAGGTCCCCGGGCACGCCGTGCCGGGGCAGTGAAAACTTCTTCGGTCATGGTGTTCCTCCCGGTGGACCTGGTGGTTCCAGCGGATCAACAGCCGGCGGCGGGCCCGGAGCCTGGGGTGCCGGTGTGCGCCGGAGTCCGGATCATTCCTCGTGGCCCTGGTCCATGCTCATGGACCCCTCGCCCGGGGGTGTTTCCCCGGGAGGGACCCCGCCACCGGGCTCCAGGCCCGTGATCACCTGCTCGAGGGGGTCGGGGTTGGACGTTGCGCCCGCCTCCGTCTCGGCGGCAGGAGGTTCGTCGCCGCTTTCACGCACGGCCCCGTGTTTCCGGGGACTGTCGCTCCATTCGGGATCGTCGGGTTCCAGGTCCAGCGGATCGCCGTCGTCCCGCTGGACCGGCGGCTGCTGTTCGTTCTCCATCGCATGCTCCTTTGGCGTTTGGCGTTCCGGGGCGCTCAGGGCGTCGACTTGCCGCCGTTGACATTCAGGGTCTCCCCCACCACGTAGCTGGACTCGGCCGATGCCAAAAAGACGTAGGCCGGGGCCAGCTCCACGGGTTGGCCGGCACGGCCCAGCGGCACGTTGTGCCCGAATTCGGGCAGGGCGTCCTTGGGTTGCCCGTCCGAGACCTGCAGCGGGGTCCAGATCGGGCCCGGGGCCACGGCGTTCACGCGGATCCCGCGCGGTGCCAATTGCACCGCCAGCCCCTTGGTGAAGGCGTTGATCGCAGCCTTGGTCGAGGCGTAGTCCAGCAGCGTGGGCGAGGGATCGTAAGCCTGGACCGAGGTGGTGTTGATGATGCTGGCTCCCTCGGGCAGGTGCCGCAGCGCCGCGCGGGTGATGCTGAACATGGCCAGGATGTTGACCTGGAAGGTCTGCATCAGCTGTTCGTCGTCAAGGTCCTCGAGCTTGGCCACGGCGATCTGCTTCCCGGCGTTGTTCACCAGGATGTCCAGCCCGCCGAGCATCCGTGCGGCGTTGTCCGCCAGCGAATTGCGGTATTCCGGATCCAGCAGGTCGCCGACCAGCCCGATGCCGACGCGGCCCTGGTCCTCGATCACCGAGATGACCCGGCGGGCGTCCTGCTCCTCCGCGGGCAGGTAGGCGATGGCCACGTCCGCCCCTTCCTTGGCGAAGGCGATGGCCACCGCGGCGCCGATGCCCGAGTCCCCGCCGGTGACCAGGGCCTTGCGGCCCTTGAGCCGCCCGGTGCCGACGTAGGAGTCCTCCCCGTGGTCGGCCGCCGGTTCCAGCTTTGCATCCAGGCCCGGTTCGGGCTGGTCCTGTTTCGGCGGCGAGATCTTCGGGTGGCGGTTCACCGGGTTGTCCAGTGAAAGCTGCACCTCGGGGTCAAAGGCGCCGGGGTCGCGCTCATCCATGGGAATCCTCCAGGTGGTCGGTGTGGGCGATGTTGCTTCCACGCCCCACGCTAGGACAAGTGGGGCGCCCCGATCAATGAATTTGCAACCCGGCCCGGATCCCCGGGCCGCGTTTCCTAGCCTGCGCCGGGCAGGCGCACCTGCAGCATGCCGTCGGCGACCCTGGTTTCGAACGCGGCCGCCGGTGCGGTCGCCGGACCGTGGACGACCGCCCCGGTGGACAGGGAGAACTCGCTGCCGTGCCAGGGGCACCTCACGCAGGCATCGGCTCCGCTCCCGTGCACGGTGCCCTCCTGCAGCGGGCCCGACAGGTGCGGACACTCGCCGGAAATCACCGAGGGGCCCTGGCCCTGCCGCCAGACCAGCAGCGGCACACGCCCGAGCATCCGGCCCTCCAGCCGCCCTTCGGGAATCTCCTCGAGCAGGGCCAGGTGGTTCCAGCCGGCCGGGACCAGGTGCGGGAGCGCCTCGACGTGGTTGGCCCCGGAGGCAAGCCTGAAGGACAGGTGCCCGCCGAGGAAGCCGGCCGCGCCCATGAGGGCCAGACCGGCCAGCGCCCAGGCCCGTCCGGTGCCGGCGTTGCGGATCCGGGCCGCGAGCGAGAGCGCGAAGCACGAGGTGGCCAGCGTGTTGCCCCCGGCATGGATGAGCCCCACGCGCAGTTGCTGCGGGTGTCCGGCCGACCAATCCGCCAGGCCGGTGGCCACTGCCGGCGGCACCGCGAGAAGTCCCGCAGCCAGCAGCGTTTTCGCCGCGCGTTCGGCCCCGGGCACCGCGTCCAGCAACACGGCCGCGGCGAAGGCCCCGGTGGGCAGCTGGACGAGGAAGGGGTGGGCGGGGTGGCCCAGCGGAACGCCGTGCAGCACATCCGCCGCGCCGCGTGCGGCCAGCACCCGGTGCACCGCGCGCTGCAGCACCCCGGTGGCCGGATCGAGGGATTCGAGCCGTTCGAGCCGGTCAACGGCCTTCAGCGGCTTGAGGGTTTTCATGGTCCTGCTCCTTCGGTGTCGGGGGCCTGCGCTTTTTTGAGCATGGTGAATCCGCTGCGGGGCCCGGCGGGCATGGTGTTCAGCGCAATGGCCAGGTCCTGGACCGGGACGATCCAGGAATCCTGCGTGGCCAGGGCGGCGATCGCCTCGATCATGATCGAGGTGGTGGCATCCTCCCCCAACTCCCCCGGGGCCCGCCGGCCACCGGTCCATTCACCTCCGGCGGCCGGCGGGTGCCTGCGGGCGTTCAGTCGTTCCCGCGTTCGAATGCGTCCTCGGTGTCCTCGGCGTCCGGGCGCTGCCGGTCGCCGGTTTCACCGGATTCGGTTCGCTCGGCCTCGCGTCCCGCGTCAAAGCCGCCGGTGCCGGTGTCCCCGGCGAGGGGGCTTTGGTCAGTCGCTCCCAGACGCTCGGACCCGTCATCCGGGTCGTTGCGGAAGCCCGACTGGCCCTCCGAATCGAAGGCGCTGGTTTGCTCCTTGTCGGCGCCCTGGCCGCCGGCAAAGGCGCCGGTGCCCGCTTCGCCGCCGGCTCCGGCCTGGAGCCCCGAATCGAAGGCAGTGGCCTGCGAACCACCCGAGGCCCGGCTACCGCCGTAGCCGCCGGTGCTCACATCGCCGCCGGATTCGCCACTGCCCGCGACAAACTGCCCGGATTCCGGATCCTCGGTGACCTCCGGGCCGCCTGCGGCGCCCGAGCGGTCTTCCATCCGGTTCTCCGTCTGCTCCTCGGACCCGTCTTCGAACTGTCCGGAGGTGTCTTCGTCGGCCATGGTTCTTCTCCTTTTCAAGCTTCGACCCCTGTCCAAGCGGGATGACACGACCCAACTTAACGACGCCGCTGCCCGGCGGCAAGCTTTTTGCACCGCCCCCAGGGGCCGTTTGAGTCGGGCTACGGACGGCACCCCCGGAAGGGTCCGGGCCGCCGCCGGATTCACGGCAAGAAGTGCGGCATGGCTACCGGTGGCACGTTTCCCATAGGAACGGAAAAGCACCACACGGCGGGCCAGAACGCGGGCAATGGCCGGGCTGAAGGTGCTCAACTCGCTGGCCGACTTCGTCGACCTGGTTACCCGGACCCCGCACGTGTACGTGAGGTATTCCGAGGGTTGGGAAGCCTAAGCCAGGCACGGAAGCACGGACACCGAAAGCGGCCTCGGGCTGCCAAGGGCGGGCCACCGCCGGGCATCGAGAAAACGCGGTGCGTCGTCTGCGATCCTCCATGGAACGCGCCCGCGCGTGTCGAATTCCTTGTCTTTGGTTTGGGGCTTTGTGCATAATCAATTTATCGATGGGCTGGCGACGCGTTCGCCGGCCACGCGTGGTTTCTCCAGACCCCGGGAAACACGTCATCCGTTGGCAACTTTTCGGAATTTCGAGGATCGGGCTCATGACAACCCCAAATGAAAGACCGGCGCCGCGCGGCGCCGAAAGAACCACCGCAGCGATCATTGCCCCGCGGCAACAGGGCTCCCCGGCGATTTGCGGCACGTGCCATAGCGACCAGTACCTGGTCTACGAGGAAGTCAAGCCGGTGCCGCGACACGGCCCGGGCCCGGCGCAGTGGGATGTTGAATGCTGGTGCGGCAAGTGCGAGGAGTACCAAGGCTTTCGCACCTCCACGCCACCCGCGCTCCCGTATTCAACATTGCTGCGCGGCTACGGCACAGGCACCTGGCTCTTGGGCGCCTAGCACCCGGACCCGCTGCCTGCGGTAATCGACTTCGCCTCCTGCAGGTGCTCGGCGGCCACGGCGTGCAGTTTCCTGTCGCCGTGTGACGCGGCACGGACGAGTGCTGCCAATGCCTCCTCCAGCGAGCAGTGCTGCGCCCGGGCAACAGCGCCCACGGCCAGGTCGACGTCGGAGCGGGAGGCCAGGGCACAGTGGAGCTCGCCGGGAGTCGCAGGGTTCCCGGCGGGATGCCGCAAGGCCAGCAGCAGCGCGTTCCGGATCCGTGACACGTGGTGTGTGGCACCCAGGACGACCCCGTGGCCAAAGACCTCGGCAACGGGTGAATAGAACACGCACACGGCCAGGTCCCCTCCATCCAGCAGCATGGGCACAGCAAGTGCTGCCTGGATGCCTTCGGCACGCAGCCTGCGTGCGCCCTCGGGCCAGCCGGATTCGCGGGCGGCGTTCTGGACCACCAGCAGCGCGGCGCCGTGCGGGTCCTGCGTCCATGGCGTGGGCAGGCTGCCGGAAAMCAAGCTGCCAAGTTCGGTGGCGCGCGCGCTGCTGCCGGCGTGCAGCGGTTCGAGGTCTCTGCGCACCAACGTGATCGAGCATTCCAGCTCCCGCTCCCCGATCGAGCCGAGCACAGCGGAAAGGGCACAGAGACTGGCCAGAAACCCGGGGAGGCCGGGATCCTCCGGCAACTGGGGATCCTTGGCATCCAGGGGTGCTTGGTTCCCCGTGGCCGCCCGATGCATGAGGTCGATTTCGGCCGGATCGCTGCCCATTGGTGTTCTCTTTCCCGGGCCGGTCGCAGTCCACCCAAGACGGTGTCCCTGCCTTGCCACCATGTACCCTAGCCTATTCAATCCCCTGGGCCCGCCGCGCCTCGCGCAGCACCTGGATTGCCCGTTCCTTGAGGCGCACCCCGCCCTCGAAGGCCGAGCGGCCAAGCCGGGAAAAGGCCTCCGACCGACCACACTTGTCCCTGGCCATGATCACCGCAACGGCCGCATCCACCAGGGCGCGGACGCGCAGTTCCGCGTCCAGGTCGGCCCCGGCGAATGCGGGCAGGTGGAACCGCAAGGCCAGGCGCAGGATGCGCGAGATCGATTCGGCAAACGCCTCGACGGCGGCGACGAAGTCCTCGTCCATGTCTGCCGGATCGCGGGCATAGCAATTCAGTGCCGCCTGGGTGCCGCTGCCGGCTTCCACGGGGACGGCAAGGATCGAACGCACGCCGCTGGAGGAGATTTCCTGCGCGTAGCCTTCCCAATCCTGCGCCGCGCCAAGGTCCTGGATATGGACCTTGCGCTGCTGACGCAGCGCCGTCAGGCAGGGGCCGTCGCCAACGGCATACTGGCGTTCGTCCAGGGCCATGGCCGCGGCGGCGCTGCTGGCCACCGTGAGCGGAAAGCCTTCGCGCTCCACCGTGATGGAGCACAGCACCGGTTCTCCCCCGCCCATCCCGGAGGCGGCGATCAGCACCAGTTCCAGCATGAATTCGGTGAATCCCCGGCTGTCGAGCAACAGGTCCTGGAGCTCCTCCTGGTGCCGCGAATCGTTTCGCTGCCTGCCCATCAGCTCTCCTGCTGGCCCGGATCGATATCCGCGGAATAGGGAACCCGCACGTCCAGGCCGAGGTCCATGAACCGTTCGTTGATGGCGTGGGCCACCAGGTCGCGTTCCAGCGTCGGCAGGGAGTGCGCGGCGTAAAGGTAAGCCTCGATCTCGAACTGGCCGGCCGAGCCGCCAATGCCGAAATAGCGCAGCCACAGTTCCCCCACGCTCAGGCCGGCCAGCGGCAGGGCCTGGCGCAATTGCTTGAGTTGCAGGTCGTCGTCGTCAATTTCCATGGCCAATCCCCCTGTCGTCAGGAGCCTTGCCGGCCGGCTGCCTCGACTAGCCCTGCCGCAATCTCCCCCAGGGTTCGGCCCTCGGAGACCGCCTGCTTCATCAGGTGGCGCGTAGCCGCATCGGCGTCGAGCCCGTGGCGTTCCATAAGAATGCCCTTGGCCATGCCGATGACGTCGCGTGAATGCAAGGTTCTGCGCAGATCCTCGCTGAGCTTCTTGGCCTGCTCCGCGGTGGTGGCGTGCTTGAGCAGGACGGCAGCCTGCCGGGCCAGCATTTCAAGGACCGCGCGGGAGCGTTCGGTGAAGGCCTGGGGCTCGGTCGCGTAGACCTTCACCGCGCCAAAGGATTCCGAGGCGTAGACCAGCGGAACGCTGATGGATGAAGCGACACCCAGCGGCGCCACGGCGGCAGACCAGTCGGACCATCGCTCGTCCTTGGCGATGTCCTGGACGACGATGGTTTCCCCGCTCGCCCAGGCGGAGAGGCACGGGCCCTGCTCGAGTTCGTATTGCAGGGCATCGGCCCGCTCGACGACTTCGTCGGAGGCCGCGGCGCTGGTCTTCCGGGCGTTGGCGTCTATCAGGGTCACCCCGGAACCTGCGGCATAGGGGACAATCGACTTCGCCACCGAGGTGATGAGTTTCAACGTTTCGGCGACTGTGTTCTCGGTCAGCAACAGGCCCGCGGCGCTTGCGGCAACCGCGGCCAGCTCCTGGGCAAGCGGGAGGGACCTCTCGACCTGGACCATGAGCACACCTTTCACTGGAGGACGAAGAACGGGCGTCCTCCTTCAAGCCTACACATTTGTGCCTCCAAAAGCGCAGGGTTCCGTGGGCTTTTCGCGGCCGGCGTGCAGACCTTTCCGGCGGTGCATCCTGCAGGGTTTGCTAAATCCTTGATCGGCCATGGAGGGGATGCTTGACTTTGGATGTACGGGAAGATGGCCCCGTGACGACGCGTCGCCGGGACCAGGCAGTGGCCCGCGTGTCCCTCGATCATTCTTACGGAAATCCGGGCCGGACGGTCCGAATGGGAATTCGTGATTCCCTCGTTGCACCGGACACCCCACATGCCCGGCCTTCCCGTCGGCGCACCACGAGCCGGTTGCCAGGCCACGACACCGAAAGGAACCAAGACCATGAAGTCACCGGCGAACGGCGGATCCCTTGCATGAGCTGGAGCTGATCCGTGCAGCCGCGCAAGACGTTGCCGCGGCCCGTTCGCTGCTGCGCCAACGGCTGGATACCCTGGCGGCCATCAACCGCGATGCCCTGGCTCGAGGGATCCCGGCCGTCGACGTCGCCGTGGCCGGCGGCTTCTCCCCCACCGGGATCCGGAACCCCGTGGGCGACGCAAGGCGTTGACGCATCGGGGCCGGGCGGCCGCTCAGGAGCGTTCGGCCGGACCGTTCGCTTCGTACACCTGGAAGGCCAGCCACAGCTGGGCCACCGACTCCGGCGGGGACCCCAAACAATGCCGCTGGCCCCGCAGAAGGACCGCGCGGCCTGGATCCCCCCGGAATTTCCTCAAACCCGCAAACGCAAGCCATCAAGTAGGGAGCAAATCATGGCCACGTACGAGAACACGGGACAAGCTGAAGACAGAAGCGCCGTCGAGAAGGCGGCAATGGTCGTCGGAGCGGTCTTCCTGCTCTTTGGCATCCTGGGATTCATCCCGGGCATCACCAGCAACTATGACCAGCTCGCGGGCGCCGGACACCATTCCGGGGCACTGTTGCTCGGGGTTTTCCAGGTTTCCTACCTCCACAACGCCGTCCACCTGATTTTCGGCGTCGCCGGGCTTTCCATGGCCAGGTCCGCCCGCCTGGCGAAGGCCTACCTGCTCGTGGGAGGCATCATCTACCTGGCCCTGTGGATCTACGGACTGCTCATTGACCATGACAGCGCGGCGAACTTCATCCCGCTCAACAATGCCGACAACTGGCTGCACCTCGTCCTGGGTATCGGGATGGTGGCACTCGGGCTGATGCTCAGCCGCCCAAACCGCGGGAACCGGGACGCTGGACTCCGCTAGATCCCGTCCCGCGAAGGTGGCGGCGGATGTGTTCCGCCGCTGCCTTCCCTCCACCCCCGGCACCAAGGCACGGGGACATCGAAAAGACGTCAAGGAGTTGAGGCTCGCATGATCCAAAATAATGTGGCCGAAGGCATCCACATGGTTCGCCACGCCAATGTCAATTGCTACATCGTTCAGCAGGACGAGCGGTTCATGGTTGTCGATGCCGGGCTTCCGGCGGTTTGGGACATGCTCGTCGATGCCCTCCGTGGCCTTGGGCTAGCGCCCCGGAAAGTGCCGAGGCGCTGGTGCTGACGCACGCCCACCTCGACCATTTGGGCACCACCGCCCGCCTGCAACGCCACTACGGGACACCGCTGTGGATCCAACCGCAGGACGCACACATACCCGCCCACCCCTACCGGTATGCGCATGAGAAGGCACGCTGGGTCTATCCCTTCAAATACCCGCGGGCCATCCCGATCCTGGCACAGATGGCGGCGGCCGGCGCCTTGAACGTCAAGGGCGTCACCAACTACCACGCCCTGGACCCCGGGCCCGCACCATTCCTGCCCGGATCCCCCATGTCATCCACGTCCCGGGACACACCAACGGGCACTGTGCCTTGCATTTCCCCGAACGCAACACGGTCGTCACCGGGGACGCACTGGTCACACTGGACCCGTACACGGCCAAGACCGGCCCAGGATCGTGGCGGCCGCAGCAACCGCGGACACCGACGAATCATTGCACTCACTGGCGCTGCTGGCGGACACCGGCGCGCAAACCTTCCTTCCCGGCCACGGCGACCCATACCACGGCGACATTGCCGTCGCTGTGGCCCACGCCCGCAGCCTGCCGGTAGTTTGATGCGGGCCAGCGGTTCCACTGCAGCTCCCCCGCTGTTTGGGCCCGTATCCATCCACCCCCGATGTGAGGCAGGGCGCAATGGAGATACCAATCCTGGAGGCGCTGACGGAATTGGAAGCATTGGTCAACGACTCTCCCAGTATTTCCGTCGAGCCACGACCTAGCCGTTTCCGCGCGCCGAAAGCGGCATTGAACTGCCCGGGCTTTGGGTCGATCCCCTGGCTCCGGAGACCTGTGGTCGCGGCCGCCGGCCGACTGCGTCGCCAGGCAGTTGTGCCATTGCAAGCGCCCGGGCGAAAAGCACCGCAAGCGCTTCGCCGGGATCGCCCGGTATTGCCATGGGGCGGGGCCACGAACGCTTCGACGCCGGGTACCGACCCGAAGACCGAGGTCCCGCATGCAGCGGATCCTCCCGGAACACCGCCATTGGATGCAAGGCATGGCACGCATTTTCCTTCCAGCCCGATGAGCCGCGACATAGGGTGGCACCATGGCAGAGCAAGGAGACCTTCCGCAATCAAAGTTGAAACAAGGTATCACCGATCGACTGCTGTACTTCTTCATCCTGGGCGACCTTCTTCATCCTGGGCGACGGGCTCGGTCGGCATCTCTGCCTTGGTGTGCGAGATCGCCGGTGAAGTCGGAGGAGCACTTTGGATTCCGCTGGCCATTGCGCTGGTGCTGGCGATGCTGACCGCCGACTCCTACGCCGGGCTCGTGGCAAGGTATCCAAAAGCCGGTGACGCGGCGGTCTTTGCGGAACGTGACTTCAATTGGCCCTGGATTTCCTCTCTCGTGGGTTTCTCCATGCTCGCTGCAGGGGGCAGCAGTGCCGCCGGGCTGAGTATTGCCTTCGCCGGGGACTACCTCAAACCGTTCCTGGACGTACCGGCACTCCCCGCCGCCATCGTGTTCCTGCTCGTGGTGGCACTGCTGAATGCACGTGGCATCAAGGAGTCGGTTCGGGCCAACGTGCTCATGACGGCCATCCAGGTCTCGGGCCTGCTCCTGGTGCTCGTCCTGACCGGCGCCGGCTCCCGGACCACAGCGAACCAAGACAACGAACGGACCGAAAGGCGGTCGGGGAATTGGGCCATCGATGCCGTTCCGCGAGCCGTCGATGACATCGAACCACACTAGATGCACCGAGGAGAAAACCGTGGAATCAATCTGGCTGGATCCGAAACCAGGAATACCAACCGATCCCTTCGAACCCGGCGCCCGCTTCGATACCGTCGTGGCCGGTGCCGGCCTGACCGGATTGGTCACCGCATTGCTGCTCAGCCGGGCAGGGCAGCGGGTTGCCGTCCTTGAATCCCGGTTCGTGGGTGCCGGGACCAGCGGGAACACCACCGCCAAGCTCAGCCTCCTGCAAGGCACCACCCTGCAGCAGATCCGCAAGAATTCTTCTGCCGAGGTCATGCGCGCCTACGTCGAGGGGAACCTCGAGGGCCAGGCGTGGCTGCGCCAGTACCTGGCCGAGCATTCGGTCCCCCACGAGTCCCGGGACGCCTTCACCTATGCCGTCGAGGCCAAGCACCGTGACACGCTGGAACAAGAGGCCGCAGTCAGCCATGGGGCGGGTCTGGAGGTGCGGATGATCGAGGGGCCGGAGACCGGCCTGCCTTTTGGCGTTGCCGCTGCCCTCACCCTGGCCGGCCAAACCCAGATCGACCCCATTGCCGTGATCACGGCGCTCTGCGCCGACCTGCGCGGCCGGGGTGCCAGGATCTTTGAGGACACGCGCCTGAAGGACTCGACAAACTCGGCACCCCTGGAAATCGCCACCTCGCGGGGCCAGCTCGGCGCCGACACCCTCATCCTGGCCACCGGAACCCCGGTGTTGGACCGCGGCGGCTATTTTGCGAAGCTGGAACCTTTCAGATCCTACGTCGCCGCCTACACCGGTTCCCCGGGCGCGTCGCCGTTTCCTCAAGGCATGTACCTGTCCATCGATTTCCCATCCCGTTCCCTGCGCACGGCCAGCCACGATGGTCGCGAGGTGCTGCTCGTGGGCGGCAACGGCCATCCGGTCGGCGCGGGGGCGCCGCGGGAAGCCGCACGCGACCTCGATCGCTGGGCCCGCGGGCATTTCTCGCTCGGCGAGCGCACCCATGCCTGGTCGGCGCAGGACTATCGCTCGGTCAACTCCGTGCCGTTCGTCGGGACCATGCCGCGCTCCGGCGGCAAGATCATGGTGGCGACCGGATACAACAAATGGGGCATGACCAATTCCGTGGCGGCGGCGCTGCGGCTCTCCGCCTCGATCCTGGGAGGCCGGATGCCGTGGGCCGAGGTGCTGGGCCACCGCGTCTCCGGACCCAAGGCCTTGGCGGAGACCGGAAAATTCAACGCCGGGGTCGCCAGGGACCTGCTCTCGGGATGGGCCCACGCGCTCACCGAAAGCGGCAAGGGAAAAGAAGAAAGGCTGGAAGACCCCCGACCGCCGAGACTGCCCCCCGCGAAAAAGGAGATCCCCCTGCACCACACCGCGGCAGTGTCGTTCGCGAGGGACTGCACCCGGTGGCGGTCTCCACCGTCGAGGGGCGGACCTGCCGGGTATCGGCGGTATGCACCCACCTCGGTGGCATCCTCACCTGGAACGACGAGGAAGCATCCTGGGACTGCCCGCTGCACGGGTCGCGCTTCACACCGACCGGCTTCCTCATTGAGGGCCCGGCGACCGAGGACCTGAAGCCGGCGGACTGACCCGTAGGCGACTGTGTACCGATGCCCGGCCCGGCGCGCATTCTCTGGCCAAGGCCGGGCACGGGTGCTTGACTGGGTCCATGAGAGCAATATGGAGTGGATCCATCGCGTTTGGACTGGTCAATGTGCCGGTCAAGGCCTACGGCGCCACCGAGGACCACGATGTGGACCTGCACCAGGTGCACGACGCGGACGGCGGACGGATCCGTTACCAGCGCAAGTGCGAGAAATGCGGGAAGAAGATCCCCTACGAACGCATCGACAAGGCCTTTGACGACGGGGAACGCACCGTTGTGCTCAGCGACGAGGACTTGGAAGCCCTTCCCGCGGAGAAAAGCCGGGAAATCGACGTCGTCCAGTTTGTTCCCAACGATCAGATCGACCCGATCATGTTGGAGCGCAGCTACTACCTCGCCCCGGATTCGAAATCGCCCAAGGCCTACGTCTTGCTGCGCCAGACCCTCGAGGAAACGGAACTGACGGCGGTGGTGAAGTTTGCCTTGCGGCAAAAGACCCGCCTGGGCATCCTGCGGGTGCGCGGGGACGTGCTGGTCCTGCAGGGGATGCTGTGGGCCGATGAGGTGCGCGAGGCGGACTTCGCTTCCGCCCGCACCGCCAGCAAGATCAGTCCGCAGGAGATGAAGATGTCCGCGGCCCTGGTCAAGCAATTCACCACCGACTTCACCCCGGAGGAATTCGAGGACGACTACCAGGTGCAGTTGCGCACGCTGATTCGCGAAAAGCTCAAGCAAGGCGACGCACTGGACACCGAGGCCACCTTCGGGACCGGCGACACCTCGGACATGGGGGAAGAGGGGGGCGTGATCGACCTGATGGAGGCGCTCAAGCGCAGCATCGCCAACAAGCGAACCTCCGCCAAACCGGCGGCGGGCAAGAGCTCGGTCACCAGGAGCACCCCTGATTCGAAGCGTGCTGAGACGGCCGCTCAAAAGAAGTCTTCCACCAAGAAGAAGGCCCCGGCCAAGAAGAAAACGCCCACCAAGACGAAGGCCTCCGAGTCCACTGCAGCCCGGACGAAGACCCGCAAGGGAGCCTAGATGGACCTGGAGCTGGAACGGGTCCAGCCCGGCACCAAGGGCATCCGCCGCGGGGTCGCCGGACGCGGATTCAGCTACGTCTCGGCCAACGGCCGCAGGATCCATTCCGATCGCCTGCTCGAGCGCATCAACGCGCTGGCCATCCCCCCGGCCTGGACCCAGGTGTGGATCGCCTCCGCCCCCTCGGCCCACATCCAGGCCACCGGCGTGGACGCCGCCGGGCGGCTGCAATACATCTACCACCCCCGGTGGCGGCAAATGCGCGAACACGAGAAGTTCATTCGTTCCCTGGCCTTCGCCCAGCGCCTGCCCACGATCCGTCGAGGCGTCACCCGCGACCTCAAGCAAGAGCGTGACCCCAGATTGCGCGCACTGGCTGCCGCGGTACGCCTGATGGACCGCGCCGGGCTTCGGGTCGGGGGCGCCGCCTATGCCCAAGAGAATGGTTCTTTTGGCGCCACCACGCTGCTCAAGCGCCACTTGAGCCTGGAGGGCGACACGGTCCACCTGAGGTTCCGCGGCAAGTCCGCGGGTGACTGGGACGTCGCGCTCACGGACAAGCTGCTGGCCGCGTACTTTGCCGCCCTGCCGCACACCCCCCGTTCGGGCCCGGCTATTTGCCATGCGGTGCCCGTGGGGCGGCGCAAGGAATGGAAGCCCGTTTCGGACGGCGAGGTCAATGCGTACCTCGGCGAGGTGGCGGGGCACGGCTTTACCGCCAAGGATTTCCGCACCTGGCAGGGCACCGTCGTGGCCGCGCTGTCACTGGTCCGTTCCCTGCGCGCCGGTGCCACCTCCCCGGAGGCAGTGACTGCGGCCATCGACGAGGCGGCCCAGTGGCTGCACAACACCCCGGCCGTCGCCCGCGGGTCATATGTGAACCCGCGGCTCATCGATCTTTTTGAGCGCGGCGTCGTGGCCGATCCGCGGCGCCAACCCGACCGCGCAGTGCTCGCCCTGCTGATGGAGGGCGACGGGGAGGAACCCGAGTGAGCCGGTTGCATGGCTGACTCGGCACCGAACACGTTCCGGGGCGAATGGTTCGTCCTTGGCGGCGACGTGGTTCAGCGCCTCCGGTCCGGGACTTCGAATGCTGGTGCGGAAAGTGCGAGCAGTTCTGCGGGCTTCGGACCACGCGGCGACCCATCGACTCGTTCTGCGGGCCGCAAGCCGGTTCGGCCATTGGCGTGCATCGGAGGATGGGCCGTCCACGGCGGTGCGGGAAGACACGGCCTACCTTCCATCGTCTGCGGGCTGGGCAGGTGGAAACCCGTTCCCGCTGCCCGGCAATGCAACCGATGGATGCCTCGTTCCCTTGCTCCCGGACGAGGTGCGTGTCCATGGTCTTGGCCGTCCAGGACGGCCCGTTGGCCGGAACGGTGTTCACCCCGGCAACCCTGCCGTGGATCCGGCCCAAAGGGATCGGGACAGCCTTGGCGGGACGGAAGAAAAGGCACCGCAGACGCACGGATCACCCGAGCGGGCGGTATCCGCCCGTGTGATGAGGACCCGATCAGGACCGCCCTAAGAGGCGTGTGCAAATCCTTGCCCCGTGTCATGGTGCGTGCTTAACTTTGGGCGAGGGGGGAAACCGACCGCGGAAGACCATCAATTGTTGAGGTGTTGGCATGTCCAGTCGAAATGAATCCAGAAGCGCGAGCCGAACCGCCGCCGGTACAGCCCAAAAGGGCCGGTCGGCTCCGGCGCCCGATGACGAACGGAAGCCGGATGCGCCCACCGAGCTCGGTGGCGCATCCTGGAAGTACATCTTCAAGCGCTCCATCCGCGAATTCTCCCGCGAGAAGTGCACCGATCTTGCCGCCGCACTGACCTACTTCGCCATGCTTTCGCTCTTTCCCGCCCTCTTGGCCTTGGTTTCGCTGCTCGGTCTGGTGGGACAGGCCCAGTCCACGACCCAAACAATGATGCAGATCGTGGAGGGCGTCGCGAGTCCCGAGGTCGCAAATACGCTGCGACAGCCCATCGGGCAGTTGGCCAGCGCCCCATCGGCGGGATTCGCGTTGATCGCCGGTCTGCTTGGTGCCCTGTGGAGCGCGTCGGGTTATGTCGGTGCCTTCGGGCGCGCGGTCAACCAGATCTACGATGTGCAAGAGGGGCGCCCCTTCTACAAGTTGAAGCCGTTGATGCTGCTTCTGACGCTGGTCCTGCTGTTGATCGCCGTGGTCGTGGCCGTTCTGCTTGTCGTCTCCGGACCGCTTGCCCAGACCATCGGCGATGCGGTCGGGCTTGGTGAGACGGCGGTGATGGTCTGGAACATTGCCAAGTGGCCGGTCCTGGTCATTTTCGCAGTGGTACTGATTGCCGTGCTTTACTACGGCACCCCGAACGTCAAGCAGCCCAAATTCCGTTGGTTGAGCCCGGGTTCCGTGATCGCCCTGGTCGTCATGGCGATCGCCACCCTCGGATTCTTCTTCTACGTCTCACACTTCGGCAACTACAACAAGACCTACGGTGCCATCGGCGGGGTCATCGTGATGTTGCTCTGGATCTGGATTGCCAACCTCTCCTTGCTCTTTGGTGCCATCTTCGACAGCGAAACCGAACGCGGACGCGAACTGCAAGGCGGCATCGAGGCCGAGGAGTCCCTCCAGCTGCCCCCGCGCGACACCAAGGCCAGCGAAAAACTGCGGAAGCAGGAAGACAAGGACATCCGGGACGGAAGGGACTTGCGCCTGGAAGCCGAAGCCGCCGATCCCGAACAGGGCAGGGATGCCAAGGACGAGCGGTAGAAAGGCCGTTTCAGCGGCTCGAGGCCGCCGGGCGGATCTGGGCGGACAGCCTCCCTGCGCTTCGCCTGGCTCCTACCGTGTAGCCGCGCCTGGTGGTCAAGGCGCTATTTGCAGGGTCGGTCCCGCTGAAACGTTCCCCGAAGAAATTCCACGACAGTTTATTGCATCACCTCGGTGGCAATGCCATAAAAATGCTGCACCCGCCGAGACCGTGGCGGCGGATGCAACGGACAACGTTACCGACAAGGAGTGAAAACCATGTTGATGCGCACCGATCCGTTTCGGGACCTCGACCGGCTCGCCCAGCAACTACCGGGGTGCACTGCCCGGCCGGCCCCCATGCCGATGGATGCGCGACGGGATGGCGATGTCTTCCACGTGGAATTCGACCTGCCCGGCGTCAGCCCGAATTCCATGGACCTGGACGTTGAACGTGATGTGGCCACCGACCAGGCAGAACGTGAGCCGCTGGCCGAGAGCGCCGAGATCCTCGCGGACTACGCTCCCGCGGGCGCTACAACCGCAAGGGGTCCTTGGCGAGAACCTCGATACCGGACGCATAGGGGCCGCCTATGACGGCGGGGTGCTGACCTTGCGCATCCCGGTCGCTGAGCGGGCCAAGCCGCGCAAGATCGCCGATACGGCGAAAACAGCGAACAGCACGAAATCAACGCCTGAGCGCGGATCCCGGCAGGGAGCCGCCCGGCGGACCCCGCAGCAGCCCGGCCGGGGCCGAGGTCCTTTTCAGTGGGGGTCAATGACTGGCTCGTGCCGATGGGCATCGCCGCTGGTGTCCTCTTCCCCACTGGAGAGGAAGAGGTGTAGGCACCATCCGTGTTCGGGCGAAACCGGGCAGTCCTGCAGGTCCTCTCAGCCAGGGGGCTTCGCGGTTTCCCACCACCCGCAACCTGCCGTGCGCCGATTTGCTTGAACGATAATTTCAAACCTATTAGGATTCAAATTATATAATGTCAACGACAACGAAAGGTTCTTGACGTGCATGAACTGGATTTGATCCACGCAGCCGCGGAGGACGTGGCCTCCGCGCGTGTCCTTCTGCAGGAGCGCATGGCAGCTTTGGATGCCATCGTCCAGACCGCTCTCGACCACGGGATCCCCGAGAAGAAGGTGAATGTGGCCAGCGAACCGTCCCTGCTTCGCGACGACCGTGAGCTCGCCGGAGAGCGTCCGATGCTCGCCGCCTGATCCGCTTCGGCCATCCAGGCCCCGACTCGTTAACGAGTTGGGGCTGGGGGCCTGTTTTCGTCCCCGGCCCCGCCCACTGCGATTCCCTACGGCTCAAGGACCACCTTGATGCAGCCATCCTGCTTCTTCTGGAATGTCTCGTAGAGCTCCGGGCCCCGGGACAGCGGCGCGGTATGGGTCACCAGGTCATCCAGGCCCAGCGGGTCCCCCGGATCCTCGGCGATCGGCAGCAGCTGTGCGGTCCAGTGACGCACATTGCATTGGCCTTGGCGAAGCTGGATCTGCTTGTCGAACATCTCCAGCATTGGCATGGGAGTGGCGGCCCCCGCATAGACACCGCTGAGCGAAATCGTGCCGCCGCGGCGCACCGTGCGCACCGCCGCATGCAGCACGGCGGTGCGGTCCACCGAGACGTTTTCCATCGCCAGTTGCGCCACCTTGTCCGGCAGCAGGCCGGTGGCCTGCTGCAACAACTGTGCGCCGGGCGAGCCATGGGCTTCCATCCCGACCGCGTCCAGCACGGCGTCGGGTCCGCGTTGTGTGGCTTCGCGCAGCCTTTCGGCGATGTCCTTGTCGAACTCCATGGTTTCAATGCCGTGGCGCTGGGCCATGGTGCGCCGTTCGGGCACCGGGTCCACCCCGATCACCCGGTGGCCCAGGTGCGTGCCGATGCGCGCTGCCAGCTGGCCGACGGGCCCGAGCCCGAAAACCGCCAGGGTCCCGTTCTTGGGCACGTCCGCGTATGCAACGCCCTGCCACGCGGTGGGCAGGATGTCGGAAAGGAAGAGGTAGCGGTGATCGGGTAGTTCGCTGCCCACCACGATGGCCCCGTAATCGCCATGCGGGACCCTAAGGTACTCCGCCTGTCCCCCGGGAACCTGGCCATAGAGTTCCGAGTAGCCGAAGAACGCCGCGCCCTTGTTCTGGGAGCGCACTTGCGTCGTTTCACACTGGGACTGCAGTCCGCGCTCACACATCCAGCAGTGGCCGCAGGAGATGTTGAAGGGGATGACGACCCGGTCCCCGACCTTCACGCGCCGGACCGCGGATCCGACTTCTTGGACGATGCCCATGGGCTCATGCCCGACGATGTCTCCGGCATGCATGAACGGGCCCATCATTTCATAGAGGTGCAGGTCGGATCCGCAGATCGCGGTGGAGCTCACCTTGATGATGATGTCCCCCGGGTCTTCGATGCGCGGATCGGGCACCTCGGAATATTCAATCTTGCGTTTTCCCTGCCAGGTCAATGCCTTCATGGTTTCCTCCGGTGGCGTGGTKGATGGGATGGGCCATGTATGGCCCATTCGAACCTGTCAAACATATTGGTTTCGCCGTCGCGGGTCATGGTGAAGGTGTTACCGGAGGCGTTTCCGCACGTCTCGCAGGCCTTCATCGTTCCTCCAGCGTTCGGTCGATCGGGGGTGGACGGGGATGGCGCCGGTCAGCATCCCCAGATGACGGAGGAGCCGGGAAAATCCCGGCCCCTCCGCGTGGTGCGTGGCGTTCCTAAATACCGCCGGTACGGTGAGCCGGATCGCCCGGTGGGACGCCGGGCCCGGTCTGGCCCCCGGAATCCTTCACGTTCGCCGCGGCGCCGCTGGCCTCGTCCTGCAGGTAGCTGGCCTCGTCCGAGGCCTCCTCCTTGACCGTTTGCGCCGATTCCCTGGCCGAGTCCTTGAGGCTTTCCATGGCCTCGGCCGCAGGTTGCTTCATGTCCTGTGCGATGTCCTTGGCGGCCTCGGAGATCTCGGTTGTCACCGGCTCCGCCTTGTCCTTGAGTGTGTGGACCATGTCGCGTTCCTTCTCGCTCCCGGGGACCAGGGAGGAAATCAGCAATCCTGCGCCGAAGGCGATCAGCCCGGCGGCCAGCGGGTTTCCGCGGGTCTGGGAGGCCATGGCGCGCGGTGCCTCGTGCAAGGCCTCCGGGACGGCCGAGCCGGCCTGATCCACGGAGCCCATGACAGCTTCCTTGGCCCGGCGCACGGAGCCCTTGATCTTCTCGCTCTGCCGATGGGCAATGTTCGAGGGCATGACCTTGTCGGCAATCGCGTCAACGTCCTCGCCAAGGTTGCCGCGGGTACGTTCGATGTCCTCACGAATCTCTTCCGGATTCCGGTTCATGGGGTTTCCTCCTGGGGGTTGAATGTTGGCGGAATGTCCTTAATGGTTTCGGCCGTCTTGGGCATGCCCTTGACCTCCTTGAAATGCTTCTTGCCCAGCGTGGCCATGATGGCGGCAATGATCGCCCAGATCACCGCGATCACCACCGCGGACCAGCCATAGCCCATCCAGGAGGCTAGTCCGACCATTGCCGCAAGCGAGAGGAAGAGCAGTACGAAGTGGCCGGCCACGCCGGCGCCTGCATACAGCCCCGCCACCTTGCCCGTCGAACGTGCGGTCTGGCGCAGCTCGGCCTTGGCCAGCTCCGCTTCCTGGCGCACCAGCTCCGAGACGTTCTGGCTCAGGTCGCTGAACAGTTCTCCGAGGGAAGCATCCGAGGTCGGGACTCCCTTCGCCTGCCCAGGGGGAATGTCGGTGCTGTGGGCTCCCGATGCCGTTGTTGGATATTCGCTCATGGCCCGGTGTACCCCTGCTCGGTGCCGTGCACCGCCGACGGGTTGTAGCCGACACCCGGGTTGCTCCCGGTGCCGCCCACCGCGCCTTCACCGATGGTTGGGTTCACCGTCGGCGGCAGCGGGCTGGCCGTTCGCGGTTGGGCGGCCTCCGGGAATCCGGGGGTTTCAACGGCGTTTTTCCGGCTCTGGTCCGGCCCGCTTCCGGCATTGCGGGTGATGCGCCCGGCGAGAAGACCCGCACCCAGCGCGATGCCCAAAAAGGCCCCGGGCCGTCGGCGTGCGAAGCCCTTGACCTCGTCAAGCAGGTCACCGGGCTCCCGCTGTTCAAGCCAGTCCGCCGCGTTCCCGCTGTGCTTTGCGGCTTGGTCGACCAACATCGACGCGCTGCCCGAGGCATCGGAGGACGCGAGCATGTTGCGCAGGTCCCCGCTGATCTGGCGCAGGTTGGCCGAAATCTTTTGCTGTTGGGTTCCCGCTTGTTCGCGGATGTCCGATCCAAGCTCGGAAAACAGGTTGGATGCCTGCTCCTTGGCCTGGTCCAGGACCTCTTCGGCCTCGCGCTTGGCCGTCTGGCCCACGTGCTTGGCGGAATCCACGCCCTCGCGAGCCAGCGCCCGGGTTTCCTCCTTGGCTTGCGCCCCCATGCCGGATTCGCCCTCCATGGGGGTTTCTGTTGTGGCCGGCGGCGGTGCCAACGGCATCTCAGTGCCCGCCGCAGCGAACGAGCCCGAATCCTGCGGGCTCACCGGTGCCGGAGGGCCGGCAGGTTCCAGTGGCCCAATCGGTTCGACAGGAACGCCGGGATGCGTGTGCACATCCGGTTCCAGTCCCCTGTCGTCAGCTGCGTCCCGGTCCCTCTCGATGTTGTCTTTGGGCCGATAGGCAGCGTTAAGATCGTTCTCACTCATTGGTGACCTCCAGTTGATCCATGCCCGCCGCCATTGGGCGAGCCGTATTCGTCGGAAAGTGCGTCCCGCGGTTTGCTTGGCGGACCCGCTTTGTGCCTCGCACCGGTTCCGGGGATCCGGTGCGGTCAAATGAATTTGCTTCGATATCGAACGGGTTCCCCGCGGGCCATGACCCCCGCAGAGTCCCGGACCGCGGCCCGGGACACCCAACCAAATTGCAACTCCGATCGCCTGCTTGGGGAAATCGGGTTGTATAAGTAGCAAACCAATATCGGCGCGGCTGCACAACCTTTTTGACACCAGCACCGGCCAATTGCCGTTTTTCCTTGCCTGGTCCCTGGCTCGGGTGCCGGTGGCCGCACAAATCCTTGCTCCGTGGCTGCCCGAATGCTTGACTGTGAACAAGGGCAGCAAGAACCCCGCCACGGATGTGGCACACGGATCATTGGGGGCAAGGGCAATGAGGCGAACTTCGGAACGACGGGCAAGCAATGGGTGATTTGGACCTGGTTCGCGCGGCCGCCCAGGACGTGGCAGCGGCACTGCTGCTGTTGCGCCAACGCCAGGATGCCTTTGAAGCTATCAGCGCCACGGCCCTGAAACACGGAATCAGCGCAACGGATATCGCTTCCGCCATGGTGCCGGAGGAACCTGGAATCGGGTTGCCGGTGGATATGCGCGGCAGCGCGCGCTAACGACCGGAGGTCCGCCTTCGGGCCAACCGCCAGCCGCCGACAACAAGGTTCGTCAACGCATCGCCACCCTTGGTGCGCGGACGCCACGCCAGCACGCTGAAGAACTTTCGCGGCCCCGTGGCACCACGCCCGTCAGCGTGACCCAGAAGGAACCCGTCCGCTCGGCACTACTCGAGCTCCGGTCCCCTGCGTCTTGCTGGGGGACTAAGCCAAAAGCAGCGAACGGACCGGGACTGCGATTCCGCCTACGTCGAACTAGAGTTCCGGTCGCCATGTTGATGCCACTGCCAGCGCTGGGGGCGGCAGGGGTGGCGGAATTTTGCTGGACGTCCGTGGGCACCTTTTATTGCCCTTAACGGAAGTTCCAGGAAGACCGATTCCACGCACATGCAACTGCCTGAACGTGCCTGATGCCCATCAATTATGAACTTTCGGGAACTTCGCCCTTTGAGCCCGAGCAAGCCGCTTGTTCGGCCGACTTCTCCGAGGCAAAGTCCGATTGATGTGCTGGGCTTCAAAATCAGGGGCGGTGTTTCAGTTGCCCCAATCGACCAGACTTTCCGAATATGGCACTTACGCGAGCTTCTGCCTGGTGGAGGCCCCAGCCACGATTTTTCGGATGGCCTTCGTGGCTTCTTCTTCGGTACCGGTATAGGGGTACTCGCCAATAATCGATCCGCCGCCAGATACGATTTCATAGTCAACGTTCTTCATGACTACATCAAGTTTCACACGCCCAGCTCGGGCATCTTCTACGAATCGACTGCTTCGTTTTGCGACGCTCCGTACCGACTTAGCCATGATCTACCTCCCTGTTGCTGTTCCATCTTATCCGTGAAACGTGGCCTTTTATCGTCTCCCCCAGAAAATACCATGCGAAGACAAACCAGGCCGCAAGTACCGAGCCGAAAACTAAGATCCAAGCCCCGTGCCACACCGGTTGGGCTACGGGAATTGCTGCAAGAATCGCCATGAGCACCAGAACTGTCGTGCACAAGTACAAGATCCATCTGAGAGGCTTAAGCAAATGCCCCTCATACGGGTGCTCTACCTGCCTACTGATCCATGACAAGAGCAATGCCGGACCGATTAAGAGTATGGATGCCGATGGCGAGGGAATAACGGCCGCCTTTGCCAGGACCACGTCGCTAAATATCCGAACCAGTGTTGCACTGAGCACGAGGAATGATGTGAAGACAAGTGCCGATTTTGTAAAGCTAAGCAGCCCGGCCTTGGCCGGAGTCAGCCGCGCAATCACGAGACCGTTGTAAAATCTATGTCCCGGTTCAAGAACAGAGTGGGCGATAAAAGGTGGCTCACTGCGGCTCCTCAATTCAAGGTGATCAATCTTTGTAGAAGACCCGGCGAAGTCGAACTCGACGAAGTCCAATGAGACGATGGTCAGACTCGAAGGTACCTCCAGTTCAAAGTGCTGGCTCGCGCTGAACCCATAGTCCGGAACGAGCTGGCTGAAATCCGCCTCGATGAAGTGCTCCGGTGAACGTGCTTGGACGTCTTGGTCGAAAGCATATTTCAGGGTGCACCGAACACCTACCATCGACTCATCGACTTCGACCATAAACAGATAGTTTCCGGCCAGCAGTCTGATCAGCAGATCAAGCTCCTGCGGAACCTCGATCTGCTCGCTCGCGGCCCAAATTTTATACTTGCTGAGTTCTTCGACCCGTGCTTGCTCGTTGCAATGGACAACACTTGAAATAACCTCGACAGCCCTGGATTCATCGCTTGGAGAAAAGTTCTTGAGGTTTCAGATCGCCGAGCAAAGCATCTCCACAGCGAGCTTGGAGTTGTCCTTGCGTCCAAGAATCGGTAGTGATTTCCCCTCAAATCGAGCATCCAGCCGGGTTTTAGTTCCCTTGTTCAGCACAGCCAGTGGAACGACAATGCGGCCTTTGCTGCCTTGGATCTGAGCATCCTCGGGGACAGTGACGTCTACGGATACATGACGACGAGTCCGGCCATCGGCACTCATGCGAAGCGAATCAACCCTCCGATGGGCCCAACTTTGCGATTCCAGGAGTAGCCGCAAAAGCACTTCGCCGTCGCTGGAATCCGGATTTTTTCCGACGAGAGTCGACAACTCCATATATCCTTTCAAGATCGGTGACGGAGGCGTGGCTTTACCTCTGCTGGCGAAACTTCTCGCGGCGCGGTTAGGCCCGAAGCATTTCCCAAAGCTGTTCTCTGGCCTCCACGAAATCAAACGACCCACCGGCCAACGTCGTGGTGACATGTTCCAAGGACCAGCTGACCAAGGCACCGTATCTGGCCGAGTAGATGCCCACGGAGTTGATTTTGTACGAGTCGGAGCGATCGAGCAAAGCGTAGGCCAGCAATTGGTAGATTTCATCAATGCCCAACGAGTCGCTCCGAGTGCCGCTCTTGGCGTTCTTGGTTCCCAGCCGGGTCTTGATGTCGATCAACAATCCATTGCAGATCAGGTCCGCTTCGGCAGCGATTAAGCGATCGTCGGCTCCCCCGCTTCGACGCGACGCGTCAAATTCGGGACCAAGGTGGAAGGGCGTCTTCAAGGCAGGAAGCAGGTTCCGGCCAGCCAGGCCACACAACGCCGTCATTTCCCGGACGGCAACTTCCGGTGCCTGGGACATCATGGAAGACACGTTGAATGATTTGGAGCCCAGTAGTTCAAACACAACCGACGGAGCAGCCATGCCAACCCGGTGGGCCGTTGCGCACAAGGCCAGCCCCCATACGGCCCGGGCAAAGCTTTCGGCTCCCCGCTCCCCGGCGTGTACAGACGAACCGGCGATCGAAGCCAGCTCATCCACTGTGCCTGTGTAATTTTTGTCCGCTCGCAAAAGGAATCGCGCCGACTGCGGCACGTCCGTTGGTTCCAACATTAGACGCACAGCCAGGTCCATCGCAGTTCCAACGGTGCCGGCGTGGGCCCCCATCGAGTCGASGATGATCTCCCCGACGCGAACCTTGTATTCCCGGCGGATGGGGGCGGTGTTCGGGAACCTCTGGTCGAGGAATTGCCATAGGGGCGTACTTTTGTCCTTCACGGCCTTGCTGAGCGTCAAGCCATTGGTGATGTCCATGGCCCGAGACTAACGTGAAGCACAGTCAGATTGGCCCTATGCCTTGCGTTTGCCCCACAACCGCCAGCCGCCGACGACAAGGTTCGTCAACGCATCGACGCCCCAGAACGCGGCAATGAGCGCCACCGCCCAGAACGGCAGCCACGGCTGCTGCCAGTCGGTGAGCATCACCAGTGCCAGGGCAACCAGGGCCTCCACGACGCCCCAGATGACCTGGGTGCGCGGGCGCCAGGCCAGCACGTTGAAGAACTTGCGGATACCGGTGGCCTCGCGCGCGTCGGCGCTCATGCCGCTGGCAATCGTGGAGCCCAGGGATTTGGGCTCCACCAGCACGGCGGCCTCCGGCAGCGTGCCTTCCTCGACGTAGTCGGCCAGGGATTCATCGCGGCCAAAGATTTTCAGCACGGTGCGCAGCTTGTCCACCGACCCGCTGCCGCCCAGGGCCTCGTTGAGCTGGGCGATCACGTCCTCGCCGATGCCGTATTCGGTCAGCTCGGCGATGGACTCCAGGTCCGGGGCCAGCCATTCGCGGGACAGGAAGTCGGCGACCTCTGCGGCATCGGTTCCGGGCACGGTGTCCAGCACCGGAGCTGCGGCAACCGACCAGCCGTGGCCGAAGCCCGGGTAGCCGTGGAGCTTGCGATTTTGTCCCTCGAACCAGAAGACCATGGAAAAGCGCGGGCCCAGGCGGGAAAGCATGATGGCGGGGAAGGTGGCGCGGGAGAGCATGATCTCGGGCATGTAGCCCTCGTGCACCGCCACGTCGCCGTGTTGGGTGGAGAAGTGTTGCCAGGCGGTCTTGGTCGCCCCGGCAAAGAGCGCGACCTCCGAGCCCTTGAAGGAACCCAGCAGCACCGAGCGCCCGCCGGTGGGGTACTCGAGGGCCGCGTCGTCGATGGGTTCGCCGCTTTCGGCATCCACCCCGTCGAAGTCGGCCCAGCGGGCCCCGGTCCCCCGCTTCAGGGCAATGGCAAATCCCTCGATCTGCTGCCCGAAGCTGGTGTTGCCGTCCGCATCGGCCATGACGATGAACCCCTCGGCGTTCACCGCCAGGACCATCTCGATCACGCAGAGCTCACCCCAGGAGACCGGCTCGGCCAGCAGCGCAATGGACTGCCTGGCGCGCAGCGTCTCGGAGATCCGCCGGTGTGCATCGCTCCCGGTGGGCTCGTCGAAGATCAGGGCCATGGAGGCGATCAGCCACTGCGGGCTCTCGCCTCCCGGCCCGGGGTGGGGGCTACTTGCCAAGGAACTTCTCAAACCCCTTGGGCAGGTTCAGTTCCGACGGGTCGAAGTCCTTGGGCCCGGCGCCGAAGGCGGCACCGGCCGGTGCCTTGGGCTTGTTGGCCTCGGCCGCGGCTAGCTGGGCGGCCTTGGCCGGGTTGCCGAACTTCGCCGGCTTCTTCTTCCCGCCCTTGGCACCCTTCTTGGCCCCGCCGCGCCCGCCGGGCATGCCCGGGATCGCTCCGCCGGAGGCCAGCTTCTTCATCATCTTCTGCGCCTCGCCGAAGCGCTCGAGCATCGAGTTGACCTCGGAGACGTGCACGCCCGAGCCCTTGGCGATGCGGGCGCGGCGCGAGCCGTTGATGATCTTCGGGGCCACGCGCTCGTGCGGGGTCATCGAGCGGACGATGGCCTCGATGCGGTCCATCTGCGACTCGTCGAACTGCTCGAGCTGCTGGCGGGAGATCTGCGACCCGGGCATCATGCCCAGGATCTTCTTCATCGAGCCCATCTTGCGGATCTGGGCCATCTGGGCCAGGAAGTCATCGAGGGTGAAGTCCTCGCGGTCGGCGAACTTCTTCGCCATCCGCTCGGCTTCGCCCTTGTCCCAGTTCTGCTCGGCCTGCTCGATCAGGGTGAGGATGTCGCCCATGTCCAAGATCCGCGAGGCCATGCGGTCCGGGTGGAAGATCTCGAAGTCGTCCAGGTTTTCGCCGGTGGAGGCGTACATGACCGGCTTGCCGGTCACCGAGGCCACCGAGAGGGCCGCGCCGCCGCGGGCGTCGCCGTCGAGCTTGGTCAGCACCACGCCGGTGACGCCGACGCCGTCGTTGAACGCCTGGGCGGTGTTGACCGCGTCCTGGCCGATCATCGCGTCGATGACGAACAGGACCTCGTCCGGGTTGACCGCGGCGCGGATGTCCGCTGCCTGCGCCATCATCTCGGCGTCGATGCCCAGCCGGCCGGCGGTGTCGACGATGACCACGTCGTGGAGCTTGGTGCGGGCTTCGGCCACGCCGTCGCGGGCCACCGCGACCGGGTCGCCGGTGGCGGACTCGAACTCGGAGGAGACGCCCGGGTGCGGTGCGTACACCGGCACCCCGGCACGTTCGCCGTTGACCTGGAGCTGCTTGACGGCGTTGGGGCGCTGGAGGTCGCAGGCGACCAGCAGCGGGGTGTGGCCCTGGGCCTTGAGGTGCTTGGCCAGCTTGCCGGCCAGCGTGGTCTTGCCGGCGCCCTGGAGGCCAGCGAGCATGATCACGGTCGGCGGGTTCTTGGCCAGGTTCAGCCGGCGGGTCTCCCCGCCGAGGATGCCCACGAGTTCCTCGTTGACGATCTTGACGATCTGCTGGCCCGGGTTCAGCGAGGCCGAGACCTCTTCGCCCAGGGCGCGTTCCTTGACCTGGGCCACGAAGGCGCGGACCACCGGAACGGCGACGTCGGCGTCCAGCAGGGCACGGCGGATCTCGCGTACGGTGCCGTCGATGTCGGCCTCGGACAGCCTGCCCTTGCCGCGCAGGTTCTTGAAGGTGGATGTCAGGCGGTCGGAGAGTGAATTGAACACGTGCCGTGCACTTCTTTCGTTGTGGGATTCAGGCGCGGTCTAACCCGCTGGACTCAACATCCAAGATTACCAAGAAAGACTGAGCGTTTTGGGCAACACGTGGCAATGTAGAGGAGTGAGCATTGAAACAGGCCATCACGGCGGCACCCACGTAAGCACATTGTTGATCCTCGGAGCCTCCGGCGACCTGACCGGAAGGCTGCTGCTTCCGGGCCTGGCCCGGCTGATCGGATCGGGCCGCGCCACCGGGCTGCACCTGGCCGGGGCCGGGGGCCCGGGCTACAGCCAGGAAAAATGGCAGCAGCGCGTCACGGAAACCTGCGAGGCCGCCATGGAGCACGCCACCGAGGCGGGCCGGGCGGAACTGGCGAAGGTCGCCAAGCACACCTCCTTCACCGAACTCGATGTCACCAAGCCCAACGAGTTGGCCAACCTGGTCGAGACGCTCGATGGCCCGGTGGCCCTCTACTTCGCCCTGCCCCCGGCCGTGAGCCAGAAGGCCTGCGAGGTGCTGGAACCCGGGCAWCTGCCCGAAACCACGCTCCTGGTCATGGAAAAGCCCTTCGGCTCCAACCAGCAATCCGCCCAGGGCCTGAACCGCACGCTGATCCGCCTGGTGCCGGAGGAGAACATCCACCGGGTCGACCACTTCCTGGGCAAGGGCACGGTGTTCAACATCCTGGGCCTGCGCTTCGCCAACCGGCTGCTCGAGCCCCTGTTCACCTCCGAGCACGTGGAGAAGATCGAGATCTTCTACGACGAGGAACTGGCTCTGGAGGACCGGGCCGGGTACTACGACGGGGCCGGGGCGCTGCGCGACATGATCCAGTCGCACCTGCTCCAGATCCTGGGACTGCTGACCATGAATGCCCCGGCAACCCTGAAGGAGCGCGACGTGCGCGACCACCTGGGCTCGGTGCTGCGTGCCACGGCCCTGGCCGGGGACCCGAGGAAGTTCACCCGCCGGGCCCGGTACACCGCCGGCACCTCCAAGGGACGCCCGGTGCCGGACTACGCGGCCGAGAAGGGCGTGGAGCCGGCGCTGAAGACCGAGACGCTGGCCGAGGTCACGCTGCACATCAACAACTCGCGCTGGGCCGGGGTCCCGTTCATCCTACGCGCCGGCAAGGCGCTGGGCACGGCCCGGAAGGAAGCGATCATCACCTTCCGCCCGGTCTCCCACCTGCCCACCGGCTTCAAGGGCACCGACAAGCCCACCAAGCTGCGGATCGGGTTCGGCCCCGACACCCTCTCGCTGGATTTGGACGTCAACGGCCCCGGCGACCTGTACACCCTGGACCACGTGACCCTGGCCGCGGAGCTGAACTCCCCGGACCTGCTCCCCTACGGCGAAGTGCTGCTCGGGGTGCTCTCCGGGGACCCGACCCTGTCGGTGCGCGGGGACACCGCGGAGGAATGCTGGCGGATCGTGGACCCGATCCTCACCGCGTGGGCCGATGACATGGTGGACCTGGACGAGTACCCGGCCGGGGGCAACGGCCCGGCGGGCTGGGACACCAACTGCACCCTGTAGCCGTAGGCGCCCGCTGAGCCTGGGCAGGCCATGCAAGGAATGCCGAACCGCGGTGCCCGACCGGGCATTACGCTGATGCCATGGGTACACACCAGAAGACGTGGCATCAGCAGCACCGGGACTCCCTGACCCTGGGCCAGCGCTCGGCCGACGTGCTGCGCAATTCCATGGGAAGCTGGCCGTTTGTGGGCAGCTTCGTGTTGTTCATGCTGCTCTGGGTGGCGGCCAACAGCTTCATCCGCCCAGGCCAGGTCTGGGATCCGTACCCGTATATCCTACTGAACCTGTTTTTGAGCATGCTGGCGGGGCTCCAGGGCGCCATCTTGTTGATCGCGGCCAAGCGCCAGGACGCGATCGCCGCGGCCATGGCCCAGCACGACCTGGACACGGACATGGGCTCGAAGAGGGACCTGGACCTCTTGATGGAGATGAACCGGGCGCAGCTGGCCATGATCGAGGAGCTGCGCACCGAGCTGCAGCGCCTGGGCAGGCCCGGAACGACCCCTGGCACCCCGGGCACCCCGGGCCGGTGAACCGCCGCCATTGACTCGCCGCGCGACACAGCCAGGAGATTTCCCGATGGTGGTTTCCCGCGGGCGGCAGGAGGTTGGTCGGGTGATGGTGGGCACAGCTGATCGTGGAGTCCACCATAGCTCTCAGTTGACCACGCGCTACGCGCTGCCGTGGCCCGGCAAAATAGCCGGCGCGGCCTCTCCGGTGCCGACGGCGGGCACGCGGCGGCGGCGCCCGAACCGAGGTGTTCGGGCAGGTCTCGGCAGGCGAAGCTGACACGGTAGCGATGGATGCCGCCCTCGACCACGACCCGGTGGTCCTGGGCCGATCTCCCCGCCCTGCCCGTGGAATCGCTCATCATCGGGGAGATCGGTTCCCCTCGCATCGACGAGGACGGCGCACCGGGGATACACCGGTCGGTCCTTCCACCCCGAGCCGGACGGGATCAGCAGGACCGGCAGTACTCCAGTCGCGTTTGTTCTCGCCCCTGCCTGCGGCTTGGCCTGACCTTGGACCCGATTTCCGTTGATGCCGGCGGGTGGGCGACGATCTCCGGTGGCAAAAAACAGGCAGGGCACGGGGCCCGGACAAAATGCACGATGCCCTGTTTGCCTCGGGGACATGGCAGCTGGGCAACCTGCAGGTGACCGTGGCCATCAACGGGGCCGTCTTCCGGTAAAAAGGCACCTCCGCGCCCGGGGTCGCCCGGCGGTGCCCGGGCACCGCCGGGCCCCTGCGAACCGGCCAACGGCTCAGGCCGTCAGCTCCTCACCGGCATCGCCGACCACCTGGACAAGGCCTCCGCGCTGGAAGCTGTTGCGCTGGCGCTGGGCACCGTTGCCGTGCCGTGCCAGGCGTTCCAGGCCCCCGTGGACAAAATCCGTGTCGCCGTTCAGGGACAACGCCTCGCCGATGAGCTGCAGCAATGCCTGAAGCAACCGGCCGGTCCCCAAGGTCCGCCCGCTGCCGGGGTCCACTTGGTTGCCGACCATGCCGTGCTTGGCTGCCTGCCAGAAGGCGAGGTCCAGGACCTCGGGCAACAGCGGCCTGCCCGTTGCGGGGGCACGCAGGCTCGTGTCGACCAGTGCGCGCACCAGCAGTGCCAGCAACACCGAGTCCTCGGCGCGCAGCTGCGCGTCCGCGATCCTGACCTCAACGGTCGGATACCGGCTGGACAGGCGCGCGGCCCAGCCGATGTGGCCCTGGTCCACGACCACCTCGGAAGCCAACAGGGTGTCCAACCGGGTCCGGTACTCGTGCCCGTCGGCAAAATACGGCTGGATGCCCTGCACCGACCACCGCCGGTAATGGATGCTGCGCCAGGAAGCGAAGCCGGTGTCGGCACCGTGCCACCACGGGGAGTTCGACCCGATCGCCAGCAGCAGCGGCAGCCAGGGCCGCAGGGCGTTCAGGGCCACGACACCGGCATCCGCATCGGGCACCGAGACGTGGACATGCAGACCCGAGACGTATTGCTCCGAGCTGATTCCGGGCAGGTACTCGTGCAGCCTGCGGTAGCGTTCCTGGTCGGCGATGACCGCCGGACCGGTGGGGACCACCGGTGCCGCTCCGAGTCCGACGGGCAGCAAGCCCAGCTCCTGGGCGGTGCGGGCCAGTTCCTTGCGGTACTCGCGCAACGAGGCAAGCGCCGCCGGTCCGTCACTGCAGATCGGCGTGGCGGTCTCCACTTGGCAGGCCAACAGCTCGGACTGGGTGGAATTCCCCCCGGCCCGGATGTCCATCAGTGCGGCGGAGGCCGCGGGATCCGGGACGCCGGGCATCCCGGTGTCCGGGTTGAGCAGGAAGAACTCTTCTTCGATGCCGAACGTGCTCATGGGGGTCCTCCCGGACGGTCTGTGGACGAAGCATGGTGCTGGTGGCGCGGCCGGCCAACGGCCGGCGGGACGATCGTTCGGGTCGTGGTGGCAGGGAAGGCCCGCCGGCATCCGCTCGGGGGATGCCGGGCTTGCGTGGTCCCGTGCGACGCCCGGGACCACGGATCAACGGCCTTGGTGCCGAAGTCCTACTTGCTGTCGTCGGCGTCGAGAGCCGGTCCGGATTCGGTGGCTCCGCCTTCGTCGGTCCAGTCATGGCCCGGGTCGGTGGACAGTGCCGGGTCCGAGACGTGGTCCTTACGGGTGTCCCGGTCCTTGGCTTCATCCGAAACGTCGTTGGTGGGTTCCTGGTTTTCATTCATGGTGTCTTGCTCCTTGTTGTTGTGTTGTGAAGGATTCGGTGGAGTGCCGCCATCCCGGCCGGCGTGCTGCTGCTGGGGCTCGTCGAAGCGAAGCAGCTTGTGCGTGCCGTCGCAAAACGGCTTGATCTTCGACCCGCCGCATCGGCACAGTGCCACGGTCCCGCGCCGCGGATCGACCGGTTGGTTGTCTCCGTCGAGGATGTCGAAGCTGCCCCGCACGATCAGCGGGCCACGCGGACACACGGTGATGCTGGTCGGCCCGGAACCGCTCACGATGCGCCCTGGAGTTGGGCGCGCAGGGAGCTGGTTCCCGACTGCCAGGCGTTCATCTGCCAGGTCCCGGCCAACGTGTCGAGCAGGATGACGGTCGCCGCACCGAAGAACACGTCCTGCATCATCCGGGGGTCCGCTTCGATGAGTCCGCCGGCGAGGTCCCTTCCGGCGATCTGCTCGTGGACGGCATCCGCCTCCACGTGTTCATCGAAGTAGTCGGTGACGGGCGAGTCGAATCCGAGGCGCCGGAATCCGCGGGCGTACTTGGCGTTGGGCAACGACGACGTCATCTCGTAGATCGCGAGGTGGCCGCAGGTCGCGCCGCGGTGGCGCCGGTGGAGCCCGAAGAGGGAGATGGCGTTGACCGAAGCCAGCGTGATGGCCGGGATGGCCTCGATGTAGCTCCCGAAGTCGTGCTCGAGTCCCAAGCCCTCCATGGTCCGGGCAAACAGCTCTGCATGCGTTCGGCCGGGGACCCCGCCGCCGTATTCGTCGGCCTGGATCTCCACCAGCGCCGACTTTGCCCGTCCGCTCAGCCGGGGAATCGCCCAGGTGTGCGGATCGGCCTCCTTGAGCTGGTAGATGGACTTGTGGATGAGGAATTCGCGAGCCTGTTCAAGGGTTGCCTGGCGTGCCACAAACGAGGAGACCGAGGGGCCCGTCGCCGCCCGGGCCATCTCGAAAAGCGCGTCGGCAACCGATTGCGCGTTCGGCGCGGGTTGGGGAACTTCTCCGACGGTGTCGTTCAGGCGTTGCTCGAAGCAGTCCTCGAGCCGCTTGCGCAGTGCGAGGAGCGGCGGATGCCATTCCCAGTCGTCGCGGATGGAATCGAAGCCCGAGTAGTGCAGTTCGTACAGCACAAACAGGCTTAGCTGGAGGTCCTCGTTGAACAGGAAGTCGGCATCGGCACGGAAGGCCTCCTCAAGCATTTCCTCAAGATAGCCCAGGTCTTGGGGCAAGACCGTGCGCATGAGCGTCGTCAACAGGGCGGAACTGAGCGGGCCACGTTCCGTGGGAAGTTCTCGCATGATGCTCCGTTCGTGAATTGGTGCTGTTGGAAATCCGGCCATGCAGCTCCCCTTGCGGCGGGCCGCCGTGGTCGTCGTTCTCGTCTGCAGAGGTTGGTCCTGGACCAACCGTAATTTACCGATAGCCGGCCGACAAGGTTTTTGCCATGCTTCGACAGGCGGCCGGGAACACCGCCGGCGGGCAGGGCAGGTTCCGGCCGGGAGGCAGACCCGGCAGGTGCTGATGCACGATTCCGCGGCGCACCAGGGGGCTCCTCCCCAGCGGGATTTTCTGAGGGCGGCTCTCCCGATATGCAAGGGCGTGGAGGATGGCGGCCGAGCGATCGGCCAGGGCGGGCAAAGCGCACCGAGTGGCCATGCCGCGCCACTGCTTCTGGGCGTTGAAGCTGCGCTCGACTTTCATTGCGCCGCTTGAGCCCTCCCTGGTCGCGGGTCACCGGCCGCCCGCCGGGTCCATGCGCTTCCGGTTGGCTTTCCGGTCGCCCTTTCGGGTGGGCCATTCACTGGATGCCGCGCACGCGCGGGTATTCTCAGCTGCCCGGGAGCAGTAGGCCTTGTCGGCCAGGGTCGTCTTCGGACGGGTCTTGATCGGCCAGGCAAGGGGACCGTGACCCTCACGACACCAGGAGATTGTCGAACATCGGGGATTCCTCGGCCTGCCCCGGTCCGGCCTTCGCCACCAAGGGGCGCTGCTACCCCTCGACCAGTCAGGGGATCTCGACCTTCAGCCCGCTGCCGGACCTGCCGATGGCGTGGTCAGGCGTCCCGCGGTGCATATTCTTGTCAATCGATGGGCTCCCCTGCGCGGCGCGGGATGTTTTGCAGTGCCGGTGGGCACGGTTGATCGTTGAGTTCACCGACACGCACCAGTCGAACAGGACGCGGCTCTCGGCATGGCCCAGCATGACCGCCAGCGCGGGGTTCCAGGACGCGATGTTCCCGGTGCAGTCGGTGGCGTAGCCGCGATGGCGCTTCCACCGGCCCTCCTCGAACCGAAGTTTTCGGGCACGTCCCCCGGGGATTGCCGACGCGGTAGCGGAAAATGCTGCCCTGGACCATGGGCCGATGGTCCTTGTACTGATCTCCCTGCTCATGACCGTGTAATCGGCCGTGCTCCAGGAGCTGCGCACCGAGTTGCAGCGCCTGGGCAGCCCCGGAACCGGACCGGGCGCCCCGGGCCGGTGAACCGCCTCCACCACCATTGACTCGCCGCGCGGCACAGCTACTGTGGTGCCATGTCGGCCACCAGCAAAACAGGCCAGTCCGAACTGGCCGTTCGCCTCCCCAAGGTCTCGGTCTTCGGGTTACTTGCGGCCGCCGTGCTGTTCATGGCCTCGGCGGTGCTGCAGCACCTGGCTTCGATCCAACGCTGGGTGGTGCTGCGCGGGCAACGTCCCGGCAACGAGCTCACGGTCGAAGACCACGAATTGGACTACAGCTTCCCCGCAGATCCCTGGGAGACGATCGGGACCGCGGCCCAGCTCTTCGGGGCGGCCACGCTCCTCCAGGCCGTGGGCGTCCTGGCCATGGCCCTGGGCGTGCTTGCCGTGCCTCGCGTGGCACCCAACCGGATCGGCATCGTCGCCGAGCGGGCGCTCGCACTCTTGGTTGCCGCCGCGTTCGCCGTCATGGGTGCCCATGCCCTGATCTCGGGGATCAACGGCGCGCCCTCCGATCTGCAGCACTCGCGGGTGTTGGCCCCGCTCATGGTCTGGTGCGGATTCGGCGGCCTGGCAGCCCTGGCGTGGCTGTGGTCCGGCATGTCGAGGGCGGCATCGGTGGCGTGCGTGTTCCTGGTGGGTTCAAACATGTTCGGTGCCGCGATCGCCAATTTCACGGTCGCTGCCATGATCGCCGGCTACGTCTCTCATGACACGACCCCCTGGCTCGAAAGCGTGGTCGCCGGCACGAGCGCCGCGGCCGCCCTGGCCATGGTCTTCGCAGCCGGCACCGTGGTGCGCCGCTACCGGCGCGCGGGATAAGACCAAGCCCACGCACCGGCGCAGGTCCACTGCCATTGACTTCGACGGTGCGCTGGCTAGGGTGGGGCCATGTCGGCCATCAACGATTCGTCCCGGGTCACGCGGAGCGTCGGCTTCCGCACTTCTTCGTTCACGCTCCTGATCGGAGCCGCCCTACTGTTTCTCGCCTCGGCCGTCATACAGCAGCGGGCCTCGATCCAGGGCTGGGAGGTCTTCAACGGCGAGCTGTCCGGCGACGGGCCGGGGGTCGACCCTCAGGATCCGTTCGCCGCCACGGCTCGGCTGTACAGTGTGGCCAACTGGCTCAAGGTGCTCGGGATGCTGGCGATGGCCGCGGGGGTGCTGGCACTGCCGCGGGTGGCGCAAAAACGCAAGGCAGTGGTTGCCGGGTCGGTGGCAGTGGTCCTTGTGGCCGTCTCGTTCGGAATCCACGCGATGCTCGCCGGGGACCAAGGTTCCACCGGCATCCAGACCCTCATGATGGATCCGGCGTTGCCGGTGCGGATGATGTTTCTTCTCTCCTTGGTCGGCCTGGTGGCCGCGGCCATCTGGTGGCGGGGCAGCTCGCTGCCGGCGATGATCGGGTGCTTGTGCCTGCTCGGATCCACCGTGCTGGGCGATTTCGTGGCTTCCATCGTCATCACTCCCCTGCTCTACATGTTTGCCGGCGACGGGTTCTTCCCGGTCACCGAAATGGTGCTCATTGCAACCACCGCCGCGGCCGGCATCTCGATGCTTTTCGCAGTCGGTTCGCAGGTGCGCAGGGCCAGCCGCACCGACTGAGCACCGGGGCCCTTGGCCGGCTGCCTGGGCAACCATTGACTCCTGCAGGCATATTGCTACGGTTGGGCCATGTTGGGGATAAACGAAACCGGTGGGTGCGCCCGGGAAGTGCGCTTCCGCAAGACATCGTTCCTATTCATGCTCGCCGCCACGGTGCTGCTCCTGGTTTCCTTTACGCTGCAGCTGATTGCCTCGTTGCAGCGCTGGGTCACCTTCAGCGGCTCCCAGGGGCCGACTGACCGATCGGTCGAAGACCACGCCTATGACTACTTCCTGCCTTTTGAGGGCTGGGAGCCCATCGGCAACGCCGCCCAGCTCCTCGGAGCGGGTTTGCTCATCCAGGTGCTCGGCCTGCTCGCGATGGCGCTGGCGGTCATGCTGCTTCCGGCCGCGTCACCGGTGTTCGGCCGGGCCGCCACCGTCGGCATCGCCGTGGTCGAAGTCGTTTTGGTGCTCCTGGTGGCGGCCGCCTTCACGCTCCATGGCGGATTGGTCTTGGTCGCCGGGGTCAACGGGACGGCTACCGGGCTGGAGATCGGACCGGGGGTGTTCTGGTCGATGCTCTTGGTCGCGCTGATCGGGCTGGTGGCATTGGCCCTGTTCTGGGGATCCAGGTTGCCGGCGGCCGGTGTTGCGTGCGTGTTCCTGATCGGGTCGACGATGGCGGGCTACCTCTTGGCCACCTACATGGTGGCACCGCTCTTCTTTGGCATGTCCCACGACACCGCCCGCTTCACCGAGACGGTGGTCGCGGCATCCACCGCCGCCGCGGCGGTGGCCGCGGCCGTCGGCGCCAGGGACGTGGTTCGGCGCGCGGCCGCCCGCGTGGAGCCCGCGTAGTGTCCGAATCGGATTGATCCGGGCCCCGGCCAGCCTCGCCCGGCGGCGGAAACCAGCGCAGCCATTGACTCGTGCGGGCACGTTGCTACGGTTGGGCCATGTCGGGCAGCAAGCCATCGGGAACGGACGTCAAAGCCCTGCGTTTTCGCAGGGCCAGGATCCTGTGGCTGTCCATTGCCGGCGCCCTGTTCCTGGTCTCCTGCCTCGTGCAGCTGGCCGCGGTCCTGCAGCGCTGGGTGGTCCCCGCCGGCACCCGTGGGCCCAGGGGCCTGTTGATCGAAAACCACCGCTACGACTACTACTTCCCCGTGGAGAACTGGGTCCCGCTGGGCACGACCGCACAGCTGTTCGGTCTCGCAATGCTGCTGCAGGCGATCGGGGTCCTGGCCATGGCCGCCGGCGTCATGTTCCTGCCGGATCCAACGGTGGACCACCTCAGGATCGTCGGGATCGCCGCTGCCACATGCGAGGCACTGCTTGCCGTCCTCTTCGCGGCCTCCTTCGCCGTGATCGGGTCCCATGCTCTCATCTCCGGCCTCAACGGAGCCGCGTCCGGGATGCCGGATGCCACTGGGCTGTCCTGGGGCGTGCTCCTGGCCGGGATGGTGTCTCCGCTGATCCTTGCCACCCTGTGGCGCGTCAGGCTGCCGGCCGCCGGCGCCGCATGTGTGTTCCTGCTCGGCACCGGCTTCGCAGGCTATCTCGCGGCCATCTACGTGATCTCGCCCCTGATTGCGCTCAAGGCCTATGACGCCGGGTGGGCCGAGTCGGTGATGGCGGCATCGACGGGCGCCGCGGCGGCGGCCATGGCGGTGGGTGCCCTGTTCCTTGCGCGGCGCTCGTTGCCTGCCGCTTAGCCGCCCGCAGTTCCTTGCGCCCTGGCCCGCTTTGCGCTTGGCTCTTAGGGAAACCGGAACCGGCCTTCCCGCGAAGGAACTGCTGATTCCAGCCCCCGGATTCCGGCCTGATTGCGCATGCCTCCCGGCCACAGGGAGGCCCCTTCCGTTGCGCACCGTATACAACAAMGGGCGCGCCCGTGTGTGGCGCAGGGCCCGGCAGGGAATACGGTAGGAGGAGGACAACCTTTATCGTTGGATTCCCCGATGACCCCGACGACCATATTCTGCGCGGCCGGCACCGGCACGACAGCCCCGACACAAAGGCTAGATTTTGAACGGCAATGCAACGTTTAGGCACGACAACGCGGCCCTTTTGGCCGTCACCAGCGTGCAGGCCCCCAGGGTCCTGAGTTCGGCCGAATTCGACGAACGCCTGGCCCCCAGCCTCAAGCGGTTGCGCCTGTCCAAGAAACTGCTTGAACGCGTCTCCGGTGTCGTGGAACGCCGCTGGTGGTCCGAGGGCACCAGCTTCGACGACGCAGCGGTGGAGGCCGGCGGCAAGGCCATGGCCGAGGCCGGCATCGAGGCGGGCCAGATCGGCCTGCTGATCAACACCTCGGTGACCCGGCGCAACCTCGAGCCCTCGGTTGCCTCGAAGGTGCACAACGATCTCGGCCTGCCTTCCTCTGCGATGAACTTTGACATCACCAATGCCTGCCTGGGCTTTGTCAACGGCATGACCCTGGCCGCGAACATGATCGATTCCGGACAGATCAAGTACGCGCTGGTGGTGGCGGGCGAGGACGCCCAGACCACCCAGGAAACCACCTTTGCCCGGCTCAACGCCGAGGATTCGACCCGCGAGGACTACCTGAACCAGTTCGCCACCCTCACCCTGGGCTCGGGTGCCGCCGCCGCGGTGATCGGCCCGGCCGACGCACATCCCGGCGCCCACCGGATCGTGGGCGGCGTCTCGCGCGCCGGGACCGAACACCACGAATTGTGTGTGGGCGGCCTGAACGGCATGTACACCGACACCAAGGGACTGCTGGACAACGGACTGGAATTGGTGGTCAACGCCTGGGACGAGGCGCACCAAGCGGGCTGGAACTGGCGGTCAATGGATCGCTACGTGACCCACCAGGTATCCAATTCCTATACCAATGCCATTATCAAGGCCGTGGGCCTGGTCCGGGACCGGGTGCCGATCACGTTCCCCAAGTGGGGCAATGTCGGGCCGGCCTCGCTGCCAATGACGCTTTCCCAGGAAGCCAAGACGTTGAAGCCCGGTGACCGGGTGTTGTGCATGGGTGTCGGCTCGGGCCTGAACACCGCCATGATGGAGCTTGCCTGGTGACCGAGATCTTCCCCGGCGTCGCTCGCCGGTACTCCCGCCGCGTCCAGGTTCCCTCCACCTCGGTCGTGGATGCACCGGGCACCAACCACCAGTGGCACCTGCTGGACAACGACTCCGAGCTCAAGGATCAGGGCATCGATCCGGTGGGCACCCTGCTGTGCGTGCACGGCAACCCCACCTGGTCCTACCTCTGGCGCGACCTGCTGAACCACGTCTCCGCCCACGAGCTGCCCTGGCGCGTGGTGGCGGTGGACCAGCTGGATATGGGCTTCTCCGCCCGCACCGGCGTGTTCCGCCGGCTCGCGGACCGGGTCAACGACCTGGGCGACCTGACCACCACGCTGGGGATCCGCGGCCCGGTCACCACGGTGGGACACGACTGGGGAGGACTCATCTCCCTGGGCTGGGCCCTGGCACACCAACAGCAGCTGGCCAACGTGGTGCTCACCAACACCGCGGTGCACCCGGCCGGATTCGAGCTGCCCGCCGCCCTGCGCCTGGCCTCCCACCCGGCGGTGCACGGATGGGGAACCAAGACCACCGATGCGTTCCTGCGCACCACCCATTCCTTGGCCCACCCGGCCCTGAAGCCGGAGGTCCGCAAGGCCTTCATGGCCCCCTATGCGAACGCCAACCGGCGCACCGGGGTGGGCAACTTCGTGGCCGACATCCCCTTCACCGAGGACCACCCCAGCCGACCCGCGCTCGAAGCAATCGCCGAGGGCATCAAAACCCTGAAGGTCCCTGCCCTGCTGCTCTGGGGCCCGAAGGACCCGGTCTTCTCCGACCGCTACCTGCGCGATCTCATGGACCGGCTCCCCCACGCCGCGGTCCACCGCTTCGAGGGAGCCGGCCACCTGCTGCCCGAGGACCGCGACATTGCCACCCCGGTCTTTGACTGGCTCGGCCACAACACCGAATCAAAAGCCGCCCACCGCGCGCAGGCCCTGGCCGTCTACCGGCCGATGCTGGCCGAGCTCGACGAGCGCACCGAAGACAACACCATTGCTGTTGTTGACATCAACCCGCCGCGTTCCCTGTCCTGGTCGCAGCTGGGCCAACGGGTCAACGCCCTGGCCGGCGGCCTGGCCGGGATCGGGGTCAAGTCCGGTGACCGGGTGAACCTGCTGGTGCCCCCGGGCATCGAGCTGACCTCGCTGATCTATGCCTGCCTGCGCCTGGGCGCGGTCATTGTCGTGGCCGATGCCGGACTGGGCACCCAGGGACTGGGACGGGCCATCCGCGGGGCGGGACCGAGCTACCTCATAGGAATCGACCGGGCGCTGACCGGCGCCAGGTTCCTGGGCTGGCCCGGAACCCGGATCGCCGTATCGGACATGCCAACCGCCAAGCGCAAGCTGCTCGGGGTGGCACACACGATCCCCGAGCTGCTCGAGGCAGGCAGCCACGCAACACCAACGGGCACGGACTTCGCCGAGGCGGACCCGGACGCGGACGCCGCGGTGCTCTTCACCTCAGGCTCCACCGGGCCAGCCAAGGGCGTCGTGTACACCCACCGGCAGCTGGCCGCGATGCGCGACACCCTGCGCGAGACCTACGACCTGAAGGCCGGCTCGGCCCTGGTGGCCGGGTTCGCCCCATTCGCACTGCTCGGCCCCGCGCTGGGTGCCACCTCGGTGACCCCGGACATGGATGTCACCGCACCGCGCACGCTCACCGCCGGCGCCCTGGCGGATGCCGCAGCGGCCGTGGATGCCACCACGGTGTTTGCCTCCCCCGCGGCCCTGGCCAATGTCCTGGAAACCCGGGATTCCTTGGACGCATCCCAGCGCCTGGTCCTGGAAGGCATCTCGCTGATGCTTTCGGCCGGGGCCCCGATCCCCGAACCCCTGCTCGCCAAGGTCCAGGAGCTGGTCCCCAATGCCCGGGTGCACACCCCCTACGGGATGACGGAGGCCCTTCCGGTCACCGACATCGACCTGGAGTCCATCCGTGCCGCAGGATCGGGCAACGGGGTCTGCGTGGGCACCCCGGTCGCCGGGGCGCAGGTTGCCATTGCGCCCCTGGACGCCAACGGAACGGCTGGCGACACGCCTGAAACAACGCCCAACCACACCGGTGAGATCCTGGTCCGTGCCCCGCATGTGAAGGACCGCTACGACAGGCTCTGGATCACCGAGCGCTTGAGCACCTCGATCCCCGGCTGGCACCGCACCGGGGACGTGGGACACCTCGATGACGCCGGACGCCTCTGGGTCGAGGGACGGCTGGGCCACGTGCTCAACACCCCCACCGGGCCCAAGACCCCGGTGGCTGCCGAGCAGGCCGCCGAATCCGTCACCGGCGCCGGACGCGCCGCGCTGGTCGGCGTGGGCCCCGCGGGGACCCAGGCCTCCGTGGTGGTCATGGAGACCCTGCCACCGGCCCGCCGCGCGGCCCCCGCACCCGAGACCCTGGCCCAGGCCGTGCGTGCCGCGGTCGCCCGCACCGGGACCAAGGTCTCCGCGGTGCTGGTGGTCCCGGAGCTGCCCACCGACATCAGGCACAACTCCAAGATCGACCGGGCCGCACTGGCCGCATGGGCCACCACCACGTTGGCCGGCGGAAGGATCCGCAACCCATGAGCACCGAGCCGAATCCCGTGGCCCCGCGCCGCGTGCTGGTCACCGGGGCCAGCGGGCTGCTCGGCGGGGCCGTGGCCGCGCTGCTGCGGGCCAAGGGGCACCAGGTGCGCACCTTCCAGCGACGGGCCTCCACCGCGGCCACCGACGAGGTGCTGGGCTCGCTGACCGACCCGGCCGCGGTCCGCCGTGCCGTGGAGGGCATGGATGCCGTCATCCACCTCGCGGCCAAGGTCTCTTTCACCGGGTCCTGGCACGACTTCGTGGCCACCAACATCACCGGAACCAACACCCTGCTCGAAGCGGCCAGGGACGCCGGAGCCATGGACTTCGTGTTTGTCTCTTCCCCCTCGGTCGCCCACTTCGGCGAGCCGCTGGCCGGAGCCGGGGCCGGGGTTGCCGATCCGGACCGTGCCCGCGGGAACTACGCCCGGTCCAAGGCTGCCGCCGAGCTCAACGCGCTGGCCCGGGACTCACCGGAATTCCGGGTCACGGCCATCCGGCCGCACGTGGTCTGGGGCCCGGGCGACACCCAGCTGGTGGAACGGGTGATCGAGCGGGCCCGGGCCGGCAGGCTTCCGCTGCTGGACCAGGGAGCCGCGCTGATCGACACCACCTACATCGACAATGCCGCAGGTGCCATCGTGCGCGGGCTCGAGCGCATGGATTACGCGCACGGACGTGCACTGGTGGTCACCAACGGCGAACCGCGCCCGGTGGGCGAGCTGATCGCCGGGATCTGCAATGCCGGAGGCGTTCCCGCGCCGCGGATCAGCGTCCCGGGCTGGCTGGCGAGAGGTGCGGGCTCGGTCATTGAGCGCTTGTGGCTCGCGGCCGGGTCGCGGAACCTGGTTYGCGACGAACCGCCCATGACCAGGTTCCTGGCCGAGCAGCTCTCCACCGCGCACTGGTTCGACCAGCGCGAAACCCGCGAGGTGCTGGACTGGGAGCCCAGCGTGGGCATTGACGAGGGGCTGGATCGGCTCGCCTCCCACTATGGCGGGACCGGACCCGGGCAGGCCAGCTAACCCGGCACAACGCCGCACCACCGGCCATCTGGGGCTGCGCCACGCCGCTGAGGCCATGGTTGCCAGGGATGCCTCTCACCACGGAAAATACGGCAATCAAACCGACGGGACAATTCCCCGCGCATGGCCTCCCACGTGGTCGCGCTCCTGGCCGGCATCGGGTTGCTTTCGGCTGCCCCACGCCCGCTGCGCGGCATGCTGCTGCTGGTGGTGCTCTCGGGCATCTTCCACCCAGCCAGGTAAATCGACTACGAAGAGGCGATCGTTGCGCTGGTCGCAGCCATGTGGTTGACCACCGCGCACGGGACCTTGCCGTGGTCCCCCAGCCGTGCAACGGCCATTAAAGCGGGGATTGTCAGGCTGCGAGGCGCAGTGCCGGTGCCGGGAGTCGCGACGTTCTTGGCCTTGCCGGGTGACCGGCTCGGCCCATCGTGCCGACCATCAAAGGCCCGGGCAATGTTCGCGACCAGTCGCGGCGGGACACTGGACTGATTTGCGCTGCGCGGTGACAAGGAACGGTTCTTCTCCCGGCATTCCATGGCCACCCGCACTGTGCGCAACGGCGTCGTCCGGTGCTCCCCGGACCCCGCGGGAAACGCAAGGATAGCCGGGCCGAATTCATGATTTCCATCCCGCTCCAGGGCCTATCGGACACCGTACTGGGTGCCACGCCGCAGTGGCTATCCATCATTCACCCTGAAAACCCTCGCCACCGTCAAGAGCAGCAGTGCAACGCCACCCCCAGGCTGCCTCTCGGTGGTGCCGGGATCCGCCGTGCCCCGGACCGGCACCGGACGAAGCGTGACATGGAACAACCCTCGCCCGGTGTTGCCAAGAGAACACCGAGGATCCCTGGAAACCTGAACATCACCGGCACGGAAAAGACATCGGGGTAACGCCCGGCGATTCCCGGCAACATTGCAGCCGATCGGGCGCATCCTTATAGCAAGACCACACCGGTCTGCCGTTTGCCCCCCCCAACTCCACGGGGAGAACCGGCACGAAACCGAGCGATTGCGAGCACGCCATGGCGCGAACCGGCCTCCCGGAACGTCTCGGCGCCTTGGCCGTGGCCGCGTGCATTTCCCTCGCCTTGTTGCTTGGAACCTCGCCGTCGCCGGTGCTTTCGACGCCCCCGGCGGTGGGCACCGCGAGTACCGCCGGCCACGCAGAGCTGGTGCCGCACCGCGCGGGCCCCGCAGCAACAGCCAAAACCGCGTTGCTGGTCGGCGACTCGCAATCGGCCGGAGCCGCGAACGTTCCCGGGCATCGGACGTGGACCCAAACCGCGTTGCGGGCCTCCGGATACGACGTGCAGTTCGTGGGTGCCGGAGGAATCGGGTTCGTCGCATCGAACGGGTCCGGATCGCCGAACTACCCCACCTCGCTCAACCAAGGCCGATGGGCTCTTCCATCCGGGGCGCCCGCATTGGTGGTCATCGAAGGCGGCGGCAACGATGCCAGGACCGGGGCCACCGATGCCCAGATCCTGCAGGGGGCCGACGCAACCGTCCAAGCACTTCACCACCGTTACCCGACATCGCGGATGCTGATGATCGGGACCCTCTCCGGTGTCCGGTCACCGGCCGGCTCCCGGCGCGCGGAGGTGGATCGCCTGCTGGGGAACTACGCCCGCAGCCACCACATCGCCTTCGTGGGAGCCGGGGACTGGTTGGCACGGTACGGCCTGGTGAGCCACCTGGCCGACGACGTGCATCTGACCCAGGATGGGCACGATTTGCTCTCCGGGGTATTGGCCACGCGCCTGGCCACGCTTCACCTGGGCCAGAAGGACACCACCGCGACGCTGCCGGCCACGGTGCCAGCCAACGCCCAGGCGGTCGACCCCCAGCGATGATGGCGGGCCCGGCGCAGGTGGAAGGCGTCCGTTCGGCCCTTGGCCAGGGGGGTGCCCCTATCCGGTTCGTCAAGTCTTTCGCGGGGTATTCCAAGAATCTTTGCACCTATTCGTAAGCATGCCAAGGTGGTCCTGGTCGGTGTTTTCGACGCGGACCACCTTGGTTTGGGAGGTCGTGGTGGGTGGGTTCAGGCGGCGGCTAATTCCGTCACGAGAGTGTCATAGATGGTCCCGTCGCGCAGCATCGCGAACAAGACATTGCAACTGCGCCGGGCCAGTGCGATGACGGCCTGGGTGTGGTTCTTCCCCTGGGCGCGCTTCTTGTCGTAGTAGACCCTCGAAGCGGGGTCCTTGGAAGAAATGGAAGCGAATGCCGAGAGGAAGAGCGCGCTCTTGAGGACCTTGTTTCCCTTCTTCGAGGAGTGGTCCCCGCGGATCGAAGTCCCGGACCTCCACGTCACAGGCGCCAAGCCCGCGTAGGAGGCCAGATGCCCCGGTGAGGCGAATTCCTTGCCGCTGACCTCCGTCAGGATCCGGGCGGCGGTCTTGACGGCGACCCCCGGTATCGAGACGAGCAGCTCGTGCAGCGGGTGCGCCTCGACCAGAGCCTGGATCAGGCTGAGCACGTCGGCCTGGGCTGCGCGGTTGTGGGCCAAGGAACGGGCCTGGTGCGCCAGAGCGGTGCCTGCGGCCTCGGTGCCCGGCACGACCACGCTCTGCTGCTCCAGAGCCTCAAAGAGCTCGGGCACCCAGCGCTTGAAAGCCCTGGGTGCATGCTTGCGCAGCAGTGATTCCACCCGGGCTTTTCCAGCCCGTCGCAGGGCAGTCGGGGTCGGGTATTTGGCCAGCAGTTCCAGCATCGCCGGGTGGTCCAGATGCTTGCCGATGACCCGTTCCAGGGCCGGGTGGATGTGGGTGAGTAGGCCGCGGATCCGGTTGGACGTCGCGGTGTTTTCCTTGGTCAAGTCGTCATTGAATCCGCAGAGCATGGTCAGCTCGGCGACCTGCTCATCGGCGGTCTCCACGTTGCGCAGGGTGTGGGGCATGGTGCGGGCGGCAGAAGCAATTATCATCGCATCTCTCGCGTCAGTTTTGGCCTCGCCCGGATGTAAGTCGGCGATTCTCCGCATGGCCAGTCCGGGCAGGTAACCGACCTCGATTCCGGAGGCTTGGGCGACGGCGACCGGCAGCGCGCCGATGGTCGCTGGCTGGTCCACGACGAAGAGCAGACGGCCGTGCTTGAAGAGGACCTTGATCATGGTCTTGAGCTTGGCTTCGTCTTGCGGCAGGGCTTTGTCCCAGAGCTTCTTGCCGGCCTTGTTCAGGGCCGCTGCGTGGTGGTCGGTCTTGCCGACATCGACGCCGATGAACACGTCGATGGATTCGTGGTCTTTGATCATTGCGCACCTTCCGTAAAGCCTGGGTTTGACGGATGAAACGGTGCTGGCTTGTCCTACGGCTCCTCGGCTCGGCATCCACGTTACGCCCGACCTTGGACGCTGGTTCTCTGTCCTGGTCCGGCCCCTATTAGCGATGTCCTCGGTGCCTATCGAGCCCCGGTGGCAGCACCCCCCGGATCATTGGAATTAACTGGGGGGACGAACCATGCCGGGGCCGACAGGCCAGCATCCCCATCCTTGCCCATGAGGTTCGGAAGTGGGGGTGCTAAAACAGTAACGGGGGCGGGAAGACCGTCAGCACTGCGCGGCCGTCCGCCGGCGGGGAATCGAAAACGACCTTGCCACCATGCGTCACAGCGCTCTCGGCGACGCTGGAACGGCGGCCAAGGATGGTTTACCGCACAGCAGTTCCGATTCCGGGCGGAATCGGCTGCGTGCGGCGTCGAGCCCGGCTGCGAGGTCGCCCGGCTTCACCGAGCTGACACGGCACGACCCGGTGTTGCGGGGGCATGCTTCTTTAGACGTGGTGCTGGGCGTCACCTGCCCGGAAATGCCCCAACCGAGGAATTCGCCCATGCCACCGCCGCTCTGGTTCCCCCTCGGAATCAGCAGCACGGACCTTGCCAATCCACTCACACTCCCGGAGAACGCCGAACCCTGGATTCTGGGTTCCATTGCGGAGATCGTCTTTGTCGATTCCGGTCTCCTTTTCCCCCTTTATCACCGGGGATTCCTTGGTGTTCACCGCCGGTATGGTCCACGAACGGCTGGGAATACCCCCTTCCTGTTGATTTCGATCATTGTTGGTGCGGCACTCTTGGGCGATCAGGTCGAATATTGGATCGGACATCGGTACGGTACGGCGATGTCCAGGGAAGACTCACGGCTCCTCAAGCTCCGATGCCTGCGCAAGGACGAACAGTTTTTCCAAGACAAGAGGGGTATCCGTTCTTGGCCAGTGCCAAGGATGAGACGTTACGGTGGACGAAGGCAACTCCCCCGAAGCCGCTTCCCCGACCCAAGGAGAACCCGTCCATGCCATTCCATGAAGCCCCAAGGCCTTCGGGCCACGTGGTGAGCCAGCCGGCACAGCCCCACCGGGCGCCTAGGGGCGCGCTCATGGTCACGTGGGCGATAGAGCAGGGTTTCGGCGGCATGACGGCCATGTGCTTGAAGCGTGCCGGGCTCTTCCACGAGGGCGGCGTTCCCAGCGCCGTGGTGACCTTTGACGCCAACCCGGAACTCGACGCCATTCGCACCGCGTTGAAGGCCAACGGAAAGCTCCACCCCGAGGTTCCGCTGCTCAATCTCCACGAGTACTACGCCGAGCAGGCTCCGGCCACGGCAGGGGGTCGCGAGCTGAAGTTGCGCGGCACCGGGATTCCCTGGACCGAGGCCGCGCGGCTCGACCGGTCGTTGGACGGGTCGCTGTTTTGCGTTGATTACACTTCCGCCGGCAACGACAAGCTGTCCAAGCGTGAATACCACCGGCGCGACGGCAGCGTGTACCTGGTGGACGCCACGCTCCCGGCCCCGCACGATCCCGACCAGACAGTCAGGACACTGCAGCTTCTGGCCGCCGACGGAACCGTCCAGCTCGAATTCACCAGTGCCGCACGGCTATACCGGCATTGGCTGACCGAATTGGTCGATCGAAGCAATGCCGATGTAATCATTGACAGCAAGTTCTCCGCCGGGTTCCTCTTCGCCTGGCAGCATCCCACCGCACTGAAGTTCGTCAACTTCCACAGCACCCATGTCGCAGCCGGTCAGGACACGCTGACCGGCAAGCTCTCCCCCGCCCACCGGAAGATCATCGACAACCGCGACGCCTGGGACGGGATCACCTTCCTGACCGAATCACAGCGCACCGCCTTTGTGCGGAGGTTCGGCGACTGCGCCAACACCGTGGTGATCAGCAACCCCGTGGATGGGCCGGCCGTGTTGCCGGCCTATGAGGAACGGGACCCCGGCGCTGTGGTCCACGTGGGGCGGTTCACCAAGGGCAAGAACATCGGCGCGGTCATTGACATCGTCAACGCCGTGGCCGCGGCGAACGTTCCTGTCCACCTGGACCTGATCGGAGACGGGGACCAACGCCCGGTCCTGGAAGAGCAGGTCGGCCAGCTCGGCATCGGTCATCTGGTGACGTTCCACGGGCACGTCCATGACGTGGCCCGGCGACTGTCCAAGGCCCGTATCCTGCTGTTGTGCAGCAGGTTCGAGGGCCAGTCACTGGCCATCCTTGAAGCCCAGGCCCACGGCTGCGTGCCGGTCGCCTACGACGTGGACTTCGGCCCCAGGGATGTCATACAGGATGGAGACAACGGCTTCCTGGTCCCGTTTGGCGACCAGGAAGCCGCAGCCATGGCCGTGGGACGGCTTCTGGCTGACGATGCGCTGTGCGCCGGGATGTCAGCCCGGGCGCTTGAATCGGCCAGGCAGTACAGCAGCGAGCAAATCTTCACCCAATGGAAGGAAGCCCTCGAGATGGCCCGGTTAAACAAGAAAGACCGCGAGGTCCTCGCGGCCGCCACGATCCGGCTGGCCGGGCTGCGCTTCCACCCCGACGGCGACACCGATCTGGAGGTGGCCGTCAACACCGGCTCCGAGCAACTCGGGGGGCTCACGCTCGTGGTCACCGAACGGGGAACCGACGCCAGCCAGGGAAGGTCGTTCGAACCGTACAACGAATCGGACGGCATCTTCGGTTTCAGGATTCCAGCCTCCCTGCGCGCCCAGCTTCCGGGATCCGATGCGTTGGACATCAACGCCGTCCTTGACGTTGGCGGTCTGAAACGCACCATCCGCCTCGGCGCCACGCCGAAACCGGCTTCTGTGCCCTATTTCACGGCCTACGGAAACCTGAGCTTCAAATAGCGACAGGAATCCCTGAGCTCGTACGTCGGAATCCGCTGACCGCGGTCGGCCGCCCCGCCCTATCAATACTCCCTTGCGTGCCGGAAGATAGGTTCCATCAAGCAAATCCTCATGAAGCACACAGGTGGCCACGCCAATGTTGGACGTCAACCACGCGATAGAAAGACCTTGCGGGCGGATTCCCCTTGGCGGGTCTGACCCGCAGGCATGACACCACGGAAGTAGTTGAAGCAAATGAAGGATTGGTTAGGCCAACAGCTCAAGACCGCTATCACCTCGAAACCCGCGGTGAAGACACGGCGTTGGCTGGGTATCGGCCCCGCGACGGTGGCAAACCAGGAGATGGACCACATTCCGGTTCCCGGCGAAGTCGTCGTCTACTTCAGCGACGTGGCCAACAAGGCCTACCAGCTTGAGCAATGGCTGCCCACGTTGGAAAAGCTCCACGAACGGCACCCGGTCGTCCTCGTCTTCCGCAAGGTGCCCACCCTGCGCCATTTCCGCAAGTTGACCGACCTGCCCAAGATCTTCGTGCGACGGCTCGATGACCTRGTGAACCTCTATGACTTCAACGACTTCACGCTCTGCCTGTATGTAAACAACGGCGTGGCAAACTTCCAGTCGCTCAGCGCCGCGCGACTCGTCCACGTGCACATCAACCACGGGGAAAGCGACAAGCTGTCCATGGTCTCGAACCAGGCCAAGGCCTACGACAAGATCTTCGTTGCAGGCCCGGCCGCCATTGAACGCCACAGGGAAGTCCTGCTGGACTTCGACCTGGACCGGCTCGTCAGCGTGGGACGTCCCCAGCTGGACCTGGACTTCGAAACGCCATTGCCGCACTTTGCCGGGCGCACCGTCATGTATGCGCCCACCTGGGAAGGCGAAAACGAAGCCAACAACTACACCTCGGTCGACCTGTTCGGTGAACAAATCATCCAGACACTGGTGGACCTGCCCGGCACCCGCGTCATCTACAAGCCGCACCCCCGCGTGGTGACCTCAACGTTTCCGGCGGTCATAAACGCCCACCTGCGGATTCGCGAGATCCTGGAGGAGAGAAACGATGCGGGGGCCCACCATGTGATTGCGGAAACCGAGAACATCTTGGCCCTCTTCGAGAGCGTGGACGTGTTGGTCACCGACGTCTCCAGTGTGGGTCTGGACTTCCTGTACCTGCATCCGGAGCGGCCATTGGTACTGACCGACCGCCGCAACGACCTCACAGCGCTCAACCGCGAGGCACCCATCAGCCGCGCCTGCCCGGTGATCAGCGAAGACTCGCGGGAAACGATGCTTTCCGATTTCGCGTCGCTCCTGGAGACCACCTCGGCGGAAGACCGCCGGCAGATGAGTTCTTTCTACTTCGGGGACCGGAAGAAGGGCGACTCCACCGGGGCTTTCCTGGCTGCGGTGGATTCCTTGGTCTCGGATCGCCAGGAACAATTGAAGTCTTTCTTGTTTCATTCGAACGCCATCGATTCCGGCGAGGTCGAGTGACCCAAGGCAGCACCCTAGCGATTGGGGCTCAAAAAGAGGCAGGGTGCTCCATGAACACCCTGCCTCTTGATATCGATCTTCTAGACCGCGGCCAGGCCGCGCTCACCGGTGCGAACCCTGATCACTTCCTCCACGTGGGTGACCCAGATCTTCCCGTCGCCGGCGCTACCGGTGTTTGCCGTGGAGATCAAGACATCCAGGATGTCGTCGCAGGAGTCCTCCTCCACCAAGATTTCGAGGCGGACCTTGGGAAGGAGGTCGACAGTGTACTCAGCGCCCCGGTAGACCTGCGTGTGTCCGCGCTGCCGACCGTAACCGCTGGCTTGGCTGATCGTCATGCCCTGGACCCCGTAGGACTCGAGTGCCTCCCGGGTCTGGTCGGTCTTTTCAGGCCGGATGATGGCTGTCACGAGTTTCATGCGTTGACCTCTTCCTTGACTCGATCCGCATCCTTCTGGGCGGCGGACTTCAGGTGTGCCGAGGTGGCCGGGTGCGGGACGAAGGTCCCGCCGGTACCCAGGCCGCCGAACTCGTAGCCGGTCTCGGCGTGCTGCATCAGGTCGATGCCGGCGATTTCGTGCTCGGTGGTGATGCGGAAGCCCATGGTCTTGTGAATGGCCAGGCCGATGATGGCGGTCATGATGGCGGTGAAGGACATGACCACCAGGCAGGCTACGATCTGGGCCCAGAGCTGGCCGAATCCCCCGCCGTAGAAGAGTCCGCCACCCACGCCGTCAACGGGAAGGGCAATGAAGCCCAGGGCCACGGTTCCAATGATGCCGGAGACCAAGTGAACACCCACCACGTCAAGGGAATCGTCGTAGCCCCAGCGGTACTTCAGACCCACGGCCAGGGCCGAGGCGACGCCGGCAACAATGCCCAATCCAATGGCTGCAACAGGAGTGATGTTGGCGCAGGCCGGGGTGATGGCCATCAGCCCGGCCACGATGCCAGAGGCAGCGCCCAAGGACGTGCTGTGGCCGTCGCGAAGGCGCTCGACCAGGATCCAGCCAAGCAAAGCTGCGGCGGGGGCTGCCAGGGTGTTCACCCAGATCAGGCCTGCCTCCTCGGCGGTGCTGGCGGCGCCGCCATTGAACCCGAACCATCCGAACCAGAGCAGGGCCGCACCGAGCATGACGAAGGGGATGTTGTGGGGACGCTGGCTCGGATCTTTCCCGAAGCCGCGGCGCTTGCCTAGGATGAGCGCCAAGATCAGTCCGGCAACGCCGGCGTTGATGTGCACCACGGTGCCTCCGGCGAAGTCAATGGCCTCGCCCACCACCGAGCCGATGGCGCCGWCGGCGCCGAGGATGCCGCCGCCCCAGACCCAGAAGGCGATCGGTGCGTAGACCACGGTCACCCAGACGGGGACGAAGACCATCCAGGCGCTGAATTTTGCGCGGTCCGCCACGGCTCCGGAAATCAGCGCAACGGTGATGATCGCGAAGGTCGCTCCGTAACCGGCGGCAATGAAGCCGTCGGTGCCGAGCATCGATCCCATCCCGAACCCGTCAACGGGGTTTCCGAACAAGCCGCCAATGTTTGCGCCGCCGCCCGACATGGAGTTTCCCCAGAGCACCCACACCACGGTGACCAGGGCGATGGCCGAGAAGCTCATCATCATCATGTTCAGTACGCTTTTGGCCCGGGTCATCCCGCCGTAGAAGAATGCCAGTGCCGGGGTCATCAGCAGGACGAGCGCGGCACACACCATCATCCATACCTGAGTCGTTGTTAGGTCCATGTCTAACGCCTCCCTGAATCGCTCGCGAGACTTTCTCGCCTGATTCAAGAATTCCTTGACGGTGTTACGTGCGATTCGACCAACCGTTTCGGGGTGGTTACCGAATCCTTCTCGAAGTAAAAGGCTCGTGTCTGAAAGATTGCGTGCTTGTTTCCCAATCGTGGTGGCATGGCAGAGGCGGCCACGCTTTTTCGCGTGGCCGCCTCTCTCATGAGTCACTGTTGAACGTCTCAAAGATGCGGAAGCACGTCAAAGACCTTCTTCTCCAACTTGTCCGAGAGCGTTCGGGCAAATGTGGCAGTCAGGTGCGAACCATCGAAGTACGGGACTACGGACCCGATCACAGCGGGGCAGACATCCTGGTTGCAAAAGTATTCAGTCATATTAATCGTGTGCACGAACGGAAAGTTGTTCTCCTGGGCCGCTGTCGCAAGCGGATCCAAAGACTTCCACGATTTCGGCGTTCCAGAACAATCCTGCAACGGATCATCGCTGCTTGCCAGGCAGTCCGGCACATTACTGACGGTGTGTGCGGGGAATGGTGTGTCACGGATAACCACTATTGGCGTATCAGCTTTGGCCCAGCGAGCTAGATAGCTTGCGTATCCATCGATAGCCGCCTGTTCCGTGTTCTCCAGTTCGTAGCCTTCCACCGGAAGGCTCTGCCTATCGGACGTGATGATGAGGTCATACTGACCGGATTCCGTTTTATCCTGGACCCACCGGCCAAAGTCAAGGCACCCTTCGATTTTTGCAGGTGTGTTGAATGCGGTTGGCGCATCGGTCGGTGCGCAGCTGGAGGCCAAGTACGTGGTGATGGTCCATCCCTGCCGGTCGGCGATCTCGGTGAGCGCTGGCAGCCATTGCCCGGCGTGTGAATTTCCCGTCAAAGCTACTTGTGTCTTGCCAGTGCCGTACGTGCAGATCGGTCGATCACTGAAGTCGCCGTTTGACCAGCATTTGTCCGCGTAGGCCTGGGACTTGTCATTCTTGGCCGCAGCAGGCGAGGGCACCATCGGTGACAGGCCGGTATTCGTGCAGGAATTCACCATGGCCGCGGCGCCAAAGCAGTCAATGCCAACTTGTGCCTGAACCCGCTGGATCTCCGTAGACAGCTTGGAACCCGTTTCTTCACTGCTGCTGCCGACATTGATCATGGCAGTTCCAAGCAGACCAAGGACCAAGGTTCCAACGAGCAGGAATCGTCCTCCCGTGAGGATCTTGCTTGTGTCCAAATAGGCGCGGAAACGGTCTTCCACGTATCGCTTGGAGAGGATTGAAAGTAGAAGGGTCGCAGCAACAACGACTACCTTATCCAAAATCCCAAGCTCGCCGCTGTAGAACGGGAGAAAGACGATGAGCGGCCAGTGCCACAAGTAAATCGAGTACGAGTGGTCACCGAGGAAACGTGCCGCTGGATGGCTGAGAAGCCCGTTGGGAGAAAACGTATGCGAGGCGTTCGCCCAGATAACCAGCGCTGTTCCGAACACGGGCAGGGCCGCCGCATAGCCCGGGAAGGCCGTGGCACCGCTGTAGGTCACACCTGCATAGGCAATCGCGAGCAACCCGATCCAAGCAAGGAATCCGCCAAGCTTCGAGCGTCGCAGCCCAGCCGTGGCGGGCACAATCACCGCAACCAATGCTCCTGCGGCCAGCTCCCATGCCCGGGTAAAAGTGGAGAAGTATGCGATGCCGGGTTCAGTCACCGTCGACACCGCGGAAAAGACGAGCGAGCCAGCAATGATCAACCCGATGCCAGTCGCCACGACCAGCGTGCGGTTCTTTCGAAGCATGAAGGCGAGCCCCACCAGTGCCGCAACAATGACAGGCCAGAAAAGGTAAAACTGTTCTTCAACGGACAAGGACCAAAAATGTTGGACCGCTGAGACGGCGTTATCGGCCGCCAGGTAATCTACGCTGGTGGAGGCCAGGCGCCAGTTCTGGATGTAGAAAGTCGAGGCTACAACTTGGGTCGCCCATTCCTTCCACACGGTAACGGGGGCAACGAGGGGAATCGCTGCGAGCGTCACGCCCAACACAAGGAATGACGCAGGCAGCAGGCGTTTGACTCGCCTCAACCAGAATGTCACCAAATCGTTCCACGTCTTTGGCGGACGTTTCATTAGGTGCGACGTGATCAGGAAACCGGAGATCACGAAGAAAACGTCTACGCCAATGAAGCCGCCGGTCAGCCGCTGTGGCCACAAATGATAGATAACGACCAAGGAGACTGCAATCGCCCGCAGCCCTTGGATATCACCGCGAAAGACCTTGGGCTTGCCACCTTTGTGGGCTGCGCCGGGCACAGCTTCGAGGCCATGGCCACGCGGGTCGCCAAAATGCCGGCCTTTGACCTGCGCGGTCAATTTCGTATCTTGAATCATCGGCCCTTAGTCCAGTAATGCGTCGACGAACGCTTCGGCATCAAACGGTGCCAGGTCATCCGGGCCTTCGCCCAGGCCGACCAGCTTGACCGGAACACCGAGCTGCCGCTGGATGGCCACGACGATGCCGCCCTTGGCGGTGCCGTCGAGCTTCGTGAGGACGATGCCGGTGACGTTGACGACCTCGGAGAAGACCTTGGCCTGGTTCAGGCCGTTCTGGCCAGTCGTCGCGTCAAGCACCAGAAGGACCTCGTCAACGGTTGCCTTCTTTTCGATGACTCGCTTGATCTTGCCGAGCTCATCCATCAGGCCGACCTTGTTCTGCAGGCGGCCGGCGGTGTCGATCATGACAATGTCGACCTCTTGCTCGATGCCCGCGGTCACTGCCTCGAAGGCAACGGATGCCGGGTCGGCGCCATCAATGTCGGATTTGACGGTGGGTACACCCACGCGGTCGCCCCAGGTGGCCAGCTGTTCGGCTGCAGCGGCACGGAAGGTGTCTGCTGCACCGAGGATGACGTCCTTGTTTTCCGCAACCAACACGCGGGCCATCTTGCCGATGGTGGTGGTCTTGCCGACGCCGTTGACGCCGACCACCATGATCACGTTCGGGCGGTCAGCATGGCGAACCGGGATGAAGTTGCGGTCCATGGTGGGGTCGACGAGCTTGATGAGCTCCTCACGGAGCATGTCGTGGACCCGCTGCGGGTCACGGCTGCCTTCAACCTTGACGCGTTCGCGCAAGGCGTCCACGAGCTCAAGGGTCGGTTCGGTGCCCAAGTCTGCCAGGAGCAAGGTCTCTTCGATTTCGTCCCAGACGTCTTCGTCGATCTTGTCCTGGCTCAAAAGGGCCAACAGGCCCTTGCCCAGGACGTTGTTGGACTTGCTCAGGCGGGCGCGCAGCCGTGCCAGACGCCCCTGGACCGGTTCGGGGACATCGGTGGGGACGAGCACCTTGCCGGCGGTTTCGTCGACAACGTCGATAGCCGCGGCCTCGGCATCGGCGGAGGCCGTCGTCTCCGGGGCCTCGGTGGATGGTGCATCCGTGGTGAGCGTGGGCGCTGGGTCGTTGGCGTCGCGCGGACCGGTGTACGTTCCCTTGGGAGCCTTACGGCCACGCACAAGGAAGAAGGCAGCACCGATACCGATGACGGCAACCACTGCAACGAGGACAATGATCAAGTTAAGTTGTTCTGACACCGTCCTAGCTTCTCACAGACTAAACTGGTCTTACCTATGCCTAAGAATGCTTCGACCTCCGATTTCCCTGAAAAACCGGTTAATCCGGATTTACGGAAATTGCCGTCGGTCCCCCGAGAAATCCGTGTCCTAGTCGCGGCCGCCTTTGTTGTTGCCTTGGGCTTCGGGCTCATTGCCCCGATCCTTCCCCAATTTGCCACCAGCTTTAACGTCGGCGTTGCCGCTGCCAGCGTCATTGTCAGCATCTTCGCTTTCGCCCGGCTGATCTTCGCGCCCGTCAGCGGGAAGCTCACCGATCGGCTGGGGGAACCCACCGTCTATGTCACGGGTGTGCTGGTCGTCGCCGCCTCGACGATCCTGTGCGGCTTTGCGCAGTCCTACACCCAACTGCTGATCTTCCGCGGTCTGGGAGGCTTGGGATCGACCATGTTCACGGTCTCGGCCATGGCCCTGATTGCCCGGATGTCGCCGCGGGAGATCCGGGGCCGGATCGCCGGGTTGTATTCCGGCTCCTTCCTGCTGGGAAATGTCGCAGGGCCAGTGCTTGGCTCCTTTGCGGCCGGCATGGGTTTCCGAATCCCGTTTTTCATCTATGGCGGTGCGCTCATCGTGGCTGCGGCAATTGTGTACTTCTCCCTGTCTCATTCGCGTGGAGCCACCGAGAAGAGCGCAACCGAGGAAGCCGTTGTGGTTGAACGAATCCCGTTGTCCGAGGCCTGGGGCGCGGCCGCCTTCAGGGCGGCTCTGGTGTCTGGGTTCACCAATGGCTGGATGGCCTTTGGCGTGAGGATGTCCTTGATCCCGCTCTTTGCCGTCGCCGCGTTTGCTTCAAAGGGAACCTTGCTGGCTGGCCTGGCGTTGGCAATCTTTGCCGTGGGAAACGGTGCGGCGTTGACCGTTGCCGGCAGGCTCACGGACTCATACGGTCGACGACTCCCGATTCTTGTGGGACTGTCTATCGCATCGCTTTCCACGGCCGCAATAGGTTGGGTGGACAACATCCCGTGGTTCATTGCCCTATCCGTCATTGGCGGCATCGGCACCGGGCTCATGGGGCCGGCCCAACAAGCAGCGATAGCCGATGTGGTGGGCCAAGGTCGAAACGGAGGCAAGGTCTTGGCTACATTCCAGATGGCCACCGACTTTGGTTCCATCATTGGCCCGATCCTTGCGGGCCTCATTGCCGACCAGGTGGGCTTCGGATGGGCCTTTACCGTCAGCGGCGCCTTGGGCTTCTTCGGTGTCCTGGCTTGGTTGCTGGTCAAGGAGAAACGTGAACCCTCCACCCAGGACTCACCAATGCCCTAGTTAATGCGCGCTTCCTCCATTGCAGGATCTCCCGGCAAAGAAATTGGCAAAGCTATGCGCTTTGGGCGTCCTCGCGCTCCACGCGTTGGCTGATCACCATGGAAACTCCATCTCCACGCATGGTCACCCCGTACAGCGCATCCGCGACTTCCATGGTGCGCTTCTGGTGGGTGATCACAATGAGCTGGCTTGACTCGCGCAACTCCTCAAAGATCGTGATCAGCCGACCCAGGTTGGTGTCGTCCAACGCCGCTTCCACCTCGTCCATGACGTAGAAGGGCGAGGGCCGGGCTTTGAAGATGGCTACCAGCAAGGCAACCGCTGTCAACGACCTCTCCCCGCCCGAGAGCAGGGAGAGTCGCTTGATCTTCTTGCCCGCAGGGCGTGCTTCAACTTCGATGCCAGTGGTGAGCATATTGTCCGGGTCGGTAAGGACAAGGCGTCCATCTCCCCCGGGAAAGAGACGGCCGAAGACCCGCTCGAACTGTGCGGCGGTGTCGTTGTAGGCCTCGGTGAAGACCCGCTCAACTCGCTCGTCAACGTCCTTGATGATGTCCAACAGATCCTTGCGGCTGTTCTTCAAATCCTCCAACTGCGAGGTCAGGAACGTGTGCCGTTCCTCGAGCGCAGCAAACTCTTCCAAGGCCAACGGATTGACCCGACCCAAGGCCGCAAGATCCCTTTCGGCTTTCTTCAACCGTTTTTCCTGGTCGACACGGTCAAAGGCAATTCCCTCAGGAACCGAGTTGCCCTCGTCGTCGACTTCCTGGCGAAGGGCTGCCCACTTGTCATCTTCGGGGGGTGGCTGTGGCACCGGCAAATGTGGCCCAAAGTGTTCAACGAGGTGCTCGCTCGTGAGCCCGAGTTCCTCAATGGAACGGTTCTCAAGCGTTTCAATGCGCAGGCGCTGTTCGGCGCGAGCCATTTCATCGCGGTGCACCGAGTTGGTCAGTTCGGCCAATTCGTGGCCCAGCTTGTCCACCCGCGCGCGGACCAGCGACAGTTCTCCTTCCAGTTCTTCGCGCCGCTGCTGGAGCTGCTCGCGTTCCCTGTCGGCAAGCTCGATCGACACGTCCATGAACGAAATGACGCGCTCGACCTTGGCCGAGACTTCTCGGGCAGCTGATGCCTGGCTTCGGCGAATCTCGGCGCGGCGCTGTGCCTCGGCACGTGCCCGTCGTTCGGTCTCGGCCGCCCGATTCAGCGACTCGACGCGGCCACGGAGTGCGTTGGCGCGTTCCTCCGCACTGCGCAGGGCCAGCCGGGCGTCGAGTTCCTTCTGCCGGGCTGCGGAGGCGGCCGCAGCAAGTTCGTCGCGTTGGTCCGTTTCGGGTTCGTGGTCCTCGGGTGTTTCCTGCGCCATGTCCAGGCGTTCGACAAGTTCGGCGAGTTTTTCCTGCTCCACTTCGAGCTTTTCCTGCGCCACGGCGATCTGTTGTTCGAGGCGTTCACGCTCGCCGTGGCCCTGGCGCAGCAAGGAACCAAGATGTTCCATGCGCTGGGCCACGGCGGAGATCCTGGCATCGGAATCGTGCAGCCTGCTCAGCGCTGCATCCGCGGCTTCCTCCGCTGCCATGAGCTGGGTGGTGAGCTCCGCTGCTTCCAGCCGCATACCCGAAAGCTTCTCGTCAATCACGGCCAGCTCAGCCTCGGTTTCAATGATGGCGGCATTCTGTTCAATCAATGAGGGCGCGGCTGTCGTTCCGCCGCTGGCCGTGCCCGAGGTAAGAATGTCTCCGGCCAGTGTCACGGCCGTCAAGTGTGGGTCGTTCTCCAGCAGCTGCTGGGCTTCGGGCAGGTCGGCCACGACCACTGTGGAGTGCAGCAGGTGAGCCAGCGTACCTGCCAGCGTTTCGGGAGTTCCGATGACCTCAAGCACGTGCTTTCCAAGTGGAGCTGCGGCGTTGGGCCGTGTTGCTGCATCAAGGTTGCCGTTGACCAAGTGCACCCGGCCGCCGTCGGTTTCCCGCAGGTCCCCAAGGATTGCCAAGGCGTGGTCAATTTCTTCCACGGCGATGGCTTCGGCAACCGGGCCCAAGGCTGCGGCAACGGCGACTTCATAGCCGTTTTCGACCTCGAGGTATTGCGATAGACGGCCCATCAAACCTTCGTGCCCACCGGCAAGGATTTCTTCGGAGGCATCCTTGCGGACTGCCCCCATGCGCAGCGCTTCAAGCCTTCCTCGCAAGGCACCCAGCCTGGTGGCAAGTTCCTGCTCGGCCACCCGCTGGGCATCCATCTTGGCCACCAAGGCCTCGTGGCGGTCGGCTGCATTCTCATAGGCCGTGTCGAGGTCCTCCTCGCCGCTTTGGACGGAGGCGGCCTGTTGTTCGAGGGCGGCAAACTCGTTCGCAGTCCCCTCTCGGCGCTCGGCCCAGTCCGCCAGGGACTGCCTCAGGCGGCCCAGCTCACCCTCGGTGGCTTCGGCCTTGCTGCGGGATGAACCGATCTGTCCGGCCAGCCGCGCCAATCCTTCGCGGCGATCCGCGGCCGTGCGCAATTCATTGGTGAGCCGCTGTTGCTCCGCGTGGGCGGCTTCCTCGGCTTCCGTCTTGGCTTCGAGTGCTTCTTCCAGAAGTTCCTGGCGCATCTCCAGGTTTTCTTCCAATTCCTCGAGTTCGTCGCCGAGGCGTTCCGCCTGCGACTCCAACCTGTCGGGATCGCGGCTTGGGTCGAATTCGGGGCCGTCGGTACCCAGCAGGCGTGAGCGTTCGGCTGACAAGGCGCCCAGGGACCTGAAGCGCTCTCGGGTGGACGTCAGCCCGAACCAGAGGTCCCGGGCCTTGTTCAGTGCCGGGGTAGCATGTGCGGCGGCCACCTCCAGGCGGGCCAGTTCCGCCCTGGATTCCTCGAGCCGTCCCTGGACCACCTGCTGGGCAGCTCGCTGGCTGGCCTCATCGGCAATGTCTTTTTCCAGGACCGCGCGCAGCGTCACCAGGTCATCGGCCAGGAGCCGTGATTTCGCATCGCGGACCTCGAATTGGACGGCCTGTGCGCGGCGGGCAATCTTGGCTTGTTTTCCCAAGGGGGTGAGCTGCCGGCGGATTTCACCGGTGAGGTCCTCGAGCCGGTTCAGGTTCCCCTGCATGGCGTCAAGTTTGCGTACGGTCTTTTCCTTGCGCCGCCGGTGCTTGAGCACGCCGGCCGCTTCCTCGATGAAACCGCGACGGTCCTCGGGGGTGGCATGCAGGATCCGGTCCAGCTGCCCCTGGCCGACGATGACGTGCATTTCGCGGCCCAAGCCGGAATCGGACAGGAGCTCCTGGATGTCCAGCAGGCGGCAGGAATTGCCGTTGATGGCGTACTCGGATCCGCCTGCCCGGAACAGGGTCCGGGAGATCGTGACTTCGGCGTACTCGATCGGTAGGGCGCCATCGCTGTTGTCGATGGTCAGCGAGACGTGTGCGCGCCCCAACGGCGCCCGGCCGGAGGTCCCAGCGAAGATGACGTCTTCCATCTTGCCGCCGCGCAGCGTCTTGGCACCCTGCTCCCCCATGACCCAGGCCAAGGCGTCTACAACGTTTGATTTGCCCGAACCATTGGGCCCCACCACTGCGGTGACACCCGGTTCGAATTCAAAGGTCGTCGCCGAGGCGAACGACTTGAATCCGCGAACGGTGAGTGTTTTCAAATGCACGTGGGGCGTCCTGGGTATTTGGTGGCTAAAGTGGTCGTTGGGCTGCCTTCCATCCTATCGAGTCGCTCCGACTCGATGGCGTAGGTCAAGCCCGGCATGCAGGTATTTTCATCACGAATGCTAGGAGCAGACCCCTTGAAAAGTCTTTTGGCCATAGATTCATGGCCTTCGACACACGCGGCCTCCGCCGTTGTCGCCGCGGACGGAACGATCTTGGGATCGCATGGCGATGCGGATCATCGCTATGCGCTGGCCTCTGTGACCAAGTTGCTCAGTTCCTATGCGTTCCTGGTGGCCTTGGAAGAGGGTGCCTTTGACCTTGACACCCCGGCCGGCCCCGAGGGGTCCACTGTCAAGCATCTCTTGGCACACACCTCCGGCTACGACTTTGCCGAACGCAAGGTGCGCTTTGCCCCCGGTGCTCGGAGGTTGTATTCGAATGTCGGCTTTGAGGTGCTTGCAGAGACCCTGGAACAGGCCACGGAAATGAGCTTCGCCGACTACCTGGGTGAGGCGGTCCTGCAACCCCTGGGCATGGATTCAACGTCGCTGGACGGCAGTGCCGCGGCGGACGGAACCTCCACATTGGGCGACCTGGTGCAATTCGCAACCGAACTGCACAGTCCCACGCTCCTGGACGTGCAAACCCATTCCCAAGCCACTCATGTGGTGTTTCCGGGCCTTCCCGGGATCCTGCCCGGATACGGGCGCCAAACGGACAATACCTGGGGCCTGGGATTCGAAATACGTTCCGAGAAGACCCCGCACTGGACCGGGCTGCTCAATTCATCTGAGACCTATGGACACTTTGGCCAAGCGGGCACGTTCCTGTGGGTGGACCCGGCGTTGGACGCCGCGTGCGTGACGTTGACGGACAAGCCCTTCGGTCCGTGGGCCGTCGAGGCGTGGACACCGTTCAACGACGCGGTTGTCTCCGAGGTCAGGGGTCGGTAGAGATTCAGCCCCGCTGGGCGGTCAGTCTAGCGGGGCTTGCGCTGGCACCGAGGGCAGCTGTAGGAGGACCGACCCATGAACGGGTCGCGACGAATCAGCGAGACAAGGTCCTGCTCGGCACAGCGCAAGCACTCCTTGCCTTCACGACCGTAGGCATTCAAAGACCTGTCAAAATATCCGGAAGCTCCGTTGACATTGACGTAGAGGGCATCGAAGCTGGTCCCGCCCGCGTCCAGGGCCCTACCCATGACGTCTACAAGGGCGGCATGAAGCCTGGCAACGTCCGGGCGGCGGATCGTGGCCGTGGAGCGCAACCCATGGAGCTTGGCGGCCCACAGCGCCTCGTCGGCGTAGATGTTGCCGATACCGGAGATCACTTGCTGGTCGAGTATGGCCCGCTTGAGCTGTGTGTTTTTCTTGCGCAGGGCTTGATGGAGCGTTTCGGGAGTGGACGCCGGGTCCAGCACATCCCGAGCGATGTGCGCGGCAGCCTCTGGGATAAAAGGATCCTCGGACCCCACTCCACCGGGGAATTGATCACCGGTTTGCACCATGGGCGAGAGAAACATGCCACCAAAGATCCTTTGGTCAATGAAGCGCAGCTGGCCGGGCTTGTTGGACTCTCCAGAGAGTTCGAGGCGCACCTTGAGATGCTTTTCATCCGGCGCGGCGGGTTCCTCCACCAGAAGCTGTCCGCTCATGCCCAGATGCGCCACCAAGGCACTGGGGATGGACAAGCCTTCCAGCGGCATCCAGAGGAACTTTCCACGGCGCACGGCAGCTGCGATGCGTGCGTGGGTGAGGCTCGCGGCGAAGTCGGATGGACCATCCACGTGTCGTCGAACGGAGCGTGGATCGACGACCTGGACCGATTCGATGGTGCGGCCAACGACCCAGTCATCCAGGCCGCGCCGCACCACCTCTACTTCAGGCAGCTCTGGCATCGCCTATTTGGCTTCGGTGGAATCGTCATGTGGGCGAACCATCTTCCACGACACTGCTGCGGATTCCTGTTCGGCTTCCTTCTTTGAAGGTCCGGTTCCGGCGCCGTAGGCAGTTCCGCCGATGTGCAGCACTGCTTGGTACGTGCGTTGGTGGTCAGGGCCGGAACCCGTGACCCGGTACTCGATGTTGCCCAGCTTTTTGGCTGCGGCAATCTCTTGGATGGCCGTCTTCCAGTCGGTGCCGGCGCCCAAGACGTCCACGTCGTGCAGCAGCGGCAGGATCAGGCGCATGACCATTTGCCGGGCAACTTCAATGCCGTGGTTCAGGAACGTGGCGCCGATGAGGGATTCCATGGTGTCGGCAAGTATGGACGACTTGTCCTTGCCATTGGTAAGAATCTCGCCTTGACCCAGGAGGATGAACTCCCCCACGCCCAGGGAACGGGCTATGCCCGCCAGGGCACGGGTGCTGACCACTGCGGAGCGACGCTTGGCCAGATCGCCTTCGGGCAGGTCCGGGTAGTTCTTGTAGAGATGGTCTGTGACGGCATAGCCGAGGACCGAATCCCCCAGGAACTCGAGGCGTTCGTTGGTGGGAATGCCACCATGCTCGTAAGCGTAAGAACGGTGTGTGAGGGCAAGACGAAGCGTCTCGGGGTCAATATCGACCCCGAGACGCTTCAAAAGCTCTTCTGTTGAAGGCATCAGACAGACTTACGCGTCTGCGACCTTGCGACCCTTGTATTCAAGGAACAGCTCGGTGCCTGCGGAATCCGTGACAACCTTTGCCTGGTGCGGCAGGCTGTAGGTGACGCGACCGTTTTCCATGGTCTTCACCAGGGTAGGCGCGGTTGCCTTCCACTGGGCGCGACGGGCGCGAGTGTTTGAGCGGGACATCTTCCTCTTCGGGACAGCCACGGCTACTTCTCTTCTCTCTCGACTGAATGTGTACTCTGTGTCGCGTCCTCTGCGACGATGTCGGTCAGCCCGGCAAGCGCTGCCCAACGAGGATCCAAGACCTCATGGTGATGCTCAGGATCCTCATTCAGGCTTTTTCCACATTCGGAGCAAAGCCCTGCACAGTCTTCCCGGCATACCGGTTGGAACGGCAGCGCGGTCACCACTGCATTCCGGAGCACAGGTTCGAGATCGATACGATCGTCTACAACCTGGTACTGGTCAAGCTCTTCTTCTTCGGTGAACTCGTGTAAGCCCTCGTAGTAGAAGAGTTCTTGAATGTCGGCATCGAAGTCATACGCGATGGCTTCCAAGCACCGGCCGCATTCACCGTCGATTTCGACGGTGGCGATTCCGGAAACCAGAATGCCCTCGTGCACGGCTTCGAATCGCAGATCGAGGTCAATTTCTGACCCTTCACGGACTCCGATGAGTGCAACACCGATTTCAGCCGGTGCGGCGACCACCTCATCAAGGGTCGTCATGTTTCCCGGGCTGCGCCCGAGATCCTTGGTTAAGAAAACCAAGGGCGAACTGCGATCGATGCCGTGTGACGACGAACGATCTGAACGCTTTTCGCTAATGATGACTCCTGTAGAACATAGACCGACATTACATCTTAGCCTGATCGAACATGAGATCCCAAACGAACCAGCCATGCCCGCGGCGCTTTGTAACACAACCCACACTCGCGCACCAGGCGGCGCCAAAACCTCCAAGGCCAAACGTCTATGCTACTTGAATGCGTCAAGTCAGCACTCTCAAGTCGGCCATCCTGCCAGTGGTATCCCGGATTCGCTCGGCAGCGGCCGAACCCACGGTGCGCAAATCATTGGCATTGCAAGCACCTAGGCCTGCCAAGATCCCCTTCGTGGCGTATTTCTCGGATGCCCCCCAGGGCTTGTACCAACTCGAGCAGTGGATTCAGCCGCTGTCGGAGCTTTCCCGGGCAGCTGGCCCAGTTGCCTTGCTCGTAGCCAACTCACTGACAGCACTAAAGCTCCGGAAACTTACGGACATGCAAATTGTGTTGGCCACATCATCCGCGGCGTTGGAGGGATTCGTGGCAAAGCAAATGGTGGATGTGATCTTCTACGTCAACAACAACCAAGCGAACTTCACAACTTTGCGGCTCAACGGCCCAATACACGTCCACTTGAGCCATGGTGAAAGCGAGAAGTCGTCGATGACTTCCAATCAGCTCAAGGCCTACGACTACTGCTTCATTGCCGGCCAGGCTTCCGAAGACCGACTCGTCTCCACGATCCCACGATTCGATGCAACGAAGCTCGTTCACATTGGCCGCCCGCAGCTTGATACCGCGGCGGCCAAGGTTCCCACTGCAACAGCCGAGGGGAAGCCCGTATCGGTTCTGTACGCACCGACGTGGGAAGGCGACAGCCCCACCATGGCGTACGGATCCCTGGCCCAGTTGGGAGCAAACCTGGCAAGCCTGGTTCTCGAGGATCCCCGTTTTCGACTTGTTTATCGCCCGCACCCCAAGCTCGGTTCGTTGTCACAGGAACATCGATCGGCGGACAGGAAGCTCCGTGACGCAATCAAACTGCGTTCCCACCCTCACTCGCTTCAATCCCCCCTGCTCGATGAGAACGTCAATCCCGTCGATTCCATCAACCAGGCGGACCTCGTAGTCACCGATGTGTCCGCCATGGCCATGGACGCCATCGGGCTAAGCAAGCGCACATTGATCCTGGTACCTGCCGCAGTCCCGGATTCGTTAACCCGAGATTCGGAAATGCTGCAAGCAACCAGCCACTGGCGTGCAATGCCAGAACAACCCCTCGAGCAACTGCTGCGGCTGGCCTCAAGTGAGCTGTCGGAAGCCCAGCGAAATTTCCGGAGCCGTGTCTTTGGCTCCGAGGATCTGGGCACCGGCACCGAACGCTTTATTTCCGCTTCCCTTCAGCTTCTTGGTTAGCAGTGGGGAGTAATGCTCGATTCCCTTCGGCCTGCCACGTCGGGTCGGGCGTAGAATGCCCGATATGCTGTAGGAATGGCCAAACGAACGACCCATGCACAGCTGCCTGACGGCGACTACTACATGATCACCATGCAAATTGCCGATTCATTCGGTGGTCTGACAGCAGCAATGCTTGAACGCGCCAAGACCTTCGTTGAGGTGGGAGGCGTACCCACAACGATTCTGACCTTCGATGCGCGCCCCAGCTACGACCCGGTACGCCAGCGCATGATCGCAGAGGGCCGCCTCACCCCTGCGGTTCGGATCCTCAACTTGCACGAATCCTTGCGTTCCCAGCCGACTGTCTCCAGTGCACCGGTGCTGAAGGTTGCAGACACCGATTCCGGAGAATGGGAAGCCGACTCCGAGGGCCGCCCCTTCAGCTACACCACCATGGATCCGGTCTCAGGCCAGCCGGCAACTATTTCATTCACCACTCCCGAGGGCTCCGTCTACCTCCACGAAGAACGCCAGTACAACGGCACCGGGGAACGCACTTCGCGCGTGTTCACCCGGCACACCGAACAGGGATCCGCACGCTATGCAAACGCCGGTGAGCTTTATCGTGCATGGTTCGACGAAATCCGTTCCGCGTCCACGACGCACCTGATCGTGGATTCCAAGTACTCGGCCACGCACTTCGCGCATTATGAACGAGACGACACCTACAAGTTCCATATCATGCATGGCTACCATTCCGTCGGCGCCGGCCATGCGATAACCGCGGCCYTGACGCCGCAGCGACGCCCGGTATTGACCCGACAGGAACGCTGGGATGGGATCATCACCCTCACCGAGCGAAACAAGGAAGATCTTGAGCTGCGGTTCGGCAAGACAAACAACCGCTTTGTCGTCTCCAACATCGTCCCGAGGCTAGAGGCCCTGCCACAGTTTGCCAAGCGCGATCGCAAGCGCGGGGTCATGGTCGCGCGGTTGAGCCCGGTGAAGGACATCCCCTTGGCGCTGCGCATCATGAAACGAGTGCATGCCAAGGATCCAGCGGTCACCTTGGACATCTATGGCGGCGGCCCGGACCACGAGCAACTTCTCGAGATGCGTTCGCAGCTTGGACTGGACTCCGTTGTGCGGTTCCATGGCGCCACGCCCGGCGCGGCCAAACACTTCGACCAGGCAGCGTTCACGCTGTTGACCAGCCGCAGCGAAATGCAGCCCTTGGTTGTCATGGAGGCCATGGGACGCGGCTGCCCACCCATTGCACACGACATCCGGTACGGCCCTCGCGACATGATTCGAGACGGCTCCAACGGGTTCGTGGTGGCACCGCGCAACGAAACACAAGCGGCCCAGAAGGTCTTGGCCATTACCGGTCGGCGTTTCCTGGCCCAACGCCTGTCGAAGCAGGCGTGGCGCCACGCCGAGAACTTCGGGCACCAGGCGGCATTGGACCAATGGGTGGACRCCATCAATGCGGCCGCAGCCAATCGACACCGGCGCATCCTGCCCACGACCCTCGAGGTGGGTCCGGTGCAGCTAAGTCAGGAACGCCTGGCTCTGGCCCTGCGCATGCCCGTGCAGACGGAGCTGTCCATCGGATCGGGCCAGGATCTGTCCTACGACTTCATCTGGATGAATCGCAGCAGCGGCTCGCAGCAGCGGATTGCGGCCACCCGGGTGGCCGGCGAGGTTCTCGTAGACAACGCCTGGCCCCATGAGATTGATCCCATGGAGAACGACGAGCCGCTCGATGCCTATCTCCAAATCTCCGGCGAGAACCTTTCCCGCCGTGTGCGCGTACCCATTGAATTGCCGCACTCGGAAATCCAGTTCAACGGCCGCAGTAGTTACCGAACCGTCAATGGCTTCTGGAGCATGCGGAAGTAGCGTTCTTCTCGAGCCCACGCCCCGATCGAGCGACAAAACGGTCGTTCGGGCATGAGACGCTTATTAAGCACTACAACCCTGGTTCACAGCGAATGCCCCAGGGAAGAAACAAGCAGTTTAGGAACCAACCACATTGTCTAGCCCATCGGTGATCACTTCCCTGGCGCGTGAACAGACCGTTTTTCGGTTGAGGTCCATTTTGGCAATCAGCCTGGTCGTGGCAATGCTTGCCATGACCTCTTTTACCCTGTTCAGGGACTCCGCGGACCATTCATGGAACTGGCTGCTGTTCTCTTCCTGGCTGGCTGTGTGCGCCCTGATCTTGCTGATCCCGAAATTCTCGCCGATACCCGCGTTGGCCAAGTTCACCCCGGTACGTGTGGGATTCCTGACGCTCGTCGGTGCCTTGACTGCCTCGCGCGCGGAGTCCGTCACGGAAATCGTGTTTGCTGCCCTGGCCATCGTCGTTGGACTGGTGTCCATCGCCGGGGAGCAACTGCTGCGCCGCATCGGTCTTGGAGGCGGCCACGCCGTCCTCAACCTCCCGGGCACCGAGCCGGCACCCAGGGTGCTGCGGATGAACAAGTCCATCATCTTCGGCCAACTGCTCTTTCTGGGCCTTGGTGTGGTCGTTGCCACCACCTCGCTGTCAGCACTGTGGTGGATGCTCGGCGGCATGCTGGTCGTCTGTCTCACCGGGATCCGTGCCGTCAGTGTGATTCGCCGTCGCAGGGCGAACAACCGGACCGAGAAGTCCATCAACGACTTGGTCGCTGACTACGCACCCGAATTCGCCATCTACACAGCCCGGCCCGACGACGCCTCCTACCAGGTCGCCATGTGGTTGCCGTACCTGCAGCGCACCGGCAAGAAATTCATTGTCATCACCCGCGCAGAGACCCCCAGCCTTGCTTTGGCGCAAATCACCGATGCCCCAGTGATCATGCGCAAGCGCCTGGCCGGACTGGATGACTTGATCGTCCCGTCCCTGACCACGGTGTTCTATGTCAACGCATCCTCCGGCAACGGCGCGATGGTGCGCTACAACCAGCTGACCCATGTCTATCTGGGGCACGGGGATTCGGACAAGGCCCCCTCGTACAATCCGACCCATGCCATGTACGACAAGATCTACGCGGCAGGACCGGCCGCCACCAGGCGCTACGGCGATCACGGCGTGGTCGTCGATGCCGGAAAATTCGAGATCGTTGGACGCCCGCAGCTCGAGTTCGTCAAGGTGGCGCCACGGGGCGTGCCAGAGAACGCCACGGTTCTCTACGCCCCGACCTGGCGCGGACATGTGGACGAGACATTCCTCCACTCCATCCCGGTTGCTACCGGAATCGTCGAGTCGCTGCTTCGCACCGGCAGCACAGTGATCTTCCGTCCCCACCCCTTCAGCTACCACTTCGAAGAGGACGCGGCGATCATCGCCCGTGTCAAGGAGATGCTGGCCGCAGATGCGGCCAGCACTGGCCGCAAGCACCTTTGGGGTGCGGAAGCCGAATTCGATCTCGACATCATCGGCTGCATGAATGCCTCCGATGCCATGGTTTCGGACGTCTCTAGCGTCGTTTCGGATTACCTCTACTCGGCCAAGCCGTTTGCCATGGTCGCGGTCAACGTGCCGATTGCTGAATTTGCCTCGGAGTTCCCGATTGCCCGCGCCGCCTACGTCTTTGATTCTTCGCTGGAGGGCATGGACGCAGCGATCATTTCGATGCTCGGCAGCGACCCCATGTACAACCAACGCCTGGAACTGCGAACCGATTACCTGGGTGACTTCCCACAGGAGGAATACGCCCAGGGGTTCATCCAAGCCGCCTCGCGCACCATCGAACTCGGCGCAGCTTCAGGTGACGAACCGGCGGAATTCGCCGAGGACGAGGACGAGGCGGCCTCCGGAGCGGAGGATTCCGACAGCCTGCCCGACGAGGCTCCGGAAATCGACGAGGAAATCGCTGTCACCGACAACGACGCCGAAGCGGCCGACCGCCGGGCGAGGGCCAAGCAACGCCGGCTCAAGAACGCACTGATGCGCGTCGCCAAGCAGGTCTTGCCGAACATCCTGGCTGCCCTGGCCCTGACCGCGGCAGCCATCACCGATATTTCCAGCCCGTGGTTCGTTATCCCGGCTGCTTTGGCCATCGCGTTCTGCGTTTACGTGAACAGGCGTGGCTTCCGAAGCCAAACCCGGATGAACCAAGCCTTGGGTGCCTTCGCACCGGCCAGGGCAACGGTCGCCGCCACTTTGTCCATCGGGTTGCTGGGATATGGTCACAGCGTGGCTTCGGCCATCGGGGCGGCCCTGGTGTTCCTAGGGATCGCATTGGAAGGCCAAGCCGTGGCGGTGTGGCGGGCGGATGGCCTGCAATCTCGCAACCTCCCTGGAACCGAAAAGGCAAAGCCGTTGCCCTTCGCACGAGGCTGGGCCGCGATGGGCGGCAGCCTCCTGCTCTTGGCGATGATCGTTGCAACGTACCTCGCTCCCGATCTTGGCTACCTTTACCTGGTCTTCGGAATTCTCTCCTTCGGCATCACCTCCTTTGTCCTGATCTCCGGATTGCGCCGCCGCTACATCAACCAGGTGCTCGAGGCTCAGCTGCCCGAGCTGCTGGCCAAGGTCGGGCCCCGCTTCGTCGTCTACTTCGGATCCAATATCGGGGTTTCCTACCAGCTTGGGATGTGGGTTCCGTACCTGGATCGCATCGGAGTTCCCTATATCGTGGTGACCCGCGACCTGAAAATGATGCGTGCCGCCGCCAAGGTCACCGCGGCCCCGGTCATCTATCGTCGCACCCTCGCCTCGGTGGAGACCGTGTTGGTCCCGGGGCTGACCACTGCCTTCTACGTCAACAATGCCGTGAAAAACACACACCTGATCGAACGTCGCGAACTTMACCATATTTGGCTCAACCATGGCGACTCGGAAAAGCCGGCCTGCTTCAACCCGGTCCACGCAATCTACGATGAAATCTTCTCCGCAGGGCAGGCCGGTATTGACCGCTATGCCCGCCACGGCGTACACATTCCGCTGGAAAAGTTTTCCGTGGTGGGTCGTCCCCAAGTCGAGGACATTGCCCCGGGCACCGTTGGTGTCGCACCGCAGACTGTCCTTTATGCCCCCACCTGGCGTGGTCCGTACGCGGATTCGGCGGTCTATTCACTGCCCATGGGCGAACAAATCGTTGCCGGTCTGCTGGAGCGCGGTTGCACGGTCATCTTCCGTGCCCACCCGTTCAATTACAACTTCCCCGATGCTCGACGCATGATCCGCCGAGTCATAGACCTGTTGCGCGCGGATGCCGAGGTGTCCGGTCGCCAGCATGTCTTTGGGGCGGCCGCTGAAAAGGAGATGTCCTTCGTTGAGTGCTTCAACGCCTGCGACGCCATGATCTCCGATGTCTCCGCCATGGTCTCGGACTTCTTGTTTTCCACCAAGCCGTTCGCGGTGGTCGCGGTCACCACCGACGAGGCCGGTTTGCATGAAACGATGCCTGCCACCACCAGCGGCTACGTCTTGGAGGGTTCGATGGAAAACTACAACGAGGTGCTGGACAAGCTGCTGGGCGACGATCCGTTGTTCCCGGTGCGTGCGGCGGTCAAGGAATACTACCTGGGCCCATTCGAATCGAATGGTTACGCCGATGCATTCCTGGACACCGCCCGCCAGAGGATAGCGTCTAACCCAGGCGTGTTGGTCAGATGAAAACGTTGAAACATGCCCTTCGCGCAACCCTCTTGGGCCTGTTGTACACGCTACCCCTGGCCGGACTCCAGTCCTTCGTGTTCTGGACCGTGCATCAATCTATTCCACAAACATTTCTGGCATTCTGCCTGTGGTTCGTGGCTTTGGCCCCAATTCCGGGCCTGCGTGTCTTGTCGTCATTCCCTGGCATCCCGGTGGCCCACGGCTTGGGCCTACCCAAGGTCCCGGATGTCCGTGAGTTGTCCCGATACCTGACCATCGGCATCGGCGTCCTCGGCCTCCTGGGCGCGGTGGTCCTCTTTTGGAAGGACTCCTGGCTGCTGCATTTGATCGCAGCGCTTACTGCCATGCTGCTGACGCTGGTTCTTGGTGTCAGGATCCTGATCGGGCTTCGGAGCATCCCCTTCCGGAAGAGTGAGCTCAAGGCGACAATCGCCAAACTGGCTCCCGACGCCATCATCTATACCGGACGCAGCGACGGCGGCGACTACCAGATTCGGCAATGGCTTTCCATCATCCAAGCCGTGTTGCCAAATACCCTGATCGTCACCCGGGATTCAAGCGCCGCAGATGCCCTGGCCGCAGCGCTCCCGGCCAACACCCCGATCGTGACCTGCCGGGAAAACGCCGACCTCGACATGGCCATGCACAGCGGTGCCCAAATCGTTTTCTACGTGAATTCGGTTGGCAGCAACTCAACGATGGTCAATTACCGGTCGCTGCATCATGTGTACCTGGGACACGGTGATTCGGACAAGGAAATATCCGCCCATCCGGTCCATCGCATGTACGACTCGATATTTGTCTCGGGCCGGGCCGCCATCGACAGGTATGCCACAGCAAACGTCCAACTCGATCACGGCCAAGCCGTGTTGGTGGGCCGGCCCCAACTGGCCGAGCTCATACCAGCACACGGATCGGGGTCCATCAAGACGATGCTTTACGCCCCCACTTGGTCGGGCTACAACCTGGCTTCTTCGCTCAGCTCCCTGGACCGTGCCGAACCGTTCATCCAGGACTGCCTGGATCGAGGCCTACGGATTATTTTTCGTCCCCATCCATTCAGTCTCAACCGCGGATCAGATGCAAGGCATGTTGCGCTCATAGACGCCCTCTTGCAGAAAAGCAGCTCAAAGAATGTGGGTTCACGTCAGGCGTCGACGCAATCTTTATACGAGCTGTTCAACCAGTCCGATGCCCTGGCAACGGATATTTCAAGCATCGTCGTCGATTATCTCCCAACCCACAAGCCCATCGCGATTCTCACGGAAAACGATGACGTGGCGGAGTACCGACGTCTTTTCCCGACCTCAGCAAGCGCATATCTGGCATCCTCCCCCGCTTCGCCGGGATGGCAGCAGATGTTCGGGTCCGACGCCATGTCGGCAAAACGGGAAGAACTGGCCGAGTACTACGTCTCGGATGCAACGGCCAAGAGCTTTGATTTGGCCATAGAGGCAATCCTGGCCCGCCTGGCCTCGAAATCTTGCCAACAAGAATCCCGGGCCCTACCCGACGGTCGAAGCAGAGCTTGACCCATACAATTTCCCGTCCTTGCTGATGAGCAGCCGAGGTCCGATGGGCACGACTGCCATCCTTCATCTCTTGCAAAGGTAGATCTCTTGACCAAGCAACCACCGCAACTCAATATAAACACCCAGCTCGGACGGCTCTACGCACGTGCCGGCAAGTGGGCCCGTGCCGAGCGGATGTTCGCACGCGCAGTGCTTGAGGCGCCCACACCAACGTCCTTCTACTATCTCGGCAATGCCCAGTTCAAATGCGGGAAATTTCCTGAAGCGCTGGCTGCGACCGAACGGGCAGTGGCACTTGATGGCACGACACCTGCTTGGCTGCTGCGGCTGGGAGCGTTGAATGAGAAACAGGGGAACCCTGTCCGCGCCCTGCAAGCCTATGAAACGGCGCTGGAGCTCGAACCCGCCAATGCTGAGATTAAGAAACGCGTTGAGAAAATGCGCAAGCGCGTGGCGGCAACGTCACCGGCCCCGGCAAAAACGCCGGCAGCTCCAGCGGCGAACAAGTTCACAGGTTTCAATCTCGCCGAGGTCCAAACCCTGCAGGAGGGTTCTCTATTCGACCGCGAAGCAATGCTCACCGCGTCTAAGTCCGTGGACCCAAAGTCTCGCCAATGGCTCTTCCATTACGGCACAACACTCCTTCGAAGTGGAAAGGCCGTCGAGGCCATCACACACCTCGAGGCCGCGCTGGCCGCAGATCCACTGGATGCCGAGACCGCCCATTTTCTCAATTTGGCATATCTGGGTGCCGGCGACCACGACAGTGTGAGAGAAGCGTTCGTTAGGACCCTTCAGGGGAGGCACCGTCCGGAGGACTTCTTCGGCAGTGCCTCGTTCTTTGCCGAACGAGGCGAGCTGCAGTTCGCTGCAGAATTGTATAAGGAATACGTTCTTGCCGTCCCCGGCATGCCGGCCTTATGGTTTCAGCAAGCCGAGACAGCAATGGCGCTCCATGATTGGGCCACCGCGCAGCAGGCGCTGATGCACGGCCTGGCACTGTCGCCAGCGGAGCCCGATATTTTCTATACGTTGGGCCTTTGCCTTGAACGGCAAGGGATTTTCCTTGAGGCTTCCAATGCCTATGCGGCAGCCATTCGCTTGCTTGGTGCACCCCAACCGGMATGGACATATCGCTATGGGTACGTCCTCGCCGCGGCAGGAAATACGGAGGCAGCACTCACGGCATTCAAGCGCATGTATCCGCAGTTGACCGAGAGGTTCGAACGGGCCCAGGTCCAAGACGTTGAGATGCCCATTGCCGGGATTGCCACCGAACTTTTGGAGCAGCAGCTCGACTCGGTCTTGTTTAGCCACGACCCCGAACTACTGCTTGCTGCAGGGAAGCGCTACCTTCAAGCCGGGCTGATCGATTCGGCTGCCAAGGCTCTGCTGGCGGCCTCACGCCAGGATCCGGCACAGGAATCTTCCACCTACTTCCTTCTCGGACTTGCCTACATTGCCGCCGGCGATCAGTCCTCGGCCATAAGTGCTTTCCTCGACACCCGGGCCCACGGCACTGCCAAGCTTCAGGACCAGAACTCTTCCAGTCCTGTGAAGCCGCTACAGGACTCCACGGAGTATGTTCACTTCCTGCAAGATCTTCCGCTGGAGGAGAACCTGGTTCTCTTCGAGAGCTACCACGGCAGCAAGATCGACTGCAATCCGGCGGCAATCTACCGCCAGCTGCGCTCTGACCCCAACTATGATCACCTGCGTTTCGCCTGGGTAGTCACCGGCAAGACCCGAGTGCCTAAGGACGTGCGTGACGATGCGAGGGTCAGCCTCGTGTCCCGTGGCTCCCGTCTGTATCGCCGTGCGCTGGCCTCGGCGAAGTACCTCGTGTCGAATGTTTCGTTCCCGAATTACTTTGTCCGCCGGGATGGGCAGCAATATCTGAACACTTGGCACGGAACCCCACTCAAGGCTTTGGGTCGTGACATTGCAGCCGGATTCATGGAGCACGGAAACGTCAGCCGCAACCTTCTGCAAACCACCCATCTGCTGGCGCCAAACCGGCACACACAAGACAGCCTCATCAAGCGCTACGAGGTCGAAGGCCTTTTCACCGGTCAGATCGCCCGGCTCGGATCCCCCCGGATCGACAGGATGCTGAACCAGGACGAGCAGGCGCGACGGGAGATCCTGGTACGCCTTGGCCTTCCCGATGATGGCAAGAAAATCGTCTTCTACGCACCGACATGGCGTGGAACCGCCGGCAATCGCAATTTCGATGCCACACAGCTGGTTAACGACCTCGAGGGGCTGTCCCAGGACGACTACCACGTTGTGTTCAGGGCCCACCATCTTGCGGAAGCTGCCCTGAAGAACGTGGAGCTCAGTGCGTCCGTGGTGCCATCCGATATCGACACCTATGATGTCTTGGCGCTGACGGACCTTCTGGTGACTGACTACTCCAGCATCTTCTTTGATTTCTTGCCCCTGCGGCGTCCGATCGTGTTTCATGTCTACGACCTGGCCGAGTACACCGAGGAACGTGGTCTCTACTTTGACATGGCCAGCATGCCGGGTGAACTGGCCACAAACACCGAGGAACTACGCGCTGCAATTGCGCGCGGCGTATCCAGCGGAATCCAGGACCCAGCGGAATTTGATCGTGCGATCCAGGAGTATGCCCCGTCCGAGGATGGGAATGCGGCGGCCAAGGCCGTCGCATTCTTCCTGGCCTCCGATTCCTCCCACGTCGTTCAATTGCCTGCAGATGAACGCAATATCGTGCTCATCCGGCACAATTTCAAGGATGCGGCCAACACTGCAGCGCTGCGCGAAGCAATGGACGGACTCGACCCGGCAGAATTCAGGGTCGTGGTGACCTTCGACAGGGCGGCGTTGTTCTCCAGTCCCCAGAACCAAAAGGAACTCGCTTCGTTGCCGGCCCATGTCCAACGAGTCATGCGGGCCGGGGGGCATGTCCTCTCGTCCGAGGAACGACTCGTGCTTGACCGGATCGATCGGCAACGAGCTCTGGGAAATGACGCAGAACGCGCCATCGCCCGTACAGCCTTCCAGCGGGAGTACCGGCGCACACTGGGACTCAGCCACGCGGCCTTCGCTGTGATTCCGGAACACCGTGACGCCACAGGCCTCGCGTTCCTCGGCGGCGGAGGTTACACGGATAGACGGCTGCTGGCTCTGTTGCCGGATGAATTGGCAGAGTACTACGTGGAAAACGGAACTGTCGGGAGCGCCGGCGCCCACTGGTTGGGTGAATCGCAGGCCACACACATCACTAGCCTGAAGAGCATGCTCACCACCGCGGTAGAGTAGCCCCAGGAATGGGAATGGACGGATGGCTGGCCCCAAGGGGGCCGGCCATTCGTCCATTCGGCACGTAACTGGTCTAAGGTGGCTAGATTTCCTCGTGGACTAAGAACGAGGCCGGAGACAATGGATCGTCCCGCCGAACGTCAATCACGTGGCCCGTACGGCTGCCCACCAACGTCTCAAGGGAAGCCCTTGCAACGGTCACTGATTCGAGCAAGGTGCCCGGATCCTCTGTGCCAAATGCCTTGGTGCGCATGGGCGTCGCCGTACGTTCGGGATTCACGCAGTTGACTCGGATTCCCTCATGCGCCCATTCGTCCGCCAACGCCTGGGTGAGGTTGACGGTGGCGGCCTTTGCCGAGCTGTAAAGGCTGTAGCCCGAACGCCCACGGGTGTATGAGCTGGAGGTGAACAGCAGAAGGGATCCCTGCGACTCGGCCAGGGCATCATGGAAGGTCTGAGCAAYGAAGACGGGGCCGAGATAGTTGATCTCGGTGGCCTGATAGATCGACTCATCGCTTTCCTCGCACAGAAGACCGCGGGGCAGAACCCCTGCGGTATTCACCACGAAGTCAACACGGCCAAGTTCGGCCAGAACCGATTCCCGTGCCTTAACCACATCGCCGCGGCGATCCACATGGGTCTTGGTCGACGAGCGCGAGAAACTCCGCACAATGCAACCGTGCTTCTCAGCCATCTGCGCGACATCGTGACCGATGCCGTAGGAACCACCAAACACGACCATGACCTTGCCGCTCAAGGCCGCAGTAAGCGTCGTATCCTCGAGGATGCGACGGCCGTCGTCGTTGTAGAGCTGGAAGAGCTTGTCAGCGATGTAGATGTCTATCGGTTCGGTGACCTTCATGTTGCGTTCTTCGCCTTGGACCACGCCGATCGGCACGGCTGGCGAGTACTTCAACACCACGCTGCAGTCATCGGTGGCCGCGAATTTCGGGTCCTCGTTGGCTCCAACGTAGGCGTTGCGCAACGTTGTGAGCCTGAAGGCCTGGGGCGTTTGCCCTCGGCGCAGTGCGGCTCGCGGAGGAACGTTGCTGATTTCAGGTAGAGATCCTGTGCCCTGGACGACCTCGATAATGGTATCGGCCGAAGGAATGGCAACGTCAACTGCTTGATACTCATCCAAGGCTGCCACGACGTCTGTCAACACACGCTGGGACAGAAGTGGTCGAACAGCATCGTGCAAAATAACGTTGCACTCTTCGTCGCCAAGAGCAGCCAATGCTGCCTGCGTTGTGTCGTTTCGGGTGCCCGAGCCTTCCAGCACGCGAGTGACTTTTGAGAAGCCGTTGGACTTCACGATTTCACGTACCCGATCTAGGTAGCCGGGCTTCATCATCACAACGATTTCATCGATGCAATCACTTTCCTGAAATATGGCCAGTGTATGTTCGATGATGGGCCTACCAGCAATCTTAATGAGTTGCTTGGGAATATCGAGGCCGACTCGTTCGCCTACTCCACCTGCCAGGATCACACCAATATTGCGCATGGGTTTGTTGGTACCTCTCGACGTTCAGTGAGCCGAATACAGCCCAACCAAGATTATCAGTCGGCACCGAAGCGGCATTGCTTCTAATTGTGATGGCTGCGCGGCAATTGCCCAGCCATGGGCTTCCTAGCTGAGTTCCTTCACGATCTGGCTCAGGCTGTCCAGGGTGTCCTTGAGCTTGGCAACGTGCCGTTCATCGAAGGCGCTCAGAACGCGTTTGAGTTCGGTGGTGGATATGCCGGATGTCCGCGGGAGATATACGACTTCGACCTTGTCTTCCAAGTCGTCAAATTTGCCCTTCCAGTCCTCACCGATGCCGAAAACGTCGACATCGTACTTGGCAATATCCAGACGTTTTTGGTCCCAGTTTTCTTCCGGGATTGCCTCGTCAACGTATTGGATGGACCGTACGATCTCGATTCGCTGTTCAAAGGGGACAATCGGTTTCTTGCCCTTGATCCCATTGAATTCATCCGTGGATACTCCGACGATCAACCGATCGCCTTTTTCCTTCAGGCGCTTGAGGATGTTCAGGTGTCCAATGTGGAAAAGATCGAAAGTTCCATAGGTCAGGACGGTCTTTGTCATGTTCAGCTCCAATAACTGCATTGATGCGCCAGGAAGCGCCAAGCGCGAAAGTCTTAGATAACAGGTGGTCGGCCGGCCAACAACATCCTTAGATGAGTCGACCATTTAAGTTTAGGACGTGGTGTTGTATACCAAGGGTCCTCGCGCCACCCGGCGAGCCATCCACCGAAGTATTGGCGCACAGCTCCGGGTTCCTTGCGCAACCGTGCAGTCTCAAGCAGCGCCCAACTCGAAACATACAACCAGCTGAAAGGCCAGTGGAGATTGCGTTTCGCCAGCCAAACTCGATTCCGTGCATTGAGCCGGTAGAACTCCTCGTGCCGTCGCTGATCGACGACAGGATGACCGATTCTCATATCCCCGGCGTACCAAACGTGGTGGCCTGTGTCCCAGACCCGCCAAGCAAGTTCAATTCCTTCGTGGGCGTACCAGAATCCGCCTGCCCATCCCCCGGTTTCTTCGAAAATGTATCGTGGCATCATGAGGCAGGTTTCACCCACATGAAAGACGCGACTGGACTCCTCGGCAGTTCGCTTGTTCAAACGTGGAATCCACCGAGTGGGATCGTCGTCTCGCAGGGGGTCCGTAATCCGTGGCTGAAGCAATCCCATCTTTGGGTGTCGCTTGAACTTGGAAATGGCCTCATCCAGGAAATCATGATCGAGAAACCAGGAGTCGTCATCAAGGAAGCACAGGTACTCCCCCGAAACCAGCGGGACTCCGGCATTCCTTCCGGCTGGGATTCCCAAGTTGTCCTCAAGGAAATGTGCCTTGACGTTGGGTGGCAATCCCACGGGATCCCACCCGTTTCCCACAACAACTACGTCGAGCACAACATCGCGTTGCCCAAGCAGGCTCTGGAGTGCCCGGTCCAATTCTCCGGGACGATTTCCCATGGTGAGCACAACGACGCCTACGGTAGGCACGTTTCCTGATGACTGATTCAATGGATCACCGCAACCGTGACGAGGCCATGGTCGCAACGAAATGCCCGATGTTCACCAGCAGCACGGCCGGCAGGAGGGTCCAGAGCATCCACTTCTCCGCGATGCCCGGAACGCCCACAATGGCCGAAACAATCGACAGCGCAAAGATGAGGAGACTGAGTTCCACGGCGTGGAGCATCTTGTGGAAGGGCAGGAAACGGGCTGCCGAGCGTAGTTTGCCAACGAGGCTTGTCTTGGAGACAGCGCGCGCCTCGGCCGTGTCAGGGAGCTTGCCCAGTCCTGCCATGCTGCGGGCGGCATGGACCATGAGGCTCTGCGAGCGGTTCAACACCAGGAGCACCGAAAGAATCGCCGCAATAAAGAGCGTCGGCCATGCCTGTGCCGCATCGGCACCTTGGGCCTGCATTTCAAGGAATACCCGGTAGCCCAGCGCAATGGGAATCAGCGCCTCGGTGGTGTGGTGACCCACCATGTCGATGAAGATGCCGCGCGGCGACTGCGTGCCTCGCCAGCGGGCTACTTCCCCATCGCTGCAATCGAAGTAGAGCTGCACCTGTGACAGGACCACCGCCAACACCGGCCCCCAAACACCGGGGATCAGCAGCGCTGCCGACATGAGCCAACCTGCCAGGATCATGAGCCCGGTAACACCGTTGGCGCTAATGCGCGTACGAACCAGCGCTGCGGTCAGATAAATGGAGATGTGCCGCAGGTAGAGCTCTGCGGTCCAATGCTCTGCGTTGCGCCGAGCTCGAACTTCTGGGGGCTGGCACACCGCGCGTAGCTGCTCGAGCGTCGGGTTGCTGGGGCGGATGGTCTCGTTGTTCATGAACGCACCCGACCCCTGTCCAAGGTGCCTTTAGCGCCATGAACACGACCTTTCACGAAGCCAACGGCCCATGGGAAATGAATGGTCGGGAAAACGCCAAGCATCAAAAGTTTTTCCTTCAGAGTTGTTCGCTTGCCAGTCAGCGTCGCAAATACCACTAGACCGGCGTAAGCCACCGGTGCGAGCTTCAACAAATTGAGGACCACCCTTGCGGTGCTGGGGGCATCGGTTGTCAGCCAAGGATCAACTATCCAAGCAACAGCTCCCAAAGTGGTCCCGACAACCATCAATGGCGGCAAGTCATGGCGGATGGATTTTCCGTCCGGGTAACGACGTGACAGTTCGCCCCGCCAGACACCCGAGGCGTAGGACTGCGCGGCCAATGCCTTGTACTGGTCCCGAGGGTAGTATGCGGTCTCAAGTTCAGGATCAAACCACACCTTGAATCCGGCTTGGCGAATACGAAGGCATAGTTCCCAATCTTGCGCACGGTGCAGGGATTCGTCGTAGTAGCCGACTTCGTCAAAGACCTCGCGGCGAAAAATGCCCAAGTAGGCAGATTCCGATGGTCCTTCCGGCGCGCCGCTGTGATAGGCCGCGCCGCCAAGACCCCACGGGGAGTGGTAGGCGGCTGCCACCGCGCGCTGAAGTGGATTCTTCCCCTGCGCATCCATGAGTCCGCCGACGTCGTGTGCATCGACCCGGAACATTGTTTCGACACCGCGGGCCGTGTAGTTGGGCGCAAGTTCGCTGTGCGCATCCACGCGCACCACGATCGGGTATTGCGAGGCCTTGATCGCCAAATTCAGGCCAATCGGCGTGCGTCCCTGGGGGTTATAGACCAGCTTGACCCTGGAGTCCTCAACTGCCAAGGCCGCGGCGACTTCGTCAGTGGAATCGGTGCTGGGGCCAAGCGCCAAGACGATTTCCTTGTCGCCGGCGTAGTCCTGGTCAAGCACGCTGGCGACGGCATCTCGCAGGTACCCGGCTTCGTTGAGCACCGGCATGACGTACGAAACGCCCAAGTCCCATGCTTCTGTCACTTCTTTTTGCCCTTGTAGGCATTGACGACGGACTTGGCATCCCCGTCCATCATCAGTACACCCTTTTCAATCCAGATCACGCGATTGCAGGTATCCAATATGGAATTCATGGAGTGGGAAACCAGGAAGATCGTGCCCGCGTTTTCGCGAATCTCGCGGATCTTGGCCTCGCTGCGCTTGCGGAAGCGTGCATCGCCGACCGCCAAGGCTTCATCAACGATGAGGATGTCATGCTGTTTTGAAGCCGCGATGGCGAACTTCAGCCGAGCCGACATACCGGAGCTGTAGGTACGCATCGGTAGATCGATGAATTCCTCAAGTTCTGCGAACTTGGTGATGTCTTCGCGCATCTCATTGATCTCCTGCCGGTTGTAACCGAGCGCCAGGCCGCCAAGCATGATGTTCTTGTCGCCGGAGAGATCCGGAATCAATGCCGCGCCAACGCCCAGCATGTTTGGGCGGGACGAAGCATACACAGACCCCTCTGCAGGCGATGTAAGCCCGGTAATCGTACGCATCAGCGTCGACTTGCCTGAACCGTTCGAGCCGATGACGCCGATTGACTCGTTTTCGTATGCCACGAAAGAGACGCCTTTCACGGCGTGGACTTCACGGATGCCGCGAGTTGACGATTGCAGGAGACGCTTGGCGCCCGCGGCGCCCACGGATTTACCGCTCGAATAGACCTGGTACTTGACGTGAAGGTTGTCGACTATGACGACGGGAGTTCGAGTCTCATCCACATCGACCGATTCATTGGTCAACGGTGCTTTCGAGGGCACGTCGTAAACAGGTTCTGGTTCAAATTTACTATGCAGGCGCGGATTGATCAGATCATCGAAACTAGTCAACTCGACCATAGCGCTCCTCAGCTGCCCAGAAGTAGATAGTGCCACCGACGAGGGCAACTACGCCCCAGACGGACAAAACGATCCAATAGAACGACGGGTATTCCGCACCGTTCATAATGGATCCGCGGGCAATTTGCAGCGCCTGGTAGATCGGGTGGAAGTCAAACATCCGCACCAAGACGGGGAAGGCATTCAAGATGCGATCGACGCCAAAGAGGACACCGGAAGTGTAAAAAAGGATTCGGGTGATCAACGGCAAGATCTGCGTAAAGTCCCGAACGTGAACTGTAAGTCGCGCACATACCAGCGCTATCCCGGTGTTGAACATGGTGAATATGACGAGCAGCGGAATGACCATCAGCCAACTCAACTTTGGTGTGGTCCCCAGGATCATGCAGTAGATAAACATGACGCCAAGCATGGGCACCAGGGTCAGAAACTGTTGGATGACTGCTGCGATGGGCAAGGTAATCCGCGGAAAAGCGAGTGACTGAACCAAAGCAGCATTGCCAGTGATTGCCTTTGCTCCGGAGTTCACGGATCCCGTGAAAAATTCAAAGAGGAATACACCGATGACAACGTAAACCGGAAAATCGTGTGGCTTGCTTGATTGCAGGATCCCGAAAATGAACCCGTACATCAGTGCGTTCATCGTCGGCTTGATGACCACCCACAACATCCCGAGGCGGTTCCGCTGGTTCGTTGCTTGCAGGCGGCTTTTTGCCAGCTCGTACGCGAAATCGCGCCTGGCCCAGGCCTGCTTCAGATAGCTCGCCAGGCTCGGACGAGCACCGACCCTAATCAGGCCGTACTGCGCCGCATATTCGGCAGCTGTCATAGTTTTCGATACCTCTGTTGATCACGGTTTTCTCGCCGGCTCTGGCCGACGAACCTATTGAAGTCTAGTAGATGCGTGCACTGAAGGCCGATTGGCATCGTGCCATATCACGATGTGTGATCTACGCATCACTTCTCAGGGCTCTAAATTTGCGCTTTCCAAATAGTCCTTAAAGGTGTCGGTTCGAAGCGCCTTGCCGATGTCCTCGATGGCCTTTTCATCACGAAGTTCGATCGCCCCCCCGCCAGGAGCCGTACTGCTTCCGGCTGTTGGCAACGTGAACATTTCGATGCCAGAGGCTCGCAGATCTTTCAGCTGAAGTCCTAATCCAGCGGCTGTTGCCGCATCAAAACCATCGTCCAGCGAAAGATACGGGGATAACTTATCAATAACCTCGTAGATCGTCGTCGGATTTGTAAGCGTATTTTTGGAGAGTAGCTCGTTCATGACAGCCTTGATGAATTTCTGCTGGTTTTTCACGCGTTGGTAGTCGCCGTCGACGAAGGGCTTTCGTTCGCGGACGAACCTCAGGGCTTGATTGCCCTTGAGAACGACATCACCCACAGGGTAAAAATACTTTTTGCTGTCCGTCGAGTAGAACTCAATATCGTTGTGAACCGTAACGCCTCCCAGCGCGGTGGTTAGCTCCTTGAATCCACCGAAGTCAATCATGGCTACGTGGTCGATCTTGGTATCCAGCATGCCTTCCATCGTTTGGACAACCAGGGGGACACCACCAAGCGCCATGGAGGCATTGATCTTTTGGCGCCCATACCCAGGGATGTCAGTGTAGAGATCCCGCACGATCGACATCACGTATACGCCCTTGCGGTCCTCTGGGATGTGCATCAGCATCATCGAGTCTGACCGCTGATCCGTGCCGCCGCCCTTAAGCAAGTCGGACGTCTCAGTACCGTCCGCGCCGTGGTCGACGCCCAGCAACAGGAAATTCAAGGAACCGTCATCCGGGTTCTTGATCGGGCGCAACTCCTCATTGGGGAAAGCCTCTGCAATGACCTGCGTCTTGCTGTTGAACGTCTGAGCGAGACTTCCCAGGTACGTGCTGGCCACAACAGCCGCCACGACCACCACGGCAATCGCGCTCAAAAGCACAACGAGGCCGGTTCGTTTCTTTCGACGGGCCAGCCGCCGTGGCAGGTAACCGCCTTCAAATTCTCTTTTGTCAGTCAATCAACGTCTCCATAAAAACAGAACGAGAAGCCTTGGACGACTCGAGGCAATGTTTCGGTCGACAACTTTCGCACAAACAAAGCAAGGCTAGCCAACACCCCTGTGAGGATGCTGGATAGCCCCGCCAATTACAAGAATCCTAGCGCCCGGCGACGAAGTCCTTGAGCCATGGGAGAAGTTCCGGACCGATGTCCGGCCGCTCGGATGCCAAGGAAATGACTGCCTGAAGGTAGCTCAGCTTATCGCCGGTGTCGTATCGGCGACCTCGAAAGACTACCGCGTGGACGCCACTGCCCGGCCCTTTCGCCACGGCCAAGGTCTCCAGCGCGTCGGTCAATTGGATTTCGTCACCGCGTCCGGGCTTTGTCTCTTTGAGGACCTCGAAAACACGTGGGTGAAGAACGTAACGGCCGATGACCGCGAGGTTTGACGGGGCATCCGCAACTGCGGGCTTCTCCACCAACGCATTGACCTTGACATATTCTTCCCCGTCCACCGCGGATATGTCGGCGCAACCGTAGGCGCTGATCTGGTCCGGATCGACTTCCATCACTGCGATGACCGAGCCCCCGGTCTTCTCCTGAACGTCGATCATGATCGAGAGAAGCTCGTCCCGTTCGTCAATGAGGTCATCACCGAGCAAGACAGCGAAGGCTTCGTCTCCAACATGCTGTTTGGCGCAGAGCACGGCGTGTCCGAGACCTTTCGGGTCACGCTGTCGGATGTAGTGGATATCTCCCAGAGCCGTGGCGCCCTGCACCAGCTGCAATTTCTCGGTGTCACCCTTGGCCTCGAGGGTTGCTTCGAGGGAAGGGACCCGGTCAAAGTGATCTTCCAGTGCACGCTTGTTTCGCCCAGTGATCATCAGTACATCGGTAAGTCCGGCCTTTGAGGCCTCGGCAACAACGTATTGGATGGCTGGCTGGTCAACGACGGGCAGCATTTCCTTGGGCATTGCCTTGGTCGCTGGCAGGAAACGCGTCCCCAAGCCTGCCGCAGGGATGACGGCCTTAATTACACGCCTACTTTGAGTCATGGATTCGACTTTACGTCATTCAATGCACAAACATCGAAACGCTTTGGGCCTATTGCGCGCTGCTTCGCAGCCTCTTGAGCACAGTTCTTGGCAAGTAGTCCGCAACGTCTCCCCCAAGGGACTGGACTTCCTTCAACAAGGATGAGGACAGATGCGTGTAGCGATTATCGGCGGCCAGAAACACTGTTTCCACACCGGTAAGGTGGCGGTTCATGACCGCCATGGGGGTTTCATACTGGTAGTCAACAGTGGACCGAAGTCCCTTGACGATCGCGTCGGCCCCATGCAGCTTGCAAAAGTCAGCGAGCAGTCCATCCCCCATGGGCTCAACACTGACACCGCGCAGGCCTCCAATGGTTTCCCGAACCATTTCGAGGCGTTCCTCTGGTTCGAAACGATACTTTTTGGCATAGTTGGTTGACACCGCCACGATGACCTCGTCAAAGAGGTTGCTGGCACGGGCAATGATCTCAACATGACCATTATGGATGGGGTCAAATGACCCGGGGCAGACGGCTCGACGCATACCTTGCAATCTATCAACTCGGGTATAGGCACAGTTGCTTCCGATGGTTTGATGGCACAACGTGTCGTTTCCCGGTGGGTTGCCCACGGAGCCTGTAGATGACGGGATAATAGGGGCATGCCCTCATTCGAATTTCCTTGGCAGCGCATGGCTGCAGGCGCCAACCTCCTCTCCCCCGACGGCGATCTCGGTGTCACCATCTTCGAGGAGATCACCACCCTCGCCGTCAAGCACCAAGCCATCAACCTGGGACAAGGATTCCCCGACACCGACGGGCCTAGCGTCTTCAAGGACATGGCTGCCCACGGCATTTCGGGAGAATTGAACCAATATGCCCCGGGTTCCGGAATACTCCCCCTCCGCATGGCCATCTCGGATCACCAAAAGCGCTTCTACGGGCTGGACGTCAACCCCGAAAACGAAGTGGTCGTCACCACTGGTGCAACCGAAGCGATCGCTGCTGCCATTCTGGCTTTTGTGAAGCCCGGAGACGAGGTCATCACCTTTGAGCCGTACTACGACTCCTACGGTGCAACCATCGGCTTGGCTGGCGGCGTCCACAAGACCGTCGCACTGAACGCGCCGGATTTCCAGCCAGACCTCACGGTCCTCCGCAAAGCGTTCAACGCAGGCACACGGATGGTGGTGTTGAATAACCCACATAATCCCACCGGTGCCGCTTTTGGCCGGGAGCTGCTTGCTGAGATCGTTGCCTTGGCCAAACAGTACGATTGCCTCATCATCTCAGATGAGGTCTACGAGCATCTCACTTTTGGTCTTACCCATATCCCTATCGCCACCCTTCCTGGGGCCTGGGATCGCACCATCACCATTTCATCGGTGGGCAAGACCTTTTCCTTCACCGGTTGGAAGGTCGGCTGGGCCACCGGACCTGCCGATCTTGTTGCGGCCGTACGAACGGTCAAGCAGTTCCTGAGCTATTCCTCCGGCACGGCATTCCAGCCGGCGGTCGCCGACGCGCTGGCCAGCAAGGCTAACTTCTTTACGGATTTCGCCCATGATCTTGGTGAGCGCAGCGAGATACTGGCCAAGGGCCTTGAATCGGCTGGAATGACGGTTTACCGTCCGAAAGGAACCTACTTCATCGTCGCCGACGTGGCACCCCTGGGTTTTGACAACGCATTGGAGCTGGCGCGCCAAATGCCCCAAAGGATCGGTGTCGCAGGCATCCCGTTGTCCGTCTTCTGCCACGAAGAGGGCGCGAAGCGCACGCGCACTCTGATGCGTTTTGCCTTCTGCAAGAAACCAGAGCTTCTCATCGAGGCGTCCCGGCGGCTGTCCCAGCTCACGACAAAGCTGGGTGGCTGAACATGGTGCAACGTGCCAGCCGCTGGCTCAGCAACCTCGGAGCCCACGCCACCTTGGAGGAGGATGCCTTCGTTACAGGAGCCTGGGTGCTGACCCTGGGCGGCGCGGAACAATCCCACGTAAACGTAGACCACCCCGAGCAGATCTTCTACGAGTACCTTCGACGACTAGCCAACCATGTGGACGAGCAGGCAGCTCCCGGGGCCCCATTGCGGGTCCTTCATCTCGGAGCCGGCGCATTGACCTTGGCACGCTACATCGAGAAGCAGCGCCCCCGAAGCCAGCAGGTAGCCGTAGACCTCGAACGAGAACTACTCGACTTTGTCCTTGAGGCTCTTCCCATGGGTGACCCCAAGAATCTCAAAACGATTATTGGGGACGCGCGGCGGGTACTGACGGAGGAACTGGCCGCTGAGAAATTCGACATCATCGTCCTGGATATCTTCAGCGGTTCCGGGGCACCGCATCATTTGACCGTTCCCGGCTTCTATTCCGAGATGAACGCGTTGCTGCGGCCCGACGGGATCGTACTGGTCAATGTGGGCGACGATCCACCGTTTTCCTTTGCCGATTCCCAGATCCAGGCCATGTCACAAATCTTTCAAACGCTCATCGCCAGCGCCCCGACCGAGATCTTTTCCCGAAAGTATCCGGGAAACATGATTCTGGCCGGCACCCAATCAAAGATCGACATGGCCATGGTGGATCGGGTGCGGGCCGCGGGTCCGCACCCGGGCACGGTGCTATTCGGCAGCGACCTGGACGGGTTCGGCAAACCATAACCGGGTTTCGCCGTATTTCTTGTCGGCGAACTTCTCCAGCCCCGCGGGCCAGGTGGGCTCGGCGGATCGGGTCGAGCGTTCCACGACCACGGTTGCCCCGACGTCGAGCACCAGTGAAACCTTTTCCAGGGTCTTGGCGAGCTCTTCGTTTGTCAGCGGGTAGGGCGGGTCCATGAACACCAAGTCCCAGGTCTTTCCCGCGCTGCCGCCTGGAACAGGGGCAAAAGAATCAAGGACCGAATCGACCGAGCCCCGGCGGACGCTGACCAGGTCTTTGCGCAAGGCTTTGTTGACGAGTCCTGCGTTGGCCTGGCATACGACCACGGCCTTGGGCGCAAGCTCCACGAGCAACACGGAACGGGCCCCGCGGCTTGCCGCCTCGACGCCCAGGGACCCGGCGCCCGCGTAGAGGTCAAGAACCCTGGCATTGGTCAGCACGTCGTAGCTTTCGAGCCTGGAAAACAATGCTTCCTTGACGCGGTCGGTGGTGGGCCGGGTGGAGTCCCCCGGCACGCTCTTCAGTGGTGTGCCTCCGGCTGTACCGGCCACGATACGACTCATGGTTGATCTATCCCCTTTCCAGGAATGCTTGCATGTCTTCGTCTACCCATTCCTCGACGGCGGTCTGAAGCCCGGGATAGGAGCCGAGCCCGCCACCGCCGTCCACGATCGCCTCGGCCGCTTCCCGGGCGCGGGCAATAAGTTTGGCGTCCCTCATGACGCGCAGGACCTTGAGCGTGGACCGGGAGCCGGACTGGCTCGCCCCCAGGATGTCCCCTTCGCGGCGTTCGTTCAGATCCGACTCGGCCAAGAGGAACCCATCAGTGGTGGATTCAACCGCCCGCAGCCGCACCACCGAGGGATGCTCCGCATCCAGCCATGTGGTCATCAGGCAGGTGCCGGGTAGGCCGCCACGCCCGATGCGTCCACGCAACTGGTGCAATTGGGAGATCCCGAAATTCTCCGCATCGATGATTACCATGAGTGTGGCATTGTGCACGTCCACCCCGACTTCGATCACCGTGGTCGAGACCAGAATGGAGGCGCGGCCGCTGTCAAAGGCATTCATGGCTTCGGCTTTTTCGTCGCTGGCCATGCGTCCGTGAAGAGCGCGGATTTCGGTGTTCGCAAAGATGGGCATGGTGGTCAGTATGTCCAGCATCTTCTCGACCGTCATCGATGCCGGCTTCGCGCGCGCATCCGAGCTCGCCTCGTTGGCACCGAGTTGCACGGGCATCGGCAGGTAGTCGTCCTCGACAGCCTTTTCGCTGATGCGCGGGCACACCACATATACCTGGTGGCCCTTAGCCGTTTCCTCTGCGATGCGGGCAAAAAGCCGTTCCTGCATCCGTGGCACTTGGAGTGGAACCAGGTGGGTTGCAATGGGTGCTCTGCCCGGGGGCAGGGTTTTCATCAGGCTGACTTCAAGGTCACCAAAGACGGTCATGGCCACGGTGCGCGGGATCGGTGTGGCTGTCATGACCAGCATGTGGGGCGGCGTATCGGCCTTTGACCGCAAGACGTCACGTTGCTCGACACCAAAGCGGTGTTGCTCGTCAATAACCACCAGGCCAAGGTCCACGAAACCAACCGTGTCCGAGAGCAGTGCGTGTGTGCCCACCAGTATCCCGGTCTCCCCCGAAGCGGCACCGAGCAGCACGCGCTTGCGTTCTGCGGTCCCGGCCGATCCGGTGAGCACGTCCACACGGGTAGCGCGGGGATCAGATCCAAGTTCGCCTCCAGCACCCAGGGATCCAAGCAATTTCATGATCGATTGGTAGTGCTGTTGTGCGAGAACTTCGGTGGGTGCAAGCAGGGCGGTTTGCCCGCCGGAGTCAATGACCTGCAGCATCGCGCGCAGCGCCACCAGTGTCTTGCCCGAGCCGACCTCCCCCTGCAAGAGACGATTCATGGGGTGGCCGCGCACGAGATCGTCCGCGATTTCCATGCCGGCCAACACCTGGCCGTCTGTGAGGGTGAAGGGAAGAGAGTTGTCGAAGGCTTCCAGCAGGCCTGCCGGGGCTCCGTGACGTGCAATTGCCGGCTGTTGCATCCGGTGGGCGCGGCGTTGGGCCAGCGCGAGCTGGAGCAAGAAGGCCTCCTCGAAGGCAAAGCGTTTTCTGGCCGCATAACCTTGGGCAACGGTCTGTGGTCTGTGGATGTTTTCAAAGGCCGCGGCCCGGCCCGGGATTCCTTGGGTTTCCAGGACCTGTTCCGGAATGAAATCCTCGAAAATCTCTGGCCTCGCCCGGGACAGCACGAGCCCCATGGTTTCCCGAATCTTCTTGTTCGGAAATTTGGCGGTGGCCGGGTAAATGGGAATGGGCCGTGGATCGGCTTCTTCGGCCGTGTCGAGCAAGGAGTATTCGGGATGGGTGAGTTCCAGATGGTTGCGGTAGATGGTCACCTTGCCGCTGAACATGGCAGTGGAGCCGACCTGCAGGTCACGCTTGGCTTCGTAGCCGTTGAAAAAGGTCATCCGCAAGATCGATTGTTCGGGTCCCAAAGCGTCGCTGACGACAACTTCGAGCAGGAATCCTGACCTCGAGTGCATGCGCCGTTGGTTCACCGATTTCACTTCGGCGACAATCGTGACGTCCTCCCCGACGGGAAGTTCCGAAATCTTGGATAGCTCCCCGATCTCCATGTAACGACGGGGGAAATGTCCCAGCAGCTGACCGACCGTGGTGTATCCGAACGCGGTTTCCACCTTGCGTGCGGAAGCAACGCCAAGGACGGAGTCTAATGGCGTATTGCTGGTGAAGTCTTGGTCATCCGTCATGCGTGCAAAGGTCGGTCACCGAGATATTGACCGGTGAACCCAGGCTTCGGATGACTTCAAGAGCGCTCTCGGCTTCGGGGACGTGCACGTGGACTCGCCAGCGGTATCCGTCTTCGGTGGGGTTGACCGGGCTCATGATGACGGAGTCGCCGATGGTGTCCAGCTGTCCGCGCAAGGTGGCCGCGCCCAAGGCATCGAGGCTGATGGTGCACATGACCTCGACTCCGGTTTCCGGGGAGACATCCTGGTGGATGTGGGGGTCCTGGATGTCGTAGCCGTGCAGGTTCGAGTATTCGTCGGGGTCGATGATGTGTCCAAGAAGGGAACCTCGAAGTTCATCCAGGATGATCAGCATGCCCACGGCACCGGCGTCAACGATCTTGGCCTTGTGCAGTGCCCCGAGTTCGTTCTCCGTGGCCACCACGGCCGCTTCCGCCGCCACGCACAGGGCATCGAGCAGTTCGACCAGCGCGGCCTTGCTTTCCGGCTCCAATGCGCTGGCGCGGTGGGTGGACCGGGCGGTGGTGGCGACGACCTCCATGACCGAGAGCATGGTTCCGGAAACCGGGTCGCTCAGGGCAGACCATGCCCTGACCTTGCCGCGCTCCAGTGCGGTTGCCAGTGCCGGCGCAGTCATCCGCTCCACCCCGCACAGGGGTTCGGCCAAGCCGGCCAGGAAGACAGCAAGCAGCGTTCCCGAGTTCCCACGAGCCGATTCCATGGCGGCGCGCGATGCCATGGTCAGAAGCTCACCAATGTTTTCGGTTTCCAACTTGGAAATCGCGTCATGGGCGCTGCGTGCGGTCAGGTAGAGATTGCTGCCCGTATCCCCGTCCGCCACCGGGAAGATATTGATCGCGTTCAGGCGATCGCTATGGTTTCCCAGGCTCTTGACCATTCGTTCAAGCCACGTTGATATGGCCTTGGAATTGGCATGGATTTTTTGGTTCATGGTGTGAGTGATCACTGGATCCTTAGAGACCGTTGTCCTCTACAAATTGTCCCACCTTGTCCTTCTTCAAGGCGTCTGCAAAGTCCGAAATCACTGCCATGTCAGGAATGACGATGGACTGGCCATCGGCGGAACGTCCCGTTCCCTTGTTGGGGAGCGTGAAGAAGTGCATGTCGCTGGAACGCACGTTGGCCATGGTGGTTCCCAGCTTGGCAACCTTGACTGCATCGAGGGTCTCGTCGACTGCGACATATGGCGCGAATTCCTTGACTGTCTCGGAGATCTTCGCGGGGTCCGTCAACGTTTCCTTGGACATCAAAGTGCTCATGACGGCCTTGACGTAAAGCTGCTGGTTGCGCACGCGCTGGTAGTCGCCGTCCTTGAATGCGTAGCGTTCACGGACGAATGCCAGTGCCTGGTCACCATCGAGCGTCTGCACTCCCTTGGGGAACACGAATCCGTTCTTGAGGTTCTGCTTAAAGGCGATCGGGTTGTTGATCTGGACTCCACCCAGAGCATCAGTCAAGCCCTTGAAACCTTCGAAATCAATGGAAGCCACATGGTCAATACGTGTGTCCAAAAGGCCTTCAAGTGTTTGGACGGCCAATGCGACCCCACCGTAGGCAAACGCAGCATTCACTTTCGCCTTGCCGTGGCCCGGAATGTCCAACCAGGTATCGCGCATGATCGACGTGACGTAGACACCTTCGCGGTTCGCCGGGATGTGGACGAGCATCATGGTGTCGGAACGACCACCGTTGGGCAGCGAGGCAAAGTTCTCTTCGCCTTGGTCCTTGGCACGGGTGTCGTTGCCCAAAAGCAGGATGTTCACCGCGTCCTTGGCGGCTTCAGCTTTTTGCGGACGCGAGCTTTCCTCGGGAAATGCATCCGTAAGCTTGGTGGTGTTGTTGTCAAAGCTGCGAGCGAGCGAGAACAGGTACCCCCCGGCTACGAGAAGTGCGATGAGGACCAGTGATACTGCGCCCAGCAATATCATCAGCCCGGTGCGTTTCTTCTTCTTTGGCGATTCGTAGCCTGTGTCCTCGAAGGACCCGTTCAGATGTGTCATCAATGCCTCTCTAGCAAATACTCCTTTACATCCTAGTCATGTCCCACGACCGGTAGGCTGTTTTAGTGCCCAGATTGATTTTTAGTAGCTCAGATTCCTTCAACTCACAGTCGGCTCCCAGACAAGACGCAGCCCGTAAGACACTTCGTATGCGATTTGCTACCGCCGCGGTTGCCTCGCTTGCAGGACTTTTTCTCCTGTCCGGCTGCGCTTCGATTGCCAACGTCCAACCCGCGGACGATGCAGGCAATCCGTTGTGTGCAGAAATGATGGTGGTGCTTCCTCCGGAGATTTCGGACCAGCAGAAGCGCCAGACCAATAGCCAGGCCACCGCCGTGTGGGGAGACCCTGCGCAGCTGGTTCTGCGTTGCGGGGTCACGCCCCCGCCGCCGTCAACGGATCCATGCGTCAGCGTGAATGGGGTTGACTGGTTGGCCAAGGAAGGTGACGAGGCATGGACCTTGACCACCTATGGACGGGTTCCGGCCACCGAATTGGTGTTCGATCCCAATGTGATTCCATCCAGCACGGTTCTGGCGACCCTGTCATCGGCAGCGTCAAAGATTCCTGCCGAGCGTGCGTGCTCGACGGTGAGCAAGACTGTGGATGTCCCTTAGCAAAGTTGCTGGAACGTGAAAAGAGGGGTGTTTAGCCAAGATTGACTTGGTTAAACACCCCTTGTTCATTCGGCACGGCTCTTAGCGAAGACCCGTTTTCCGGTTCAGTCCCAGGTGGATCAATTCGTCAATGAGTTCGGCGTAGCCCAATCCGGTTTTGGACCACATGTGCGGGTACATGCTTGACGGGGTGAAGCCGGGCATGGTGTTTATCTCGTTGATGATCCACTTGCCCTCTGGCGTGTAGAAGAAGTCAACACGGGACAGGCCCTCGGCATTCACGGCGTCGAAAGCGTCGGCGGCCAGTCGACGCACTTCCTCGGTGGCTGCTGCATCAAGGACCGCGGGGCAGCTGAGCTGGGCGGCAGCCCCGTCAACGTATTTGGCATCAAAGTCGTAAAAGGTGTGGCCTGCATTGTCCACTACGATTTCACCAGGCATGGAGGACCTTGGCGGCAGCGAGCCGCGTCCTTCAAGGACACCGCACTCGATTTCCCGGCCCACAATCCCCGCTTCCACAATCACCTTTGGATCGTGGATGCGTGCTGCCTCGATGGAGGCGACGAGTGCGTCCGGGCTGTCCACCCGGCTGATCCCCACGGACGAACCAGCACGGGCCGGCTTGACGAACAACGGGTATTCCAGTCCATTGACGGATTCCAGGCAGGCATCCTGGTCACGTTCCCATTCCTTGTCATGGATAACAACGTAGGGGCCCACCGCGAATCCGGCGGCCTCAAAGACCACCTTCATGAAATGCTTGTCCATGCCAATGGCACTGGCGGCAATGCCGGAACCAACATAGGGAACGTCAACCATCTCCAGCATTCCCTGCAAGGATCCATCCTCGCCGAACGGGCCATGCAGCAGCGGGAAGACCAAATCAATGTCGCCCAGGCTGCGCACGGCGTGCGCTGCGTCCGAGGCGAGCAGTTCGTGGCTTCCTGGCTCGCCCGTCAGGCGCAGGACCTCGTTGCCTGCGGTCACTTCTGGCTTCTGGCTGTTGGCCAGCGACCAAGTCGTGACGTCCTGGTCCACCAGGGTCCAGGCTCCCTCGCGGGTGATGCCTACTGGCACGACCTCGTACTTGTCGCGGTCGATTGCTTCAAGAACGCCGGCGGCGGTGACGCAGCTGACCGGGTGCTCGGACGAGCGGCCGCCAAAGAGCAGCATGACCCGGGGCTTGTGGTTGTTTACTTGACTCACTTGAGTTCACCTTCAGACTTTAGTTGACGCCCCAGCAGGCGAGCTCCCATGTTCTCCACGCTGAGCGTGCCTTCCAGAACCATGACCACGGCCTCGGTAATGGGTACTTCTACGTTGTGGCGTGTCGCCAGGTCCAGTACGGCCCGTCCCGACTTGATGCCCTCGGCGGTCTGCGACATGCGGTCGTTGACCTCGTCCAGGTAGAGGCCCTGGCCCAACAGTCGGCCCGCAGTGTTGTTGCGCGAGAGCGAGGAGGAGCACGTGGCGACAAGGTCACCCAGGCCGGCAAGGCCGGAAAGGGTTTCATAGCTTCCACCAAGCGCCAAGGCGAGGCGCGTGGTCTCGGCAAGGCCTCGGGTGATGATTGAGGACTTGGTGTTGTCGCCCATGCCCAGTCCGTCGCAGATTCCCACGGCCAGGGCAATGACGTTCTTGGCAATGCCCCCGATTTCAACGCCAATGACATCGGTGTTGGTATACGGGCGGAAGTAGTCGGTGGAACAGAGCGTGGCAATCCACGTGGCGGTATCGATGTCCGTGCAGGCCACCACGGAGGCGGTTGGCTGCTTGCGGGCAATTTCCATGGCCAGGTTGGGTCCGGAAAGGACTGCGATTCGTTCCGGGGAAATTTCCACCTCGGCGGAGATGACTTCGCTCATCCGCGCATCGGTGTCGCGTTCAAGGCCCTTCATCAGGGACATGAGCACGGCGTTGGATTCCAGGAATTCCTTGAAGGAACGCAGCTGCTCGCGCAGGCTTTGGGCCGGGACAGCCAGGACCACCAATTCGGCCCCGGCCAGCACCTTGGCGGTGCTGGAGGACGAGGAAATATTGCCGGGGAGCTTCGTCTCGCGCAGGTAGCGCGAGTTGGTGTGGCGCGTGTTGATCTCCACGGCCACCTCGTCACGGCGGGCCCAAATCATGACCTCTGTGCCAGCAGCGGCTCCGGAGTCGGCAAGCACCTTGGCAAAGGTGGTTCCCCAGCTTCCGGCGCCCATGACGGCAATCTTCCTTGGTGCGGGCCTCATCTATTTGTCCTTCGTTTTGTTCGTCGGGGCCCCGTTGTCGAAATTGCGGCCTTGGGCGGCCTGGCCATGGTCCGCCGGATCCCAAAGGACCGTCGGTGGCTCCTGGCCACGCAGGACGCCCACATCCTTGGCAATGGCTTGCATGATGCGTTCGGTGGCCTCGAGGAGGACTGTTCGGGTCAAGGGGACATCCCGCAAGTCGTCAAGGTCGACAGGGTCCCCGGCCATGACCGTTACCCGTTTGCGGGGAAAGAGCTTCAGGCCCTTGGCATAGCGGGGGAACAATTCCTGGGCACCCCAGTGCGCCATGGGAATGACGGGGGCACCGGTCTGCAGGGCAAGACGCGCGGCACCGGTGTGCCCACGCATGGGCCACAGGTCCGGATCCCGGGTCAAGGTACCCTCGGCGTAAATGACGATGACGCCGTGGGCATCAAGTACCTCACGTGCGGCCTTCAGCGACTGGGATGCTCCTGCGGAGGTGCGGGCCACGGGAACCTGTCCGGTGTTGCGCAGGATCGTGCCGAGCACCGGCACCTTGAACAAGGATTCCTTGGCCAGGTACCGCGGGTAGCGCTTGGAGCTGTAGATCGCGTGGCCCACGACCAGCGGATCGATTTCCGTCACGTGGTTGGGGCACAGAATGAAACCGCCCTCGGGCAGCTTGTCGAAGTCCCGCCACGTTCGGCTGATCATGAGGTTCATGATCGGCCGAACGATTCCGGCCGCGATGGCAAACGCGGTTTTTGTACCGCGAGATTCTTTCATGCAAGTCAGCCTATGCGGATCAGGCGATTTCATTCATCTCGACGCGCGCACCCAAGTCAGTGAGCTTGTCCATGAACTTTTCGTACCCGCGGTTGATCAGTTCGATCCCGGTGACGTGGCTCGTGCCTTCGGCCGCGAGTGCCGCAATCAGGTGCGAGAATCCGCCGCGCAGGTCCGGGATGTCAATGTCGGCCCCGACCAGCGGGGTCGGCCCGGTGATCACGGCGGAGTGCTGGAAGTTGCGCTGGCCGAAACGGCACGGGATCGCACCGAGGCATTCGCTRTGCAGCTGAACGCGGGCACCCATTTCAACCAAGGCGTTGGTGAAGCCGAAACGGTTCTCATACACGGTTTCGTGGATGATGGAAACGCCGGTGGCCTGGGTCAGCGCCACAACCAGAGGCTGCTGCCAGTCGGTCATGAAGCCCGGGTGCACGTCTGTTTCAAGGATGAGGGGCTTGAGTTCCCCGCCCGGGTGGAAGAATCGGATGCCGTCATCGGTGACCTCGAACTCGCCACCGATCTGGCGGTAGGTGTGAAGGAACGCGGTAAGGTCGCGCTGGGCTGCGCCTTCGACGTAGATGTCGCCCTTGGTGACCAATGCCGCGGATGCCCAGGAGGCGGACTCGTTGCGATCGGGCAGTGCCTTGTGGTTGTAGCCACTGAGGCGTTCGACACCGATGATGCGAATGACGCGGTCGCGGCCCACCGTGATGATTGCGCCCATCTTCTGGAGCAAGGAAATCAAGTCAAGGATTTCCGGCTCAATGGCCGCGTTTTCGACCTCGGTGGTGCCCTTGGCACGCACGGCGGTCAGCAGCACTTGTTCGGTGGCGCCAACGCTCGGGTACGGCAGGGAGATCTTGGCACCGGTCAACCCGTGCGGGGCCCGGATGCTCGTGCCCAGCGGGCCGGCCTTGTCGATCTCGGCTCCGAAGTGGCGCAGCACATCAAGGTGGAAATCAATGGGGCGGTCGCCGATCTTGCAACCACCAAGGTTGGGGATCAGTGCCTCGCCCAGGCTGTGCAGCAGTGGGCCGCAGAAAAGGATCGGGATGCGGGAGTCCCCGGCATGGGTATCGATCTCATTGCTCGTGGCGGTCTTGGTGCCACTGGGATCCATGGTCAGGTCGCCCGTGGCCTCGTCCTTGGTCACGGTGACACCGTGGATCTTCAGAAGGCTGGTGACAACGGCAACGTCCTTGATTTCCGGGACGTTGCGCAAGACAGAGGGTGAATCCCCCAGAAGAGCCGCGACCATGGCCTTGGGGACCAGGTTCTTGGCACCCCTGACGGTCACTTTTCCCTTGAGTGGCACGCCACCATGAATCGTTAGGACTTTCGCCATGAACTTAAGAACCTCACCACAATTGTTTGGCCTTCGAAACCGAAGGTAAGACTAAGCAAGCATACAGCCCCCGACATTGCCGGGGGCTGCATGGAAGGTGTAACGCCGGTCGCGTCTAAGGGCGCCGGACCGGCCGGATCCACCGCATTCCGCCGGTGATCAGCGACTATGAGCGGAACATGAGAGCAGGTTACGCGGTGAGCTAATACTCAGGAGTAACGTGCCGGCAGGGTGGTTGGTTTGAAGGCCGGACGCTGGGCTTCAAAGGCCGTAACCTCTTCCTCGTGCTGGAGGGTCAGGCCGATATCATCGAGCCCCTCCATCAGGCGCCAGCGGGTGTAATCGTCGATGGCGAACGGGGCAATGATCGAACCGCAGGTAACCGTACGTGCCTCGAGGTCAACCGTGACCTCGGTGCCCGGATGGTTCTCGATTTCCTTCCAGATCAATTCGATGTCGCTCTGGGCCACCTCGGCGGCAACCAATCCCTGTTTGCCGGAGTTTCCGCGGAAGATATCAGCGAAGCGGGACGAAAGGACGGCCTTGAAGCCATAGTCCTTCAGCGCCCACACCGCGTGTTCGCGGGAGGACCCGGTGCCGAAGTCGGGGCCGGCAACCAGGACGGAGCCCTTGGAGAACGGCTCCTGGTTCAGGATGAAGGAAGAGTCCTTGCGCCAGCCGGCAAACAGGGCGTCCTCAAAACCGGTGCGGGTGATGCGCTTGAGGTAGACGGCCGGGATGATCTGGTCGGTGTCGACATTGCTTTGGCGCAGCGGGACACCAATTCCGGTATGCGTGGTGATTTTCTCCATGATGAATCCTTAGGCTGCTTTTGTGGACGCTGCGGGGGCATCCAAGTCGGACGGCGAGGACAGGGTCCCCCGGATGGCGGTGGCCGCGGCGACAAGCGGGGAGACCAAGTGGGTGCGACCCCCCTTGCCCTGGCGACCCTCGAAGTTGCGGTTGGAAGTGGAAGCGCAACGCTCCCCCTCCGCGAGCTGGTCCGGATTCATGCCCAGGCACATGGAGCACCCGGCAAAACGCCATTCGGCACCAAAGTCCTTGAATATCTTGTCCAGTCCCTCAGCCTCGGCTTCGAGGCGAACCCGCGCGGACCCCGGGACCACGATCATGCGGATCTCGGGGTCCTTTTCCCGACCCTCGATGATCGCAGCGGCCGCACGGAGATCTTCCATCCGGCTGTTGGTGCAGGAACCCAGGAAGACGGTGTCCACCCGGATCTCCTTCATGGGCGTCCCGGCCTTCAGGTCCATGTATTCAAGCGCACGCTCGCAGGCCGCGCGGGCGTTTTCGTCCTCGAAGTCTTCGGGGGCCGGCACGGTCTCCGAAAGTGAGACTCCCTGACCTGGGTTAGTGCCCCAGGTGACGAAGGGCTCCAAGGTATCGGCATCCAGGAACACCTCGGCGTCAAAGCTTGCGCCCTCGTCGGTTGCCAGCGTGTCCCATTCGGCCACCGCGGAATCCCAGTCGGCACCCTGCGGGGCGTGCGGGCGGCCCTTGAGATATTCATAGGTCGTTGCATCCGGTGCGATCATGCCGGCGCGGGCGCCGGCTTCGATCGACATGTTGCAAATGGTCATGCGGGCGTCCATGGACAGCGCACGGATGGCCGAACCCCGGTATTCCAGGACATAGCCCTGTCCGCCGCCGGTGCCAATTTTGGCGATCACGGCCAGAATGATGTCCTTGGCGGTCACACCCGGCTTCAGTGTTCCCTCGACGTTGATCGACATGGTCTTGAAAGGTTTCAATGACAACGACTGGGTCGCCATCACGTGCTCGACCTCGGAGGTTCCGATGCCGAACGCCAGGGCACCAAAGGCACCATGGGTCGAGGTGTGCGAGTCGCCACAGACGACCGTCATTCCCGGTTGGGTGAGACCCAGCTGGGGACCGACCACGTGGACAATGCCTTGTTCCTTGTCACCGAGGGAGTGCAGGCGCACGCCGAACTCGGCGCAGTTCTTGCGCAGGGTCTCGATCTGCGTGCGGCTGGTCAGGTCGGCAATCGGCTTGTCAATGTCCAGCGTCGGGGTGTTGTGATCCTCGGTGGCGATCGTCAGGTCGGGTCGGCGCAACGGGCGCCCGGCGAGGCGAAGGCCCTCGAATGCCTGCGGGGAAGTCACCTCGTGAACCAGGTGCAGGTCGATATAGATCAGGTCGGGCTGGCGCGCAGCGCCTGCCCCGTCTCCCTTGCGCACCACGTGCGCGTTCCATACTTTTTCGGCCAGCGTCTGTGCTGCCTGGTGTGCGGCCATGACCGACTCCCTCACTTGATTAAAATCCTATGTCTCAACTGTTCCATCGCAACCCTCGTAATATCCACTACACGGACTTGCATCTCAAATAGTGAGACTGCAATATCAAACTATGGACACATCAAGTGGCGTTGGCGTCATCGACAAAGCGGCCCTCATCCTCAATGCCCTTGAAGCGGGGCCCACCTCCCTGGCCCAGCTCGTATCACTGACCAAGATCTCGAGGCCGACCGTGCACCGTCTGGCGCAGGCCCTGGTGCACCACCGGTTGGTCGGCAAGGACATCCACGGCAGGTTCGTGCTGGGTGGTCGCCTCGTCGAACTAGCCTCGGCGGCCGGTGAGGACCGGCTGATTGCCGCGGCCGGCCCGCTGCTGCTCCAATTGAGGGACTCCACAGGCGAAAGCACCCAGGTGTTCCGCCGGCAGGGAGACTACCGCGTGTGTGTGGCCTCAGCCGAACGTCCCGTTGGCTTGCGGGACACCATTCCCGTAGGAACCCAGCTTTCCATGAAAGCCGGTTCTGCCGCCCAGGTCCTGCTCGCGTGGGAGGACCACGAACGTTTGTTGGATGGGCTGCACGGAGCCCGGTTCACCCCTACCATTCTTGCCGGAGTCCGGCGCCGCGGTTGGGCCCAAAGTCTCGGTGAGCGTGAGCCCGGCGTGGCTTCGGTCTCGGCGCCCGTCCGAGGGCCTTCGGGTCGTGTCATCGCCGCGGTTTCCATGTCCGGACCGATCGAACGTCTTTCCCGCCAACCGGGCCGGGCGCACCAGGAAGTGGTGGTCCAGACGGCCAATGCCCTGAGTGACGCACTTCGCAAGACCGGCGATTAGCAACGATGCCCGTCTGCAAGAGGGCTGTACCTTAATGCCTGGGCATGTACGTCATTGGGGGATTTACGAGGCCTGCCCGCTCAGCCGTCGAAGTGGTCAAATCCCTGGGGGGATTGAGTTTGCTTGCCATCAAGCAATACCAAGGGCCCGTTGATGCCACCGGCGCTTTTCTTGACCGTGCCTACCACCCGGAAACCCTTCGGCAGATTCTCGGCACTCGGGAACGTGGCCAGTAGTCCGTGGTCTTCTCCTCCCCCGAGCACCCAATCCATGGGATTCCTTTTAAGGCGCTCGGAAGCGGGAGCCAGGCGATGAAGGTCTTTGACCATTGTCTGGGTGTTGAAATCAATATCCACACCACTGGCAATCGCCATCCGACGCCCGTCCTTGAGCAGGCCGTCCGAGAGGTCCATCATCGCCGTAGCTCCGGCAAAGGCAGCTTCCGGCCCGGCGGCCAATGGCGGTGCCGGACAACGCTGGCCAAAGACCAGCACGCGCTCGGCTTCGGTCCACTCGAGGTGGGAGACCTGGGACTCAAGCAGTGATAGGCCTGCGGCGGCAACTCCCAGGACGCCGTTGACCGCCACCACATCACCCGGCCTTGCGCCGCTGCGCAACACCGGCTTTTCGGTCGCAAGGCTTCCCGTGACGGCCGCCGTGATGGATAGTTCGCTCCCCCGGCCGAGATCTCCCCCGGCAATTGCACAATGGCTGGCGCCAAGGTCGCGAACGGCCGCGCTGAATCCCTCCGCCAGGTTTTCCACCCAGGATGCCGGTGTCTCATGGGGCAGGGTCAGGGAAATCACCGCGGATGTTGCAAATGCCCCCATGGCATTCACGTCCGACAGGTTCTGGGCAGCCGACTTCCATCCAACGTCAAAGCCGCTGCTTTCAAATCCACTGGGCCAGCGCAACCGGAAATCCTGGTTCTGCACCAGGGTGTCCACCGTGATCACGAACCTGCCGTCCGGCGCCGAGATCAGTGCGGCGTCGTCTCCCGGCCCAAGCAGGGCGGGTGCACCTTTCAGCCGCGGCAGGATCCTTGCCAAAAGCCCGCTTTCCCCAAGGCTTCCGACGGTCAGTACATTAGTTTCTGGCACGTTCCAAGGCTCCAATAAAAAGATTGTGTCTGGTGATTTCAGCGCCGACCGGTTCAATGACCGCTCGGCTCGCGACTTTTGCCACGGAAGCGTGGAGAGCTTTGCGGGCCTTTCGGGCACGCCCCGCCGCCCCGATCCGGGCAACCAGTCCCGTGGCAAGCCCCAGGACGATTCCCAATAGTATGCCGATGACGACCATGAGCGTGGGGACGGGGAACCCTTCTATCTTGGGAACCTCGGGCACAGTGAATTGGAAGTATTGCGCAGCGAACAACGCCCCCAGCCAGAGCGCTCCGGCCAGGGCAGTGACAAGCGAAATCCATTGGATGACGGAGACCATCGGCCACCACCAGGCGCCCTTCGTTGCACCGATATCGGTGTTGGCTATGGCTTGATCCAATTCATCGGGCAGGGTTTCCTGGCCCGCTCGCGCCGCACGCCGGATTGAACCCTGCCAGGCTTCGGGTGCACCTTCACCGGCTTGGTCTGCATAGCGGCGGACCGCGGTATCGGCTTGGGCCTTTTGCGCGGCGCCGGGGGCCGGCAAGGAGGTGCGGTTGAGCTTCGGATTCACTTCCGTGCTCTTTAGGTTGAGCCGGCGCAGCGGATCCGGACGAACCTTTGCCAGCCACCGGGTTAGCGGCCAGCCGGTTTTCTTGTGGGCATCAAGACGATACGAGCTTCGCACGGCATCCACCACGGTGTCGACCCCGGCTGCTGCTGCCAGTTCGCCCGTGAGCGACTTCTTCGCGGGTTCCGAAGGAAGAGCAAGCTCTTTCATGGAAGAGCCTTCGCCCATCCGCTCGGCAATGCCCGCCACGTCGGCGGTTAGCCGGCGTGTGGTGGCCCCGCGTTCAGTGACCACTCGGGCAATTTCCTGGCGCAATGGGTCCAAGCCTTCGCCGGTCAGCGCCGAGACCCCCAGCAACCTTGGGTTGGCCAGGCCGTCTGCCAGAAGTATCGAGCGCAAGGAATCCATCACCGGTTGACGCTCATTGTCCCTGAGCTTGTCGATCTGGTTCAGCACCACCAGGGTGACCGAACCGTGGGTTGCCAGTGGTCKGATGAAGTCGTGGTGAACTGCGGCATCCGCGTATTTTTGCGGATCAAGGACCCAAATCAACACGTCGACCTGCCCGGCAAGCTTGGTGGCGATCTCGCGGTTTGCTGCGACCGTGGAATCGAAGTCAGGCAGGTCAAGGAGGATCAGCCCGCTGGCTTCCTTTTCCGATCCAAAGATTCCCTTCTTTTCCAGGCGCAAGGGTGAGTCAAGCACATGGCGTTCCTGGACGCCCAACCAATCAAGCAGCGGATCGGAACCGGTGCGGCCCCAGATTCCGGCCAGTGGCTGGCTTGTGGTTGGCCTGGTTGCTGCAGCCCTCGCGAGGTCCTGTCCGGCGACGGCATTGAACAATGAAGACTTTCCGCTGCCGGTGGCTCCAAAAAATCCGACCACGGTGTGTTCCGCGGAAAGTGTCCTGCGCGTTGATGCGCGTTCGAGCATCTTCCAGGAAGCTTCACTCACCGCAACGTCGATGCGGTCGGCCCCCAACTCCGTGGCTTCCTTGAGAGCTTCTAGTCGAAGCTCGAGCGGGCTGGTGGTCGTGGTTTGACGGCGGCGGCTCATGCACCTTGCTCCCGGGCCAGTCGGCGTATGGCAGCCGAATTCTGTTTCATTCGTTTGGCGTCCTCGGTGCTGGGAATACCTTGTAAACGGACAAGGAAACGTTCCTTCTCCGTCTCGAGAAGATCTGTGCACCGGGCCGCCAGGGAATCCTTGGCACGCTTGGTAAGCCTGCGCACGGCGTCCTCCCCAAAGATTGCCTCGAGAAGTTTTTGCCCGACCACTGCCGACCCGCCCGCAATACCGACTTCCAGCCCGGTCAGGCCAGCGGTGGACGCAAAGACCACGACCATGAGCGCAACGGCAACCCCGTTGACGCCAAAGGACACCATGCGAGCGGTCATACGCTTGTTGGCGCCCTCGGTGCGGATGATGCCCATCAGGTCTCCCTGCCAGGCTCGCACCTGCTCGGCAACCCTGTCGGAGAATCCCTCGGAGAGGGCTCCCAGATTGGCGGTCCCGACCAGCCCCTTGCCAGCGGGGTCGGCTCTCCAGCGTTCCTCGGTGGTTTCACTCGCCTTGGCCGTCTGGTCGACGACGACTGCATGCAGACCACTTTCGATGGCGGCCTCGATGTTGTCCACGGGCTTGGGTTTGCCGGTGAAGAAGGCACCGATCCGATCCCTCAACCTGCCGATCCCTGACTCGAGGGATCGGAAGAATTCACCGGTTCCCACAAAATCTTGCCAACGCGCCAAGACCTCGCCACGCAACAAGGTTCCGTCTTGAACGCTGGCGAGGATTCCGGCGTGGGCCTGGGCAAAGGCTTCCTCCGCGTATTGGGCCAGCCTGCTACCGCTGGCATCCTGTTCCCCCATGGCCTCGGCAATGACGTCCCCGCGGTCGGCAAGTTTGCCAAGAACCCCGGCAAGGGTCTGGCGGGCTATGGCGGCGCGCGATTCGCTGTTGTCCGCCAGTTCGCCCAGCCACGCCTTCAGCGGCGCAACGGCGATACCCGGCAGCATGTCCATCTCGTCCAGATCGAGCTCCGGAACCACAAAAAGCTCGGCCCCGCCGAGTCCTTCTCGCTGGAGCATGCCACGCAGGTCATTGGCGATCTCGTCCTCGACTCCGGCGGGGACCCGGTCCAGGACTACGGCGACGGTGATGTTGCGGCCAGCTGCCTCCGATAGCAGCTTCCAGGGAACGGCGTCCGCGTACCTGTTGGCAGTGGTGACAAAGATCCATAGGTCTGCTGCGGCCAGCAGCTGACCGGCGAGGCGGCGGTTTTCATCCGAGATGGAATCCACGTCCGGGGCGTCCAAGATCGCCAGGCCTCGCGGGACGGCATCGTCCTGGAGCAGGATGATTGAATCGGTCAGGGCGGCGTCCGGTGTGGCACCGGCTAGGCTCGCCGGAATCGATTGGTTGCGGCTGACGGTACTTCCGGTGATGCGACGCAGGCCGGGAAGGATCCTGTCGTTTACCAGCCAGGGGCGGTCCAGCTCGTGGTGCAGAAGTATGGGCTGGCGCGTCGTGGGCCGGATCGCGCCGGCACGGGTCACCGGGTGGCCCACAATCGCGTTGACGAGCGTGGATTTTCCGGCACCGGTGGATCCGCCAACAACGGCGAGCAGCGGTGCATCTAGGCTGCGGTAGCGCGGCAGGATGTAGTCGTCGAGCTGTTCCACTGCGGTGCGGGCGTTTTCACGGATCTGGGCAACACCCGCAATGTCCAGGGGAAGGATGTTGCCCGATAGATCGGTACGGACGTCGGTGAGCAGATTGATGGCTTCCATGTCTGCTGGAACTGCAGAGAGGTGTGGCGAACCTTCGGGTCCGGAGCCATTACTAGTAGTCACCACTACATCATGCCAAAGACTTGGGCTCTTTATCCGCAAGCTGTGCGGAGTTAGCCGGGAAAAATCCGAAACTACCGGTTAAATACAAAGGGTTCCAAACCTTGGTTTGGAACCTTTGCGCTGGTGACCCCAGCGGGATTCGAACCCGCGTTACCGCCGTGAGAGGGCAGCGTACTAGGCCGCTATACGATGGGGCCGCATAGCTGCAACGTTTTAGGACTGTTGCCGTCCGATTCAATTGAATCGTGACCCCAGCGGGATTCGAACCCGCGTTACCGCCGTGAGAGGGCAGCGTACTAGGCCGCTATACGATGGGGCCGTATGCTCTGCTTGGAGGACTTTCATCCCCCAAGCAGACCGGTCTCCGCTTTCGCGAAGACCGTGACGCTGGGGTACCAGGACTCGAACCTAGAATGTTGGTACCAGAAACCAGTGTGTTGCCAATTACACCATACCCCACAGCGCTTGATTCGCTCTCCGGCTTTCCTTTTCGGAAGCTTTCCTGCGCCTCAGCACGAGAAATAACTATACCGGCGGATCCGCAGAAAGTACAAATCGGGGGCTCACTAGGTGCCTAGGCACCCAAAAACCCCGAATTTCCGCGGATTATCGACGCTAGGGATCCGAGATTTTGCAGAATTCCGGCAGACCCGTTTTTGTGATCTGCCGCACGATCCAATAGGATTCCCTGCAGTCCCGCGGCCTTGGCACCCTGCACGTCGTTGACCGGGTTGTCGCCAACATACAGCGTGGCGTCGATACTGGTTCCCAAGAGCCGGCACCCGGCATGGAACGGACGTGGATCCGGCTTTGGCGCACCGGCGGTGTCTGAACCCACGAGCACCGCGATGCGCTCGAGACCTGCCAGCAACAGCTTGTTGCGCTGGTAGTCCTCCACGTTGTTGCTCACGGCTCCGTAAGGAATGGAAAGCGCATCCAGCGCATCCAGGCAGTCATGGACATCGGGGAACGGTGCCCACATGCTTTGGACCACGTCCTCGTAGCGGGCGCTCCACAGACCGATAGCTTCGGCCGCTGGCGCTTCCACGCCCACAAGTCCATAGGCCCGGCGGATGCGTTCGGCGCGCTGGCCAAGGAATGTCAGTTCCCCGGCCATGTAGCGCTCGTAGGCCCCCGCACCGTCATCCGCATAGTCCCGGGCCGCATGCTCGCGCAGTGCGGCTGGAATATCCCGGAAGTCTTCTGCTGTGAGCTGGTGAAAGCCCTTGATCGAAGCGGAGTTCAGGTCCACCAGGGTGTCGTCAATGTCAAAAAGAACGCCCTCAACCCGGGCCGCGGAGGATGCTCCGTGAGTTGGGTTGAGGGCGTTGGTCGCGTTATGCACGATTCTTGTTTGCTCCTGGTTACCGGGTGGCCCGGAATGCGCGTACGCGGCTCAGGGATGATTCCTTGCCTAGGATCACCATGGATTCAAAGAGCGGCGGGGAGATGCGTTTGCCCGACACCGCGGTGCGGATGGGTCCAAAGGCGTGGCGAGGCTTGATGCCAAGCCCCTCGACCAAGGCGGATTTCAAGACGTCTTGGATGGTCTCGGCGCTCCACTCGGGTGCAGCCTCCAACGCGGCCAGGCCGGCGTCAAGAACCTCGGCGGTGTTCTCCGGGAGACCCTTCAAGGCGTCGGCTGCCGGTTCAATGGACGAATCCTCCCTGAAGAGGAACTCGAGCATTTCCGGCGCCTCGCCCAGGAGCGTGATGCGCTCTTGGACAAGGGGTGCCGCCTCGGCAAGGATCTCGTTCTGGCGATCGGTGAGCGTCTCCCCCACCAAGCCGTGGGCCTGCAGGTAGGGAACCAAACGGGCGCGGAAGTCTTCCGGCTCCAGCATGCGCACGTGGGTGCCGTTGATGGCCTCGGCCTTCTTGATGTCAAAGCGGGCCGGGTTCGACAGCACGTCGTGGACGTCGAACGCCTCGATGAGCTGGTCCCGGGTGAAGATGTCCTCATCCGCGCTCAGCGACCAGCCCAGCAACGACAGGTAGTTCAGCAGGCCCTCCGGAATGAAGCCGCGGTCCCGGTGAAGGAAGAGGCTGGATTCGGGGTCGCGCTTCGAAAGCTTCTTGTTTCCCTGGCCCATCACGTAAGGCAAGTGGCCAAAGAGCGGCATGTACTTCGCAACATCGATGGCAATCAACGCACGGTACAAGGCAATCTGGCGCGGGGTGGAGGAAAGCAGGTCCTCGCCACGAAGCACGTGCGTGATTCCCATCAGCGCGTCATCGACCGGGTTAACCAGCGTGTAGAGCGGCTGGCCGTTGGCGCGGACCACGACGAAGTCGGGAACCGAGCCGGCCTTGAAGGTGATCTCCCCGCGGACCAAGTCCGTGAAAGTCAGGTCTTCGTCCGGCATGCGCACGCGCAGCACCGGCTCGCGGCCCTCGGCGCGGAATGCAGCGATCTGCTCCTCGCTCAGGTCGCGGTCGTAGCCGTCGTAGCCCAGTTTCGGATCGCGGCTTGCTGCCTTGTGGCGTTCCTCGACTTCTTCGGGGGTGGAGAAGGATTCATAGACGTGGCCGCCGGCGCGCAGCTTGGCAATGACATCCTGGTAGATGTCGCCGCGCTGGGACTGGCGGTATGGCTCGTGCGGTCCCCCGACGTTGACACCCTCATCCCAGGTGATCCCAAGCCAATCCAACGCATCAAGCAATTGGTGGTAGCTCTCTTCGGAGTCTCGCTTGGCGTCGGTGTCTTCGATGCGGAAGATCATCTTTCCGCCGGTGTGGCGCGCATAGGCCCAGTTGAACAGGGCGGTGCGAATCAGGCCTACGTGCGGTGTGCCGGTCGGAGACGGGCAGAAGCGTACGCGGACGGGGGTTTCATCGGTCACGGTGGGAATGAGGGATACATCAGTCATGATGTGACCATTCTATGCCGCGACAGGAAATCAACCGGCCAGCACGCGGCTGTCCTCGCAACCCAGCGCCCCTTAACCACGTTTGGCCCCGGAAGCCGGGGCCAAACTGTGAAAGCGATCAATCAGGGAGATTAGCGGCGGAACGTGTTGCTCAGCGTGCCGATTCCCTCGATCTCGACTTCCACGCGCTGTCCTTCGGTGACCAGGCCGACGCCTGCCGGGGTGCCGGTGAGGATCACGTCGCCCGGAAGCAGGGTAAAGGCCTGGGAGGCATAGGCCACCAGGTCGTTGATCCCCCACACCATTTCGGAGGTGTTGCCGTCCTGGACGACTTTTCCGTCCAGTCGGGTGGTCAGCTGCGTGTCATCGTGGTCCAATTCCGTCTGGATCCACGGACCGAGCGGGCAGGAGCCGTCCCAGCCCTTGGCACGGGCCCACTGGCCGTCCGTGCGCTGGGCATCGCGCGCGGTGAGGTCATTGGCAATGGTGTAGCCAAAGATCACGTCTTGGGCCTTCTCGGCCGGGACATCCTTGCAGATGCGACCGATGACCACCGCAAGCTCACCCTCATAGGAAATTTCCTCGGAGAAGCTTGGCAACGTGATGGGATCGCCGGAGCCGACCACCGCGGTGTTCGGCTTCAGGAACATCAAGGGCTCGGCGGGCACGGAGTTGCCGAGCTCGGCAGCATGGTCTGCATAGGTGCGTCCGAAGCACACGACTTTGGAGCGGGGAATGATCGGGGCAAGCAGGCGGACGTCCTCAAGCTTGTGCTTGGCACCGGTTGGTTTGATTCCTTGGAAGAACGGGTCTCCGGCGATGACGATGACCTCGTCATCTTCCACGACGCCGTACATGGGGTCACTGTCAACAACAAAACGAGCAATACGCATGGGTTACAGCTTAGCCCAGCCATTTCATAAGGTGATGGCAAGCCGCTGATTTCGTATTTTGGTTCGTGGTTGGCGGTTTTGCTGTTTAGGGGCACGCCGATGGTTGCCGTGTCGCCGGTATGGGGCGTCGGGTTCCACGTGTCCGAGCTGGGCTTCTTCCTGGTCGTTTGGATGGGTTGGTTCACCGGTTCAGGTGATCAGGATGCTGTCCTTGAAGCGTTGCTGCAGGTGCTTGAAGCGTTCGTAGAGCTCCAGGAGGAGCTTGGCCTCGGGTGCCTTGCGGGATAGCAAGAGTTTGGTTTGTCGGCCGAGCTGGGCTTCTTCCTGGTCGTTTGGATGGGTTGGTTCACCGGTTCAGGTGATCAGGATGCTGTCCTTGAAGCGTTGCTGCAGGTGCTTGAAGCGTTCGTAGAGCTCCAGGAGGAGCTTGGCCTCGGGTGCCTTGCGGGATAGCAAGAGTTTGGTTTGTCGGCC
>NZ_MOLR01000006.1:0-322484 GCF_001863355.1 Arthrobacter sp. UCD-GKA | reverse complement strand
CCGGCAGAAAAGGCTGCTGATCCCCGAGTCCGCCCCCGAATCACCACTCTTCTTCACCCTCGTCGAGGGAACCGCCCGGCTGCGCGAACGCTGGCGCAACGGACACCTCGCGGCATAGGACCCCCTGCCGCGACCCCTTCGAAACGACAGAAGCAAGCCCCTTTCGGAAGATGGAACCCGACGCCCCCGGCCGGCGACCTGGCCGTTCCTGGCGTGCCCGAAAATACGACAGGCCGCCGAATCCGGGAAAATCACGGATTCGGCGGCCCGTCGGCGTTCCATGAAAAATCAGGGCTAACACGATCGATGCCCCGAACAAGTAGCGACTCCATGTAGTCGTATACCGGCCGTAGCCGAAATTAGCCACGGCTCCCGGTGGAAATACCTCGAGGCGGTCCGCAGGTGCACCGCATCGATCGTTTTCGACGTGCCCGAAGGGGAACCCCGACCGGGCAACGTATGGGGTCGGCCGCGAGTATTGTTGACTGGTGTTTGAACCGCGTCAGCTTAGTGAAGATGTCAGCATGCGCCTACTGCGCTCGAGCGATGGGCCAGCGCTTGCCGCTGCGTATGTGCGTAACCGCGAGTACCTCTCTCCATGGGAGCCGGTGCGTCCCGAGGAGTACTACACCGAGGCGTGGCAGGCCGCAGACATTGCCCGGCGCCTTGCTGCGGAGAAATCCGGCGAGGGATATCCCTTGGGTTTGTTTTTCGACGATACCCTTGTGGGCCGTTTCAACGTGGCCGGAATCGTGCGCGGTCCCTTCCAGAGCGCGGGGCTGGGTTACTGGGTCGATAGCGCCTACGCGGGCCGCGGACTTGCCTCTGCGGCAGTTCAGGTGATCGTCGAAACAGCACGCGACGAACTCGGACTGCACCGCTTGGAAGCGAGCACGCTTTTGCACAATGCCGGATCGCAACGGGTGCTATTGAAGGCGGGTTTCCGGTTGATCGGGATGGCTCCGCGGTACTTGCAGATTGCCGGGGAATGGCAAGACCACAACCTCTACCAAGTGGTCCTCCACGACTAAACCCCGGGCTTTCACGTCAACGAACCTCCGCGACCGGAGGCGTAGCTGAATCTCCGTATGCGGAACGCTTCGCGGGACGTGTGATGGACAATTGAACGCCGCGGGCCGCCGCAACGCATGGCCTCGAAAGCTTACGGAAACGAGGTGCCGGCTGGGGCACGGTGGATGGGCCCGAGGTGGCTTGCGCACCCGATGAGGCCGCTTCGTTCGATGCGAAACTAGGTCTTGCTACCGGTGAGCGCGAGCGAACCGCCAAGGCCGATCATCACCACGCCGCCGCCGGCACCCATGTGCGAGAGACGTTTCGGGTTGCGGGCGAACCACGCCCGTGCCGTGCCGGCCGTGAGTGCCCAGACGCTGTCACTGGCCAGGCCAATTCCAAAGAAGATCATCCCGAGGGTCGCCATTTGCAGCGGGATGGCACCGTTTTCGTAGCTGACGAACTGCGGGAGCACGGCCACGAAGAACACGATGGTCTTGGGGTTGGATACCCCGACGAAGAATCCCTCGCGGAGGAGGCGGAACGACGACGGTCGCGCCCTTGGTGAGGCGGCGGTGTCGGTGTGGTCGTTGCGGTGGCGGATCGCCTGCACTCCCAGGTACATCAAGTAGCCGGCTCCGACGAATTTGATGATGATGAAGACGACCACGGATTCTGCGACGATGGATCCGACGCCGAGGGACACGAGGGCCATGGCCGGGAGTGCCCCGAGTGCGTTCCCGATCACGCTGAGAAAGCCGCCCTTGCGGCCCAGGGAGAGCGACCGGCCGATGACAAAGAGCACGCTCGGGCCGGGAATGAGGATGAGGGCGAAGGCGGCGAGAGCGAAGGCCCAGCCGTTGGCCGCAGGTAGCATGTCGACTCCATTTCACGGTGCGTTGATGCGTCGAATCTATCGGAAATCCAACCGCACTGCGGCGACACGCGCTCGTCTGCGGGGAACCCGCATGAGTTCTTCTTCACCGCTGGAACAGTCGCAGCGTCCTGCACGGGGCGTATTTGGATGGGTGTTCAGTCTCGAAAGCCGGTTCCTTAACGGACTAATCGAATATCGACCGGTGACTGTCGAAGGCGACTGCACTGAGTGCCCGAAGCCCTTTGCACTTCGTCTAGAGCGCCCGTAAGGGGAACCTCTACTGGGACTGTCCCAGTTAGTTACGGGGCAGCGTATTGCCGTGTTTCGGTGGTCCATGTTGAGTGAGATCTTGCTAATGGTCTAGTTGCGGTGAGGTGGGGCAATTGGAAGGTATATGCAAAATATTTATATTTTTTATAAATATTGAAAAACTATGTGTCATAAAATGAATTATCGGCGATAGGTTCAAAATTTTCGGGTAAGCATTTCTCTTGCGAGACATCGGCAGGCTTGCCTTGATGCAAATCCCGACGTCCTCCCCATACCTATCCAGCGATGAATGACCCGAAGGCCACCGCCTTGCTGAAGTACTTGAAAGCCGACGACGTCGTGGAATGGGCGGGTTCCCGGCAACCTGTCTTCTTCAGTCCTGCCCCTAGTTCGTGCGCACCCCGGAAAGGATATCGTGGTCGCGGAACACGACGGTGTTCTCGGGGGTGATCCAGTCCGGGAGTTCGCTAGTTTCATCGCCTGCGTTCTCAACATCCTGGATCATCTTGGTGGTTAGGTCCACCAAGACCCTGATCTGGTCCGCGGCCCGGGTTCCGTATGCCCGGGTGCCGTCCTTGTTGGCGACGCCGAGCAAGATCCGTTCGGTGCCTCTGAAGCTCACGAGCTTGCCGGTTCGCTTGTTGTAGGCGGAATCTTTCATAACCAGGAAGTCCCCATCCAGGGAGCCTTGAAGGCCCTTGACGGTGTAGCCGTCTGCTTTGCGGTCAACGCTGCTGGTCTGGTGGATCTTGCGGTGTTCTAGATCCACCAGGTAGCTGCCGTGGTACGGCTTCTCGATGGCAAAGTTGTAGTCGAAGGAGATGAAGTTCCCGCTAACGGCTAGAACTTGCATTTCGCCCAGCGGGTCTTTTTCCCCGCCGCTCAGGGTGTTCAGCACGTCCCAGCCGCCGGGAACCCGCATCTCGTATGCTCCGATCCCGAGTTGGCCCTGCACGAGTGGCTCGCCCTGGGTCAGTGCGATGACATTCTGGCTGGGTCCTTTGACCTTCGTTATGCCGACCGGGGTGGCATAGAAGCTTTCCGGTTCCCCGTTGCCGTCGGTGTCACCAGTGAGCGGCACCATGTGCCTGATGTCATTCTGGCTCGATGGGTCCTCGCCCCAAGCGTAGGCGTCCTCCTGCCCGAAGGAACTGATCTTTGCGGGGTCGTCAAGTCCGAGGAATGTGACCTGGACGTCGGAGACGCTCTCGGGGACAAGCCCGTCCCGAGTTGGCAGAACGCCCATCTGTGTCACCGACAGGAAGTCTTTTCTTTCGTGTCGGACGATGCTGAACGCGGTCGGGAAGTCATTCTCAGACTCGCCCACCTGGGCAATGCGCTTGACCGCTGCGGTTCCAACCGTTGAACCATCGTTGAGGTTGACCACCGTGACCTTGATGTCGGCCGAGAGATCAGTGCTCTCCACGGAAACGGCTTTGTTGCCCGCGAAGAAGATTTCACCCTTGGTCTTGATGGCCCAAGCCTTTCCGGCATCAACGAAGGGCTTCAAGTCGGCGGTCACCACTGTGGTGAAGTCGGCGCTCTGGCTGGTGGCCGGCGATCGGGTATTCGACGGAGACGCTGAAGGAGCCCCTGAAGGAATGAACCGCTGGGCAATCGGCGGGGCGTGGCCTGCGCCCAACGACCAAATATTGAATATTTTCCACTCCCACACACGATGCCCCGCCGCCACTAATGGGACGGGGCGCCGTGAACTTTGGGGGCACCACAGAAAACGGAAAAATCCTGCGCCAAGGGCGAGTTGAGCCAGATAGTCTCTGGACTGCAGCTCGGCAATGGAAGCCACCCACAGCCTGTCCGTAGCGGGAACCTATGCCGGCACCCTCTTGGCGACGCGCGGAGGTCTCGAACGCGGGAGACCCCGGATGCCTCCGGGCTCGGTACGAAGCACAATAGGGCCGGTGTCGGTCAACGACGTATTTACCGTGTGATTCATGCCAGACTGCAGACATGAACCTTGACCAAGAGCTCGTCAATGCCGCAATCGACCAATTGGATCGTCGCTGGCCCGATGCGGAGCAAGCAGTGGCCGCGGCCCTGTACCTCGACGACGGGCAAATACTGACCAGCGTCAGTCTCGACAACTTCAACGCGGCGGCGAACCTGTGCGCGGAAACGGGTGCCATCTGCCATGCCTACAACATCGATCGGCGGGTGACCGCGTCGGTGTGCGTGAGCCGGGAGCCTGGTCGCGACGGGGTTGCGATTCTTGCCCCGTGCGGTCTCTGCCAGGAAAGGCTTGCACTGTGGGGACCGGAGGTTCAAGTAGCAGTCCCGGATTCGGTTGCGGCCGAGGGGTGGACCACCCGGACTTTGCTCGAGGTCAATCCGTATTACTGGGCCACACAATTTACGGATGGCGGTCAGTGGCCGTCTGCCGCCGACCATATCGGGTAAGAGAACGGGGCCTACCCGGCGGGGCACCACTCATTGACCGAACCTGCCAAAAGCCGCAGTAGGTTCCGGTTGGCGGGAACGTTTATCGGACGTTTTGAACTCTCAGCCCTGGTGACGGTGCTTGGGTGCGCTGCTGTTCTGCTTCACGCGCGCTGTATCGGTTTCTCAGAATCTGCCGATGTAAGCTGATCTCACGGTAGAAGTCGGTGCAGAAAAGGATTTTGTCGTGTCGTAGGGAGCTGCTCGAAGGCGCCGCGACCCGATAGACTCCTCCAACGGCAGCGGAGCTACTCCGAGCCGGCGTTGGGACGACTAGTGGATACAAAAGCACAGGTCAATGAGCCGGACACCCGGCAACCTCTAATAATCATCGACCGCGTCTTTTCAACCATCCTTTTGGTCGCGCAGCCGGTTGTCGCCGTCGCGAATTTCTTTTTTGTTGCCCTCACCGAGTCCGACTGGCCGGATGGAACCCGCTCAGTACCGCATTGGGCGGCAACGGCTGCCATCCTTCTGGTCTTCCTAATTCTGTTCGCTGCGGCTGTGGTCACGATCGTGATGCTCGCCACGCGCCGAATCGCGTTCTGGGTACCGCTCCTCGCCCTGGCTCTCACGTCTATAATCGTCGGCGCTCTCACAGCGTACGGGCAGACACCAGACATCTTGTAACCTCGCACCCGGGCACCCTTTTCCGAGGGGGCATAGGGCAAGCGTCGTGGACGGTCCCGCTGGTGGGTCTGGACCGACCGCCGGTTCATGACGTGGAAGGAATCCACGCTGCACTGCATGGCCGTCCCACAGGGGAACGCTCACCGGACTTCCTCGCCTGGCAAACTTCTGAGAAAACAGGAAATAGACTGAGCCACTATGAGAGAGACCGACCTTGAAGTTAATTACCTCCGGTTCGAGCATGTTGCCCCGGACGAAATTTGGGTTGAGGTAGCGAGTCTCTTCGTCTTGAGCTTCGCAGCCCCTCCTTACAACGAATCGCCAGACGAACTACAAAGCATTGATCAATGGGGTCCCGACAAACTTGCTAGCCCTGGTGGGCGACTCGTTGCGGCGAGACACAATGGACGCCTGGTCGGTTTTGCTTTATCTCAGAGGCTTGACCAGGACAGCTCCTGGCGGCGACGACTAGACACGATGCTGTCAACGCTAGACGCGGTAATCTCGCCTTCGAGAACTGTTATCGTCCAGGAACTCGCTGTCGACGAAAGCTTTCGCGGCCGGGGGATAGCCAAACAGTGCATCCGTGAACTCCTGTCGAGCCGAGCCGAACAGGATGCCATCTTGGGTGTTTTCGGCCAAGCGTCCCAAGTCCGAGAGATGTATAGACATTGGGGTTTTTCGGAGCTCGGCACCTCTCCCATCTACGGCGGAACTGTGACCATGCATGCCTTGCATCACAAGCTTCCATGGACGGCCTAGCCATCCAGCCGTATGGCTTTCAACGCTAAAAGACGCGTTTTCTGCAGAGCTAAATGTCGTAACCCCAAACGCATTGGCTCTCGGTTCATGATGTTTCGCAGGGGAACCTTGAACGGGACTGTTGTCGTTGGTGCCGCTGACGGGTACCCAGTCAATGGTCCACGGGGAATACAATCCTGAGAATCGAACTAATCGTCGAACTGACTGCTGGGTTTGGATTGCTCGCGGAAAATCGTGGAAATGAGCTGGAACGTGCCTACTTCGCATTCCCGGCTCAGAGACCTTTCTTCCTCCTCGCAGCGAGAGACCTCAGAGGCGGGTGCGTCCTGAGCGTAGAACTCGTCCATGCGGCGCGATGAGTAGTTGCGAACGTAGTAGCCGCTGTCATCAACTATTTCCTCCACGCTGAAATCAGCAGCGGTCATCTTTTCGACGTAGAGCCGATACGCTTCCACATAGTCTTCGCGAGTGACGTAGCCCTTGCTGAGGACACCGGCTTCGAAGTCCGAGAGCGTGGTGACCCGAAATGCCTTGGCGAACCGAGCATGCATCTGGTTTTCAAGGGAACGTGCCTCCCTGTTCAGTTCCACCGGTTCTCCTCTGCTTCACGAAGTGGCTTACACGGCAGTAGTCTGCCATGCCTTGGGAACGAGATGATCCTCCGCTGCAGTTGGGAGGGGTTATTCCGCGTGAGGAACGCTCTACGGGACGGTAATGAGCGCTTGGGGACATCGGATGATGCATGCCGGTTCTCCGAAGCGATTTGGATGCGGCAAGGTCGGTATTTGCGCCGGACCTCGCAAGGGCGACGCTGCCGGCCCGCCGTCACTGGATGCTGGGCTGGCCAGCCCGCAGGGCAGCAAGCCAGCTGTCCCAGGTGGGCCGAAGCAGCGCGGCCAGGGCGTCGTAGCCTCCGGCTCCTGGATGGGCCCCATCGCCCTCGCGCACCTCGCGCCGCCATACATCATGGTCCTGCATCTGCCTCACGACACCCACGTAGGGAACTGAATGACGGGCGCATTCAGCTTCCAACAAGGCATCCAGGGAAATGATGCGTTCATTGTGCGCGTCGTCGTCAACCGCTGGCGGACCGACCATCAGGGCGGGCCACCCCGATTTGCCGAGCTGCGTCAAAAGCTCACGCAAATGGGATACCGACGCCTCGGATGCGGCTCGGGTGACGCCGGATTCGTTCATGGTGTCGTTGACGCCGAAGGACAATACAACACCCGCATGGCTTCCGGCAGGAAGCCGAGGCGTGCATTCGGCCCGGAAGCGGCGAAGAATGTCGGCGCTGGTGTCACGGCGAATACCCAGGTTGTAGGCGGTCAAGGCATGTCCTTGTGCATGGCTGCGCGCTGCCAGGCGTCCGGTCCAGCCCAGGTGTCTGGCGTCGCCGACTCCGGCCACGAAGGAGTCGCCGATAAAGCAGACTCGCACATCCGGTTCCGGCTGCTCCCCAGGATCCTCGGTATTCACCTGAACCACCGTCATCCCTCCTGGGCTTCGTTGTTGTTGCGGCCTTGGACGGTGATGCCCAACGCGTCCAGCACCGGCCAGAGCATTGAGGCGATGTGGTCCACACCGGGGACGTATTCGGTGATGCCGACCCCGACGAGTGTGCCCCGGGTCCGAAGTCTGTTGATCACCGCGACCAAGGTGGCGATGGCCAGCCCACCGGGCTCGGGAACAGCCACCGCTGGCCACACCATGGGGTCCAGGACGTCCAGGTCCAGGTGCACGTAGAGCGGTGCACCGTCGGGCAGCCACCGGACCAGAAGTTCTTCCAGGAGGTCCGGTTCGTTTTGCAGTTGCTCGGGGTTGATTACTGGCAGCTCGTGCGCGGCAATGAATGCCTGCTCGGGCGGGTCCATGGAGCGGGTGCCCAGCAGTGCGCATCGTTGCGGTGACAGGGTGGTGGACGGGACCAAGTCCGGGTGGCCCTCGCCGAACAGGGTGCGCAGCGGCATGCCGTGTGCGTGTCCGCTGGGGCTGGATTCCGGGGTGTTCAAGTCGGCGTGGGCGTCAATCCACACCACGCGTAGGTCCGGGTGGATCGAGGCCATGTGTGACACCGAGGCCACTTCCACGGTGCAGTCCCCGCCCAGGGTTAGTAGGCTGCTCGGCCCAAGGGCCCGCAAGAGATTCGAGGCCGCGACCAGGTGGGCCTCGACGGCATCGTGGCTCTCGATCAAGGAGGTGTCCCCGTGGTTGGGGTGCGTATCGAGGGTTCCAAGGTCCGGTTCCACGACGTGCCGCACTGTCGAGGGAGCGAGCATCTCGGCCAGGTAAGTGGCGCCCTGCGCAATCCCGGGCTCACCGCTGCCCTGCCACAACGGCACCACCAGTTGAAGGTCCCAATCGGTCACCACAATCCCCACCTCATCTGCTACAATCGCGTTCGGTTGCTCCCATGCTAGGGCAGTGTCCGGCGATGACTGAATTTAGGAGTGTCAACGTGACGGCCGCTATTTCCCACGGTCGGAGACTCTGAAAGTCGACTCGCAGTCCGCAAGAGGGGAACCCTCTACGGGGTAGTCCACCTACCAGCGCTTCCCCGCTGGAGCCGGTACAGAAACCGGCGGTATGTCGACTGTCCATCTGAATCCCTGCTGCCGATCAACACGCGAACATGCTCTGTATTGGCCGGTCTCTCGTATGCTCAATGCGAGTGATCGAAGCAGGAAGGGTCCGTTCCATGTTGTTTGAAAGGCAGGGCCTGTGTTCGAATCGGGAGCCTTCGTCATCAATGCGTGGGGTAATGTCGTGGATTTTGTCGTGGAGCCCTTTCCTCCGGCGGACCCCGCAGCGGCCCTGCGGGCGGCCATGCGCGGGGAGAGACAGGAGACTCGGCTGGCGGTTCCATTGGTCTACACCGGAGTGCATTCAGGGCCCATTGGCCTGACGGTGGAGGTCCTTCGAGCGAGGCCGGAAGCCACCCCGCTAGGATGGGAAGACATCCACGAGGTGTCCCTGATGCTCCCGGAGGGCCGAGCGTACTTCACCACGCCCACCGGCTGGGAGATGAAGAACGTCGGCAGCATCGTGGGTGATCAGAAGGGCAGCTACCGGGCCAGGCTCCACACCACGGGCCGCGACACGGCCTTTGACCTCGCCGTGGAATCTCCCGTCGAACGGCACTTGGTCCAGTTCTGGAGGGAACCGCCATCACCGGCGTTTGCCCTGTCCTCCGGATCAGAGCGAGGCAAGGACCTGCCGCGTTTCATCAAGATATGGCAGGGGCCGCCCGGTGCCACCGCTCACTTTGATCCACGGTTGGTAGCCCCGGCTTCCCCTCCGGAGTAGCGAAAGCTGTTGCCTGTCTTTCCCGCAGTCGACTGCACCGGGTCCAGAGTCCTCTGCACCGCGCAGTGCCGTCCGCAAGAGGAACGCTAACTGGGACACTGACCCTGCCAACGCGGCGCTGAGGGCGACTATCTCTGGTAGACGTTAAGCCTTTCGACAAGCCCGAATTTGACGGTTGGCCATTCGGCTTCGATGATGGAGAACACCACGGTGTCACGGACGGTACCGTTCTCGAAGATCGTGTGATTGCGAAGAATGCCGTCTTGTTTGGCACCGAGTCGTTCGATTGCGCGCCGGGATTGGTGATTATGCCAATGCGCCCGGAACTCAACTGCAATGCACCCCAGTTCCTCGAACGCTCGCTGGAGCAAGAGCATTTTGGCTGCGGTGTTGATGCCCGTTCCTTGCGCTTTCGATCCGATCCAGGTTGACCCGATTTCCAGACGACGATTGGCTGGTTCCAGGTTCAAGTACGTAGTCATTCCCACCGCGCGAGAAGTCCGTGGATCGATGATGGCCCAGGGAACGATCCGACCCTCGGTGTGCAAGGCGATCCGGCGTTTGATTTCCTTTTCCATGGTCGCAGGAGAGGGGATATGCGTGTACCACGTCCGCCAAAGTTCATCGGTTTCAACCGCTGCGACGAGGTCGTCATGGTGTGTCTCGGAAAGCGGTTCGAGTCGAATGAACGGGCTTTCAAGCAGGGCTACGTCTGTAAAGTCCACCACTTGAGTCTAGCGTGGCTCAACATCAAGACGTTGTTCGGAATGAAGACTGGATGTGTCCCGTATGACGGTCCTCTAACGGAACGCACCATGAGTTGACCTGAAGCTTCATGAAATTCGCGATTCACAGGAAGATACCGACTCGTAAGGCCCGTCCGGTGAGATGTCCGGTCAGATGCCCGGCGAGCGGGCCCTAAAGGGAGCGAGATCTGAAGACGCACGGGCGTGATCGGTTCCTGTTCCGGTGGGTCGTGTTTAGCGAGGTCTTGCCAAACGGTCCAGGCGTCGTGAAATCGGTCCACTTGAGGTGAGATGTGACAGACGGATTCGATATCTTCCGCAATATGGCATCGCCGCGATCCGACGAACCGAACAAGCCCACATATTCGGGAGGTAGCGCGGCGACGTTTCGGTGGAACCGCGTAAACGATACGGTGTCTATGGAGTGCAGTGGTTCCGAGGTGCCATAGCCCCGGAGCTGTTTCGATCAAGCGAAATGCAATATGAAGGGGCGATGGAAATGTGCGGTAGGTACGTGATGGCCAAGGCCATCGGAGACCTTGTCGCGGAGGCCGAGGCCGAAGCGGATGCAAACCTCGAGCTGCGGCAGTCCTGGAACATCGCCCCGACCACCGACGTGCCGATCGTGCTGGAGCGGCTGATCGACGGGAAGCTGCACCGGCAGGTGCATGTGGCCAAGTGGGGGCTGGTGCCGGGGTGGGCCAAGGAAGCATCCGTGGGCGTGCGGGCGTTCAATGCCCGCAGCGAGACCGTGACCGAGAAGCCGACCTTCCGTGCCGCGGCGAAGGCCCGGCGCTGCGCGGTCCCGGCCGAGGGGTACTACGAATGGCTGGCCGGGGACACCCCCAAGGCCAAGAAGCGCCCGTTCTACGTCCACCCCGCCGACAAGTCCTTGATCTTCTTTGCCGGGCTCTACGAATGGTGGAAGGACCCGTCCAAGGAGGATGGCGACCCTGACCAGTGGCTGCTCTCCACCACGATCCTCACCTGCCCGTCCCCGGCAGCCGACTCGGAATCCGAGGTGTTGGCGAAGCTGCACGGCCTGCATGACAGGTTGCCGATCCCGCTGTCGAAGGACGCCATGGCCGAATGGCTGGACCCCGAGGACAAGAGCGCGGCCGAGCTCGTGGAGATGGCGCGCGCCGGTGCCGACGAGGTTGCCTCAGGCTGGGAGTTGCGCGAGGTCGATTCCGCGGTCGGCAACGTCCGCAACGACGGGCCTGAACTCGTAGAGGAGCACTCGGGACTGTTCTGAGGCCGAGCCCGCCTCCCGCCGGCTACGTACGACTGCGTATGGCCCCGGCCGCGCCCCCGGGGAAGACTGGTGCCTGTCGGTGCGAAGGGAACGCGCCACCAACCTTGGAGGAATCAACATGGGTATCAGGACTTGGGGGATCCGGGCGGCTGCGGCCACCGGGGCCGTGGCATTGGTGTCGGTGGTGGCGGCGCCGGCGGCGCTGGCGCACGAATGCTTCAAGAAGCAGTGGAGCGATGCGGCCTACGCACAGCAGCTGCAACAAAAGCGTTGGATGCCGCTGGACGTGCTGGCCGAGCAGTTCATCATCGCGGAGGTTGCCCCGGATTGCGTGGGCAAGATCGATCTGGCCCCCTACCTGGAGCCGTGGATGGAAGCCGAGGGCATCTCGCATGTGCCGCTGATCTATATGAACTCGAGCATCTCGGAGAACTCGTTTGCCGCTTGGGCCAACGCGTCCGGGAACTCGGGCCCGGGACTGCTCGGCTCGGGCAAGGAGAGCCGTGCCATCGGCTACATCGGGAACCACATCGGTGCCCTGGATCAGCTGCTGGGCCAGGCGCTGGGCGATGCGGTGTCAAGCGGGGTGTGTGAATTCCCGGCGTAGACTCCGGGACGAACATCGGCACCGGCGGGCTGCCGGGGGAGCAGCCCGCATTGCTGGGCGCGGAGGACCGCCGACAGGCGGTCCACCGCGCCCAGTTTTCGGTACAGGTTCTCCTGGTGCTTGTGCACCGTGCGGTGCGAGACGCCCAGCCGGGTGGCGATGCCGTGGGCCGTGCAGCCCCGGGCCACCAGGGCAAGGACCAACAGCTCGCGCGCGGTCAGTGGGCGCTCCGGTTCGGCCGCGGGTCCGGGCAGCAGGGATTCGAGGAGGTGGATGTGCGTATCCAGGCCGCGCACGATCGGCTGGAGGAAGCGTGCGGACTGGCGGTCGGAATCCCGGTAGACCCCGTCGCTGACGAAGCCGTAGGTTGCAGACTGCGTTTCGGCCGTGCCCAGCGGCAGCGAGAGCTGGTGCCGGCCCACGCCGAGCCGCTCGATCATGGAGTCGGCGAACTCGGAGATCGCCCAGCCTCGCTCGCAGACCTCAAGCAGGGTCACCGGCGCGGTGTCGGAGGTGGTGTTGTGGTACGCGAACATCGGGTGGTCGGCACCTGCCCGCTGCGCAGCCAGTTCCCAGGCCGCGGTGTCGAGCACGGGGTAGTTCCCGAAGATCGAGACCTCGCTGAGTCCGCCCGGGGCAGCCAGCGGGGCCTTCACTGCCGCAAACGCGTGAAACGACTCCAGCAGGGCTTCGTTCAACAGTTTCCGGGCCGTTCCCGGGTCCGTTTCCTGCAGTATCCCGGCGGCGGTGTCGAGCCATCGTTCACGAAGGCGGCCAATGCTGTCCATGCAGGTGGTCCCCTCCCAAGCACGCTGCGACGAAGTACCCGTTGGGGGACATGCTACGCTGCCCCGAGCCCGGGCGGGAGGGGCGCTGGGCGGTGCCTCCCGCTGTGCCGTTGCGCCGCTGGGTCAGTGGCCGGCGGCCATGGCCACCAGGGCGCCGCGGCTTTGCACCCCGCACTTGGCAAAGAGGGACTTGAAGTCGTCCTGGACGGTGTACCTGCCGATGCCCAGGGCGCGGGCCAACGCAGCGGTGTCCAGCCCGCTCGCGGCAAGTCCGAGCAGCTGGCTTTCGCGCGGGCTCAGGGCGAAACACCTCCCAAAGACCGCCATGCGCTCGGCGGGCAAAGCGTCCTGGATGGTCACCGCGATGGGTGCCGGAGCCCTGTCCGCCGGAGTGTTCATGCGGGTTGCCGACAAGCGCGCCCAGACCCCGGAGCCCACGTGGACCAGCGAACCGGCCGGGTGCGCATCGATGCCGCGCTCTTGGGCCAGTAATTGGGCGGCCACGTTGAGCACCTCCGCCGGGATGCCCTGGTGCGGGCGGGGCCCGGGTTGCAGCAGCTCCAGCCAGAGGTTCGCGGTTTCGGTCTGGCTGATGATGCCCAGGTTTTCGGCCAGCACCAGCACCGCCTGGGGGTGGGGCGGTGCTGCGCCACCGTTGCCGGCCTGGAACTGCCTCGCCGAGCAATGCCGCAGGCCGGCGGTGATCGCCGGGGCCAGCGATGACAGCTGTTCCGCCTCGGCGGCGGTGAACACGCCGTCCCCGTGGCCCCGCCACAAATCAAGCCAGCCCCAGGTGCCCCACCTGTCCGCGAAAACAATCGACAGGACATCGGTGATCGAGTGCCTGCGCAGGACCCCGGCCCAGGACTCGCTGCGGGACAGCTCGCCGTCGGTGGCCGCGGCCAGCGAGACGGCGCGCGCCGGGGCAGCTGGCAGGGTGGTCCACCGGTTCAGCGCCGTGGCGTACTTCAGGGTGATCAACAGGGGCAGTTCCGCTGTGCCCGGGACCTGAGCCATCGGGGAGATCCCGACAGTGGTGATCGGGTCGGCCAACGGCCACACCCAGGCCTCATGCCCGATCGAGGCCGAGAGTTCCTCGAGCACCTCACGGCGGTAGGCGTGGCTCTCGAGCCGTGCCTCATCGAGCGCCGTGACACGTTGGATAAGGCGTTCGGCGGCCCACCTGCTTCCCATGTGACAAGTATGCGCGCCGGCCCCATGCCGGGAGGATGTCCGGGTGCGGGTGGACCCCAGAAAACTGGGATGGCGGGCCACCGGGGGCTGCGCCTACGCTCAGGCCATCGGCACCAAGGGAAAGGAAGCCACGATGTATACGCTTCAGATAGAACACGGAGTGAAGGACTTCGAGATGTGGAAGGGGGCGTACGGCAACGACCCGCTGGGGCGGATCCGCTCCGGCGTCCTGGCCGAACGCATCTTCCGTCCCGTCGATGACCGGCACTACGTGGTGCTGGACCTCGACTTCGCCTCGCACGCGCAGGCCCAGGAGTTCCTGGACCGGCTGCGGTCGGATGTCTGGGCCATTCCCTCGGCTTCGCCCGCGCTGGCCTCGGGACCCAAGACGCGGATCGTGGAGCAGGTGGATGGTGACAGCCGGGCCTAAGCGACCTGTCGGATGCCCCTCCGGACCCGGCGGCTCGCCCGTCGGATCCAGGGGCATCCAGCCCTGCGGCACGCGAAAAGGAAAGGCGCCCTGGGAGGGTATCCCTCATCCGGACGGCCACCCGTACGCTTAAGGACATGGATAACAGGTCGGAAGTGCGCGAGTTCCTGATGTCGCGCCGGGCCAAGGTCACCCCGGAGCGTGCCGGCCTGCCGGTGTACGGCAACCGGAGGGTTGCCGGCCTGCGCCGCGGCGAGGTGGCAAGCCTCGCAGGAGTCAGCGTGGAGTACTACGCGAAGCTTGAACGCGGAGCGATTGCCGGGGCCTCGTCGTCGGTATTGGACGCACTGGCCCGCGCCCTGATGCTCAGCGAGACCGAGCGGGCGCACCTGTTCGACCTGGCCCGCGCCGCCGACGGCATACCGACCTCGGGGCGCCAACGCCGCCCCGCGTCCCCTGCCCGGCCGCCGCGTGAACCCCTGCAGTGGGTCATGGACTCGATGAAGGACTCCGTGGCCTTCGTGCGCAACGAGGCCCAGGACCTGCTGGCCGTCAACGAACTGGGCAGCGCGTTCTATTCGCCGGTGATCGGCGACGGCGGCGGACGGACGCCGAACCTTGCCAGGTTCCAGTTCCTGGACCCCGCGTCCAAGGACTTCTACCCGGACTGGGAGCTGTTCGCGCAAATGTGCGTAGCCATCATCCGGAACGAGGCGGGGAAGGACCCGCAGCACCGCGGCATCCAGGATCTGGTCGGCGAACTGTCCACCCAAAGCGGGAGCTTCCGCACCCTGTGGGCCGCCCACGACGTGCGCACCCACGGCACGGGAACCAAGCGGTTCAACCACCCCGAGGTGGGGGAGCTGGTCCTGGCCTACGAGGAACTGGCCATCACCGCAGACCCGGGGCTGAAGCTCATGGTCTACACGGCACAACCGGGCTCGGAATCCCACCAGAAGCTCCAGCTGCTCGGTTCATGGAACAAGACCCGCATCGCCAACAACCCCGCTCTTCGCGCAGGGGAAAGGAAATAGAAACCGTGGCACACAAATTCCTGCCCAAGGCCCCGACCACCAAGAACGGCCCGGAGCAGTTCACCGGCGACGTCTGGGTGGACCCCATCGCCTCTCCGCAGGAGGAAGGCCAAGGGATGATCGTCGCCCGGGTCCGCTTCGCCCCCGGGGCCCACACGGCATGGCACTCCCACGCCAGGGGCCGGACCCTGCACGTGACCAGTGGTGTCGCCCTGTTCGGCACGCGCGACGGCACGGTCGTGGAAGCCGTGCCCGGCGAAACCGTGTACTGCCCCGCGGGGGAGGAACACTGGCACGGCGCCACGCCGGAAGACTTCATGGAGCACCTGGCGATGCTTGAGAACGCGGATGACCCTTCGCAGACCACCCGGTGGCTCGAACACGTCGCCGAGGGCGACTACCGCCGCCCGGGCAGCGGCAAGGCCTAGACACTGTCAGGGGCACGGATGGGGCAAGGCGTGACGCGCGGTCCGGGAGCAGCGCGCCCCTGCATTTTGCCGGACTCGAAGGCATCAACCGGTGCGGTCAACTTGAACCGCCACCCGAATGACAAGGACACCATGGAACTCAACGACCTGATCGCCCAGCTGGATGCCGGGCACACCATCACGGGGGACTCGCCCCTGCACGGCATCATGCACCGGGTCAGCCAGGAAGCGCTGCGCATCACCGGCGAGCTCAACGGCGGTTACCACGAGCCGGAGCGGGTCCGGGAGCTGCTCGCGCAGCTGACCGGGAAACCGGTGGATGAAAGCGTGACCCTCTTCCCGCCCTTCAACGCCGACTTCGGCAGGAACATCACCCTGGGGAAGCGGATCTTCATCAACGCCGGGTGCAAGTTCCAGGACCAGGGCGGGGTAACCATCGGGGACGGCACGCTCATCGGGCACAACGTGGTGATCGCAACGCTGAACCACGACCTCGCCCCGAGCCGCCGCGCGGACATGCATCCGGCACCCGTGGTGATCGGGCGCAACGTGTGGATCGGCTCCAACGCCACCATCCTGCCCGGGGTCAGCGTCGGGGACGACGCCGTGGTGGCTGCCGCCTCCGTCGTCACCAGGGACGTGCCGGCCGGAGCCGTGGTGGTGGGTTCCCCCGCACGGGTGGTGCGCACCGTCACCGGGTAGCGTGCACCGGAGTCACCGGGGGCGTTGCCGTTCTTCGCCTGCCGCCGCGGCTGCGGTGTCCGGCACCCCGGGGCCGGGCACGGCCCCGGGGTGCCCGCGCCGCAGCATGGCCAGCGCACAGGCGGCGACCACCGTGCCGGCAACGAGCATCAGCCAGCGGTAGTCCACCACCGCCACCAGCAGTGCGCCCGCCGCGATCGACGCCAGTTGCGGGACGTTGAGCACCAGGTTGGTGGCGGCTGCGGCCCTGCCCTGCAGCCGCGCAGGGGTCATGCGCTGGCGGGTGGTCACCAGCGCCACGAAGATCCATGGCACACCCACGCCGGCCAGGAACAGCGCGGGGATGACGAAGGCCAGCAGCAACCCGGGGCCGGCGACCAGCGGCACCAGATCGGACGCCGCGGCAAACGCCGCCAGCGCGACCAATGCCAGCCCCAGGCCGACTGCCCGGCCCGGCCCGGCCCTGCGCATCAGCGTAGCCGCGGTCAGGCCGCCAAGAATGCTCCCTGCTCCCTGCAGGCTCATGAGCACCCCGAAGAATGCCGGTTCCAGGCCCAGGCCCTTGTCGATAAGTTCGAAGAGTGCCGAGTCGAACATCCCGATGACGCCCAGCGCGGTTGCGGTGACCAGCACCATGCGCCACAGCAACGGGATCCGGACCAGGTGGCGGAACCCGGCGGAGTTCTCGTGCCAGAACCCGCCGCGTTCGGAGGCCGCCTCGGGGGCCGATTCCTGCACGGAGACCGTCAGCAACAGGAGTGCGGTGAGCAACAGCACCCCGGCGACGCCCAGGGCCAGCGCGTCGCCGCCCCACACCGTGTAGAGGGCCGCGCCCAGCAGGGGAGTGAAGATCCGCAGCCCCTGGTCGATCGTGGAGAGCATCCCGTTGGCGCTGTCCAGGTGCTCGTCATCGAGCATGTCGCGCACCAGCCCGGACTGGGCTGCGCCGTTGAGGATTCCCAGCAGTCCATAGCTGAATGCCACCGCGTAGATCAGCCAGAGGTCCCCGGGTCCGGCGACCAGCAGGAGCAGCAGGGCGCTGCCGGCGGACAGCGCGTTGCCCGCCACCAGTAGCCTGCGGCGTTCGAACCTGTCGGCGAGCGTTCCGACCAGCGGGGAAAAGACAATGGGCAGTCCCAGTGCCAGGAACACGAGGCCGGCCGCGCTCGAGGAACCGCAGATGTCCTTGGCCCAGATGGACAGGGTCAGGAATCAGGGCGCTGTCGGCGAGGTTGCCGATGGTCCAGACGCCGGTGAACCTGCGGAAGACCGGGATGGACAGCAGCGCTTTCACGACTCATCGCCCTTGCGGATGAGGTCGTGGGCCAGGGTGGTGGCCATGAAGACGCGCACGGGGGCGGACGCAGCTGGGCGCCGGGTCGGGTCGGTGATGCGATCCAGGAACGGGGCAATGAGTTCGTTGTACCGCTCATTGAGGGTGTCGGCTTCCTCGGGGGTCAGGAACAGCGTCGAACCGGCCTCGAACAGGTGCCCCTTCCAGGTTTCGGGAACCGGCAGGTGCCGTCCGGCACGCAGGCGTTCGAATTCCCAGTTTTGGAGCATGTCGCCAAGGGCCAGGGCTGCCGACAGGGAATCCGGGTCCACCTTGTTCCGGTCCAGGTTCTGGGTGACGTCGGTGATTTGCCAGGGCCTGTTGCGACCGGTGGCTCCGGGTGCGCGCTCAATGTAACCGTGCTCGGCCAGGGTGCGCAGGTGGAACGAGCAGTTGGCCGGGCTTTCGCCGACGTACTCGCTGCAGCGGGCCGCGGTGATCGGGCCCTGGGTGCCGACAAGCTCCAGGAGCCGGATGCGCAGGGGATGGGCCAGTGCCCGCATGGCCTTGGGGTCGGTGATGTCCATGCGCCAAATGTACTATCGAAAGAACCCTTTCGCAAGAGTTCTTTCGATATGGCGTCCGCCGACTGCTGAGTGCATTGCGCGATGGGCAGGCCGCGGGCCGTGCGGGACCCCCTCTCGGTGGCCACCGGCCTCGGGGCGCGGGGCATGCGCACGGCGAAGACCCCCTGTGGTGCGCGTTACTTGGGCATGTGACGCGGTTGCGGATGATGGGAATATTTGTGAACACAATGATCCCATTGGCCATGTCGGGCCGGCCCGGGTGTTGCTGATCCTTGGCCATTGGTGAGTTTTGCACCGGGCCACAATCTCGCCTGTCAAGCGTGCCATTGCTCCTGGGTGTGTGAATATGGTAACTTTTGTGAAACATTGTAAATAGCGGTGAAGGCGCCGCGGCAGACGGGGAGTGAACATGGGTGTTCAGCTTGGTGTAATCGCCGATGACTTTACGGGTGGGACCGACATCGCGAGTTTTCTCGTGGCCAACGGGGTGAAGACCATCCAGCTATCGGGCATCCAATCGCTCGACGCCATTGCCGATGACGTGCAGGCAATAGTGGTCAGCCTCAAGAGCCGTTCGAATCCAGTATATGAAGCCATTGAACAGTCGTTGCAGGCCCTTGAACTGCTCAAGACCGCCGGTGCCCGACAGATCTTCTTCAAATATTGTTCAACGTTCGACAGCACCGCCCAGGGGAACATAGGTCCTGTCACCGATGCGCTCCTGAACGCCTTAAACGAGAACTTCACCGTCGTCTGCCCGGCGCTGCCGGTCAACGGGCGCACCACCTACCAGGGGTACCTATTCGTCAACGGCGTGCCACTCCACGAATCGGGAATGCGCAACCACCCGGTCACTCCGATGGCCGATTCAAGCCTGGTTCGTCTCATGGACGGCCAGTCCCGGGGGACCACCGGGCTGGTTCCTGTGGACACCGTTGAACGGGGTCGCGAAGCAGTGGGCGAGGCCCTGGCCGAACTGAAGGCCGCGGGAAACCGCTATGCGGTGCTCGATGCCCTCAACGACCGGCACCTGAATGTACTGGGCGAGGCCGTTGCCGAGATGCGCCTGGTAACTGGCGGCTCGGGACTTGGTGGAGCCATCGCCCGGGCGCTCCCGGCCACAGCCAAGGGTGAACGCTCGTCCTTCACTCCAAAGGCCGGGTCGGCCGTGATCCTGTCGGGTTCCTGCTCGGTCATGACCAATGACCAGGTCGCCGACTACAAGACCAAGGGCCCTTGTCTCGCCGTGGATGTCGACCGACTGCTGACCTCGCCAACTGGTTACGACGCGGATGTTCTGGCGTGGTTCAGTGATCAGCCCTCCACCGGCCCTGCTCCGCTGATCTTCGCCACTGCTGGTCCTGAAGAAGTGCAGCGTCTCCAGCGGACCTACGGTTCGGTCGAAACAAGCCAGGCCATCGAGGGATTCTTCGGCCGAATCGCCATCCGTCTGGTGGAGGACGGAATCCAGCGCATGGTGGTGGCTGGCGGCGAAACCTCCGGTTCGGTCACCACCGCGTTGGGCGTCACGGGATTCGAGGTGGGAGAACCGATCGCCCCGGGCGTTCCCTGGGTCCGGTCACTTGATGGACAGGTCGACCTGGCCTTGAAATCGGGAAACTTCGGAACCATCGATTTCTTCAGCCAAGCCCAGTAGGACCAGGAAAGCCGATCATGCCGAAATTTGCCGCGAACCTGTCCATGATGTTTACCGAATTGCCGTTCCTGGAGCGTTTCGAGGCCGCGGCGACCGCTGGCTTCAACGCCGTCGAGTACCTCTTCCCCTACGACTTCGAGAAGTCTCAGATCGCTGACAAGCTAAAGGCCCACTCTCTCGAACAAGCCCTTTTCAACGCCCACGCGGGGGACTGGGGCGGCGGCGAGCGCGGGCTGGCCACGTTGGAAGGACGACAACAGGACTTTCGGGATTCGATCACCCAGGCCTTGGACTATGCCCGGGCCCTCGCCTGCCCCAAGATCCACATCATGGCAGGAATCAGCGAAGTCACCGCTGAGACCGAGGCCCTGTATGTCGAGAACGTGCGGTATGCGGCCGACCTGGCGACCGAGCTTGACATCGAGGTGCTGATCGAACCGATCAACGCCCGCGACATGCCCGGATATTTCCTGGGCAGCGTTGCCCAGGCAGTCGACCTGCTTGAGCGGATCGACCGGCCAAACGCCCGCCTGCAGTTCGACTACTACCACGCCCAAATCACCGAGGGCGATGTCACCATGCTGATGCGCGATTCCATCGATTCCATCGGCCACATCCAGATCGCCTCGGTGCCCGAGCGCAACGAACCGGATACCGGGGAGCTGAACTACCCCTACGTGCTGGCCGAATTGGATGCCGCGGGATATCGCGGATGGGTGGGGTGTGAATACCGGCCGGCAGGGGAAACCACCGCGGGCCTGGGATGGCTCGCCGCGTACCGAAGCGACGCCAAGTGATTCCCCTCGAGCGCCAGCGCGCCATCCTTCAGATGCTTCAAGAACAAGGAAGCGTCAGCATCACCAGCCTTGTCGAGGTCTTGGGCGTATCTCACATGACGGTGCGCCGCGACATCCACCGGCTCGAGGAACTCGGCCGTGTCGTCTCTGTCCCCGGAGGAGTGAGCAGGCCCGAGCGACTGGCCCTGGACCAGTCGCATACGGTCAAGGAAGGCCTGCAGCAAGCGCAGAAGCTTGCCATCGCACGGGCTGCCGCCGAGCAGGTCCAGCCCGGCAACGTGGTGTTCCTTGACGCCGGAACTACCACGCTGTCCATCGCCCAATATCTGGCCCCGATGCCGAACATGGTCTTCGTGACCAACGACCTGTCGATTGCCCTGAGCCTCTCCGAACGCTCGAGCAATGAACTCTACTTCGCCGGAGGCGCCCTGGACCGTGCCAACCTCTCGTCGGACGGTTCACTGACCGCACGCATGATTGCCCAGTTCAACGTCGATGTGGCGTTCATGTCCACCTCCTCCTTTGATCTGCGCGGAACCTCCGTGCCCACCGACGCCAAACTGGCGGTCAAACGGGCCATCAAGGAGACCGCCGCACGCACCATCTTGGTGAGCGACAGCAGCAAGTACGGCCGGGTGGCTAGCCTGCAGGCAGTCAAGCTCACCGACATCGACGGAATCATCACCGATTCCGGACTTGCCGATTCGGCGGTCGAGAAGATCAAGGAACTGGGTATTCCCCTCACCCTGGTCGACCCCCATCTCGAATTCCCCAACTAAAGAAAGTTTCAAAGATGAAAATCATAGTTACCGGCGGAGGCGGATTCCTCGGCAGCCGCGTCATCCAGCTGCTCCTGGAGCGCAAGGATGCAGGCACCGGCACCGTGGAATTCGACCAGATCGTATCCTTGGACCTGGCAGAATGCCCGGTCGACGATTCGCGCGTCACCTCGGTCAAGGGAAGCATCGGCGACATTGAATTGCTCCACGGGCTGGTCACAGAGGACACCGTGGGCATCTTCCACCTCGCTGCCGTACTCAGTGGCGGCTCCGAGGAAGACTTCGACCTGGCGATGAACGTCAACGTCGACGGAACCCGGGCACTGCTTGAGGCGGCCCGGAAAACCAAGGCCGCCCCGCGCTTCGTGTTCACCAGCTCCCTGGCCGTCTTCGGCGGGGAAATGCCACAGACCGTCCCGGAGAACCTGGCCACGCAGCCGGAGTCGACCTACGGCATGGTCAAGTCCATCGGCGAACTGCTGGTCAACGAGTACACCCGCAAGGGATACATCGACGGGCGCATCTGCCGCCTGCCGACCATTTCCGTGCGCCCGGGCAAGCCGAACTCCGCGGCATCGTCCTTTGCCAGCTCGATCATCCGCGAACCACTGAACGGCACCGGAGCGGTGTGCCCGGTGCCGGTTGAAACGAAGATGTGGCTTTCCTCGCCCAACGCCGCGGTGGCCAACCTGGTCCATGCCTTTGAGCTTGGTGGAGAGCTGCTCGGCGGCTGGCGGGTGCTCAACGTCCCGGGACTGAGCGTCACAGCCGGGGAAATGCTCGAAAGCCTGGCCCGTGTCGGTGGCCAACAGGCGCGGGACCTGGTGGAGATCGCTTACGACGCGAAGATCGATGCGATCGTCGGCTCCTGGCCTGGTGCTTTCGACGTCGAACGCACGCGCAGCCTCGGTTTCGTCTCCGACACCGACTTCGACCAAGTCGTCCAGCAATACCGCGACGATTTCATCGCGAACTAACTCTCCCCAGATCCTAGGAACACCACCATGAATTTTGCGGTTGAAACAATCGCAACTGCCAGCCCGGCGGCCATCGTCGGGCTTGTGGTTGCCATCGCAGTGCTTATCTTCCTTGTGCTCAAGACCAAGGTGCATGCACTGCTGGCCTTGATCATCGCGGCGTCCATTGCCGCGCTGGCCGCCGGCATGACACCCGAAGCGGCGGTCGCCTCGATCACCGCCGGATTCGGCTCCACCCTTGCCACCATTGGCCTGGTCGTCGGCTTCGGCGTGATGATGGGCCGCATCCTGGAAGTTTCCGGGGCCGCCGAGAAATTGGCCATCTCCATGATCCGCTGGCTTGGCAGCAAGCGTGAAGACTGGGCGCTGTCGGTCGCAGGCTACATCATCTCCATCCCGATCTTCGTGGACAGCGCATTCGTGATCCTCACCCCGCTGGTCAAGGCGCTGTCCACCAGCACCGGCCGCTCGAAGCTGACGCTGGGCATCGCCATGGCCGGCGGCATGGTGCTGACCCACCACGCGGTCCCGCCGACTCCGGGCCCGCTGGGTGCCGCAGGCATCTACGGCGTGTCGATTGGCGACATGATCCTCTACGGGTTGCTGCTGACCCTGCCTGCGCTGGTGACCGTCACGCTCTACGCTCGTTTCGCTGGCCCCAAGATCGAGGCCATGGCACCGGTTTCGGTGTCTGTGGCGACCGGAGGCGGGGACAGCATTCTGCCCGTCGCCGATGACAAGACCACCGCCAAGGAAGCCTTCAAGGAATTCAACGAGCTTGCGGATGAACGCCTGAAGGAACTCCCTTCCCTGTTCCTTTCCCTGCTTCCGGTTCTCGGGCCCATCGTCTTGATCTTCCTGAACACCGGCATCTCGGCTGTTGCCAAGGCCACCGACGGAGCCATCCCGTGCCGAGATGGAAAAGGGTGTTGAATCGGCCGGCATCATCCTGCTGGTCACCGGTGGCGGTGGAGCGCTCGGCGCGGTGCTGCGAGACAGCGGTGTTGGCGATGCCATCGGCCAGTGGGTCTCGACCCTCCCGCTGCCGAGCATCCTGATCCCGTTCCTGATCGCAACCATGGTCCGCCTGGTGCAGGGCAGCGGAACCGTTGCCATCATCACCTCGGCATCACTCTCTGCGCCGATCCTTGCCCAGATCCCCGACGTCAACATGGTCCTGGCCGCACAGGCTGCCTGCTTGGGCGCCATGGTGTTCAGCTACTTCAACGACAGCCTGTTCTGGGTCGTCAACCGCATGCTTGGAGTCACCGACGTGAAGCGGCAGATCCTGACCTGGTCCATTCCGACCACGGTGGCCTGGGCCACGGCCCTGGTCACGATCCTGGTCGCCGACATCTTCCTCTGATGGGTACTCACCCATCCACCAACATTCCAAAGCAAAGGGCAGTAAGTGAAGTTTCTCGAGACTAGAGCAGAAATGGTGGAGTTGGCGGCAAGCCTTTTCCAGCGTGGATACTCGGTGGGCAGCGCCGGCAACATCAGTGTCCGCGTGGCCGATGGCTACCTGATGACACCCACGAACTCATCGCTGGGGCGGTTGGACGCCGAGAGCTTGTCGCTCCTGGACCACGGGTGGAACCACATTTCGGGCGACGCCCCCTCCAAGGAAGTCGTTATGCACCGCGCCATGTACGAGGCACGGCCAGATACCGGGGCCATCGTCCACCTGCACTCCACGCATGTGACAGCGCTCAGCTGCCTGGCACCCAGCAACGGGCCTCTGATCAAGCCACACACCCCGTACTTGGTGATGCGCTTGGGCGAAGACATTCCCTTGGTTCCCTACTACAAGCCGGGGGACCCCGGCATGGAGCGCGACATCCTTGAAGCCGCCCGGGAGGCCAAAGCCATTATCCTGGGCAACCACGGAAGCATTGTCGCTGGGAAGAGTCTGGTTAATGCGGTGGATTCCGCCGAGGAACTGGAAGTGTCCGCGCAGCTGGCGCTGTTGCTTCGCGGGCGGGATACCCGTCCGCTGACAGCAGCAGAGATTGATGCCTTGATGAACCGGTAGCACCGGTCGGCTGTGGTCGTCCTATCTGGGCGATAAAGGGCCCGTGGCCGGTGATTGCTATGCAGTCGCCGGCTACGGGCCTTTTCGTGGCCAGCGGCCTGACGGGCTGCCACGTCGAGTAAGGGAAGCGCTGATAGCCTCGATTCCATGAAGCAATCCGAGCTTGAAACGCTCACCGCCCTGCGCAGGGCCAAGGACATGATCGACCGCGAATACGCGAAACCCCTGGATGTACCCACCATGGCGACCAAGGCCCTCATGTCCCCGGCGCATTTCTCCCGGCAGTTCAAGGCCGCCTACGGGCAGAGCCCCTACGCGTACCTGATGACCCGGCGCATCGAGCGTTCCATGGCCCTGCTGCGCGCCGGGGTCAGCGTCACCGACGCCTGCATGGAGGTGGGGTGTACCTCGCTGGGTTCCTTCAGCACCAGCTTCACCCAAATCACCGGGGAAAGCCCAAGCGGCTACCGCAACCGGGAACATGCGGCGGTGGAAGCCATGCCCGCCTGCATCGCCAAGTCCGTTACCCGCCCCAAGAGCACCAGGACGCCCCGGTACTAGGCCCCCAGGATCTTGCGCAGCGCCTCGGCCGTCAGCTCCCGCGACGGGGGTGCGGTGCCCAGGGCGCGGTGGATGGAGATCCCCTCGATGAGTGCATCAACCTGGTGCGCCGTTGCCGCGTCCATGTGGCGTTCCAGGGCCCGGGCACTGATCTCGAGCCAGCCTTGGGTGATGTTCCTGAACCGCGCATCGCGCGCCGCCAGCGCATACAGCTCCATGGTCAGGACCAGGGAACGGCGGGAATCCAGCACATCGTCGTGGATCAGCTCCACCAACGCCGCAACCAGCTTCGCGCCGGCAAATTCACCGGCAAGCCCCGCGGCGAAGCGCTCGCCGACCTCGGCGGCAAAGCGCGTGAAAGCCGCCTCGAGCAGCTCGTCCATGCAGGGGAAATGGTAGGTCATCGAGCCCAGCGGCACATCGGCGAGCGCCGCGACCTTGCGGGGCGAGGTGCCCGCCACGCCTTGGGAGGCAATCAGCTCCACCGCGCAGTCGATGATGCGTTCGCGGCGGTCCGGATCGACCCTGCGGGTGGACACCTAGGACCTAGAGGTTCTTGATGACGCGGGCGGGATTGCCCACCGCCACCACGTTGGCCGGAACGTCCCCGGTGACCACCGAACCGGCGCCGATGACGCTGTTGTTCCCGATGCTGATCGGGACGGCGTCCAGGGTCGTGAGGTTGTGGCTGGTGAAGGTGCGCTCGCCGATCGACAGCTGGGTCCCGTAGTCCACGAACGGCGGTGGCTTGATCTCCACGTGCTCGCCCAGATGCCCCACGAAATCGACCATGACGTGCCTGGCGGCATGTTGGCATCGAGCAGGATTCAAGAAGCGCCCCCGGTCCACCCGGACCTATGGTTGAGCCATGGATATTTCACTGCAGTACTCACACATCACCGTCAACGACGTCGACGCGGCCATTCCCTTCTACCGCGACGGGCTGGGCCTGAAGGTGGAAAACGACGTCGCCTCGGGAGAGCACCGCTGGGTCACCCTGGGCTCCGACACCCAGCCGGGGCTGGGCATCGTGCTCTCGGACCCGCACGCAGGGCGCTCGGAGGCCGACGGCAACGCCATCCAGGAACTGCTCACCAAGGGGGTGCTGCCGATGACGGTCTTTTCCACCTCCGACCTGGACGGACTCTTCGAGCAGGTGCGGGCCACCGGGGCCGAGGTCCTCCAGGAGCCCATCGAACAGCCGTGGGGCCCGCGGGACTGCGCGTTCAGGGACCCCTCGGGCAACTTGATCCGGCTCTCGCAGCGCCAGTAGCCTAACCCTTCGGCGGACCAAGCGCAGCGGGCCCGCTGTTGTTGGCCCCGTGCCTACCTGATTGGCGGAACCGGTCCGATCGGGTCCGGTTCAACGGGCGGATACGGATGCTGCGGATCGGGCCGGGGCGGCAACGGCCCCGGGTCCGGCGGCGGATCGTAGGGCGGCACGGGAGGCCCGGGCGGAATCGGTGGAGTCGGCGGAACACGGCCGGGCTCGGCCGGCCGGTCCGGGGGCTCGGGAGGCTGTGGGATGGTCATGGCCGCTCACTTCCGTCGATGGTGGTTGCAGGCCCAGTGTATGACGTGCCGACGTGCCGCGATACCCCCCCCCGCGCGCCACACCTGCGCTCACGCTTCCGGGCCTCTTTTTCGCGGATCCGGACGTAAAATTGGAGGGCCAGATTTCCACCCGAGGATGGTTCCCCATGTCACTTTCGACCAGCCCATTGACCACCATCATTCCCGTCACCGATGCCGAGCGGTCGCGGAAGTTCTACGAGGATGCCCTGGGCCTTCCCTTCCGGGGCAAGGCAGCGGACGGCAACCTCGTTTTCACCCTCGCCGGTGCCGGTTCGATTGCCCTGCTCAGCGATCCGCAGGCCAAGCCCTCCACCCACACCGCTGCCAGCTTCGAGGTCAACGACATCGCCGACGCGATCGGCGACCTCGATGGCCGCGGCGTGGTCTTTGAGGACTACGACCTGCCGGACCTGAAGACCGTCGACCACGTCTGTGTCCTTGGATCGGAGAAGGCCGCGTGGTTCAAGGACCCCGACGGCAACATCCTGTGTCTCCACGAGGAGCACGCACAGGCATAGGTGGCCCCGCCCGGTCCCTGCCCTGCCGGCAGGGACCGGGTGCCCCCTGCCCGGCGCAGGGGCATGAGCGTCCCCGGACCATGCGATGCTTGAAGCATGGATCTGGAGATTTCACCGGCGCTGTCGATTCCGGCATCCGAGCTCGACTGGCGGTTCTCACGTTCCTCGGGGCCCGGCGGTCAGCACGTGAACACCTCGGACAGCCGCGTCGAGCTGTCCTGGAACATTGCCGGCTCCCGCGTGCTGACCGACGCGCAGCGCGAGCGCCTGGTCTCGCGCCTGGATTCGAAGCTCGTTTCCGGCGTGCTCACCATCTCGGCCTCCGAACAGCGCTCCCAGCTGCGCAACCGCGAGATTGCGCTGCAGAAGCTCGCCGGGATGCTGGCCTCGGCGCTGGCGCCGGATGCGCCGCGCAGGCGTGCCACCAAGCCGACCAAGGGCTCCCAACGCCGCCGGCTCGCCGCGAAGTCGCAGCGCTCGGCCACGAAGCAGCAGCGGCAGCGGCCCTCGGCCGAGTAGCGGTCCTGCCGCGGTGCGTTGTGCCGGGCTCATGGCCAGCAGTGGAGGCGGCGTAGATCGTGCCCGTCCGGTCGAGCCACAGGCCCGGCCCAGGTCCTCCGCGCGGATGTTGCGTGGCCAGCCCGACGGAGGTTCCCTCGTTGCCGACTTCCATCAGCTGCCGAAACCCGGGCCTGCCGGCCTGTCAAGTGCGGCTGCGTTCCAGGCCCGTGGCCGGAAGCTTCAGGTGGTTGACCCCACCGGGTTCGGGGATGGGGGAAAATGTATGCGTCCGCCCCGAACGGTGGCAGGATGTCGTTACCGACACGCAGCTCCCCACGTGGGCGCAGCCAAGGGGGACCCGCATGAAGAAAGAACTGAACGACGTCGCCAACGCCGCCGAAGATGCCTCGAATTCCCGGGCATTCGTGATTGCCGCCAGGGCCGGCTTTGCCGTCAGCGGCCTGTTGCACGTCCTGGTCGGGATCATTGCGGTCAGGCTGGCCTTCGGGGATTCCAAGGATGCCGAGCAGAGCGGCGCGATGGCACAGCTGGCGGCCCAACCTGCCGGGTACGCCCTGGTGTGGATCGGCAGCATCGCTTGCCTGGCCCTGGGGCTGTGGCAGATAAGCGAAGTCCTTTTTGGATACCGCCGCGCCCCGGCAAGGACGAAGCTGGGCAAAAAGCTGTCCGCCGCCGGCCAGGGCATCGTTTTTCTCGCACTCTCCGTCGGGTTCGGCTCTTTTGCCTTGGGCAACCGCAAGGACAGCAGCGAGTCCACCAGCGACGCCACGGCCGGCATCATGTCCATGCCCTTCGGCCCCGCGCTCTTGCTGCTCATCGGAGCCGGCATTGCCGTGACCGGAATCGTCTTTGCGGCCAGGGGCATCTTGAAGTCGTTTGCCAAGCAGCTGTCCCTTCCTGCCTCGAAGGCCTTGCGGCAGGCAACCGTGGTGCTGGGCGTCTTGGGCTACGTTGCCAAGGGCGTGGCCCTGTTCCTGGTGGGGCTGCTGGTCATCGTTGCCACGGTGCAGGCGGATCCCGAGGAATCCACGGGGCTCGATGGTGCGCTCAAGGCGCTGCGCAGCCAACCCTTCGGCGTATACGCGTTGGTCTTCATCGGCGTTGGCCTGGGGTGCTACGGGCTGTTCCAGATCGCCAAGTCCCGCTTGGCGAAGATGGACTGAATGCCTGCGCGGCTTCGTGCGGCGCGCGGAGGCCGACGGAAGGCTGGCCTGCACTCCGCGAAGCGGCTAGCGTGGGACTCATGAGTGATGAGAACCGGAACATGGCCGAAAACGAAGAGCCCGGAAACAACCTGACACCCAACACCGACGAACGCGAAGTCAGCGAGAAGCAGCTGTCCAAGTGGAAGAGCGAGGGCGGTGCCCTGTCCGAGGATTTCGACCCGGATGCGGCGCCGTCCGACTCCGGGCAGTAACCGCCGGGGGCTTGCCGGGTGTGCAGGGCCACGTGCCCTGCACACCTTTTTTATAGGTGGCGCAGGTAGCGTTCGGGCAGGTTCATGAAGGAGCGCCAGTTGGTCACCAGGTCCAGCTCGTCCCAGGCGCTGTGCCGCAGCCCCCACGGGCCGACCTCGTAGATGTCGGCCCCGGGCAGGGAAGCGAGCAGCGGCGAGTGCGTGGACATGATGACCTGCGAATCGCCCTGCGCCATGAGGTCCTTCAGGATTCCCACCAGGGCCAGGCACCCGGAGAACGAGAGTGCGGACTCGGGCTCGTCGAGAACCCACAGCCCGCCCTCGCGGAACCTGTCCACGATCAGCTCGAGGAACGATTCGCCATGGCTCATGGTATGGAATTCCGGATCCTTGCGCCGCAGCGTGGGATTTTCCTCCAGGTAGGTATAGAAACCGTGCATGGTTTCGGCGCGCAGGAAGTATCCGCGGCGGCTGGCACCGATGTTCCGCACCAGCTGCAGGTGCTTCTCCATGCCCGATTCGGTGGCACGGGTGCTGTGTTGCGCCCCGGTGGAGCCGCCCTCCGGGGACAGCCCGTAGCCCAGCGCTATGGCTTCGATAAGCGTGGATTTCCCCGAACCGTTTTCGCCCACGAAGACCGTGGCTGCACCGAAGTCAAGACCCTGGTCCAGCAGCTGGCGCACCGGCGGGAGCGTCTGGGGCCACTGGTTGCGCGGTGCGGGGGAAAGCTCGTGTTCGGCGATCCGGCGGATCGGCAAGCTGGAGAGCCTCATCGGTGGCGGGAGTTCTCAGACACCGGTGACGGTTCCGTCGTCGTCGATGGCGAAGGACGGGTTGTGCACAAAATCCCAGCGGAAGCCGTCCGGGTCTGCCACGCACGCGCTGGTGCCGCCCCATTCCCGGGTGGTTGGCGCGCCGATCGGGGTTGCGCCGGCGTCCAGGGCGCGGGCGTAGAGGTCGTTGACCTCGGCGACGCTGGTGGTGTTGTGGCCCAGGGAGACCGGAGGGGCCAGCGGGCCGTGCCCGACTTCCCCGTATTCGCCGGGCATCGATTCGACGTTCCACAGCGCGAGCATGAGCCCGTGGCCGGCCTGGACGAACAGGATCTCGCCGGGGATGAAATTGATTTCGCGGAAACCCAGGCCCGTGACGTAGAAGTCGCGTGACCGCTGGACATCGCGCACCCCAAGGGTGAGCGCGGTGACTGCCGGGGGCGTGTCTATGCTCATGCACCCAAGCATAGGCCCATGTGAATGGGCATCAAGAGGACCCCTCAACAACAAACCGTAGTACGCATGTTCTACTCTCGTCTTGTCTAGAACAAAGTTTCTAATAAACTGGTGAATGCACGGGCGCAACCCGCAACCGCCTTTCATGCCCCTGGGGCAAGGGAGGTGTCGGGCCCGCCTGTGCAACGGGAAGGGTGGCGAGCGAATGGGAATCTTTACCCAGTCGATCGAGGTTGACTGCACACCGGCGGGGGTGCCGATCCGCATGCGCTGGCAGGGCCGCGAATACCGGCTCGCGGCCGAGCCGGTGCGCTGGTTCGAGCGACGGAACTGGTGGACCGAGGAGCTGCGTGCCGAACGCGGCCGCGGCCCGGGGCTCGTGGACTACGAGGTCTGGCAATTGCAGGTCAAGCTCGCCGGCGTGGGCCCATTGCGCACCTTCGAGGTTTCCCGCCAGGCCGATACCGGCCGCTGGCGGATCATCCGCATGCCCGAGGCCTACCGGGAAAGCGCCTAGCGCGTCGGGCCGGCCGGCCCGAAACCGGGTTGGTGCCATCATTGGGCACGGCGGGCTCTGGCCGTCGGCCGCGCCAGGTGAAAGGCTGGGGGCAGGTGCCTGGACGGCGGCCGCGAGGAACACGAACACGGGAGCGCTCTAATGGAAGAAGTATTCGATGCCGCGATCATCGGCATGGGACCCGGCGGCGAAGTCGCCGCCGACCGGCTGCTCACCGCCGGCAAGAAGGTCGTGGTCTTCGAATCCGAGCTCATTGGCGGGGAATGCGCCTACTGGGCCTGCGTCCCCTCCAAGACCGTCCTGCGCGGGCCAGAGGTGAACATCGAGGCGGCAGGTGCGGCCGGAGCCGCCGAAAGCGCCCTGGACTGGGAAAAGGCCCGGGAATACCGCGACTACATGGCCCGGCACCTCGACGACAGCGCCCAGGAGCAGGGGTACGCCAAGCGCGGGGCGACCGTGGTGCGCGGCAAGGCGACAATCACCGGACCGGGACACCTCAGCGCCAACGGGAACCAATACCTGGCTCACCACATCGTCATCGCCACGGGAACCGTCCCCGTGGTCCCCGAGTTCCCGGGGAGCGGGGAAATCACCGCCTGGACCAACCGCGAGCTCTACACCCTGGCGACGCTGCCGAAATCCGTGGCCATCGTGGGCGGATCCGCGGTGGCGCTGGAGGCCGCCTTCTTCCTGGCCGGATTCGGGGTCCAGGTCACCGTGCTCAACCGCAGCGCCCGGCTGCTGCGGCGCGAGGAGCCCGAGGTCTCCGCGCTCGCCGAGGAGCACCTGCGCCGGCTCGGGGTCAAGGTGCTGGCCAACAGCACCGTGACCAGCGGGCGGCGCGGGGAGGACGGGACCAGCATCCTTCAGCTGCAGGCGGGCGGGGAGGTCGCGGTCGATGCGGTCTTCTTCGCCACAGGAAGGGTCCCGCGTGCCGACGGCCTGGATGTGGCACGCGCCGGGGCGACCCTTGACGGGAAGGGCGGGGTACGGGTTGACGAGCACTGCTGGGCCGCCGAGGGGCTCTGGGCCATCGGGGACGTCACCGGGATCATGCCCTTCACCCATGTGGCCAAGTACCAGGGCCGCATCGTGGCCGACTGCATCCTGGGCAGGGAGCGAAGTGCAAGCTACGACGGGATCCCGCGCGTGGTCTTCGCCAGCCCGGAGATCGCCGCCGTGGGCCTGACCCGGGAGACGGCCGAGGGGCGTGGAATCGACGCGGCGTACATCCAGGTCAACCTGCCCGAGACCCTCGCCCGGCCCTGGACCTACGAGCAGGATCCGCGAGGGGACCTGGGCCTGCTGGTGGACCGGCACCGGAGGGTCGTCATCGGGGCCTGGGCCATCGCCCCGCAAGCCAGCGAATGGATCCACCTGGCATCCCTGGCCATCAGGGCGGAGACCCCGCTGGAGGTCCTGCGCGACATGGCCCCGCAATTCCCCAGCTACACCGAGGCCTACCTCGTTGCCCTGGACCGGCTGCGAAGCGACGAAGGAATCTAGGCCGCGCCAGTGGGCCTTCTCACCGCCCCCTTCCCGCCGCAGGTCAGCGCAGGGAGGGGGCCCCGGTGTCCGGGAGTCCTCCGCGCGGTCCTGCCACGGGACTTGATTAGAACGCATGTTCTAATAGAATGAATTCGTCCCCCTCCTCGCCCGGCCACACGAACCCCGGCACCGAGGACCACCAAGGCACGTGCCCGCAGGCGCAACCCGCCGGGGGACCGGGGCGCGCCGCGGGACAGGGGAGGGGCAGGCACCATGGGCTTCACCCACCTGCACGTCGCCTCCGCCTTCAGCGCACACTACGGGGTCTCCTGGCCCAAGGACCTGGTCGCCGCCGCGCTCGCCGACGGCGCGGACGCCCTGGCCATCACCGACCGCGACGGACTCTACGGAAGCGTCAAGCACCTCAAGGCCTGCATCGGACACGGCATCGACCCCATCCTCGGGGTGGACCTGGCCATCCTCGAACCCGCACCCCGCCCCGCTCCCCACGGCAAGCCACCACCGATGCGCACCGCCGGACGCATCGTCGCCCTGGCCAAGGGGCATAGCAACGGCGCCGGATACGCCGCCCTCTGCCACCTGGTCACCGCGGCACACCAACCCAACACACCCGCCGGGGTCGCCAAGCCAGCCGTGGGGATCACCCGCGAGGAACTGGGCACCCACGCACTGGGCCCCGACGGGGAAGCGCTGCTCACCATCCTGCTGGGACCGGGCTCAGACATCGGCCTGGCCACCGGACACCGCCACTACACCCAGGCCCGCACCCTGTTGCGCACCTGGCGCTCCCTGCTGGGGGCAAGCGCCCTGCGGGTGGAGATCACCACGCACCTGAATAGCCCGGGGGAGAAGCTCAGCACCGCACACGCCATCCGCATGCTGCGCTGCGCCACCGACACGGGCATCGCCCCCGTCCTGACCAACGCCGTGCGCTACGCCGACCCCGACGGAGCGGCAACCGCCGATGTCCTGGACTCCGCACGAGCCCTGTCCTCCCTGGAAACCCTCAACGACATCCAGCCCAACGGGCAGGGCTGGCTCAAACCTGCCGAACACATGCACCACCTCGCCACCGAAATCGCCCGCTCCGCCTCCGACACCTCCCTGGCCGCCACACTGCTGCGCAACACCGCAGCGCTCGCCGACTGGGCGCGCCTTGACCCGGTCCCCGACACCGGATGGTCGATCCCCGTGGTCCCCGAGGCCCACATCATCGGCATCACCGGAAACCCCGAAAACGAACTCGCCTCCCGCGCCGAGGCAGGCATCACCCGCCTGATCCCCGACCAGGCCAACGACCCCGCGATGCGCCACCGCCTGGAGGCCGAGCTGTCCACCATCGCCGACCTCGGCTTCGCCCCCTACTTCCTCACCGTCGCCGAAGTCAGCTCCATGATCACCCGCCTGGGAATACGCTCCGCCGCCCGGGGGTCAGGAGCCTCCTCACTGGTCAACTACCTCATTGGCATCAGCCAGGTAAACCCCCTGGCCCACGACCTGCTCTTCGAACGCTTCCTCTCCCGCGACCGCGCCACCCTGCCCGACATCGACATCGACGTCGAATCCGCCAGGCGCCACGAGATCTACCACAAGATCTTCGAACGCTTCGGAGCCGACCGTGTCAGCCTCATGAGCATGCAAAACGGCTACCGCGCCCGGGGGGCGGTGCGCGACGCCGGAGCCGCACTGGGCATGGAGGAAGAAGACATCGATACGATCGCCAAGCAACTCTGGCGCTTCTCCGCCTCCTCCTTCCGCGAAGCCCTGGAGGAAAAACCCGAACTCGCACCCTTCGCCGACCGCCTCGGCACCGAAAAACAACTCGACCTGCTCGTGGACCTCACCGAACGCCTCGACCGGCTGCCCCGCCACATCTCCATGCACCCCTGCGGCGTCATCCTCTCCGACGCACAGCTGCGCGACCGCACCCCCGTCGAACCCAGCGGCATCTCCCTGCCCATGAGCCAATTCGACAAACACGACATGGACCCCATGGGCATGCTCAAGCTCGACGTCCTGGGGGTGCGCATGCAATCGGCCATCACCTACGCACTGGAGGAAATCCAGCGCCTGCACCCCGACGCACAAGCCGTCGCCAAGGCAGGCGGACACCGGGGACGCAAGCCCGGGGAAATCCCCGGCTACATCCAGCCCAACGGAGCCATCGACCTCGCCCTGGTCCCGCTGGACGACGAACCCACCTTCGAACTCATCCGCTCCACCCACACCCTGGGCTGCTTCCAGATCGAATCACCCGGACAACGCGAACTCATCGGCAAGCTCGCCCCGCGCGAATTCAACGACCTCATCATCGACATCTCCCTCTTCCGCCCCGGACCCATGAAATCCAACATGGTCAAGCCCTACCTGGAAAACCGCCACGGCTTCGCACCCGAAAAATACCCCCACCCCGACCTTGCGCCGGCGCTCGCCGAGACCCACGGGGTCACCGTCTTCCACGAACAGGTGCTGCGGATCTTCGACAAGATGACCGGCTGCGGGCTGGCCCAGGCCGATGTCTACCGCCGGCTGCTGGGAAACCCGCACGCCGAACCGGCTGTCGAGGCGCTCTTCCGTTCCCGGGCGCTGGGCCGCGGCTACTCGCTGGAGGTCATCGACGAGGTCTGGCACACGCTGGCGGCCTTCGGGTCCTTCGGGTTCTGCAAGGCCCACGGGGCCGCCTTCGCCGTGCCCACCTACCACTCCGCCTGGCTCAAGGCCCACCATCCGGAGGCCTTCCTGGCCGGGATCTGGGAACACGACCCAGGCATGTACCCCAAGCGGCTGCTGGTCGCCGAGGCCAGGCGCATGGGCATCGCGATCCTGCCGCTGGACATCAACCGCTCCGCGCCCGGCTACAAGGTGGAAAGGCTCGAGGGGCTGCTGCCCCCCGCACAGCTGCCGGTGGTCCCGCGCGCCGCGGGGGCCGCGCCCCCGGGCAGGTACGGGATCAGGCTCTCGCTGCGCGGGATCCGCTCGGTCTCCGAGCGCGAGGTCGCCCGGGTGGCGGCCGGGCAGCCCTACGACTCGATCGCCGATGTGCGCGCCCGCTCCGGGCTGACCCGCACCTCGCTGAACCACTTCGCGGCCCTGGGCGCCTTCGACTCGCTGCAGGCGCGCACCGGGCGCGGGAACCGGGCCGATCTCATCGAGCACCTGCGGGCACCGGCCGGCAGGGCGCTGCCACAGCGCCACCGGCCGATCCCCGGGCAGCTGTCGTTGCCGCTGGGGGACCTGGACCTTGCCAACATGGCCATCGGGGCGGCGCCAACGCCGCTGGACGAGGTGGCGCGCACCGAACTGGACCTGATGAGCCTGGATGTCACCGCCCACCTGATGGAATCCCACGCCCCGCTGCTGCGGTCCCTGGGCGTGTCTCGCTCCGCGGACCTGCTGGGCATGCGCAACGGCACCGAGGTCCTGGTGGCCGGGGTGCGCGTGGCCACCCAGACCCCGCCGATGCGCGGCGGGCGCCGGGTCGTGTTCATCTCGGTTGACGACGGGACCGGCTGCGTCGATGCCACGTTCTTCCACGAGGCCCAGCAGCGTTGCGGCCCGCTGCTCTTCTCCACCCGGCTGCTGCTGATCCACGGGCTCACCCGGCGCACCGGACCGCGCGGGATCAGCCTGCAGGCGCTGGACGCCTGGGACCTGTCGGACAAATCCGCGCTGCCGGCCCCCGGCCACCTGTCCGACCCCGCACGCGCCCGCAACGAGAGCTTCGGGTCCTCCGCCGCCCGGCCGGCGCGGGAGGCGGAAAAATCCCTGGCCGCGCGCATGGCCGCCGAGGATCTGGACACCCGCGGCTACCTGGGTGCCTGAACGCACCGAAGGACAACCCCTGGATTGATGCGAAAGGCATCAATAAACACTTTTCACACGCATACACATGGCGCCCGGGATCTGCGCCGACTCACTTCCCCTGCGATTCGGCCGGGGACGCGAGCGCTGGTTGACCGGGGCGGACGGAAAACGGCAAACCCGAGGCGGGCAAGGAAGCGGCGGGAGCGCTTTCCCTCATGATCATGCCCGGACCCATCACCCCACGGCCCGGGTCAAAGGCCACCCGCGAAACCGGCCGGCCTCTTCGGGTGAAGGCAAAGACCAGGTTCAATTGGCGATTCCGGCCAGCACCGATCCCGGGGATGGGCGCGGCGGCCGTCGCACTCGCACTCCCCATCCTCGACGTCGGCTTCGTGCAGGCCTATGGTGGAAACAGGGTTCCGGCCAAGGTCCGGACCCGTGTTGGAGGTTGAACAATGGCTGCCCCACAGATGACCGATACGCTGCAGCGCCCGTTGCGGGACCTGCGGATATCCGTCACGGACCGCTGCAACTTCCGCTGCGTCTACTGCATGCCCAAGGAAATCTTCGGCCGCGATTTCGTGTTCATGCCGCATGACCAGCTGCTCACCTTCGAGGAGATCACCACGCTGGCCCGGATCGCCATGGACCACGGCGTGCGCAAGATCCGGCTGACCGGTGGCGAGCCGCTGCTGCGCCGCGGCATCGAGGACCTTATCGCCATGCTCGCCGCACTGCGCACGCCCGGCGGCGAACCGCCCGACCTCGCCATGACCACCAACGGCTCCGTCCTGGCGCAGAAGGCGGAGGCACTCAAGGCCGCCGGCCTGGACCGGGTCACGGTGTCGCTGGATTCCCTGGACGAGGCCGTCTTCCAGTCCATGAACGACGTCGAGTACCCCGTGGCGAAAGTCCTGCACGCAATCGACGCGGCCCAAGCCGCGGGTCTGGGCCCGGTGAAGGTCAACATGGTGGTCAAGCGGGGCCTGAACGATGGCAGCATCGTTGACATGGCCCGGCACTTCCGGGGCACCGGATTCATCCTGCGCTTCATTGAATACATGGACGTGGGAACCTCCAACGGCTGGAAGATGGACCAGGTGGTGCCGAGCGCGGAGGTGGTTGAACGGATCGGCAGCGTGTTTCCGCTGGAGCCGCTGGAGGCAAACTACCCGGGCGAGACCGCCCAGCGCTGGCGGTATGCGGACGGCGCCGGCGAGATCGGCGCGATCTCCAGTGTTACCCGTGCCTTCTGCGGCGGATGCACCCGGGCGCGGCTCTCCGCCGACGGCAAGCTGTTTACCTGCCTGTTCGCCACCCGGGGCACCGACCTGCGGGCACTGCTCCGCGCCGGTGCCACGGACGAAGACCTGGCCAATGCACTCGCGGCCCTGTGGGGCGCCCGGACGGACAGGTACTCGGAACTGCGCAGTGCCAGAACACCCGGCGTGACCAAGCCGGGCAGGAAAAAAATCGAGATGAACTACATCGGCGGCTGAAGACCGGCGTGCTGCAGCCGGGCTGGCAAGCGGTGCGCGGATGCGCGGTTTCCCGAGGGGATTGCCGGGCCGTTGCGACGGGCAACCGCCAGTGTAAGGCACGTCACGTGATGGCCATGTTGTCTTTGCCAAGTAGCGATGCTAGAACGGTCCTACCTGCTAATGAACGCCCAACGTCGTGCGTGTGGGGGGGCGACGCACACGACACCGGGCGTGGAACCGGATTGACCGGACACACCCTTCATTCCGGAGAATCGATTCTTCAAGCAAAAGGTTGTGTGTGCCATGAGCAACAAGCCCCCGGTCCAGGATGACTCGGACGCCAAGATGAAGGTCGGCCGGCCCGCCCGGGCGGCCGCAGGGCTTCACGGCCTCACCGAATCCCTTCCCCAGGCGCTTTCGGCCATGGGCCCCGTGCGATCCGCAAAAACCCTGCTGGCAATGAACCAGAAGGACGGCTTTGACTGCATGAGCTGTGCCTGGCCGGATCCGCCGCACCGCAAGACGGCGGAGTTCTGCGAAAACGGCGCCAAGGCGGTGACGTGGGAAGCGGGGCTGCTGACGGTGCCGCGGGAATTCTGGGAAGCCAATTCGGTGTCCTCCATGCGGGAGCGCAGCGAGTACTGGCTGGGCCAGCAGGGACGGCTGGTTGATCCGGTCTACAAGCCGGCAGGCTCGGACCATTACCAGCCCATCAGCTGGGACAACGCATTCCGGCTGGTGGCCGGTGAGCTGAACGCCCTCGATTCCCCGAATGAGGCAGCGTTCTATACCAGCGGCCGCACCAGCAACGAGACGGCCTTCCAATACCAGTTGTTTGCCCGCGCCTTCGGCACCAACAACCTGCCGGACTGCTCCAACATGTGCCACGAGTCCACGGGACTCGCCATGGGGGAGACCATCGGGGTGGGCAAGTCCGCGATCTCCTATGAAGACTTTGCCAAGTCCGACCTGATCATCATCATGGGGCAGAACCCTGGCACCTGCCATCCGCGGATGCTGACGGCGCTGGAGGAAGCCAAGCTCGCCGGTGCCCAGATCGTGGCCGTCAACCCGCTGCCCGAAGCCGGCCTGATCAACTTCAGGAACCCGCAGAAGCCCCGCGGGCTGGTCGGCAAGGGCACCGATCTGGCCGACCAGTTCCTGCAGATCCGGCTGGCCGGAGACATGGCCCTGGTGCAGGCCCTGGCCAAGCGGGTCCTTGCCGCCGAAGACGCGGCACCCGGCGCCGTCCTGGATCACGCGTTCCTGGAGGAAAGCTGCCAGGGCCTGGAGGAATACCGGGCCCACATCGCCAACCTCGACGATGCGGAAGTCTTGGCCGCCACCGGACTGCGGACGGCGGAAATCGACGAACTCGCCGACCGCTACCTGAAGGCGGACAAGGTCATTGTCACCTGGGCCATGGGCCTGACCCAGCACAAGAAGGCCGTGCCCACCATCAAGGAAATCGTCAACCTGCTGCTGCTGCGCGGAAACATCGGAAAGCCCGGGGCCGGCCCCTCGCCCATCCGCGGACACAGCAATGTCCAGGGCGACCGGACCATGGGCATCTGGGAGCAGATGCCGCCGGTCTTCCTGGACGCACTGGGCAAGGAGTTCAATTTCGACCCGCCGCGGGAGAACGGTTTCGACGCGGTCCAGAGCATCCGCGCCATGCGCGACGGCAAGCTCAAGGTGCTCTTCGCCATGGGCGGGAACCTGGTCAGCGCAATCTCCGACACCGCCGTGGCCGAGGAGGCCATGCAAAAGATGAAGCTCACGGTCCAGGTGTCAACCAAGCTGAACCGATCCCACGCCTTCACGGGGGAGAAGGCCCTGATCCTGCCCACCATGGGCCGGACCGAAATCGACCGGCAGGCATCCGGCGAACAATTCGTCACCGTCGAGGACACGGTGTGTGCCGTGCATGCCTCGCACGGAAAGGTGGAGCCGGTCGGGACGAACCTGCTCTCCGAGATGGCCATCGTCAGCCGGCTTGCCCGGGCCGTCCTGGGCCGCGACCACCCCATCGACTGGGCCGGGTTCGAGGCCGACTACGACACCATACGCGAGCACATCGGGCACGTCTGCAAGGGCTGCGAGGACTACAACGCCAAGGTCCGCCGTCCCGGCGGCTTCGTCCTGCCGCACCCGCCGCGCGACAGCCGCACGTTCCCCACACCTTCGGGCAAGGCCATCTTCACGGTCAGCGAGCTGGAAACCGTGGAGGTCCCCAAGGGGCGGCTGCTGCTGCAGTCCGTCCGCGCCCACGACCAGTTCAACACGACCATGTACACCCTCAACGACAGGTACCGGGGCGTGAAGAAGGGCCGTCACGTCCTGTTCGTGAACCCGGCCGACCTGGCCGAACTCGGCATCGCCGACGGCAGCTACGTGGACATCCACAGCGAGTCGCCCGACGGCATCGACCGGGTGCTGCGCCAGCAACGCATCATCGGCTACCCCACCGCGCGCGGCTGCGTGGCCGCGTACTTCCCCGAGGCCAATGTGCTTGTCTCCCTGGACGCCACGGCGGAAGGCTCCAATACCCCGGTGTCCAAGTCCGTTGTCGTGCGCCTGGAAAAGGCCTCCGTGCCCGCCTACGCCATGGGTTCCTGAGCAAACCCGCCCGGGGAGCGGGAGGGCATTCCTATGGCCCGGCCTGGATGGTCAACGGCTTTTCAGTTTGCCAAGGAGTATGGCAATGGACTTGATCGTCGAGTCATCGGCGTTTGCGCCGCTGCCGCTGGGTTTTTGCGGCCTGGGGACCGGCTACTTGATCTACGGTCCCGAGGAATTGTTTCACTGGCCCAAGCGTGACGAATCCGTGGACAGGTCGACAGGCGTGTGGGGCATCTGGCTCCCGGGCTTCTGCCAGCTGGTCACCGGCATCATCCTCTTCGTCGGCCTGACATGGTTCCAGGTGTTCAAGGACGCGCCGCTGTACATGGCAGCCCTCGCCTTCTCCGCATACGGGATCCACTGGTTCGCACTGGGCTACAACCGCTGGCAGGGTGTGGACCCGCGCACCAACGCCGGAGACTGGCCCGTCGGGCTGCTGTTCGTGGGCCTGACCTTGATCTACATCAGCGACTTCTTCCACAGCATTGGGCAGGCATGGGGCGAGCGGTCGCTCGGGCTGTGGCACCTGGTCACGGGCCTCTGGCTGATGTACCTGACCTTTGCCACGAGCCTGAACTTCTCCCTGGGCATGACACTGCCCCTGTAGGGTGTTGCTGCGGGCAAGCCAACTACGGGAAAACGGGGTTTCGGTGGCGGTCATGGCGCTGGTGCACGGGTTGTGGTCCGACGGTTCGGCCTGGTTGCGGGTCATCGCCGAGCTGCGCGCCCTTGGCCATGACCCCGTGGCCGCCCAGCTCGGCCTCGAATCGTTTGACGACGACGTGGCCAGCGTGCGCCGGACCCTGGCCACCGTGGGTGCACCGGTCCTGCTGGCAGGGTGGTCGTACGGCGGGGCAGTGATTGGCGAGGCGGCACGCGGGGCCCGAAACGTGGGGGCGCTGGCCTATGTCGCGGCGTCTGCACCGGCCGAGGGCGAATCCGTGAGCCGCTTGTCCAGGCTGCATCCGGGCAGCATGATCCCGCAGCACGTGGTCGTCGCCGGAAACCACACCTACATCGACCGGGCGCACTTCGGCGAGGTGATGGCGGGGGAGCTGTCCTCCGAGGATGCCGCGCTGGGTGCGGCCGTGCAGAAGCTGACGCGCATCGGGCTGGACAAGGCAACGGTGGGGCGGCCGGCATGGCTGGATCTGCCGGCGCATTACCTGGTTGCCACCGCCGACCGTGCCGTGCCTCCGACGCTGCAGCGGGAAATGGCCGAACGGATGGGCGCTGCGGTGACGGAGATCGATTCCGGCCACGCACCCTTGCTCTCCCGCCCTCGCGAGGTGGCCGTCTTTCTGGACGGCGCCTGCAAGGCCTCCCTCTAAGGCCGTCGCCGGTGCGGCGGCCGGCAAGGAGCGCCGGGTCCACGCACGGGCCGGTCGTGCGCCGCCCCTTGCGCAAGCCAAAGCCGGCACATCCGTCCGTGCCGCCCCCGTCCTCGGCAATGAGGTGTTCGCGCCGCCGGACCCGCGAGCGGCACCTTGATCCGGCCGTCCGGCCCTACCTCGAAAACGCCGGGCCCCCGCGGCAAAAACCGAGGCGGAGGACGAAGGGAAAATCGGGACCTTCGACCTATTGCCGAGCGCTATACACGCGAGTAGCGTCCTATACATGAGTACAGCCCGAGAGGATCTGACCGGACGGGCCCGGCTGCGCGACGCCGCCATCGAGTGCTTCGCGGCGCACGGGTTCGATGAATCCCTGCGCGCCATTGCCGCCCGCGCCGAGGTCAGCGCCGGCCTGGTCCGCCACCACTTCGGATCCAAGGAAGCGCTGCGCGCCGAATGCGACGTCACGGTGCTTGCACGCTACCGCGCGCTGAAGAACGAAAGCCTCAAGGCCTCGCCCCGGCAACTCTTTGCACAGTTCCCGTCATCGCGCGAGGGCGGGATCCTGCTGGTCTACATCCTGCGCTCGGTCCGCGAGGGCGGGGAGGCGGGAAGGGACTTTATCGAGCACATGGTCGTCGAGGCCCTGGAATTCTCGCGCGACGCCGTGGAGCGGGGAATCATCATTCCCAGCCGCGACGAGGAGGCGCGCGTGCGCTTCCTGGTCCAGCAGTCGATCGGCGCCATGGTGGTCAGCTTCGCCATGCGTCCCGGGACGCCGCTGGAGGACTTTGGTGCGGTGATGGAACGCTACTACGCCGAGGCAGTGCTGCCAACCCTCGAGCTGTACACCGAGGGGCTGTTCACCAGCCGGGAATACCTCGATGAATACCTGGCCTTCCTGGCCGGCACCAAGAACCCGCCCGCGGGCCTCGCGGGAGAAACCGTGACACGGTAAGGAGAAAACCATGTCCACCAACACCCAGGCCATCTCGGTGGCCGGCCTGCACAAGCATTTCGGGCGCACCGCGGCCCTGGCGGGACTGGATCTGCAGGTCGAGGCCGGAGAGGTCGCCGGATTCCTCGGGCCCAACGGGTCGGGCAAGTCGACCACCATCCGCATCCTGCTCGGGTTGCTGCGTGCCGATTCGGGCAGCGTGAAGCTGCTGGGCGGGGACCCGTGGGACGACGCCGTGGCCCTGCACCGGCGCATCGCCTACGTGCCCGGAGAGGTCGCCCTGTGGCCCAATCTCACCGGCGGCCAGGCCATCGGCATCTTGGCGTCCCTGCGCGGCGGCGTGGATGCCACCAAGCGCGACGCGCTGCTCGAACGCTTCGACCTGGACCCCACCAAGAAGGCGCGCAGCTACTCCAAGGGCAACCGGCAGAAGGTCGCCCTGGTCGCGGCCCTGGCCTCGGACGCCGAGCTGCTGCTGCTGGACGAGCCGACATCGGGCCTAGACCCGCTGATGGAACAGGTCTTCACCGCCTGCATCCGCGAGGTCAAGGCCGAGGGGCGTTCGGTGCTGCTTTCCAGCCACATCTTCGCCGAGGTCGAGAAGCTCTGCGATACCGTCACCATCATCCGCGAGGGCCAGACGGTCGAGGCCGGGCGCCTCGAATCCCTGCGCCACCTGCACCGCACCACCGTCTCGGTGCTGCTGGCCGGAAACACCTCCGCACTTGCCGCGGTCCCGGGCATCGGTGACCTGGTCATGGACGGTCCCAAGGCCACCTTCACCGTCGGCGAGGAAGACCTGGGCGGCGTGCTCGAGGCGCTTTCCAGGTACTCGCCCCGTTCCCTGGTCTCGACCCCGCCGTCGCTCGAGGACCTGTTCCTGCGCCACTACGGGGGGCTGCCGCTACAGCCGGCAGCCGCCAGGCCCGGACGCCACGCCCACGCACCTGCGGCAGGTGCGCGATGAGCAGCGCAACGGCCCCGGGCCGCGCCACGCGCCGAACCTCCGCCTCCACCGGTTCCCTGGCCGGGGTGGGCACGGCCGCGGGATTCATCCTGCGCCGCAACTGGCTGCGGCTGCTCATCTGGGCGGGGGTGCTGGCGGTGATGATCCCGATCGTCTACGGCTCCCAGCAGGAGGCCTTCCCGACCCAGGAGTCCCGCGACGCCTATGCCCAGGTGGCCAACACCCCGGCGGTGGCGGCCATGACAGGCCTGCCCTACGCGGCAGGTTCGCTCGGCGGCATCCTGGTCATCAAGATCTGGATGACCCTGGCCGTGGCCCTGGGCTTCGCCTCGATCTTCCTGGTCACCCGCAACGGACGGGCCGACGAAGAGACCGGGCGCACCGAGCTGCTGCGTTCGGCCGCGCTGGGGCGGCACGCCTACCCCGTGGCCAACTACCTGGTGGCCGGATCGCTGTCCGTCGTCACCGGCTTGCTGATCTCCCTGCTGTGCCTGGGCCTGAAGCTGCCGACCGGCGGATCGTGGACCATGGGCGCCTCCATCGCCGGAACCGGGTTGGCTTTCGTGGCGGTCTCGGCGATCTGCGGCCAGCTGGCGACCACCAGCCGCGGGGCAAACTCGCTGGCCGTGGCACTGTTGGCGCTCTTCTACTTCATCCGCGCGGGCGCCGACCTGCAGGCCAACGGCACCGACCCGAGCGCACTGAGCTGGTACTCGCCCATTGGCTGGGCGCAGAACATGCGCTCCTTCGGCCAGGACAACTGGTGGCCGCTGACGGCCCTGCTGGGGCTGGCGGTGCTCGGATGCGCGCTGGCGCTGCGCCTGGAAACCCGGCGCGACCTCGGCTCCGGCATCCTGCCCGAGCGCGCCGGCCCGGCCACCGCCTCGGCGCTTCTGGCCAACCCGCTGGGCCTGGTGCTGCGGCTGCAACGCGGCTCGCTTCTCGGCTGGTTCCTGGGCGCGGTGGTTGCGGGGCTCTTCTTCGGGTCGGTGGCCCGGGCCATGACCTCGGTGCTGGACCCGGACAACCCGTTCGCCAAGTCCTTCGTGGGCCCCGGACACGACATGCTTGACGGGGTGATGGGCATCTTCGTGCTTTTCAACGGGCTGCTGGCCGGGGCGTTCGCCGTCCAGGCGCTGGCCGGGGCACGCAGCGAGGAGGAAAGCGGGCGGCTGGAGAGCCAGCTGGCCGGATCGCTCTCGCGCTTCGGCTGGCTGTGGGCGCACGTCCTGGTGGCGGGGGCCGGCTCCGCGGCGATGCGGCTGGTCGGCGGCTACCTCACCGGGGCATCGTCCCAGGGCGCGGCGACCGGCGGATCCATGGCCGCCGCCTCGTTCGCCTACTGGCCGGCGGTGCTGCTGATGCTCGGGGTGCTGCTCTTCTGTCACGGATTCATCCCGCGTCCCAGCACCGGCATCGCGTGGGCGGTCTACGGGCTCTCGGTCATGGCCGCGATGTTCGGCGGATTGCTTTCGCTCTCCGAGGACGTTATCAAGGCCACCCCGTTCGGGGCGGTCCCGAGGCTCCCGGCCGAGGACTTCGCCCTGCTGCCCCTGGTGGTCCTTGGCGTCATCGCCCTGGTGCTGGCCACGATCGGGTTCTGGCGCTTCCGGGCCAGGGACCTGATGCCCGAATAGCGGAACGGGGCGCGTGCCCCGTTCCCCTGTGCGGGTGCTGCGCCCCGGCAGGGGTAGGGCCCTTGCAACCCCTTTACACGGGTTTTGTTGCGGCAGTAGCGTGGGCGCCATGGACTGGAAACTGGAACTGGTATTTGTCCCCGTGTCCGATGTGGACCGCGCCAAGGATTTCTACGTGAACAAGGTCGGGTTCAACGCCGACTACGACGAGCGACCCACCGAGGCGATCCGCTTCGTCCAGCTGACCCCGCCGGGATCCGCCTGCTCCATCACCATCGGCGAGGGCCTGAACGACGCGGCCCCCGGAACGGCGCCGAGCCTGCAGATGGTGGTCAGCGACATCCGCAAGGCCCACGACCAGCTCAAGGCCAACGGCGTGGACGTAAGCGACGTCGACATCCAGCCGTGGGGGCACTTCGTGTACTTCGCCGATCCGGACGGCAACAAGTGGGCGGTGCAGTACCTGCCGCAGCGCCCGAACGGGTAGACGCCCAACCGGCAACAAATTGCCGATCAGCCGCCCTGTAGCGGGTGGGCCCGCTCAGAAACCCGTTTTCGGCAAGTTCTTGCCGAAAACGGGTTTTCCGTGGATCATGGGATGATGAAGCATCAAGAGCGGCATTATCTTGCCGGTGCAGGAAGTGGCATTGACACCGTATCGGCACTGGCGCTGGAGATCCGCCGGGCCCGCAAGGACGCCGGGTTGACCCAAGGGGAACTGGCCGACTTGGCCGAGGTCTCCGAACGGACCGTGCGCGCGCTGGAAACCGCCACCGGCAATCCGTCCCTGCGCGCCGTGGCCTCCGTCCTCAACGTGCTGGGGCTCAAGATTGGCGTCGGTCGATGACCCCGGACCTCCACCGGCTCAGGTTCATCGAGGGTGCCGACGTCTACAAGAACGGTGTCCACGCGGGGGAGCTAACCCGGACGGCTGCCGGGGGCATCCGCTTCGGCTACCTAGACAGCTACCTGGCCGGCGGCAAGGCGCCGGTGGCCTTTTCCCTTCCGCTGGAAAACGCCGCAGTCGAAACGCCCAATGGTGCCCTTCCCGCGTTCTTTGCGGGGCTGCTTCCCGAGGGACACCGGCTGACGGTGTTGAAGAATGCGACCAAGACCAGCTTCGACGACGAACTGACCTTGCTGCTCGCCGTGGGTGCCGATGTCCCGGGCGACGTACAGGTGGTTCCCGCGGGGGACGTTCCCGCCGAACCGGAGGCGCTGGCGGACACCTCGACACCGGAAGACCTGGACTTCGCCGTCCTGGCGAACTCGGTGGACCTGCACGCACTTCCCGGGGTCCAGGACAAGGCGAGCGCCTCGATGCTCACCACGCCATTGGCGACGCGGGGCCGGCGCTATCTGCTCAAGCTCGATCCCGCACAGAACCCCCATCTGGTGGCCAACGAGGCCGCGCACCTGGCCGGGGCAAGAAACCTGAACCTCCCGGTGGTTGGCAACCGGATCATCCATGACAAGCACGGACTGGCCGGCCTGCTGGTCGAGAGGTTCGACCGCCGGAAGGGAACCGACGGCCACTGGCACCGGATGGCCCTCGAGGACGGAACACAGGTCATGGGCCTGCCCCCGGCCGCGAAGTACGGTGTGGCGGCCGAGGACCTTGCATTGGCCCTGGCCCGCTTGTGCATTGCCCCTGTGGTGGCCCGCCGAAACCTGTACCTGCAATTTGCCTTTGGCTGGCTGACCGGCAACGGCGACCTTCATGCCAAGAACCTCTCCGTGCTGGGAAGGCAGGCCGGCGGTTTCGAGATCTCGCCCATGTATGACCTGCCCTGCACACTGTTGTACGGCGATGAAACCATGGCACTTCCGATTGCGGGAAAACTGAAGAACCTCAAGGCCAGGCATTGGGCGGAATTTGCCGACGCCCTCGGCCTGCCGCCCAGGGCCGCGGCGTCGGCAAACCGGCTCGCACTCAAGGCGGCGGCCTCGGTGGACCTGGCTGCCTTGCCTTTCGAGGGTTCCCCGTTGCGCGGGACGGAGCGGGAACTGCGCTTCCGCCGGCACGAGCTGCAGGCATAGCACCGCCCCGGCGTCCACGGGGCATCATCTGCACCATGGACGCCGAGACGATCCGTGTTTGTGGTTTTCCCCTCAGCGCATTGCTCGAATCCTGGCCGCGGGCCCCAGGTCCCATTGGTCGTTGGACATCCGCAGGACGGCCAGGCTGACGAAGGCACTGGCAATCGTGGTCAGTCCCCAACCGAGCGTCACATCCAGCAACCTGCTGGGAATGACGACAGCGGCAATGAAGTGGATGGGTTGGGAGACGATTAGCGCGCCGGCGATCCACCAATTGATGATCCCGGCCCTGCCCAGGGCAACGCCGGTCAAGACCATTCCGGCAATGTGCCCGATGAGCCAAATGATGCCGCAGGTCGCGGCAAACGCGCTGTTCTGCACGGCGTCGCCGATGCGCACGATCGTGGCCTGGTCGAATCCGTTGGCACCCAGCCGGGACACCAAGTAGTCCATGTTTGCGGTTGCCGAGCCCATGGTCCAGGCCAGGAAGCCGAAGGCTGCACCCAGGGTGGCCAGCAGCGGCGCCCCGCGCCTGGCAACATGGGCGATGGCCAACACGCCCAGCAGCAGCGCCGGCGAGACGATGATGCCGCCCCAAAGCAGGGCGTCCATGGTTTGCTGGTGCTCCAGGACCCCGGAGACCATGGCGGCGGCGTCGTCTGTGGTCCAATACGGCATGACGCCCCGGCCCACCGCGATGCTCAGGGGCCCAAGGGTGATCACCAGGGCCGCCAGGATCCTCCACACCCCACGCATATCGCGCCCCGCGCCCCGATCCGCGATGCCGGGCCGCACCTCACTGGTCTTGGTCATGTTCTTCCCCTTTCAAACGCAGGTCCACGCTCGTGGACCATGGATCCAGCATGGGCCTGAACCGTGGTTCGCGGATCGTGGGGAACACCGGAAGAATCCCCGTGCCAGCACGGACGAACGGGGCAACGCCACAGGTTTAGGCTTGCTCCATGGCATGGGCGCGTGCGGTATCGATAGCCGTCCTTCCACTGGCAGCTGGGCTGCTGGCGGTGGACGCCACTGCCGTGCTGCTGGGCCTCGACGGCGCAGCGGCGCGTTGGCTCGTGCTGAGCATCGCATTCGCCCTTCCACCACTCGTCTTGGGACAAGCCATCACCGGCAGGTTCCCGGCCCAGGCCGTGGGCGCCTTGCTGTGCTGCGCGGGACTTGCCACGCTGGCGGTCGGCACCAATGACACCTGGATGGCCGCAGCCCAACTGCATCCGGGGCTTCCGCTCAGCGGCTTGCTGGTGTCCCTGGCGCAGGGCAGTTGGATGCTGCTGTACCTGCCATGGGCGCTGATGCTGTTGCTCTTCCCCGCGGGCCGGTTCGGGAGCCGGGCCACACGGAACCTGGCCCGCGGGCTCTGCGCCGTCACCGCGGCCTTCACGGTGCTGGCGGGCCTGGGACCCGGGCCCTACGCCAGCGGTTTCCAGCAGCAACACCGCGCGATGGCGCCGGTGCAGGGCGCCGACATCGCGGCCGCCGCCCTGCTTCCGGTGTTCCTGGTGCTGCTGCTCGCCAGCGCCTACGGACTGCTCGAGCGCTTTCGCGCGGCCGACCCGGCAACGAGGACGCAGATCCGCTGGTTGGCCGTTGCCGGGGCCATTGTGCCGGCGGCCTTGTTGCTGTGCTGGGCGGGCTACCTGATGGGTGGGCGGCAGTGGCCGGTACTGCTGGGCCTGGCTGCCATGAACCTGTTGATCCCCGCCGCCATCGCCGTGGGGATCCTGCGTTCGGATCTCCTTGATGCCGGCCGGGTCCTGGTCGCCCTGCTGGGCCTGACGGTGATGTGCGGCCTGGTCATGGCGCTGACGCTGTTGCTCTTGCGCTGGCCGGGTGTGGGGAGCCCGGCCGCCGCGGTCCTGTCCCTGGTCGGGGTGGCCGCCGGAACCTTGTTCTTGGCCGGGCTGCGGCCGCGCATCCTGCGCGCGATCGGCCGAATCTTCCATGCGGAACACGAAAGGCTCATGGATGCCCTGTCGATGTTCCAGCGGCAGGTCCTGGCGGATGCGGCACGGCCCACGGACCTGGAAGCGGTGCTGCGCACCGCCACCGGGGACCTTTCCTTGCGCCTTGGCTACGCAACGTCCGGCGGTTCGACATACCTGGACGCCTCCGGGCACCGGATCGAGGCCGGCGGGGGCGTCCCGGTGGACCTGGCCGGGCGCAGGATCGGAGTGGTGCTTCCCTCTCCGGGACACCGGGCCGTGTTTAACACCCATGTCACCCGGGCGCTGGCGCTGCCGCTGGAAATGGGCAGGCAACAACTCGAGTTGGCAACCGCACTGGCGGAGACGGATGCCAGCCGCATCCGGATCCTGCTGGCCGCCCACCACGAACGCAAGCGCCTCGAGCGCGACCTGCACGACGGCGCCCAGCAACGGTTGGTGGCCCTGGGCATGGCGCTTCGCCTGATCCAGCGGCAGCTGCCGCCACGTGAGCAGGCCCTGCGCGGGATGCTCGACGAATCGGTGGCCGAGCTCGGCACGGCCGTGGCCGAATTGCGGCAGATCGCCCATGGCATCAGGCCCAGCGCCCTGGACGAGGGCCTGGAAGTTGCGCTGCGGCAACTCAGCGGCCGCTCCCCGACGCCGGTGCAGCTGCGGATCGGGGATTCCCTGGGCATGGTCCCGGAGCTCGTGGGAGCCACCGCCTACTTCGTCGCCGCCGAAGCGGTGCACAACGCCGTCAAGCATGCCGGGGCCCGGCGCATCACCGTCAGGCTGGGACGGGAAGGCGAATCGGTCCGCCTGAGCGTGAGCGACGACGGCCGCGGCGGGGCCACGCGCACCCCGGGCGGGGGACTGGCGGGCCTGGCCGACAGGGTCGGAGCGTTGGGCGGATCAATGAACGTGCGCAGCCCGGACGGCCGCGGCACCGTCATCGAGGCGGTGCTGCCATGCGCATAGTCATCGCCGAGGACTCCGCGCTCTTTCGCCAGGGGCTCTCGAACCTTTTGGAAGACGCGGGACACGAGGTGGTTGCCGCGGTCGGGAGTGCCGCGGCCGCATTGGCGCGGACGCGGGCACTGGAACCTGACGTGCTGGTCTGCGACGTGCGCATGCCCCCGGACCTCACCGACGACGGGGCGCGTGCGGCGGTGCTGCTGCGCGGCGAGTACCCCAGGATGGGCATCGTGCTGCTGTCCCAGCACATGGAAACCACGCACACCGCACGGCTGGTCCCCGGCGGGTACTTCGCCTACCTGCTCAAGGACCGGGTGCTGGATGTGAACGAATTCCTCGAGACCCTGCGCCGGGTGCGCCAGGGCGCCACGGCACTGGACCCGGAAATGGTTGTTGAACTCATCGGAGCCGCACGCACCAACCGCCGCGTCGAGGCACTGACCGCGCGCGAGCGCGAAGTATTGGCGCTGATGGCCGAGGGGCGCACCAACCTGGGCATTGCCCAGCGGCTCTGGCTGACCGAACGCACCGTGGAGACCCACGTGGGAAACATCCTCGCCAAGCTCGAGCTGCCGGTGGCCCCGCAGGACCACCGCCGGGTCATGGCGGTGGTCACCTACCTGCAGGCGCAGGGAAGCAACTAGGGCTTGACCGGGTAACGGGAAGTGATCGCGACCCGGTTGAACATGTTGATCGCCGCGCTCAGCCAGGCGACGGCCGAGATCTGCTCGTCGGACAGCACCGCCCGGGCCATCGTGTACACCCCATGTGGGACGTGGTCCACCGAGATCATCGTGATGGATTCGCACAAAGCCAGGGCCGCGCGTTCCACAGCGGTGAAGTACTCGGAATCGGCCCACGCCGAGACCACTGCCAGCCGGTCGGTGCTTTCCCCGAGTGCAAGGGCATCGCGGGTATGCATGCGCAGGCAATAGGTGCAGCCATTGATTTGCGAAGCCCGCACCTTGAGCAGCTCGCGAAGCTTGGGATCAATTCCTGCGGCGTCGGCGGAATCGCTGGCGGCCTTGTTCATGGCCAACAACGCCGCATACGCAGCAGGATCGGACTTGCTGAGATTCACCCTGGGTTCCATGACTAGATGCTAGCCCGGCTTGCCGACAAGTAGCTAGGGGGTTGACAACGGGCCCCAGAACCCCTGGCGGGCCGTGTTTGGACAGATGGGCACCTGCATTCGGTGTCAACAGGTCTTCGCGGTGTTCGCCGATGCACTTGACGCTTGACCGCGTTTCCCGCGCCCCACGAATTTGAAGGGCTCCCGCATCAACGAGCTTCTGGATCCCCGAGTTGGCGGCGGTTCCGCTGAGATGAGGGCGCCGTGCGGTCGTTTGAACCGTGACCAAGGGTTGGCCAGGGTTATGTAGCCACGCGTCCCGGTCGCTGCGGAAGGCCCCCATATTCTGGTGTGCCCGTTGCGTGCGGAGCCACAGTGCACCCAGTTTTTCGGCCCGGCCTGCGGCATCCGTCCGTGTTCAGGCACGAAGCTCGAGAGCTCACGGGCCCGATCGGCCCACGCCTCGTCCGTGGTCTGCAGCCACCCGGGAAGAAGTTGGTCCAGGGCTTTGGCCCGGAAGGGGCCCATCGCCCCGGAGGCATGGGAAGTGCGCTGTTGGACCAGTAATAACCCGAGCTCTCGCTCACCGGATCGTCGGGTGTTGCGGAGGGCCGGCGGCCGGCGGAAATGAAGTGGTTGGAGGTTTTCTCCACTGCCGCCGTCTCGTGATTGCGGGTCGCGGCCGACGAACATGCGCAGACGGGGGGATGGCACCCTGGATCCTTCGGGGCCGACACCTGGAGGAAACCTTCCCCGGTCGAGCCGGTCCGCGCTGACCAGCACAGCCAACGTAAACTCATTGGGGAAACCGATGGACGCTGTTGAGTTGGCGATGGTAGCTTTAGGCTCGTCATCGTATCTCTGGGGGAGTAGAAATGCACAGTCGTGCGTGGGGAAAGAATTCAGCCATTGCTTTTGCGGCAACGCTCGTTGCCCAACCGGTTGTGGCGCAGACCGTTCCTGAAGGCCAGTGGCGGTGAACAAAACCACCGATTGCAACGAAAACGTTTTGAATGCCAACGACGACTCATCGACGGCGCCAGTCCCGCTTCCATTCGGCGTCAACTTCTACGGGTCGTCATTCCAGAGCCTTTGGGTGAACAACAACGGCAACGTCACCTTCGGTGGGCCCCTCTCCACCTACACCCCAATTGGACTGGCGGGTACCAGCTCCCAGATCATCGCCCCGTTCTTCGCGGACGCAGACACCCGCAGCGCCGGATCCCAGCCCGTTGCCTACGTCTGGGGCGAAACCACGTACGAAGGCCTCGGAGGGGACTTCGGGCTCGACGTCATCAAGGAAGGGTCGCCCACCTCGGCCCGTGTCAGCTGCCCGTCCGACGCTCAAATTGTTGCCGTGGAGGAGGTCGCGACAGCCGGGGCCAGCTCGCTCAGCTATGACGTGGATACCCAGACCTACAACTACGTGTGGAAGACCGAGCCGAGCTGGGCCGGGACCTGCCGGGTGTTCCAGAAGGTGCTGGGCGACGGCAATTCGCATCGGGCAACATTCAGGTTTGTCCGATGACAGGAAACGGAGCCGTGGGGACGCGCCGGGGCCGCGCTTCCCTCAGCCGCCGGGGGTGGCTGGGCGTCATTCCATGGGCCCTCTTGATCGTGGCATCCATCGTCCTGATGGCCAGAGGCCTGTGGATATCGACGTTCATCGGATACATCGCGGTGCCAGGTCTCGAGGAGGACGCCCGCGTCGGCGGCCTCTACCTGCTGGGCGGCTCGGCGGCCTCCCTGGTCGCAGCGTTCTGGTCGTTCCAGCGCGGGCATCCGCACTGGGTCACCGCGTGTGTGGCGGCGCCTGCCGTCCTGATTGGTGGAGTCGCTTTGGTGCAGCCGCATAGCCTACTCCGCCACATTGTGGCAGCAGTCGCCCTGCCGGGCGCGGTGGCGGGACTGATCGGCGGCCTCCTGGACCGGGGTTACCGCAGAACCTGATAGCAAAAGGAAAGGATGGAGCCCGCGAATTCGGGGGCTCCATCCTTTTCGTGCCCGCATGCAAACCCGCGCGGAGTGGGGATCCCGGCCTCGCTCATTCACACACGAACACGAGTTGCGGCACTGGGGGAGTTCGTCCGGCCTCAGCTGAATGACGACAGGAGGGAGACGACGTAGTAAGCCACGATCGCCGTGAGCGAGTAGCCGATCGCCAGCGCGGCGATGGCCAACCACCTGCCGCCTTCACCGGTGGTCTTGATCTGGTGCAGGGAGACGTGCCCCATGATCACGCCGGCCATGCCGATAAAGAACGACGTGACGAAGGCGGCGATGGCAAGAGCGTTGGTCTTGGCGGGCAGGGACCCGCGGGCCTGGCGTGGCGGTGTCCGGTTCAGGGGGACGCTCATGGGCTACGCCTTTCAAGTCCGCGGGTCTAGACATTGCACATGTTGGACGACACCCACAGAGTACCAAGTGGCGGGCTTTTTGTATCTAGGTTCGAAGGCTGCAGCGGCTGGGCTGCCTAGAGTTCCTAGGGCAGCGGATTAGTGGCTTCTCTACGCTGCCAAGGGTGGCTGCTGGTAACCATGGTGGACTTCGTTCGGACTCCGGTAATTGAGCGCGGAATGGCGCCTGCGGCTGTTCTAGAAGCCCTCGATGTAGTGGATGACGTCCTTGCGGTCCTTGGTGGCGTAGGTCGTGCGGGAGACGCGCTTGTTTTTCAGGGCCGAAAAGAAGGTCTCGGCCTGGCTGAAGTCCTGCGTAAATCCCGGTCTTGCCCAGGGAGGAATGCATGCCCAGCCTGGCGACCAGCGCTCCGTAGGAGGCCGAGGTGTAGACGCTGCCACGGTCCGCATTAAGCCGCAATCGGCTTAAGCTCGGACGGTGACACTCAGTGCGGTGATCTCCGAAACGCGGGCCCGGGGTTGTAGGCGGTGGTGAGCATGGCCGCGTCGAGGTGCCCGCTCCAGGTGGAGCGATCCGGGGCGGCCGATATTGCTGCTATCTGTTCCCTGCTCAGATAGCCAAGCACGGGCCGGTCGAATCGCTTGGCAGGGATATCCAACACCCTGGCGGGAATCGGCAACGACGCTGGATCCCGCACCGCCGCATAGCGCATGAAGGAGTGGATTGCCGCCATCCGCGCGTTCCGGGTCCGGACACTGTTCTGACGTTCGTTTTCGAGATGGTCAAGGAAATCGAGCACCATGGGAACGTCCAGGTCAGTCACCTGCAACATTGAGGGCGGGGAGCCGGTCCTGCCCTCAATGTTGCAGAAAAGCAATTCAAACGCATCGCGGTAGCATTCCATCGTACGGGCATTTAGCCCGCGTTGGGTGATCAGTCGTTGGAGGAAGAAATCCTGGACCAGCTGCGGGAATCGGATCTGCACGGACCTCATGATGCACCGACTCCGGGATCGGAAAAGGCTTCGAACTGCCCTGAAATGATTTTCATCAGTTCGGGTGCGGCAGAAAAATACCAGTAAAGGTTTCTCACCTCTTCGTGGCCCATAATGGGTTGCCAACACCGGGATCTTGGCATCAACGTTGAGGTTCTGGGCGTGGCCGGCCTCAACACGCCGCACCACCATGCGATGCCGCAGGTCGTGGAAACGTGGTGTCCGCGTGCGCCCGACAGCGCTCCAGCCCAGCTGCCGCCGCAAGACACTGAACGTGTGATCTGCGGCGCCGTAGCTAATGCGGTTACTTCGGTCGGTGCGGAAGAAAGGGGCGTACCCCTCGGCCAGACCATAACGGTGCTCTCGATCCGCGGCATATGTTCCCAACGGTTCCAAGGCACTGGGATGCAGGGGCACCAGTCGCACCCGGCCTCGCTTGCCGGCACGGATGGTAATGATGCCATTATTCATATCCACGTCGTCGCACTTCAGCGCCAACGTTTCGCTGGTCAGCATGCCGGTGCCGGCGATCAGCCCGAACAAGATCGCATAGCTGTGGGGCCTTAGGCCCTAACCTTGGATAGTGAGTCCGTTATCCAACGTTGGGTACCTAACCTTGAATAGCAGTTGTTTCGACCAAGGTTGGCTCCCAACCTGGCCCCGCCCGTGCATTGGGAGCGCGCCCGCGACTCGCACTTCCCTGACCGGACACGATGACTTGCGCGGTTTTCGATTGGTTGGCACCGGCGGGCGTCGGTTAAGCTGGTGGTTGGCTGGCTGTGGCCACCGTACGCCACAAGCCATGAAGCCGAACCACGAAACGAGGAGCCGTAGTGCTTGAGCAAATCACACTGACCGTCGATGGCGAACAACGCGAGGTGAATGCCGGCACTACCGGGGCCGAGCTGTACTTCGACGACCGCGAGGTCGTCGTCATGCACGTCGATGGGGTGCTGCGCGACCTGTCCCGCCCGCTGGAGGCCGGAACCGCCGTCGAACGCGTCACCATCGATTCCCCCGCCGGGCTCGAGGTGCTGCGCCACTCCACCGCACACGTCATGGCCCAGGCCGTGCAGCAGCTGCGCCCGGATGCCAAGCTGGGCATCGGCCCCTACATCACCGACGGCTTCTACTTCGACTTCGATGTCGCCGAGCCGTTCACTCCCGAGGACCTGAAGACCCTCGAGAAGATGATGCTCAAGATCGTGAACCAGAACCAGAAGTTCGCCCGCCGCGTTGTCACCGAGGACGAGGCCCGCAAGGCCATGGCCCACGAGCCCTACAAGCTCGAGCTGCTGAACAAGGCCAACGAGGCCGACTCGGCCGGCGAGGGCGTCAACGTCGAGGTCGGCGCCGGCGAAATCACCATCTACGACAACGTCGATCGCAAAACCGGCGACACCGTGTGGTGCGATTTGTGCCGCGGCCCGCACCTGCCCAACACCAAGCTGATCTCCAACGCCTTCGCGTTGACCCGCACCTCGGCCGCCTACTGGCTGGGCAACCAGGACAACCAGCAGCTGCAGCGCATCTACGGCACCGCCTGGCCGACCAAGGATGCCCTGAAGGCCTACCAGGAGCGCATCGCCGAGGCCGAGCGCCGCGACCACCGCAAGCTCGGCGTCGAGCTTGACCTCTTTTCCTTCCCCGACGAGCTGGGTTCCGGCCTGCCGGTGTTCCACCCGCGCGGCGGCATCATCCGCAAGGAAATGGAAGACTACTCGCGCGCCCGCCACGTCGAGGCCGGCTACGAGTTCGTCTACACCCCGCACATCACCAAGGGCCATCTCTACGAGGTCTCCGGGCACCTGGACTGGTACCGCGACGGCATGTTCCCGCCGATGCACGTTGACGCGGAGCTCAACGAGGACGGCACGGTGCGCAAGCCCGGCCAGGACTACTACCTCAAGCCGATGAACTGCCCGATGCACAACCTGATCTTCCGCTCGCGCGGTCGGTCCTACCGCGAACTGCCGCTGCGCCTGTTCGAGTTCGGCTCGGTCTACCGCTACGAGAAGTCCGGCGTGGTCCACGGGCTGACCCGCGTGCGCGGCATGACACAGGACGACGCCCACATCTACTGCACCAAGGAGCAGATGAAGGGCGAGCTGACCGAAACGCTGAACTTCGTGCTCGGGCTGCTCAAGGACTACGGGCTGGATGACTTCTACCTGGAGCTCTCCACCAAGAACCCGGAGAAGTTCGTCGGCGACGACGACGTCTGGGAGGAAGCCACCCGCACCCTGGCCGAGGTCGCCGAGGCCTCGGGCCTGGAACTGGTCCCGGACCCGGGCGGAGCGGCCTTCTACGGCCCGAAGATCTCCGTGCAGGCCAAGGACGCGCTGGGCCGCACCTGGCAGATGTCCACCATCCAGCTGGACTTCAACCTGCCCGAGCGCTTCGAGCTCGAGTACCAGGCGGCCGATGGCACCCGCCAGCGCCCGGTGATGATCCACCGCGCCCTGTTCGGTTCCGTGGAGCGCTTCATGGGCGTGCTCACCGAGCACTACGCCGGCGCCTTCCCGGCCTGGCTCTCCCCGGTCCAGGTCGTGGGCATCCCGGTGGCCGAGGCGTTCAACGAGTACATGTTCGACGTGATCGACAAGCTCAAGGCCGCGGGCATCCGTGCCGAGGCGGACATCTCCTCCGACCGCTTCCCGAAAAAGATCCGCACCGCGTCGAAGGAAAAGGTGCCGTTCGTGCTCATCGCCGGCGGCGAGGACGCCGAGGCCGGGGCGGTCTCCTTCCGCTTCCGCGACGGCAGCACCGACAACGGCGTGCCGGTCGACGAGGCGGTTGCCCGCATCGTCGCGGCCGTGAAGAACCGGGAAGCCTAGATCCATGGGGGAGTCCACGAACGCCTACGCATCCACCCATCCGGGTGGCGCGTCCCAGGAAGCAGCCGATGCCGCCATCTCCGACGACTTCGAACTCGCCGGGGTGCCCGATTCGTTCCAGCGCCTGTGGACTCCCTACCGGATGGCCTACATCAAGGCCGGCCAGGACCAGGTCAAGGACGAGGAGTCCTGTCCCTTCTGTGCCGGGCCGACCCGCAGCGACGAGGATTCGCTGATCATCCACCGCGGCAAGACCGCCTACGTGATCCTGAACCTCTTCCCGTACAACCCGGGGCACCTGCTGATCTGCCCGTACCGCCATGTGCCGGACTACACGGACATCACGGCCGAGGAAACCGCGGAGATGGCAGCGCTGGCCCAAAAGGCCATGCGCGTGCTGCGGCACGTCTCGCGTCCCACCGGCTTCAATCTGGGCATGAACCAGGGCGTCACCGGGGGAGCGGGGATCGCCGCCCACCTGCACCAGCACGTGGTGCCGCGCTGGGCCGGCGACGGGAACTTCTTCCCGATCATCGCCGAGACCAAGGCCATCCCGGCAACGCTCGGCGACATCCGCGTGGACCTTGCCGCCGGCTGGGCGGAACTGGACTAAAGCGACGAGGCACTTCATGGATTGGCCGTCGGGGACAACCCCGGCGGCCGATCCGTTTAATGCGCGGTTCGCCGTTGCCGCCATTGCGCCGGCTGTGCGGCTCTTTTGCGTTCGCCATCTTCCCGCATTCCCGCGGTTGAGGGCGACCTGGCGGGTGCGGGTGCAATGAACCGAGAGCCGGGAGGGCCTGCGCGGGCATGGAAGGGCGCGGTGTCCGGTTGCCCCGATGGGGGCGCAGGGGCCAGGGCGGCATTTGATTTTCCGTGTTTTCCGCCCCCGGGATCCGGGGTGTGGCCGGAAACCGGTGCGCAGTCCTAAATAGACGCTCCCACTAGGATGTTTCATTAAAGTCGTCGAGTTGACGCGTCGTTTTCCCGGCGGCTTTACGCGCTGGACATTAGGTGTGTTTGCACCTAGTTTTGAATTGTGACGACACACCCGCGGCCTTTGTGACGCGGCGGACCTACGATGATTCGCGTACTGCTCACCTTATTGAAAGGAACCCCCAAGGTGTCTGAAAACCAAGGCGTCCCCACCCCCGCAACCACCGTAGGTAGCGATCGCGTCAAGCGGGGCATGGCCGACATGCTCAAGGGCGGCGTCATCATGGATGTTGTCACGGCGGATCAGGCCCGCATCGCCGAGGATGCCGGCGCCGTCGCCGTCATGGCCCTCGAGCGCGTTCCTGCCGATATCCGTGCCCAGGGAGGCGTTTCGCGCGCCAGCGACCCGGACATGATCGACAGCATCATCGCGGCGGTTTCCATCCCGGTGATGGCCAAGGCCCGCATCGGGCACTTCGTCGAGGCACAGATCCTGCAGTCCCTCGGTGTCGACTACGTCGACGAGTCCGAGGTCCTCTCCCCGGCCGACTACGAGCACCACATCGACAAGTGGAACTTCAAGGTTCCCTTCGTCTGTGGCGCCACCAACCTCGGCGAGGCCCTGCGCCGCATCAACGAGGGTGCCGCGATGATCCGCTCCAAGGGCGAGGCCGGCACCGGAGATGTTTCCAACGCCACCGGCCACATGCGCAAGATCCGCTCCGAGATCGCCAAGCTTGCGGCACTTCCGAAGGACGAGCTGTACGTGGCCGCCAAGGAGCTGCAGGCCCCGTACGAACTGGTCAAGGAAGTTGCCGCCACCGGCAAGCTGCCGGTCGTGCTCTTCACCGCAGGCGGCATCGCCACCCCGGCCGACGCCGCGATGATGATGCAGCTTGGCGCCGACGGCGTGTTCGTGGGCTCGGGCATCTTCAAGTCCGGCAACCCGGCACAGCGTGCCGCTGCCGTCGTGAAGGCAACCACCTTCTTCAACGACCCGGACGAGCTGGCCAAGATCTCCCGCGGCCTGGGCGAGGCCATGGTCGGCATCAACGTCGCCGACATCCCTGCCCCGCACCGCCTGGCCGAGCGCGGCTGGTAGGTTCCGGGCGATAGCCTGACAAGCAGCGGGCCGGGTGCACCGGATTCAGGATTCCCCTTCAACAAACGGAGGGGAATCCTGAATCCGGAAAGCACCCGGCCCGTTTGCCGTTGCCTGCAGGCGGGAGCGTGGTTGCCCTCCGGAACCCCTGCGATGGGTCCCCACCCGGTGGAAATGCCGCCGGGTTCGATCGCGACGACGTCGATGCCGCCCGCCCCGGGGCAAGAGCGCGGGAAGCGGCCGCGAACCCGGCGTGCCGGGCGCCGCGGCACCGGGCGGCTACTGGCGCAGCACCAGGTGGCGGCCGCGACCCAGCAAACGCATCCCGTTGGCCTCGAAGAACGGTGCCGAGCTCGGGGTAGCGGCGGCAATCAGTTCGATGGGCGTGTCTTCCTCCAGCCCCAGTGGATTGACCATGCCGCGGGCCAGCCCGTTGAGCAGGGCCGAGCCGACGCCCCTCCGGCGCTGTGCCGAGGTCACGGCCAGGCCGTGGATGGCCAGCTGGCCGCCGAAGGCCTGCTGGGCAAAGGCGCGGCCCACCAACTCGCCCTCGAGGGTGCGAGCGGTGGCCTGTTCGATGCGGCGCAACGCCGGGTGCCCGGCGCTCAGCCCGGCAGCGGCCGGATCGCGCCACAGGTTGGCGACCTGCAATTCCTTCGCGTCTGCGCCGCTGGCCTCGGGGATCTCCGTGCCCAGGCGCACCCGCCCGTCCCACGGTTCCGCCGGTCCCACCAGTTCGCCGGCATGCCAGGAGATCTGTGCGGCATCGGAGAACCCTGCGGCCTCCAGCGGGCCGGAGGGCGCACCGGAATTGACCCATGCCTCGACCCGGCGCGCACCCAGGCGCGTGCCTTCGGCCAGGCCCGGGCGCAGCCCGGCCTCCTGAGCGTGGGCGGGGAAGAGCAGCACCAGCCGGCCGCGGGCCGGCTGCCAGGCCCACGAGCAGCCGTGGGTCGTGAAGAGCTTGCCGCCGGTGGCGATCGCCATGGCCTGGTGCCAGTGCGAGAGCGCGTCCTGCGCAAAACCAATGGTTGTCACGCGTTCGTGCTCCTTGCCAGTCCGCGGCGCACCAGCAGCGGTTCGATCCGTGCTTCGCGGCCGCGGAAGATCCCATAGGATTCAAGCGGGTCGCGGGTGTTGCCGCGCGAGAGCAGCTCGGTGCGGAACCTTTCGCCGTTTTCCCGCTTCAGCCCGCCGTTTTCGGTGAACCACTCGACGGTGTCGGCGTCCAGCACCTCCGACCAGATGTAGGAGTAGTAGCCGGCCGAGTACCCGCCGTCGAAAATGTGCTTGAAGTAGCCGGTGCGGTAGCGCGAGGGCACCAGCTCCGGGATCAATCCGGCCTCGGTGAGCACGCGCTGCTCGAAGGCCAGCGGATCGGAAACCAGTTCCCCGTCGGTCAGCGAGTGCCAGGCCAGATCCAGGACGGCTGCGGTGAGGTACTCGGTGGTGGCGAATCCCTCGCCCCACAGCGCCGCGGCCTCCAAGGCCTGGACCGTGCCCTCCGGCAGCGGTTCCCCGGTGCGCGTGTGCGCGGCATAGCCGGGCAGCACCTCGGCGTGCAGGGCCCACATCTCGTTGACCTGCGAGGGGTACTCGACGAAGTCGCGCGGCACACTGGTGCCGGCCAGCGACGGGTAGATCCCGGCGGAAAACAGCCCGTGCAGCGCGTGCCCGAACTCGTGGAACAACGTGTTGACCTCGTCCAGGGACACCAGCGCCGGTTCGCCGTCCGCCGGCTTGGGGATGTTCAGGGTGTTGGTGACCACGGGACGCTCGCCCAGCAGGGATGCGGACTCGCGGATGGAGTTCATCCACGCGCCCCCGGCCTTGGTGGGACGGGCAAAGAAGTCGCCCACGAACAGGCCCAGCGTGGAGCCGTCCTCGTTGAAGACCTCCCAGGTGCGCACGTCGGGGTGGTAGAGCGGGAAGTCGAAACGCTCGGTGAAGCCCAGCCCGTAGAGGCGGGAGGCTGCGGCAAAGACGCCACGCTTGAGCACCGCATCGAGCTCGAAGTATTCGCGCAACGCCCCGCGGTCCAGCGCGTGGCGTTCGCGCGCCACGGCGGCGGAGTAGTACGCCCAGTCCCACGGCTGGACGGGGGATCCGGAAATCTTCTCCAGGTCCCCGGCCTCGGCCCGGGCATTGGCCACGGCCGCCGGGATGAGCTCGGCCAGGCGACCGCGCACCGCAGCCAGGTCCGGGGCGGTGGCCTCCTGCAGCACCACATCGGCGTGTGTCGCAAAGCCCAGCAGGGCCGCACGCTTCGAGCGCAGCGACGCCATCCGCGCCGCCAGGTCCAGGGTCCGGTTTTCGCCTTCCTGGCCGCGGTTCACCGAGGCCTCGAAGAGCCGTCGGCGCGAAGCGGAAAGTTCGAGTCGCTCGAGCAGCGGCTGTCCGGTGGGCAGCACCAGGGTCAACAAGTAGCCGTCGGGGTATCCTGCGTCGCGTGCCGCATCGGCGGCGGAGCCCAGTTCCCCGTCGCTGAGCCCGGCCAGTTCCCCCGGATCGGCGAAGTGTACGGCGGCCTCGTTCATGGCGCCCAGGAGCCTGCGCGAGTATTCGCTGGACAGGTCCGTGATCTCGCTGTTCAGTGCACGCAACTGCTCCTTGCGCTTCGCATCGAGTTCGGCGCCGGCGGCACGGAAGGTGCGCAGCGTCTCTGCGACCAGCCGCTTGTCCTCGCCGTCGAGCGCATCGGCGTCCAAGGAGGCCAGACGCGCAAAAAGCTCCCCGTCAAGGTGGATGGCATCCTGGTGGCCGGAAACCAGGGACTGGATCTGCGGGTCGATCTCGCGCAGTTCGTCGGTGCCATGGGCGGAGAAGACCGTCCAGTACGCCATCACGGCGCGCCGCAGCAGCGCGCCGCTGCGTTCCATGGCCACAAAGGTGTTCTCAAGGGTCGGGGCCTGCGTGTTTTGCGCGATGGCCCGAAGTTCTTCCAGGTGCCCAGCGACACCCTGCTGGACGGCATCCAGATAGTGGGCTGCCTCCAGGGCTGAATAATCTGGGAATTCAAACGGCAAGGTGCTTCGCTCAAGCAACGGATTATGCATGGTGTTAACCCTGTCATAAGCCCGCGGCACTGTGGGTATCCCGCGCCGGAATGCCCGCGGCAAAGGTTAGGCTCGGAGCATGTTTGATCGAATAGCGCATGGGCCTGGGGCCCGGAAACGTGCAGCCATCGGCACCGCACTGCTGCTGGCGGCATCGCTGGCTGCCTGCACTCCCGCCCCGCCGCCGGGTCCCGCCGCGGCCAGCCTGCCGGCGGCCACCACTCCGGCGGCCTCCGGCCCCGAAGCCCCGGCGGCTTCGGCCACCCCGTCCCCGGGCGCCACCAAGGCTGCCGCGGACCCCGCGGACCCGTCGTGCCCGGGGGACGAGTGCATCGAGATCGCGGTGGCGGGGGACATCCTCCTGCACCCGGCGTTGTGGGCCCAGGCAGAGCGCGACGGGAAGGGGAAATACGACTTCGGCCCCCTGCTGGCGGGCATCGCCCCCTACCTTGACCAGAGCGACCTGGCCCTGTGCAACCTGGAAACCCCGGTTGCGGCTCCGAACGGTCCGTTCGGCGGGTACCCGATGTTCAACGTTCCGCCGCAGATCATCCCGGCCCTGAAGAAGGTCGGCTATGACGGCTGCACCACCGCCAGCAACCATTCCATGGACGCCGGGGTTGCCGGGGTCGAACGGACCCTGGATGCGCTGGAGGCGGCCGGGATGGTTTCCACCGGCTCCTACCGCAGCAAGGCCGAGGCCCAAAAGCCGCTGCTGGTCCCGGCGGGCAGCGCCAAGGTCGCTGTCATCGCCGGCACCTACTCGCTGAACGGGATGAAGGAGGACGCCCCGTGGCGGGTCGACGACATCGAGCAGGCCTCGTTGGTGGCCCGGGCCAAGGCGGCACGCGCGGCCGGGGCGGACATCGTGCTCGCCGCGATCCACGACGGCGCCGAATACACCAGCGCACCCACCGCCTCCCAGCTGGCGCTGTACCGATCGCTGGCGGCCAGCGGCGAGTTCGACTTCATCTACTCCCACCACACCCACTCGGTGCTGCCGCTCGAAAAGCACCAGGGCACCTGGATCGTGTACGGGCTGGGCAACTCCGTGGCCAAGCACGCGACCAAGACCCCGCTGAACAAGGAGGGGCTCACGGTGAAGATGCAGTTCGTGCGCACCGGAGACACCTGGAAGCCCGGGGACCTGGTGTGGGCGCCGCACATCATGAAACCATCCCCGTTGCGCTGGTGCGCACTGCCCGCCAAGGCCTCGGCCCCCTGCACCACCGAGGCCCAGGATGCCGCCTCGCTCAAGCGCACCACCGACACCGTGAACTCCATGGACGCCAAGGCCGACGGTGCAAGAATGTGGACCTTGGGAAGCCGCTGACCGGCCGCCGGGCACCCGGGCGTGTCACGAAAATATTCCCACGGGGTGCGGCGGGTTTATCCTGAGCTGTCCACGTACTTCATCTCGGTGCGCGCGGCATGCATGATCCGTTCCACGAGACCAGAAAGCGATCCACCTTGGCGCCACGAATTGGAGTCCTTGCCCTGCAAGGGGATGTACGCGAACACCTGCAAGCACTCGAATCACTCGGTGCCCTTGCGCTGCCGGTGAAGACACCGGGCGCACTGGCGGACCTGGACGGACTGGTCATCCCCGGCGGGGAGTCAACGGTGATCGACAAGCTCGCCCGCATGTACGGGGTGGCCGAGGCGCTCAAGGCCAGGATTGCCGACGGGTTCCCGGTCTATGGATCGTGCGCCGGAATGATCCTCCTGGCCGACACCATTGCCGATCCGACCACCAACATGAAGGGCGAGCCCCAGCAAAGCTTCGGGGGAATCGATATGGTGGTCAAGCGCAATGCCTTCGGGCGACAGGTCGACTCGTTCGAGGTCGACCTTGCGATCAAGGGACTGAACGCCCTTTCCAGCCAGGACCCGGACCGTGCCACGGCGCCGGTCCGCGCGGCATTCATCCGCGCGCCCTGGGTGGAAAGCGTGGGGGAGTCCGTAGAGGTACTGGCCACCATCCCCGCCGAAAACACGCCCCTGGGCGTGGACGGGACAAGGGTGGCTAGAATTGTTGCAGTACGTTCTGGAAAATTGCTGGCGACTTCCTTCCACCCCGAGGTGGCCGGGGAGCGCCGGATCCATGAACTTTTCATTCAAATGATCAGAGGAGACGCGTAAGCATGTCCGGCCACTCCAAATGGGCAACCACGAAACACAAGAAGGCAATCCTCGACAGCAGGCGCGCCAAGGCGTTCGCCAAGCTGATCAAGAACATCGAGGTTGCGGCGCGCGCAGGCGGCGCCGACCTGGCCGGCAACCCGGCCCTCGAGGTCGCTGTCTCCAAGGCCAAGAAGACCTCGGTGCCCAACGACAACATCGACCGCGCGGTCAAGCGCGGCGCCGGCCTGACCGGCGAGGTCATCGACTACACCGAGATCATCTACGAGGCACGCGGACCCCAGGGCTCGGCCCTGCTGATCGAATGCCTGACCGACAACAAGAACCGTGCGGCCTCCGAGGTGCGCCTGGGCATCACCCGCAACGGCGGCACCGTCGCGGACCCCGGCTCGGTTGCATACCTGTTCGCCCGCCGGGGAGTCGTCGGCCTGCCGAAGAAGGACCTCACCGAGGACGACCTGCTCATGGCGGTGCTGGACGCCGGGGCCGACGAGGTCAAGGAATCCGGGGACCACTTCGAGATCCACTCGGAGCCGACCGACCTGCGTGCGGTTGTTGCCGCGCTCGAGGAAGCCGGAATCGAATACGAAACCGACGAAGTCGAATTCGTGCCCTCGATGCAGGTCCAGCTTGATGCAGCGGCGGCCCGCAAGTTCCTGAAGCTTGCCGACGCGCTCGAGGAGCTGGACGACGTGCAGAACGTCTACTCCAACGCGGACATCAGTGCCGAGGTCATGGCAGAACTCGAAGAGGACTAGCCACCACATGCCCCTGCGAGTGGTGGGCGTCGACCCGGGCCTGACCCGTTGCGGCCTGGCCGTGGTCGACGTCGAACCCAACCGCCGGGCCACGCTCATCGATGTCTCGGTGGTGGGGACCCCTCCGGGGACCCCGTTGGACCAGCGATTGCTGGCCATCGCCGACGGCATCGATGCGTGGCTCGATGAGCACAAGCCCGACGTCGTTGCCCTGGAGCGGGTCTTCAGCCAACTGAACGTCAGCACGGTGATGGGCACCGCACAGGCCTCGGGCGTGGTGATCGTTGCCGCGGCCCGGCGGAACATCCCGGTTGCCCTGCACACCCCCACCGAGGTCAAGGCCGCGGTGACGGGCTCCGGCTCGGCCAACAAGCTGGCCGTGGGCAAGATGGTCGCCAAGATCCTGCGCCTGGACGCCCCGCCGTCCCCGGCCGATGCCGCCGACGCCGCGGCGCTGGCCATCACCCACGGCTGGCGCGGCGCCGCATTCGGTGCCGCCGGTGCCGCAGCCTCGGCCTCCGCCCCGCGGCCCTCCGGCGGATCCTCGGGCTTGACGCCCGCCCAGCGCGCCTGGATCGCCGCCGAGGCCAAGGCCCGAGCTGTCAAGGCACGCTAGGGACCGGAGGGAACCTGCCGCTGACGTCCTGCGCTGCGTGCGTCCGCGGGTGTGCGCCAAGGAACCTGTAAGCTGTTCGTAGATATATTCGTATGGCTTGCGTGTTTCGGGTACCACCGGCGCGGCCCGGCACCACGGAGGAACACCCCCATGATCAGTACGCTGCGAGGAGTGCCTCAACAGGTCAACCTGAACAACGCGGTCATCGAGGTCGGCGGCTTCGGCATGCTGATCCAGGCAACCCCGCAGACGCTGGCCACCTTGCAGGTGGGCCGGGAGGCGTTCGTGCACACCTCCATGGTGGTGCGCGAGGACTCCATGACGCTCTTCGGCTTCGCCTCCGGTGACGAACGCGAGGTTTTCGAGGTCCTTACCGGGGTCTCGGGCATCGGACCGCGCACCGGCCTGGCCATCCTTTCGGTGCACACCCCGGAGGAAGTCCGCATCGCCGCCAGCACCAAGGACACCAAGGCCTTCACCAAGGTCTCGGGCATCGGGCCCAAGGGCGCCCAGCGCATCGTGCTCGAGCTCAATGGAAAGCTGGTGCCCACCGGCGCACCGGTTCCGGCCGGAAGCCCGGCGGCACCCACCTGGGAGCCCCAGGTCCTCGAGGCACTCACCGGCCTGGGTTGGACCGAGAAGGACGCCAACAAGGCGCTGGAAGCACTGGCCAAGAACGACCCGGAAATCGTTGCCACCGGCAGCGTGCCGGAAATCCTGCGGGCGGTGCTGCGTTCCCTGGGGCGCGGGAACCGGCCCGGAAACTAGGAGTACGACATGACAGACACCGGCGAGCTGACCAATGCCGGCCCCGAGCCCGAGGAACGGGTGCTCGAGGCGGCCCTGCGGCCCAAGAACCTGGACGATTTCGTCGGACAGCACCGGGTGCGCCAACAGCTCTCCCTGGTGCTCGAGGCCTCCAAGATCCGCGAGCGGACCGCCGACCACGTCTTGCTCTCGGGCCCTCCCGGCCTGGGCAAGACCACGCTGTCGATGATCATTGCCGCCGAGATGAACGCGCCGCTGCGCATCAGCTCCGGCCCGGCCATCCAGCACGCCGGGGACCTGGCCGCGATCCTCTCCTCCCTCACCGAGGGCGAGGTGCTTTTCCTGGACGAGATCCACCGGATGAGCCGCCCCGCCGAGGAAATGCTCTACATGGCCATGGAGGACTTCCGTGTCGACATCATCGTCGGCAAGGGAGCCGGGGCCACCGCCATCCCGCTGGAACTTCCCCCCTTCACACTGGTCGGTGCCACCACCCGCGCCGGGCTGCTGCCGGGCCCGCTGCGCGACAGGTTCGGGTTCACCGGGCACCTGGAGTTCTACAGCGTCGAGGAACTCGAGCTGGTGCTGCGCCGTTCGGCCATGATGCTTTCGCTGAAGGTCAACTCCGCGGCCTTCAGCGAGATCGCCTCGCGTTCGCGCGGCACCCCCCGCATTGCCAACCGGCTGCTGCGGCGCGTGCGCGACTGGGCGCTGGTGAACCGGCTCGAAAGCATCGACGCACGGGCCGCCTCCGCGGCCCTGGACATGTACGAGGTCGACGTCCGCGGACTGGACCGGCTGGACCGCGCGGTGCTCCATGCCCTGTGCACCAAGTTCGGAGGGGGGCCGGTTGGCCTGTCCACCCTGGCCATTGCGGTGGGGGAGGAGCCCGAGACCGTGGAGACGGTCGCCGAACCGTTCCTGGTTCGCGAGGGCCTGCTGGGACGCACCCCGCGCGGCCGGATCGCCACCGCGGAGGCCTGGAACCACCTGGGGCTTCGCATGCCGGCCGATGCCATCTTCGCAGGCCGGTCCGGTTTTGAGCTTGACGACGAAGAAGCCGAGTAGCCGGCAGTGTCTCACCTTGGGGCGCGACGGAGCATTCCAAGGACATTCGCAGGCCAAAACTGCGTTGTGGTCGGGGTTTGGTCAGGAACTCCCTATAGTATGGATAGGCCCACCGGCTGCGCAATCGCGATTGTGCGCGCCGCTGACAATGACTTAGGAACAGGTATCCACACGTGACCGAATACGTTTTGGCCCAAGCCGCTTCCGGCGAAAAGGCCCCATTCGACCCGACCATGTTGATCATGCTCGCCGCCTTCGGCCTGCTGATCTTCATGATGATGCGTGGCCGCAAGAAGGCCGCCAAGGCCCAGGAAGAGATCCGCTCCAACCTTGCCGTGGGTGCCGAGGTGATGACCCAGTTCGGTCTCTTTGGCACCATTGCGAGCATCGACACCGACGAAAACAAGATCGTCCTGGAGGTTTCCCCGGGCAGCTTCGTCACCGTCCACTCGCAGGTTGTCGCCAAGGTCGTCGCCTCGGAAGAGGCTGGTGCCTCGGTTGAGGTCCCCAACGACGCATCCTCGCTGACCTCGGCCTCGGTCGAGAGCGCCGAAGAGGCCCCGGGGTCGGAAAACGAAACCCCGGAAGAGACCTTGCGCCGCCTGAACAACGAGGACAAGGGCCCCAAGGCCTAGTCCGCTTGGCGCCTTCGGGCACGCCAACCCAGCAGTGAACGGCAGCCGGATTTCCGCGGGCCACACAGACCCGCCGGTGAGCGATCCGGCTTTCGATTGACCTTCACCATGCGGCCCGGAGCAGCCCCAACCCCCACCCCGCAGGGGCGGGTTGCAGGCAGGCTCCGGGTTTTCCGCGGAATCTCCATCTCCCAGGGGCGATGGAACAACCAGAAAGCCTCACGATGTCATCTACTGGTCCGATCAAGCAGGCGCGCAAATCCCTGCTGTGGCTCGGCGTTATCTTCCTCATTTCGGCCGCCATCCTGATTACCGGCGTGCTGAGCGGGAAAGCAGCTTTTGCCCCCAAGCTTGCCCTCGACCTCGAGGGTGGCACCCAAATGATCTTGGCACCACGGGTGGCGGGCGGTGCTGCGGCAACGCAGGAGCAGCTGGACCAGGCCGTGGAAATCATCCGCCAGCGCGTGGACGGCACCGGTGTCTCGGAAGCCGAGATCACCACGCAGTCCGGCCGCAACGTCGTCGTCTCCATGCCCGGCATCCCCGATTCCCGCACCCGCGAGCTGATCCAGGCCTCGGCGAACATGGAGTTCCGCCCGGTCATCCTGGCCGGGCCGTACACCGCCGTTCCCAAGGAACAGCGACTGGCCAAGGCGGATCTGCCCAAGCCGAGCGCCAAGCCCGAGAACGCCTCGGACATGAACTGGATCGACGCGGCCCTGTACCAGAAGTTCGAGGCCTACGACTGCCCGACGGAGCTCGGACAGGGTGCGGAAGAGGTCCACGACCCGGCCAAGCCGATGATCTCCTGCGAACCGGATACGGGCTCCAAATACATCCTGGGACCGGTCGAGGTCCCCGGCGCCGACATCACCGATGCCTCCTTCGGCATGTCCCGCGGCCAGCAGGGCGCGGTCACCGGGCAGTGGGCAGTGACCCTCGAATTCAACGCCGAGGGCAAGACGAAGTTCGCCGAGGTCACCAAGCGCATCACCCCCATGCAAGGTTCGCAGAACCAGTTCGCGATCGTGCTTGACGGCACCGTGATCTCCGCCCCGCAGTCCAACGCGGTGATCGCCGACGGCCGCGCCGAAATCACCGGCAACTTCACCGAACAGAGCTCCAAGGCCCTGGCCGACCAGCTGAAGTTCGGCGCCCTGCCGATCAGCTTCGAGATCCAGTCCGAACAACAGATCTCCGCGACCCTGGGTACGGACCAGCTGCGCAGCGGATTGATCGCCGGGCTCATCGGCATGGGGCTGGTGGCGATCTACTCGATCTTCCAGTACCGCCTGCTGGGCCTGGTCACCATCGTCTCGCTGCTGGTTTCCGGCGTGCTGACCTACCTCGCGCTGGTGCTGCTGGGCTGGTCGATGAACTACCGGCTCTCGCTGGCAGGTGTTGCGGGCCTGATTGTGTCCATCGGCCTGATCGCCGACTCCTTCATCGTGTACTTCGAACGCATCCGTGACGAACTGCGTGACGGGCGCCCGCTGCACTCGGCCGTGGAGATCGGCTGGAAGCGCGCCAAGCGCACCATCCTGGCCTCCAAGGCCGTGAACATCCTGGCCGCCATCGTGTTGTACATCGTGGCCGTGGGCAACGTGCGAGGCTTCGCCTTCACCCTGGGCCTGACCGCCGTGGTGGACATCGTGGTGGTCTTCCTGCTCACCCACCCGACGCTGCAGCTGCTGGGCAAGACCAAGTTCTTCGGCGAGGGGCACCGGTTCTCCGGGCTCGATCCCTCGCTGCTTGGCGCTGTGCCGCTGTACCAGGGCGCGGGCAGGATCCGCAGCTTCAGCACCGAGGCGGAAGTCGCCCGCGGCAAGAAGAACGCCAAGGCGGCCAGCGAGGCCGAACGCCGGCAGACCATCGCCGAGCGACGCAAGGCCGCGGCCACCACCGCGGCGCCCACCAAGTCGGACGAACGTGCGGATAAGGATTCATCAAATGGCTAGTCTCGCAACCTGGGGCAACGAGCTCTACACCGGCAAGCGGTCCTACCCGTTCACGGGCAAGCGCAAGCTGTGGCTGTCCGTTTCCGCGGTCCTGGTCCTGCTCGCCATCCTGGTCCCCGTTGTCAAGGGCGGGTTCAACCTCGGCATCGAGTTCCGCGGCGGATCCGAGTTCACCATCTCCAAGGTCGACCACACCGACGTTCCCACCGGCGAGAATGCCGTGGTGGCGATCGCGCCGGACCACCACCCCCGGGTCACCAACATCGCCCCGAACACCATGCGCGTGCAGACCGACAAGCTCACCGACGACCAGACGCTGTCGCTCGCCGAGGCCCTGGCCACCGCGTACGGGGTGACCAAGTCGGAGGTCACCTCGACCTTCGTCGGCCCGACCTGGGGCGCGGACATCTCCAAGCAGGCAATCATCGGCCTGGTCGTCTTCGTGGTGCTGGTGGCGCTGCTCATGGCCGCATACTTCCGCACCTGGAAGATGTCCCTCGCCGCGATCATCGGGCTGCTCCAGGTGGTCGTGATCACCGCCGGGATCTATTCGCTCTCCGGATTCGAGGTCACCCCCTCGGCGATCATCGGCTTCCTGACGATCCTGAGCTACTCCCTCTACGACACCGTGGTGGTCTTCGACAAGGTCCGGGAGAACACCGCCGGTTTCGAGTCACAGACCAAGCGCAACTTCGAGGAGCTGGTGAACCTGGGCATCAACCAAACCCTGGTGCGTTCGATCAACACCTCGGTGGTTGCCGTGCTTCCGGTGGCCTCGATCCTGTTCATCGGCTCCTACCTGCTGGGTGCCGGAACGCTCAAGGACCTGTCGCTGGCATTGTTCATCGGCATCATCGTCTCGGCGCTGTCCACGCTCTTTGTCCAGGCCCCGCTGTACTCGCTGCTGCGTGACGGCGAGCCGGAGATCGAGCGCCACAACAAGAAGATCGCGGTGCACCGCCTGGCCAACGCCTAGGCACGTGCCCGGGCCCGCATTTTGCGGGCACGGCGACGGCGGGACCCCGGAGGCGGACTCCGGGGCCCCGCCGTCCGCCTTTGGGCGCGAAGTGCTATAACCTAGCAAGAGGAACTTGGGCGTGGTGAAAGTCCCGCGGTGCCAGGCCCCCTTCTCGGGGCCGGTGCCGCAAGCCACGGCCGGGCCACACGGCGCGCCACGCGCCCACGCGACGGATCCCGATCGATAGGAGGCACCCCATGGCAGAGAACCACGGTGTCATGATGCCCGGGGCCCCGAATCCCGCACCCAAGCGCGGGACCATTTCCCGGCTGGTCCGCCTGGCCGGACGCGGCTCCACCGCCCAGCCCCCGACCCTGGAACCGCTGCTGCGCACCGTGCGCGCGCAAAACCCCAAGGCCGACATCGACCTGCTCGCCCGCGCGTACGCGGTCGCCGAGCACCACCACGAGGGCCAGAAGCGCAAGAGCGGGGACCCATACATCACCCACCCGGTCGCCGTGGCCACCATCCTTGCCGAGATGGGCATGACCGGGGCGATCCTTGCCGCCGCGCTGCTGCACGACACCGTCGAGGACACCGACTACTCCCTGGAGCAGCTGACCCGCGAGTTCGGCGAGGAGATAGCGAAGCTGGTCGACGGGGTCACCAAACTGGACAAGGTCCAGTTCGGTGAGGCCGCGCAGGCCGAGACCGTGCGCAAGATGGTCATCGCGATGTCCAAGGACATCCGGGTGCTGCTGATCAAGCTGGCCGACCGCCTGCACAATGCCCGGACCTGGCGCTACGTCTCCCCGGAGTCCAGCGCCAAGAAGGCCCGCGAGACCCTGGAGATCTTCGCCCCGCTGGCCCACCGCCTGGGCATGAACACCGTCAAGTGGGAGCTCGAGGACCTTTCCTTCGCCGCGCTGCACCCCAAGGTGTACGAGGAAATCGTGCGGATGGTGGGGGAGCGGACCCCGGAACGGGAGAAGTACCTGGCCACGGTGCGTTCCGCCATCACCGAGGACATCACCGCCGCCAGGCTCAAGGCCACCGTCAGTGGCCGGCCGAAGCACTACTATTCGATCTACCAGAAGATGATCGTGCGCGGCAAGGACTTCGACGACATCCACGACCTGATGGGCGTGCGGGTCCTGGTTGACACGGTCAAGGACTGCTACGCGGTGCTGGGGCTGATGCATGCGCGCTGGACCCCGCTGCCCGGGCGCTTCAAGGACTACATCGCGCTGCCCAAGTTCAACCTGTACCAGTCGCTGCACACCACCGTGATCGGGCCCGACGGCAAGCCGGTGGAGATCCAGATCCGCACCCACGACATGCACCAGCGCGCCGAGTACGGCGTGGCGGCGCACTTCAAGTACAAGCACGGCAACGGCGGGGACTCCCGCTCGGTCGAGGAACAGGACATGGACTGGCTGCGCAGCCTCATGGACTGGCAGAAGGAGACTTCCGACTCCAACGAATTCCTGGATTCGCTGCGCTACGAGATCAACACCGCCGAGGTCTTCGTCTTCACCCCCAAGGGCCAGATCATGTCCCTGCCCGTGGGCTCCACCCCGGTGGACTTCGCCTACGCGGTGCACACCGACGTGGGGCACCGCACCATCGGCGCCCGGGTGAACGGCAAGCTGGTCCCGCTGAACTCGGAACTGCACCACGGCGACATGGTGGAGGTCTTCACCTCCAAGGCCGAGAACGCCGGCCCGTCCCAGGACTGGGCCGGCTTCGTGAAGTCCGCGCGCGCCCGGAACAAGATCCGCCAGTGGTTCACCAAGGAACGCCGCGAGGAAGCCATTGAGAAGGGCAAGGAGCAGCTGACCAAGGCGCTGCGGAAGAACAACCTTCCGCTGCAAAAGCTCATGACCCACGACGTGCTCTCCGCCGTCGCCCAGGAGCTGCGCCACCACGACATCTCCGCGCTCTACGCCGCCGTCGGCGACGGGCACACCAGTGCGCAGAATGTCATCGAGCACCTCACCGCGCTGGTCGGCGGAGAAAACGGATCCGTCGCGGAGGTGCTGGAGGAAACCCCCATCTACGCGGTGCCCGGGCGGGCCACCGAATCCGATGCCGGGGTCGTCGTCCCGGGTGCCGGCGAGGTGCTGGCGAAGCTGGCCCGCTGCTGCACCCCGGTGCCGCCGGATCCGATCCGCGGCTTTGTCACCCGCGGCTCGGGCGTCTCGGTGCACCGCACCGACTGCGTGAACCTCAAGCAGCTCGAGCAGCAGCCCGACCGCCTGGTGGAGGTCCAGTGGGCCCCGACCAAGTCCAGCGTCTTCTTGGTGGAGATCCTGGTCGAGGCGCTTGACCGCAAGTCACTGCTCTCGGACGTGACGCGGGTGCTTTCGGAGAACCACGTGAACATCCTGGCCGCGAGCGTTTCCACCTCCCGGGACCGGGTGGCCTTCTCCCGCTTTGCCTTCGAAATGGGCGACCCGAAGTACCTCAGCCACGTGCTGAACGCGGTGCGGCGCATCGACGGGGTGTACGACGTGTACCGCACCTCCGGGGGCAACCGCCGCTCCTAGGACGGTTTCCACCCGGCGGGGAGGACCCGCGGCGGTGCTCAGGCCGCCGCGGGCAGGCTTGCGTCCATCAGGCGGGTGACCGCGCCCAGCGCGCGGCGCCGCCCGGGCCGGCGGACCTGCTCGTTGATCGAATCCAGCATCTGCCGGTACCCGCAGCGCAGACGCGGGGAGGCATCGATGGCCGCGAGCACCGGCAGCGATTCACGCCACTCGGAATTGAAGGCGATGTCCATCGCGGTGCGCAGCGGCGAGGTCACCGCCACGCCTCCAACGGTGCAGATCTGCTCCTCGTCCAGCACGCCCTCGCTCAACCGCAGCAGCATCCGGGCCGTCGGGGCGCACGGCCGGTGGTAGCGCGGGACCACGATGTCCAGTTCGCGCGGCATCGGCGCGCAGCCGTACACCCAGGCGGCGGTGCCCTTGCACAGGGCCCTGCCGGGCACCAGCTGCTCCCCGGCCACCGCTGCGGCCACCTGCGCCCGGGTCACCGGGTTTTCCGGATGCACCGCGGCGATGTAGGCCCCGGGCAAGACTTCCCGCAACGACCCGCGCAGCCGCAGTGCCTGCAGCTCGTTGAGTGTGAACGGCTCGTCGACCAGGACCACCTGCGGGCCCCCGCGTGCCCGGGACGGAATCTGTGGTGGTGCGGCCGGTGCTGCGGGGCCCGGGACGCGGTTGCGGCCGGTGTTTGTGCTTTCCATTCCTCCACTCTCACAGGCCACGGTGCCCCGGCGGCAGGGGAGAGGCCGAAATTGTGGATAACTGTGCCCGCGCGCATTGCACGGGGCAGCAAAAAGCGCCGGGCGGCTGCGGTTCTTGCGAACCACACCCGCCCGGCGCCATGCTGCCGTGAGGCTGTTACTGGAAGTCGGCCGAGGACTTCTGCAGCGTCTCGAGCCACAGGCGGCGGGCGTCCAGGGCTTCCTGGGCGGCCTTGATCTTGGACTCCACGCCCTTGGCCTTCGCCTTGGCCAGGTCGTCCTCGAGCCCGGCAATGGCGTCCTCGAGCTGGGTCAGCATCGAGTTCGACCGTGCCTTGGTCTCCGGGTTGGAGCGGCGCCACTGGTCGTCCTCCGCCGAACGAACGGCGTCCTCGACCTGGCGCAGCGCAGATTCCACGCGCTGCATGTCGGCGCGCGGGACCTTGCCCGCGGCTTCCCAGCGGTCGCGGATCGAATCGAGCAGGCGCTTGGCGGTGGCCAGGTCCTTGATCGGCAGCAATGCCTTGGCCTCGAGAAGCAGCGCCTCCTTGACGATGAGGTTCGCTCCGAACTCCTCGTCGATGGCGGCGTTTGCGGACTGGCGCGCCTCGAAGAACACGTCCTGGGCGGCGCGGAAGCGTGCCCACAGGGCGTCGTCGTCCTTGCGCGAGGCGCGCTTGGAGGCCTTCCACTCGTCCATCAGGCGGCGGTATTCCCCGGCCGTTGCCCCCCAGTCGGTGGAGTGCGAGAGTTCCTCGGCACGGGCGATCAACGCTTCCTTGGCGGACTTGGCCTCGGCGTTGGTGGCATCGAGCTGCGAGAAGTAGGCCCTGCGGTGGCGGTCGAAGGTGGTCCGGGCCCCGCGGAAACGCTTCCAGAGCGAATCCTCGGTGGAACGGCCCAGGCGCACGCCCGACTTCTGCGCGGTCTTCCAGGCATCGAACAGGTCGTTCATCCGGTTGGAGCCCTGCTTCCACTGCACGGTGGTCGGGTCCAGCGCTGCCAGGGCCTCGGCCTCGGCGACAATGGCCTCGCGGGCGGCGAGCTCGGTGGCGCGCAGCTCCTCGTTGGCCTTGCGCTCCACGGCGACCAGCTCGGCGACGGCCGCGCGGGCGGTCTCGATGCGTGCCTCAAGCGCCGGGATGTCGCCGACCATGGCGCGTTCGGCCACGGTGGCGGCCAGGTGGTCCAGGGTCTTGTTCATGTCCGAGCTCGGCGCCTTGGCCGCCACGCGCTGCTCGAGCAGCATCAGGGAGGAGACGACCTCGTCGTGCTTGCGCACGAAGTAGGCCAGGGCCTCCTCGGCGGTGGCGTCGGGGTACTGGCCCACCGGGTGCTCGGTGCCGTCAATGATGACAAACACGTGGCCGTCCTCGGAAACGCGGCTGATCTTCGCGGCTTCCTCCAGCGGGGTGGTGAAGCTCGGGGGAGCTGCAACCGGCGCAGCGGCCTTGGCGGCGTGCTTGCCCATCGGGCGCGGTGCGCCGGGCGACGGGGCCATGGCGGCCGGGGTCGGCACTGCTGCGGGTGTCGGCATTGCGGCCGGGGTCGGTGCCGGGGCGGGAGCTGCTTCCTCGGCCGGAGCCTCGGTTGCCGCTGCTTCTGCCGCCGGGGCTTCCTCGGCCACAGGGGCTTCTTCTGCCGCGGGGGCCTCTGCTGCCGGCGCTTCCTCTGCCGCGGGGGCTTCTTCGGCCGGCTGCTCGGTGGCTTCGGCTGCCGCGCTTGCAGGGGCCGCGTCGGGTGCCGGCGCGGCTGGCGCCTCAACCGGCGCCGGGGTGCCTTCGGTTTGCTGCTCCTCGGCCACTGCTGCTGGCTGGAGATTGTCGTCGGATTGCTGACTGGTGGTCACCGCTGAAACTCTTTCGCTAAGGATCGGCCCAGAGACTATGCGCTCAGGACACAACTGTCACCGCCACTTTACCCGCCATGGCCCGCCCACCGGTACTCTGCCGCCCCGAATCGGCGACGCATTCGCGTCGTTTCGCCCTCGGCGCACCGACACGCCAGTAGACTTGGTTCCCTACGTGCCCGCTGGGCGCGGCACCCGCCCCCGGCGGGCCCGCCGCTGCCAGGGACGTGGCAACCACCATCGCTTTCCCCCTTTCATACAGGAGTACAGACTTCATGGCACGCAAGGCCTCACTATCCGGTTTCCCCGAATGGCTCCCGCAGGAGCGTGCGGTGGAGCAGCACGTACTTGACACGCTGCGCCGGATCTTCGAGCTGCATGGGTTCGCCAACATCGAGACCCGCGCCGTGGAAACCGTCGGGCAGCTGCTGCGCAAGGGCGAAATCGACAAGGAGGTCTACGGGCTTTCCCGGCTGGCCGCCGAGGAGTCGGCCAAGTCCGACCCGAACGCGCTGGCCCTGCACTTCGATTTGACCGTGCCCTTCGCCCGCTACGTGGTGGAGAACGCCGGGCACCTGGCCTTCCCCTTCCGCCGCTACCAGATGCAGAAGGTCTGGCGCGGCGAACGCCCGCAGGACGGCCGCTTCCGCGAATTCACCCAGGCCGACATCGACGTGGTGGGCGACGGCACCCTGCCCTTCCGCTACGACGTCGAGCTCGCCCTGGTCATCGCCGAGGCCCTGACGGCCCTGCCGATCGGGGACTTCCGGCTGCGCGTGAACAACCGCAAGCTCGCCGAGGGCTTCTACCTGGGCCTGGGCCTGGAAGACACCGCCGGGGTGCTGCGCTCCATCGACAAGCTGGAAAAGATCGGGGCGGCCAAGGTCGCCGAACTGCTGCAGACCGAACTCGGCGCCACCGCCCAGCAGGCCGCAGCGGCCCTGGCCCTGGCACAGATCTGCACCGCCGACACCTCCTTCGTCGAGCAGGTCCGCGCGCTGGGGATCACCCACCCGCTGCTCGAGGAAGGCCTGGACGAACTGTCCAAGGTCATCGAGGCCGCCGTGCGCCGCGCCCCGGGCAAGGTCGTTGCCGACCTGTCCATCGCCCGCGGCCTGGACTACTACACCGGCACCGTCTACGAGACCGTGCTGGTGGGCCACGAGTCCCTCGGCTCGATCTGCTCCGGCGGGCGCTACGAATCGCTGGCCTCCACCGGCAAGAAGAACTACCCTGGCGTGGGCCTGTCCATCGGCGTCACCCGCCTGGTCTCGCGGATGCTTGCCGAGGAAACCGCCACCGCCGCACGCACCGTGCCCTCCGCGGTGCTGGTCACCCTGGCCAACGACGAGAGCTGGAACGAGGCGCAGGACGTGGCCGCCGCGCTGCGCGCCCGCGGCATCGCCTGCGAGGTCGCCGCGAAGGCGGAGAAGTTCGGCAAGCAGATCAAGTACGCCGACAAGCGCGGCATCCCCTTTGTCTGGTTCACCTCCGAGGACGGCACCCACGAGGTCAAGGACATCCGCAGCGGCGAGCAGGTTTCCGCCGACCCGGCCGGCTGGAGCCCGTCGGCCGAGGACCTCGACAACCGCATCACCGCCGCCGGCTAGCGGCCCAGGCACCGCCACCGGAACCCCTCCCGGCGCGCCCCGCACGTGAGTCAGGGCACAACCGCCGGGGTTCCGGTGCCGCGGGTGCACCGCTGCCGGTAAACTCGCAGATAGATTCTTCCCTTTTCCGCACCGAACCCCACGCGCCACCGGCGTCACAAGAACTTCGGGACACCCGCGGAAATTCGCACCTTTGTAGAAAGGAATGCAGTGCTACGCACTCATCAGCTCGGCACCTTGAACGCCGAGCACATCGGAGAAACCGTCACCCTCACCGGTTGGGTGGCGCGCCGCCGCGACCACGGTGGGGTCGCCTTCCTTGACCTGCGCGACGCCTCGGGCTTCGCCCAGGTCGTGGTGCGCGAGGAGGAAGTCTTCCACCCGCTGCGCAACGAATTCGTGCTGCAGGTCACCGGCAAGGTCGAACGCCGCCCCGAGGGCAACGAGAACCCCGCGCTGGCCACCGGCCAGATCGAGGTCATCGCCGAGACGGTGGTCGTGCTGAACACCGCCGCGCCGCTGCCCTTCCAGGTCGACGAGCACGTCGAGGTCGGCGAGGAGGCGCGCCTGCGCCACCGCTACCTCGACCTGCGCCGCCCCACCCCGAACCGCAACATCCGCCTGCGTTCCGAGGCCAACCGGATCGCCCGCAACCTGCTGCACGACGACGGCTTCGTGGAAATCGAGACCCCGACGCTGACCCGCTCCACCCCCGAGGGCGCCCGCGACTTCCTGGTCCCGGCACGCCTGGCCCCCGGGTCCTGGTACGCGCTGCCGCAGTCCCCGCAGCTGTTCAAGCAGCTGCTGCAGGTCGGCGGATTCGAGAAGTACTACCAGATCGCCCGCTGCTACCGCGACGAGGACTTCCGCGCCGACCGCCAGCCGGAGTTCACCCAGCTGGACATCGAGGCATCCTTCGTCGAGCAGGACGACATCATCGCCCTGGGCGAGGCCCTGGTGAAGGAGCTGTGGAAGCTGATCGACGTCGAGATCCCGACCCCGATCGCCCGCATCACCTACCACGAGGCCATGGCCAAGTACGGCTCGGACAAGCCGGATATGCGCTTCGGCCTCGAGCTGACCGACATGACCGAGTTCTTCAAGGACACCGGCTTCGGCGTCTTCAAGGCCCCGCACGTCGGTGCCGTGGTCATGCCCGGCGGCGCCTCCCAGCCCCGCCGCACCCTGGACGGCTGGCAGGAATTCGCCAAGCAGCGCGGGCACAAGGGCCTGGCCTACGTGCTCTACAAGGAGGACGGCGAGCTGGCCGGCCCGGTCGCCAAGAACCTGACCGATGCCGAGCGCGCCGGCCTGGCCGAGGCCACCGGCGCCAAGCCCGGGGACTGCATCTTCTTCGCGGCCGGACCCAAGACCGAGGCCCGCTCCCTGCTGGGCGCCGCGCGCGTGGAGATCGGCCACCGCACCGGATTGATCAAGGAAGGCGACTGGGCCTTCGTGTGGGTCGTCGACGCCCCGATGTTCGAGCCGGCCGCCGCAGCGGTTGCCTCGGGCGACGTGGCCGTGGGCACCGGCGCCTGGACCGCCGTGCACCACGCCTTCACCTCCCCGAAGCCCGAGTTCATGGACACCTTCGACAAGGATCCGGAAAACGCGCTGGCCTACGCCTACGACATCGTGTGCAACGGCAACGAAATCGGTGGCGGCTCGATCCGTATCCACCAGGCCGCGCTGCAGCAGCGCGTGTTCAAGATGATGGGCATCGACGAGGAAGCGGCCCAGGAGAAGTTCGGCTTCCTGCTCGAGGGCTTCAAGTACGGCGCCCCGCCGCACGGAGGCATCGCCTTCGGCTGGGACCGCGCGCTGCAGCTGCTCACCGGCTCCGACTCGATCCGCGACGTCATCGCCTTCCCGAAGACCGGCGGCGGATTCGACCCGCTGACCAGTGCCCCGGCACCGATCACCGCGCAGCAGCGCAAGGAAGCCGGAGTCGACTCGAAGCCCGAGCCCAAGAAGGCCGAGTCCAACGAGCCGGCCACGGCCGACGCGAAGTAGTTCCACGCACCGCCTTCGGGCGGTTCCATGGGGGCGTCCACCATTCCCGGTGGGCGCCCCCATGCGCATGTCCGGGGCCAAATGCCTGGGTGCGGCCCGACGGGTGTGCCGCCCGGGTCCCGGCCCGGGGGAGTGGGGAAGGGGGAGCCCGCACCGGCGCCGCCCTGCTGCAGCCCTGCGCCCGCGGTGCCTCCGCCCTGCCGCCGAAAACCGCTCCGGGCGCGGCCCCGCCGGCAGGTCGGGCGCGATAACGGGATTCAGGCGGGGGCGGTGGCCGCAGACACGTCGTGGAAAACCGTCGCCAAATGTGCACAACCTTGCTATTGTTTTAAATCTAGATCAATTTTTGACTTAGTCAGGATTTTCGCGGCGTGCGTCACCCACGATACGCACCCTCCAAGAAAGGCCACGACATCACGACCCCAAACCCGCCGCACGGCGGCCACCTAACGCCCCGCCCGGGCCCGCGGCGACTGCCGGAAACGGGGGAGCGGCCATGCTAGGCGGCGGCAAGGAATTCCCCGGCACCTGGCAACGCGCGCTGCTCCCGCTGAGCCTGCTCGACGCGCTGGAGGCGGGCCCCAACCACGGCTACGCCCTCGGCCAGATCCTGGAGGCCCGGGGGTTCTCGCCCATCAAGGGCGCCACGCTCTACCCGGCCCTGGTCAAACTCGAGGCCGCCGGATACATGGAGAGCACCTGGGAGGACGGCGACGGGGCACCGGGGCGCAAGGTCTACACGCTCACCGGAACCGGCCGAGGCCACCTGGCCTCCCAGCGCGAGCTGTGGGCCTTCTTCCAGGATGCGGTGCTGCGCGCATGAGCGGCACCCACGGGGACAAGGAAACGGAAGTTGGAAGAACCACCAGGGCAGGAGCACCGGCATGAGAAACCAGAACCGCAAGAGGACCGCGTGGAGCGCGGAGGTCGGGCTTTGGCCCGAGGCCTACCGGGAATGGGCGGAACTGGCGGCGGGAGCCATGATCTTCGCCAACGCGCCGGACGAGGCCGTTGCACCGGCGCTGGCCCAGGTGCGCGAAAGCGTTGCCGCGAGCGGCCAAAGCCCGACCGAACTCTTCGGCGAGGCGATTGAGTTCGGCCGCACGGGCGGCAGGCGGCTGCGCCGGCCTTCCGACATCCTGGAGGGCGCCCTGCCCTTCAACAGCGCCTCGGGAGCCATTACCGTGATGCTCGCGACCCTGGGCATGTTGCTGCTGGTGCTCGGCATCTGGATCGGGTTCTCCGACGGATGGAATGCACACACCTTCGCCGGCCCGGTCATGCTGCTCTTCCCGATGCTCACCGTGCTGGTGGCAATCGGCTTCTGGGGCTGGGTGCTGCGCACCCGGGGACACCTTCATGCCCCGCTGGCCATCTGGGGCGCAACCCTGGCAGGCGCTGCCGGCACGATCGCGTTGATGTCGGGCCTGGGCGGCTTCGAGGCGCCGGGCCCGCCAAACTGGGCCATCGCCCCGGTCGGTCTCGCCTTGGTGCTGGCGGCCGTGAAACTGCCCGAGGCAAGGCCGCGGGCGCTGCTCAATGACACGCACTGGGACGATGCACGGTACTTCACCCATGCGGCCAACCTGCTGCGCGGACGCTACCTCTTCACCAGGGCCCGCGCCGGCCGCGCCCTGGCCGAGGCCCGCAGCCATCGAAGGCTTTCAGGCACCGGCACCGCGGCCGCCGAATTCGGCAACGTCGAGCTTTTCGCCGCGCAGCTGGCCGCCGCCGAACGCGCGGCCCCCACGCGCGGAATCCTGTTGCGCCGTGCCGGATTCAGCCTGGTCGTGGCATTTTTCGGCTTCACCATCGGTGCTGCCTACCTCGAGGGCCCGGTCACGGCCTGGCTGGTCATCCAGTCCGGGATGTGGCTGTGCCTGGCCGTCATGGTGGTGTTCTCCTGGCGGCCGACCCGGATCAACGCCGAGGCCACCAAACGCCAGGACGAACGCCGGGCCGATGCCCGCACCCTGGCGGGCCACGACGAGGACTGATCGATGGCCGGCGGGGGCCCGGAGAAACCTAGCCCGGCAGCTCGTCGGTGTCGACGATCAGCGTGTACGGCCCCGAATTCACCAGCGAGACCTCCATCATCGCCCCGAACACCCCCGACTCCACATGCGCACCCAACGCGCGCAGCTGCGCCATGAACTCCTCGTACAGAGGCTCGCTCACCGCGCCCGGCGCGGCATTCGTCCACCCCGGGCGGCGCCCCTTGCGCACATCCCCGTAGAGCGTGAACTGGCTGACCACCAGTAGCGGGGCGGCCAGGTCCTCGCAGGACTTCTCGCCCTCGAGCATCCGCAGCCGCCACACCTTCGCGGCCAGCTTCGCCGCCAGGGCAGGGGTGTCGCCGTGGGTCACGCCCAGCAACACCACCAGGCCGGGGCCGTCGATCTTCCCGACGACCGAGCCCTCCACCTCGACCGAGGCCCGGGAAACCACCTGCAACACTGCCTTCACGCATCCACCTTTGCTTCTTCACGTCCATCTGGTTCTCCACGTCATGGCCCGCCGTCGCGGCACCATGTGTCGCCCGCACGAGCGCGGACGTATCGACTCTACCGATTTGCGTCCCCGTCCACCCATTCACGGACCGCCGGGGGACAACCATCCGCTTCCCCGCACATCTGGCCGCTCTCGGAGGCGCGCGCAGCCCCAAGGGCGCAGACTCGTGGACATGGGCACACCACTATCCACGCCCCGGACGGGGCAGATGAGCACCGCGGATCTCGGCCAGCAACTGGCCGCCGCGGCTCTTGCCCTGTCCGTCGCCACCGGGCAACTGGCCCTGGTGCCGCTGGATGCCGCCGCGGCCGCGGCCATGATGGGCCTTCTCGAACGCAGCCACCGGGCCATCGCCTACGCCCAACTGCTCATCACCCGGCGAGCCGGCGAGGCCGAGGTCCACCGGCTGGACCCGGTGACCGCCCAGCGCATCGACCAGCTTGTCGCGCAGCCCGGCCCGTTGGCCGACGGAACCGCGGGCATCCCACTCGAGGAACTGCGCCAGGGCATGGCCCCGCACCGCAACACCCAGGCCTACATGCAGGCCCACCTGCACATATCCACCAGCGAAGCCCGCCGACGCATCAACGGATCCAAGCTCCTGGTCGCCCCGCCCACGGGCACCGGCGAAGCACCACCGGCCCCCAGCTACCCGATCCTGGCCCAGGCGGCCTCCGACGGCAGCGCGGATGTCGCCAACCTCGCTTCCATGGCCGGACAGCTGGAGTCCATGCAGCCACGCATCAAGACGCGGCCCGACGCCGAAAACGTGAACACCGCCATCGAGGACTCCCTGGCCCACGAGGCCAGGACCGGCGACCCGAAGACGTGCGGCCAGGCACTGCGCGACTGGGGCGGCTTCCTGGCCGAAAACGGCACACCCATCAGCGACGAGGAAATCCGCGCCCGGCGCGGGATGTTCTACCGTGGTTTCCGCGACGGCAGCGACGAGTACCTGTTGCGCTGCGATCCCGAGGACTCGGAGGTGCTCTTCTCCTACTGCGAGGCGTGGACCAATCCACGCTCGACGAAGTCCCCGCCGTTCTCCGTTTCCACCACGCCTCGGCCTCCGGCCGGCGAGTTCCCGACCCTGCCGGTCGTGCCGACCAGCCCGCCCTGGCCCGTCGACGGCCAACAGCCGGAAGGCAAGCCCCTGCCCGAAGCCGACCGGGGGCAACGTCCCGCCGCACCGGGTCCCGACACCGGCGACGGTGTTCCGCCCCAGGCCGGCGCCAACCCGGACCCGGCAACGAAAGTCGCCCCAGACGGAGCCGCCACGGGCGAAGGAACCACGGGCGAAGCCCTGCAGCCGGAGCCCCTGGATCCCTCACCCTCCGGCACGCCGACCTATTCCCCGGCCGGCGTCCCCGCCCCGGAATGGGCCCGGCTGCCGGGTGCCAGCGGCTCGCAGATTCCGCTCAGTGAGTTCGCCTGCGGCCTGCCTCCCGACCGTTCGGGGCTGGAACAACCCACCAGCCAAGATCCACGCACCAACCCCCAGCTACTGCTCGACGCGCTGATCGCCGCCTGTGCAGGGGGCATGAACGGGGCAGACATCGCCGAATCCGGCGGGATGCGCGTGAAGATCGGTGTGCTGATCGGCTACCGCAGTCTGCTGGGGCAATGCGAGGACGCCGGGCTGACCGACCACAACCGCCCCATCTCCGCGGCCAACGTCAGGAGACTCGCCTGCAACGGCGACATCCTGCCGGCGGTCATGGGAGACGAAGGCGCCGTCCTGGACCTGGGCCGCGAGATCCGCGGCTTCACCAAGGCCCAGCGCCGGGCCATCGCCATCCGGGACCGCGGCTGCATCATCCCGGGGTGCAAGCATCCGGCGTCCATGTCCGAATGCCATCACGTGATTCCCTGGAGCGAGGGCGGACCAACCAGCGTAGGCAATTCGGCGATGCTCTGTGAATTCCATCATTTGCAAGTGCATGCCGGGCTGATCAAGCTCCGTTCGATCAACAGTGTGCCGTACGTCGTTGAAATTGCAGGCCAGCCACGCGGTGCCCCGCAGCGAAACCTGTACTGGCATCCCGAGCTTCGCACCGCGGGCTACCAGGCGCCACTTTTCGATTAGCGCCGGGCGCTGGGCGCGGCGAACAGGCGCCGACCGTTCCACGCCAAGCTCCCGGGTGCTATCTTCCCGCCGGCGAGGCCGCCCCCATGCCCCACCGGCGCGACAGCACCCGGGCCACCTTCATCCCGGCCGCGCTCCGATGATCCGGCCCGCGGGTGAACCGCCCGGACGCACGCCCGCCCGGGCACGCCGCCCGGGTAACCGGGTGCCCCGGCGAAGCGGCAAACCGCCTCGTCGGCAACGCCGGAAGCGGACACCCGGATGCTCAACTAGGCTGGGGGAGTGAACGATCTGCTCAGTGCCTTGGGTGACGACGAGGAAAACGACGAAGAACATGTGCGGCCGCGCGCACCCCTGGCCGTGCGCATGCGCCCCCGCTCGGTCGAGGAGCTGGTCGGCCAGCAACACCTGCTGAAGGCGGGTTCGCCCCTGCGGCAACTGGCCGGCGTCGACGGGCCGGGCCCGTCGGGGCCCTCCAGCATCATCCTCTGGGGCCCACCGGGCACCGGAAAAACGACCATCGCGCACGTGATCGCCCGATCCCCGGGCCGCCGCTTCGTCGAGCTCAGCGCCATCACCGCCGGCGTCAAGGACGTCCGCCGCGTCATGGACCAGGCGCTCGAGGACCGCGACCTGCGTGGCTTCACCACCGTGCTCTTCCTCGACGAGATCCACCGGTTCAACAAAGCGCAGCAGGATGCGCTGCTGCCCGGGGTGGAAAACCGCTGGGTCGTGCTGGTCGCCGCCACCACGGAAAACCCGTCCTGCCTTGGAGGCTGCGGCAGGCGTGGCCTGGAGCGCCGCCGAGGCCCACGGACTGCTCGCCAAGCGCGCCAAGTTGCTGCAGGCCGTCCGCTCGGATAACACCGCGGAGCTCCCGGACGGGGACACTGTCGACACGCCGGCCCCGGTTCCACCCGCGGCCCGGCCCGACGAGGAGGCCGCGGACCGCGAACCCGCCGATCCTGCGGACGGAGCCCCACCCGCCGAGGCAACCCCTGACGCCGACGCAACCCAAGACACCGCTGCCGCCCATGACGACGCCGATGACACCGGTGCGCTGACCCCGGAGGGGCAGATCGTCATCACCATCGAGCACACCGAGCGCGCCATGGATGCCGCGGTCCAGCGCTACGACAAGGCCGGGGACCAGCACTACGACATCATCAGCGCCTTCATCAAGTCGGTCCGCGGTTCCGACGTGGACGCCGCGCTGCACTACCTCGCGAAGATGCTGGAGGCCGGGGAGGACCCGCGCTTCATCGCCCGGCGCATCATGATCAGTGCCTCCGAAGACATCGGCATGGCCGATCCCACCGCACTGCAAACCGCCGTGGCAGCCGCCCAGGCGGTGCAGTTGATCGGGATGCCCGAGGCCCGGCTCATCCTGGGACACGCCGTGGTGCACCTGGCAACCGCACCCAAATCCAACGCGGCCTACAACGCCATCAACGCCGCGGTGGCCGACGTCCGGGCCGGCCGGGGCAGGGGCGTGCCCAAGCATCTGCGCGACGCCCACTACGCCGGCGCCCAGCAGCTGGGCCACGGCAAGGGCTACATCTATTCGCACGATGCGCCGCACTCGGTCGCCACCCAGCAGTACGCGCCGGACGACCTGCTGGGCGTGGACTACTACAAGCCCACCGCCAACGGGGCCGAACGCGGGATCGGCGAACGCGTCGAACGCATCCGCGGCATCATCCGCGCCAAGGACCGCCGACGCACGTAATCCGACGCGCGAAGACGACGCATCCCACAGGGCGGGCCGCCACCCGGGGTGCACTTTGGGTTTGTCCACGGTGGTAGGATTGATCCTTGGCTGGCAAGCTGCCCAACCGCAAACCACCCGGAACCCCGGTCCCGGACGGTGCGCACCGCGGCAGTTGTAGTGACTAGGGATGCGGTTTCCCACAACTCTCCATCATGGAGGCCAGACCCAATGACAACCGCTCACAAAAGATAAGGACACTCGTGGCTAACAACACTCGTGCCCGCCGCAAGGTTCGCCTCTCGCGAGCCCTCGGCCTTGCCCTGACCCCCAAAGCTGAAAAGTACATGGAGCGTCGTCCGTACGGTCCCGGCCAGCACGGCCGTGCCCGCAAGAAGCAGGACAGCGACTACGCAGTGCGTCTGCGCGAAAAGCAGCGTTTGCGCGCCCAGTACGGCATCCGCGAAGCACAGATGACCCGTGCCTTCGAGGAAGCCAAGCGCACTCCGGGCCAGACCGGTGAAAACCTGGTTGCCCTCCTGGAAATGCGTCTGGACGCCCTGGTTCTGCGTGCAGGCTTCGCCCGCACCATCGCCCAGGCCCGCCAGCTGGTTGTGCACCGCCACATCATGGTCAACGGCCAGCGCGTGGACCGTCCCTCGTTCCGCGTGTCCGAGGGTCAGCTGATCCACGTTCACGAGCGTAGCGAAAAGATGGGCCCGTTCCAGATCGCCGCTGCAGGCGCCCACCGCGATGTTCTCCCCGCCGTTCCGGCCTACCTGGACGTCAAGCTTGAAGCCCTTCAGGCCAAGCTCGTCCGCAAGCCGAAGCGCTCCGAGGTTCCAGTAACCTGCGAAGAGAACCTCGTCGTCGAGTACTACGCACGCTAAATTCACCGGGTTCACACCCAGCGAATGCAGTTTGCAACACGAAGCCCGTGGCCCCGCGCCGCGGGCTTCGTGTTATCCAAGACGTTTCGGTTCCGTGCTACAGCCAACCATTCGGTAAGGTGGAAAAGCACACGTCACCAACGGTAGAGGAAAAGCACATGACAGGGTCGGATATCGCCGGACTCATTGCGGCAGGCGTCTTCGCCGTACTGGTGGCCTTGCTGGCCATCCCCATTTGGAAGCTCGGAAAGGTGTTCGACGAGCTGCGCGGCGCCGTGCGGGAAGTGTCCGACGGCACCACCCCGTTGCTGTCCGAGGTCACCAACACCGTGGCCACCACCAATGACCAGCTGCGCAAGGTCGATGGCATCACCTCGCACGTCTCCGACGCGTCTGCCAACATCAGCGCGCTGTCCTCGTTGACCGCGGCCACCGTCGGCCGTCCCCTGATCAAGGTCGCGGCCTTCTCCGCAGGGGTCCGCTCGGCCCTTGGCACCAAGCCGACCGGCAAGGGCCGACGCTCGCGCTGACCGGCGCCGAGGCAGCACCGGGCTTGTTGGCCCGTAACCACCCGGTCCCGTCGGGGGAGCGGAGGCTGCCGGCAACCGGCAGCTGCCGTGCAGCGCACGATCCACCATCCACGAAACGAGGAAACCGCAGATGAAGAAACTATTCTGGGTCGGCATCGGTATCGGCGTCGGAGTGCTGGCCGCCCGCAAGCTTTCCGAAGCCAGGGGCCTTGCCAGCGCCGACGGACTGAACCGCACCGTGGGCCGCATCAGCGATTCGCTGCACGAAGTGGCCGAGGCCTTCCGCACCGGCATGAACGAACGTGAAACGGAATTGCGCCAGGCCCTGGGCCTGGATGAAACAACCGGCGCAAGCCACCACTAAACTTATTGACGTGGCACTCCGGTGACCGCCACGATGGCGGAACCCGGCAGCACGCCGTTCCCCGGCCAACCGGCCTCGGGGGAACCGGAACTGGAAGCCACATCCAAGCACAGCGCCCGTAAGCTCGAAGGGATCGAAGAGGAACGATGAAATCGCAGGAAATTGCACGCCGGTGGGTCGACTACTTTGAGTCGAAGGGCCACACCGCGGTTCCCAGCGCCTCGCTGGTCTCCTCCGACCCGTCGTTGCTGTTCACCGTCGCCGGCATGGTGCCGTTCATTCCGTACCTGACCGCACGCGAAGAACCGCCGTACAGCCGCGCCACCTCCGTCCAGAAGTGCATCCGCACCGGCGACATCGAAGAGGTCGGCAAGACCGTGCGCCACGGCACCTTCTTCCAGATGGCCGGAAACTTCTCCTTCGGTGACTACTTCAAGGAAGGCGCCATCTCTTACGCCTGGGAGCTGCTGACCAGTTCCCTTGAGGACGGCGGCTACGGCCTGGACCCGGAAAAGCTGTGGATCACCGTCTTCCACGAGGACACCGAGGCGCTGGAGATCTGGCGCGACAACATCGGCATCCCGGAGAACCGCATCCAGAAGATGGGCATGGAGGACAACTACTGGTCCACCGGCCAGCCCGGCCCGGCCGGCCCCTGCTCGGAGATCTTCTACGACCGCGGACCCGAGTACGGCATCGAGGGCGGCCCGGAGGCCGACGACACCCGGTACATCGAAATCTGGAACCTCGTGTTCATGCAGTACCAGCGCGGCGAGGGCACCGGCAAGGACAGCTTCGAGATCCTGGGCGAACTGCCCAAGAAGAACATCGACACCGGCCTGGGCCTCGAGCGCCTGGCCATGATCCTGCAGGGCGTCGAGAACATGTACGAGACCGACCAGGTCCGTCCCGTGCTCGACAAGGCCGCGGAGCTGGCGGGCAAGGCCTACACCTCCACCGAGGACCCGAAGGACCCCAACCACGCGGACGACGTGCGCATGCGCATGGTCGCGGACCACATCCGCTCTTCGCTGATGCTGATCTCCGACGGCGTCTCCCCGGGCAACGAGGGCCGCGGCTATGTGCTGCGCCGCCTGATCCGCCGCGCCGTGCGCGCCATGCGCCTGATGGGCGTGGAAACCGCGGTGCTCCCCGAGCTGCTGCCGGCCTCCCGCGACGCCATGAAGGGCGTCTACCCGATCGTCGAAACCGACTTCGAGCGCATCGCCCGCATCGCCTACGCCGAGGAGCGCGCCTTCCTGCGCACCATCGCCTCGGGCACCACCCGCCTGGAGGAGGCGCTGAAGGCCTCCAAGTCCAAGGGCGGCTCGCTCTCCGGCGAGGACGCCTTCGCGTTGCACGACACCTTCGGCTTCCCGATCGACCTCACGCTGGAAATCGCCGCCGAGGCAGGCCTGGCCGTCGACGAAACCAAGTTCCGCGAGCTGATGAACGAGCAGCGCACCCGCGCGCAGAAGGACGCCAAGGCCAAGAAGGCCGGACACGCGGACCTGACCGTCTTCACCCAGCTGCACGAGCGCGGCGACGTCATCTTCACCGGCTACGAGGAACTCACCAGCGAATCCACCGTGCGCGGCATCGTGCGCGACGGCTCTCTGGTCGAGGTGGCCGAACAGGGCCAGCAGATCGAACTGGTCCTCAACGAGACCCCGTTCTACGCCGAGGCCGGCGGACAGGCCGGAGACGTCGGACTGATCACCGGCGACGGCTTCGTGCTCGAGGTCCTGGACGTCCAGGCCCCGATCCGCGGGCTGAACGTCCACCAGGTGATCGTGCGCGAGGGCGAACTGCCCGCCGGCGCCTCGGTGCTGGCAGAGGTCGACCGCACCCGCCGCCATTCCGGGGAACAGGCGCACTCCGCCACCCACCTGGTTCACGCGGCGCTGCACGAGATCCTGGGCCCCGACGCCCTGCAGTCCGGCTCCTTCAACAAGGCCGGCTACCTGCGCTTTGACTTCTCCTGGTCCGAGGCCTTGTCGGCCGCGGCCCGCAACGAGATCGAAGAGGTCGTGAACCTGGCCATCCGCAACAACCACCAGGTGCACACCAACGTCATGCCGTTGGCCGAGGCCCGCGCCGCCGGCGCCATGAGCCTGTTCGGCGAGAAGTACGGCAACACCGTGCGCATGGTGGAGATCAACGACGCCTGGAGCCGCGAGCTTTGCGGCGGCACCCACGTGGCCAACACCGCACTGATCGGCTCGCTGACCCTGCTGGGCGAAGCCTCCGTGGGCTCGGGCAACCGCCGCGTGGAGGCTCTGGTCGGCATGGAGGCCTTCCGCCACGGGGCGGCAGAGCGCGCACTGGTTTCGGATCTCTCGGCCATGTTCAAGGTCCCGGCCGCACAGCTGAACGAACGCATTTCCGACACGGTCGCGAAGCTGCGCCACGCCGAAAAGGAAATCGAGAAGCTGCGCGGGGCCCAACTGGCCGCCCAGGCCGGCGCCCTGGCGGCAAAGTCCGCCACGGTCAACGGCATTAAGGTCCTGGCCCAGGATGTCGGCGAGGTCCCCTCGGCCGAAGCGCTGCGCACCCTGGCCCTGGACCTGCGCGACCGCCTCGGCTCGGAGGCATCCACCGTTGCCCTCACCGGTGCGTCCAACGGACGCCCGCTGGTGCTGGTGGCCACCAACGACGAGGCCCGCGCCAAGGGCGCGAAGGCCGGGGCGCTGGTGCGCACCGCCGCGAAGATCCTCGGCGGCGGCGGCGGCGGCAAGGACGATGTGGCACAGGGCGGCGGCCAGGACGTTTCCAAGACCGCCGAGGCCCTGGAAGCCATGGTCCGCTCGATCCGGGAGCTGTCATAACCTCGGTGCCAGGCGAAAGCGCACCTTCCGGGGTAGCCGGTGTGCTGCTGGGCGTCGACGTGGGCATGGCCCGCGTCGGCGTCGCGGCGTCCGACCGCAACGGGGTGCTGGCCACCCCGGTCAAGACGCTCAAGCGCGACCTGAAGAAGTCCAGCGACATTTCGGTGCTGGTCAAGCTGGCCGCCGAGCGTGAGGTCGCCCAGATCTTTGTCGGGCTGCCACGGTCGATGTCCGGCGGGGAGACCGCCTCCACGACAATGGCCCGCGATTATGCACGAGACTTGGCTAACGCCCTGACCCGTGCCCATGTGGGGGCGGAAGTCAGGCTGGTCGACGAGCGACTGACCACCGTCAGCGCGCACCGTGCCCTGCACGAAGCCGGTCTGGACGGGCGCAAGCACCGGGCGGTGGTCGACCAGGTCGCCGCCGTGGAGATTCTCCAGCAAGTGCTTGAAATGCGCCGCAACGGGCAGCACTCGCCCGGGCAGCTTGCCGACGGCCGAACCTTAGGGCCGGGCGATGGCAGCTGAACCGGGACAAACCGCCAGCGCCGAACCGGGGAGCGCACGCCGCGCTGCCCCCGGGGTGGTGCCCGGCGGCCCCGCTTTGGGTTACGATCGCATAACATCTCATTCGGCTGAAGACACGGGCCTGCGTCGCCCCTCGGCTACTACGTTGCCTGCGGGCAAGGGAGAAAACCGCATGACACACGAATCGTCCAACGATTCTCCGCGCCACGAACCCGGGACTTCACCCCGGCGTGCCGCCCGCGCCGCGCGCGAAAACGCCGAGCGCGAACGCGCCACGGCCCAGGCACCGGGCACGGGGGATCCGTCCCCCGACCCCGCGGCGGCAACCGCCACCGGCAACAACCCTGCCGGTGAAGCCCTGCCCGAACGCCACGGCACGGCGCACCATCACGCTGCGCCCGCCTCGGGGCATCGGGCCCCGGACGACGCCACGCCGACGGAACACGGCCTGGAGTTGCCTGCCGCAACCGCAGCCGGCGAAGAAGCCGCAAGGGCCGCCGCCGCTGCACAGGTTCTTGCGGAGGAACGCGCGCGGACCGCCGCCGCGGAACGCGCCACAGCGCTGGATGCCGCACAAAAGGCGCGGACCCAAAGCGCGCAGCGGGCACGCAAGGAAGCCATCGAGGCACAGCGCGCCGCCGCCGAGCGCGTGCGCCAAACGCTGCGGGCCAACGCCGCGCCGTTGCGTGACAGGTCCGCCGCGGCCCGAAGCGCCATGACCCCCGATTCATCGCACGCCGCGCAGTCCACCGGACAACCCGTAGTCCCGGCCGCCGCACCGTTCGACCAGGACGCGTCGCGGCACCGCACCGGCGCCACCCCTGGAGCAGCGGATCCGGCGGCAACCCAGGCGCAGGCCCTGTCGACTCCCGGCGCCCAGGGGCCTCCAACCCACCCGGCCGTCCCTCCGACCTTGGTGCCGGCCGTGCAGAAGCAGCAGACCCGGGAAACGCGCCCGGACCAGGCCGCCGCGGCCGGTTCCGCCTACCCGGCCCCCGACCCCGAACACCTGCAGTTCCCGGATGCCCACGGTGCAGGGGTCCACGCGCGGCCGGAGGCCCACGAGGACCCCGGCGCCCACCCCGAGGCCTACGCCGCGGGACCCAGCATGGAAAATGCCGACACGGATCAACATGCCATCGATCCCCACCAAGCCGGATACCAAGATGCCGGCCACTACGACGCGGGGCACCCGGACCTTGGGCAGCCCGAGGCCGGATTCCTGGCCGCGGGTCACTACGACGGCACCACCGCTTATCCGGCGGCAGCCGACGAATCGCTGGAACGCGAAAACTTGTTCCTGACCACCATGGAGGCAGACCCGAAGGCGCGCAAGACCCGCCGCCGCCGGCGCAACTGGATCGTGCTCGTGGTGCTGCTGGGCTTCTGCGCCGTCATCTTCGGCGTCGTTCTCTTCCTGCAGGGACTCATGGAACGCCTGAACCCTGCGGACTACCCGGCTCCTGGCGGCGCGGCCGTTTCCTTTGACGTCAAGCCCGGCTGGGGCCCGAAGCAAATCGGGCGCGAACTGGAAAACCGGGACATCGTCGCCAGCGACAAGCTCTTCCTCGAAGCCATCCAGCTGGTGGACACCGAAAACCGCGAGATCCACCCCGGAACCTACGACCTGCGCCAACAGATGCCCGCTCTGGATGCCGCCTCGATCCTGATCGGCGAGCCCGCCGCCAAGGTCTCCTACGTGGCCATCAAGCAGAACACCCGCCTGGCCGGCGTGCTCGAGGAAATCTCCACGTCCACCGGCCTGAAGCTCGAGGACCTCCAAGCCCTGTCCGAGGACCCCCAGGCCTTCGGCATCAAGTCCGGGGCCAGCAACCTCGAGGGCTACCTGCACCCGGGCGAATACCGCTTCCCGCTGGATGCCGACGCCAAGACGGTGCTCAAGGCCATGGTCGATGCCACCGCCAAGACACTGAAGGCCAACGGCGTCACCGACCCGAAGCAGCAGTACCACGTGCTCAAGGTCGCCTCGATCCTGCAGGCCGAGGCCCGCCAGAACGACTACGCCACCGTGGCAGGGGCACTGGAAAACCGCCTGCACCCGAGCAACACCGAGACCAACGGCCTGCTGCAAGTCGACTCGGCCGTCATCTACGGGCTGGACCGCTACACCCTGCAGATCAGCGGGGCGGAGAAGGTAGACGCGGGAAACCCCTACAACACCTACGTGCACAAGGGGCTGCCGCCGACCCCCATCGGTTCCCCGGGGGACCCGGCCATCAAGGCCGCGGCCAACCCGACGCCCAACGACTACTACTACTGGGTCACCGTGAACACCAACACCGGTGAAACGAAGTTCGCCAGGACCTACGCCGAACACCGCGTGTACCAGAACGAATTCCGTTCCTGGTGCGCCGCGAACACGGACGTGTGCAAGTGACCGCGGCGCGCCGCGCGGCGGTGCTCGGCCACCCGATCTCCCATTCACGTTCCCCGCTGCTGCACTCGAGCGCCTACCGCGCCCTGGGCGTGGACATCGCCTACACCGCGATCGACACCCTCCCCGGGCAGGCCGAGGCCTTCGCCCGGCGGCTGCGCACCGAACCGGGCTGGGTCGGGGTCTCGGTGACCATGCCGCTGAAGGACGCGCTGATCCCGCACCTCGACGAGCTTTCCGAGCGCGTGCAGCGGCTCGGGGCACTGAACACCGTGGTGGTCCAGCACCGTGACGGGGCCGTTCACCTCTACGGGCACAACACCGACGTCGACGGGATCGTGGGGGCGATGGCCGGGGTGCTCCCCGCGCGCCGCCCCGGCGACACGCCTGCTCCCGGTCGCCGCGCCGCGATCCTGGGTGCCGGGAACACGGCGCTGGCCGCGCTGGAGTCCTGCGCCGAGCTCGGGCTCACCCAGGTGGACCTCGTGGTGCGCAAACCGCTGCGCGCCGTCGCCGCCCTGGACCTGGCCCAAACCCTGGGACTGGACTGCGAGGCGATCGACAGCACCGTCGCCGGTCAGCGGCTGGCGCACTACCAGGCGGTCATCTCCACGCTACCGGCGCACGCCGCCGACGGGCTGGTGGCCCCCCTGGGCCTGGACCCGGAACACAGCCCGGACCCCGGCCTCGCGGCGCCCGGCATGCTGGCTCCCGGCGCCGTGCTGCTGGATGTCGCCTACGACCCCTGGCCCTCGGTGCTTGCCACCGCCTGGGAACGCGCCGGCGGCACCGTGGTCTCCGGGCTCTCGATGCTGCTCTACCAGGGAGTGGAGCAGGTCAAGCTCTTTTCCGGTGTCCAGCATGCGGACTGGGAGCACGTCACAAATGTGATGTGCGACGCAGTGGGGCTCTCCCGGCCCTGATCACGGCCCCGGGACATGGCAAGATGGAGTGCATGTTGCGTTGGTTGACGGCGGGCGAATCACACGGCCCCGCATTGGTTGGAATTATCGAGGGACTGCCCGCGGGCATTGCCATCTCTTCACAGGACGTGCGCGATGCCCTGGCACGCCGCCGCCTCGGCTATGGCCGCGGTGCCCGGATGAAGTTCGAGCAGGATGCGGTGTCCTTCATCGGCGGTGTCCGCCACGGACTCACCCAGGGCGGCCCGGTGGCCATCGAGGTCGGCAACACCGAGTGGCCCAAGTGGGAAAAGGTCATGAACCCCGACGAGGTGGACCCCGAGGAACTGGCATCGATGGCGCGCAACGCGCCGCTGACCCGCCCGCGCCCCGGGCATGCGGACTTCACCGGCATGCAGAAATACGGGTTCGACGACGCCCGCCCGGTCCTGGAGCGCGCCTCCGCCCGCGAAACCGCCGCCCGCGTCGCCCTGGGCTCGGTGGCCGCAAACTTCCTGGCCCAGCTCGGCGTCCAGCTGGTCTCCCACACCGTGTCGGTCGGCACCGTCTCCTCCCCGGAGCATTCGCCGCTGCCGCGCGCCGCCGACGTGCGCGCGCTGGATGCCGACCCGCTGCGCTGCTTCGATTCGGAGACCTCCGAGGCCATGGTCGCCGAGGTCGACGCCGCCCACAAGGAGGGCGAGACCCTCGGCGGCATCGTCGAGGTGCTGGCCTACAACCTGCCCCCCGGGCTGGGCTCCTACGTGCACTGGGACCGCCGCCTCGACGCGCGCCTGGCCGGTGCGCTGATGGGCATCCAGGCCATCAAGGGCGTGGAGGTGGGAGACGGCTTCCTCACCGCCTCGCGCCGCGGCTCCGCCGCCCACGACGAGATCGTCCGCGGCGAGGACGGCGTCATCGACCGCTCCGGCAACAAGGCCGGCGGCATCGAGGGCGGCATGAGCATCGGGGACGTGCTGCGCGTGCGCGCGGCCATGAAGCCGATCGCCACCGTCCCGCGCGCCCTGCGCACCATCGACACCGCCACCGGCGAGGAAACCACCGCGCACCACCAGCGCTCGGACGTCTGTGCGGTCCCGGCCGCCGGCGTCGTCGCCGAGGCCATGGTCGCCCTGGTGCTGGCCCAGGCCATGCTGGAGAAGTTCGGCGGCGACTCGATCGCCGAGGTCAAGCGCAACGTGGAAAACTACCTCGGGGCCATCCCGCAGAACCTGGGGTCGGTCCGCACCCCATGAGCACGCCGATCTTCCTGATCGGGCCGATGGCCAGCGGCAAGAGCGCGGTCGGGGCGATCCTGGCGAGCCTGCTGGGTACCACCCTGATCGACACCGACGCCCGCGTCGTGGCGGCCCACGGCACGATCCCCGAGATCTTCGCCGCCCACGGCGAGGCGGGATTCCGCCGCTTCGAGTCCCAGGCGCTGGCCGAGGCCGTGCGCCCGCACGCCAAGGCGGCGCCCGATGCCGACCCGGCCGGGCCCTGCGCCCCGGCGGTCGTAGCCACCGGGGGAGGCTCGGTGCTCGCGCCCGGGAACCGGGAGCTGATCGCCACGGGCTTCTCGGTGTACCTGCTCACCGATGCGGCCACCGTCGGCCCGCGCATCGGCGCCGACACCACCCGTCCGCTGCTCGGCGCCACCCCGCTGGAATCGTGGAGCCGGATCTTCGCCGAACGCAGCGAACTCTACGAGGCGACAGCGACGCTGTGCATCGACACCCGGGGGAGGACCGCGGCACAAATCGCCGAGGCGATCCTCACCGCATACCGTGATGCCGGACACTGAAACCCCAACTCGGACACCCAAACGCGTAGGCTTAAGCCAAGCAACGGGCGCATCCACGCGCCCACTGCACGGCTAATTGGTCACCGGCGAAGAATCGGTTGACGCGTATTCACCCACGCGCCCAAGCCCCCAACCGCACCGACCCCGGTCGGTGCAGGGGGCCCGGCGCGCCACGCAGCACATGGAGGATCCAACGATGAACCCCGCACCCACGACGATCAACGTCACCGGATCGGCTCCTGCCGAGAACTACCAGGTGATCGTCGGCAACGGCCTGCTTGGGCGACTGCCCGGCCTGCTGGGCCAGCGCGTCAAGAAGGTGCTGATCATCCACCCGCGGGCGCTGCGCGCCACCGGCGACATCGTCAAGGCCGACCTCGAGGCCGCCGGCTACGCCGCGATGGTCGCCGAGATCCCCGATGCCGAAGAGGGCAAGCACATCGAGGTCGCTTCCTTCTGCTGGCAGGTGCTGGGCAAGAACGACTTCACCCGCTCGGATGCCATCGTGGCCGTGGGCGGCGGGGCCGTAACCGACCTGGCCGGCTTCGTGGCCGCCACCTGGCTGCGCGGCACCAAGGTCATCCACATCCCCACCTCGCTGCTGGGCATGGTCGACGCCGCCGTGGGCGGCAAGACCGGCATCAACACCGCCGAGGGCAAGAACCTCGTCGGCGCCTTCCACCCGCCGGCCGGGGTGCTGGTGGACCTGGACACGCTGTCCACGCTGCCGAAGAACGAGCTGGTCACCGGCTTGGCCGAGGTCGTGAAGTGCGGCTTCATCGCCGACGAACGCATCCTCGAGCTCATCGAGGAAGACCCTGCCGACGCCACCGACGCCACCTCCGCCCGCCTGCGCGAGCTGATCGAGCGCGCCATCGCCGTCAAGGCCAAGGTCGTCTCGTCCGACCTGCGCGAATCCGGCGAACGCGAATACCTGAACTACGGGCACACCCTGGCCCACGCCATCGAGCTGGTCGAGCGCTACTCGATGCGCCACGGCGCCGCGGTGTCCATCGGCATGGCCTTCGCCGCCGAGCTGGGCCGCAGCGTGGGACGCACCTCGGATGCGGTCGCCGACCGCCACCTGGCCATCCTGACGTCCCTGGGACTGCCCACCACCTATCGCGGGGACCGCTGGCAGGCCCTGCTCGACGGGATGCGCCGGGACAAGAAGACCCGCGGCGACCTGTTGCGCTTCGTGGTGCTCGACGGGGTCGGCAGCCCGCGCATGCTCGAGGTGCCCGACACTTCCCTCTTGTTCGCCGCCTACCAGGAGATTGCACAATGATCACCGCACCGGATTGGGACCTGACCCACACCCAGGCACTGCTGCAGGTACCCGTCGGGGGACTGGACAGCGCCCCGCGCCAAAACATCGAATCGGGCATCCCCGGGGTGCGCTTGAACCCGTCGCTGATGCGCCACGAGATTTCCGATGCGGCCCTGGCCGAGGAAACCCTGCGCACCGGCTCCGCCGCCTGGCAGGTCGTGGTGCTGCTGGCCAAGGGCGAGCTGCGCGCCGCCAGCGAACTGGTCGCCGAGACCCGCCTGAGCGACCCGCAGGACTTCGCCATGCGCGTGCTCGACACCTCGCTGACCCGTGCCGCGGGCGACGCGCCGCGGGCCATCAACCGCCTGCGCGCGCTGCTGACCGAGTTCAAGGACACCGAGCACGAGGCCATCCTGCAGCAGCACCTGGGCTTCGCCTACGTGGAATCCGGGGACCTGCTGGCCGCGGCCAACCGCTTCCGCAAGGCCCTTGACCTGCGCACCGCCGCGGGGGCCGACACCCACCTGGTCGAATCCTCGCGCGCCTGCCTGGCCTCGGTGCTCGAGCACACCGGAACCGGGACCGCTCAGCCGGCCCACCAGCACCCCGCGCCGTAGCACCGGCCCCGCCGGAGCACCCCAGGTGCGCCGGCCGGGCGCCGACGTCCGGCAGATCACCATCGGGTGTTACCCGGGCAACCGCCCCGGTGCGCTAAACTGAATCTTGGATTTTTGACAACACGCCCGGGGTTGCCGCTTTGCGGCGGCTGGGGCCCGCCGACGCGACTCCGCGCCGGGCGAGCCGGCGGCGACATACGGAAGAAGAGTAGATCGTGGCATCAACCACCGACATCAAGAACGGACAGGTCCTCAAGATCGAGGGCCAGCTCTGGACCATCATCGATTTCCAGCACGTCAAGCCCGGCAAGGGCGGCGCATTCGTGCGCACCAAGATGCGCAACGTCATCACCGGGCGCGTCCTGGAGAAGACCTACAACGCCGGCGCCAAGATCGAGACGGCCACCGTTGACCGCCGCGACTACCAGTACCTGTACCAGGACGGCGAAGACTTCGTGTTCATGGACCTGAGCGACTACGACCAGATCACCGTCGCCGGTGCCACCGTGGGAGACGCCGCCGGCTACATGCTCGAAAGCCAGAACGCCACCATCGCCATGCACGAGGGCTCCCCGCTGTACGTCGAGCTGCCCCCGTCGGTTGTCCTGGAAATCACCTACACCGAGCCGGGCCTGCAGGGCGACCGCTCCTCGGCGGGCACCAAGCCGGCCACGCTGGAGACCGGCAAGGAGATCCAGGTGCCGCTGTTCGTCGAGCAGAACACCAAGGTCAAGGTCGACACCCGCACCGGCGATTACCTGGGGCGTGTCTCCTAGTGAGCGCCCGCGCCAAGGCCCGCCGCCGGGCACTTGACATCCTTTTTGAAGCCGAACAACGCGATGTCTCGCCGCTGGCGGCCATGCGTTTGCGCCGTGAAGCCACGGACATCACCATCAACGAATACACCGTGACCCTCATCGAGGGCGTCATGGGCGAGCTGGACAGGATCGACGAGATCCTCTCCTCCTACTCCAAGGGCTGGACCCTGGAGCGCATGCCCACGGTGGACCGCACCGCGCTGCGCATCGGCGCCTGGGAGCTGTTGTTCAACGACGACGTTCCCGACGGCGTTGCCGTCGCCGAGGCGGTCTCGCTGGTCCGCGAGCTGTCCACCGACGAGTCCCCGGAATTCGTCAACGGACTGCTCGGACGCATCCAGCAGATGAAGCCGACGCTGCTGGCCTAGCGGCCCGCGCATCGCACCTCTCCGCCGGCCGGCGGGAACCCGCACTTTTCGGGCTCCCGCCGGCCGCGGTGCGTTAACCGCCGAACGTGCCCGCTGCCGGCCCGGCAGGGCGCTTTTCTCCCCTCCCCGTGGCCGCGGGGCGGCAAGCTTCGGCGTGGGGGCCGCCGCCGCGCCCGTGAATCGTGCCACACTGTGTGCTTGGGTCGCAGAATCCGACAGCCACGTGGTTTCTGTTCCCCGTGTCACTCGCGCCCACCTAAGAACAGAGGAGAACACGTTGAATTGGCTCGACCGCTCCCGCTCCATCGCCCCGCCCGGCTTCAACCGCTGGCTGATCCCGCCCGCCGCCCTGGCCGTGCACCTGTGTATCGGCCAGGCCTACGCCACCAGCGTGTACAAGTCCGCGCTGATCGGCCACTTCGGCCTCTCGCAGACCGCCATCGGGATCATCTTCTCCATCGCGATCGTGATGCTCGGCCTCTCGGCGGCCATCATGGGCACCTGGGTCGAACGCAGCGGGCCGCGCAAGTCGATGTTTGTCGCCGCCTCCTTCTGGGGCGCCGGCTTCCTGGTCGGCGCGGCCGGCATCTTCACCTCGCAGCTCTGGCTGGTGTACCTGGGCTACGGGTTCATCGGCGGCATCGGCCTGGGCATCGGCTACATCTCCCCGGTGTCCACGCTGATGAAGTGGTTCCCGGACCGCCCCGGCATGGCCACCGGCATGGCGATCATGGGCTTCGGCGGGGGCGCACTGATCGCCTCCCCGATGTCCAGCGCGCTGCTGAAGTTCTTCGACGGATTTGACCCGGCCGTCGACGGTGCGGACTGGATCGCCTCCGGTACCTCGGTCGGCAAGCTCTTCCTCACCCTGGGTATCGTGTACTTCGCGGTGATGATGTACGGGGTGCTGAACATCCGCGTGCCGGCCCCCGGCTGGATGCCGCGCGGCTGGGACCCCTCGAAGGCCAAGGTCTCGGCGATGGTCACCACCGCCCACGTCTCGGCGGCCAACGCGATCAAGACCCGCAGCTTCTGGTTGGTGTGGGCCGTGCTGTTCCTCAACGTCACCGCGGGCATCGGCATCCTGGAACAGGCCTCCCCGATGATCCAGGACTTCTTCCGCGGCGCCGACGGGAACTCCGCGGTCAACGCCGCGGTGGCCGCCGGTTTCGTGGGCATGCTCTCGATCGGCAACATGGCCGGGCGCTTCATCTGGTCCAGCACCTCGGATGTGATCGGCCGCAAGCGGATCTACATGGTCTACCTCGGTGCCGGCGCGCTCTTCTACGTGGTGCTGGCCTTCTTCGGAGGCAGCTCGATGCTGCTCTTCGTGGCGATGGCCGTGGTCATCATCAGCTTCTACGGCGGTTCCTTCGCCACCGCGCCGGCCTACCTCAAGGACCTCTTCGGCACCTTCCAGGTCGGCGCGATCCACGGTCGCCTGCTGACCGCCTGGTCCGCCGCCGGCATTGCCGGGCCGTTGATCGTCAACGGGCTGTTGGACGCCCAGGGCAAGCCCGGGACGATGAACGCGCACAACTACCTGCCGGTGCTGCTGACCATGGTGGGGTTGCTGGTCATCGGCTTCGTCGCCAGCACGCTCATCCGCCCGGTCGACGCGAAGTACCACGAGCCGGAGGAAGAACTCGCTTCCGCCAGGAAAGGATCCTAGATGCCAGCGCAACCACATGACGCAGTGAACCCCGCAGGCGGCACCGACGTCCCGGTGAATCCCGCCACCGGTCGGCTGGCTTTCGGCTGGCTGCTGGTCGGCATCCCGCTGGCCTACGGGGTCATCACCACCCTGTCGCGGGTCGGCCAGCTCTTCCAGTAGAACCGGCGGCCGCCGGGCAAGGCATCGGGCGTTCGGCGTGTTGCACCGCGACACGCCGAACGCCCGACCCATGAGTGGCGGTCGGCCTCCCGGCGGGACCCGCACACCCCGGCGGCCCGGCACCGGCCGACACCGGCCGGCACTGACCCGGCCGCCCCGGGCTCAGGCCACGTTCAGCAGCTGCGCCCGCTGCAGGTGCGACTTGTGCAGCAACGCCAGCTCACGAGCGAAATCGGTGCCCGTGGGGTGTCCGGCCGCGATCCGCTGGCGCACCGCGGCCAGGTTCATCGCGGTGGCGGTGAACTCCTTCATCTGCCGGCGGCGCCCGATGCCCGCCGCCCAGCGCCGGGCATCGCGCCGGCCCGCACGGGTGGCAAACATCGCCACCTCCGCGGCGGTGAACCAGCCGCTGGCCCGGTACTCGTCCAGGCGCTGCTCGGTCAGCTTCCGCTCCCCGCGCTGCAGCAGCACCACGGCCACGATCGAGGCGACGAACAAGGGCACCTGCAGCACGAAGTAGAAGCTCAGGAAGTTGTCGAAGAAGATCCCGACCCCGCCGTTCCACAGGAAGTGGCCGACCATCGCCGGAAGCAGGCCCAGCACCAGGTACAGCGGCCAGCGCCCGCGTTTGCCGCGCGCGGCACAGAGCCCCAGTGCGAAACCCGTCCATGCGGTGAACATCACATGCGCGAAGGGCGAGAACAGCCCGCGCAGCACGAAGACCGAGACCAGCTCGCCCGGGGCCGCCGGGTCGACGTAGCTGGAGGCGAAGTACAAGATGTTCTCGGTGAACGCGAACCCGGCACCGACGATGCCGCCGTACACGATCCCGTCAATGGGACCGTCGAAATGCGAGCGGTTGATCCAGAAGATCAGCAGCACCCCGGCGCCCTTGGCCAGCTCCTCCACGATGGGGGCCTGCACCACCGCGCCGAAGAGGTCAAGGTCAAGGCGTCCGGCGGGGTCGAAGAACAACTCCATGAACACGTCCCCGACCAGCAGGGACCCGGCCACCGAGGCCCCGGCGCCCCAGAACAGCCCCAGCGCCAGCAGTGCGCGCGGCTCCGGGTCCCAGCGGTCCACCCAGCGCAGCCCCAGCAGGCACAGCGCCAGGGGCACCATGGCCAGGGCGCCAAGCCACAGCACCGTGCCGGAACCAAAGACCCCGGCCAGGAAGAAGCCCACACCCAGCAGCACCACGGTGCAGGCCAGCAGCGCCAGGGTCACCGCCGTGGACCCGGAACGGTGCCGGCGCCCCGGCGGGGAACCGAAGGGCGCCGGAGCGGACCCGGGCACACCGGGCACGCCCGGGAAAGCGGGGGAGCCGGCGGAGGCCCAGGGATCCTGCGGGGCCGAGTGCGGGGACGATTGCGGGGGGTGTGAGGTAACGCGCATGACTCAAATCCTACGTGCGGCACGGCCTGTGATAATTTTGATCCAGCAAGCAACCTTTAAATTCCGTCCAGTGAGGCGGGGAAGGAGGCCGCACATGAGCAACGAGCAGAACCATGCCCGTGCCACAGCGCCCGTCAGTGCCCGGATAGTCCTCTCCAGCGAGGACATCGACCGCGTTCTCACCCGCATCGCCCACGAGATCATCGAGGCGAACAAGGGTGTGGAGGACCTGGTGCTGCTGGGCATCCCGTCCCGCGGCTTCCCGCTGGCCCAACGCCTCGCGCAGCGCATCGCCGCCACCACCCCGGGCCTTGACCCCGCCTCCATCACCGGACAGCTCGACGTCACGATGTACCGCGACGACCTGCGCCGCTCCACCACCCGCACCCCGGTGCCCACCCGCCTTCCGGCCTCCGGCATCGACGACAAGGTCGTGGTGCTGGTGGACGACGTGCTCTACTCCGGACGCACCATCCGCGCCGCCCTGGACGCCATCGCCGATTTGGGCCGCCCGCGCATCGTCCGCCTGGCGGTCCTGGTGGACCGCGGCCACCGCGAACTTCCCATCCGCGCCGACCACGTCGGCAAGAACCTGCCCACCGCCACCACCGAGAAGGTGCGCGTGCACCTGGCCGAGGTCGACGGGGAAAACAACAACGAGGTCGTCATCGAGGCCCACGCATGAAGCACCTGCTCTCCACCCTTGACCTGTCGCGCGCCGACGCCATCCGGATCCTGGACATCGCCGAGGAAATGGCCGCCGTGGGCACCCGCGAGGTCAAGAAGCTCCCGGCGCTGCGCGGACGGACCGTGGTGAACCTCTTCTTCGAGGACTCCACCCGCACCCGCATCTCCTTCGAGGCCGCCGCCAAGCGGCTGAGCGCGGACGTCATCAACTTCTCCGCCAAGGGCTCCTCGGTCTCCAAGGGCGAATCGCTCAAGGACACCGCCCAGACCCTGCAGGCCATCGGCGCCGACGCGGTGGTCATCCGGCACGGCGCCTCCGGGGCCCCGGCCCGCCTGGCCGCCACCGACTGGATCGACGCACCGGTGGTCAACGCCGGGGACGGCACCCACGAGCACCCCACCCAGGCGCTGCTGGACGCGTTCACGCTGCGCACCCACTGGTCCGCGCTGCACGGGCACACCTCGCTGGGTTCCGACCTTTCCGGGATGCGCGTGGCCATCGTCGGGGACATCCTGCACTCGCGGGTCGCCCGCTCCAACCTCTGGCTGTTGCGCACCCTGGGCGCCGAGGTGACCATGGTCGCCCCGCCCACGCTGCTGCCGCACGGCTCACACGCATGGCCGTGCACCATCAGCTACGACCTGGACGCCACGCTGGCCTCCGGCACCGACGCGGTGATGATGCTGCGCGTGCAGGGCGAACGCATGCACGACTCCTACTTCCCCAACACCCGCGAGTACTCGCGGCTCTGGGGCTTCGACGACGCGCGGCTCGCGGCACTGGATGCCCGCGACACCGGCGAAACCATCATCATGCACCCCGGCCCGATGAACCGCGGCCTGGAAATCTCCTCCGCCGCGGCCGACTCGCCCCGCTCCACCGTGCTGGCCCAGGTGGCCAACGGCGTGGCGGTGCGCATGGCCGTGCTGTACCTACTGCTATCGGGGGACCAGCAGCGTCCCGCCCCCTCGGACGCCACCCGTCCGGCCGGCCTGTAAAGAAACGGGAGTCAATCCTCATGAGCACCAACACCAGCTACCTGATCCGCGGCGCCAAGCCGCTGGGCAACCAGGAAACCGACATCCTCATCCACGAGGGCACCATCGCCGCCCTGGGCGCCGACGCCGCCACCCACCCGGCCGCAGCGCACGCCACGGTCATCGAGGCCGCCGGCCAGATCGCCCTGCCGGGCATGGTCGATTTGCACACCCACCTGCGCGAACCGGGCCGCGAAGACGCCGAGACCGTGGAGACCGGCACCCGGGCCGCGGCGCTGGGCGGATTCACCGCCGTGCACGCCATGGCCAACTCCAACCCCGTGGCGGACACCGCCGGGGTCGTCGAGCAGGTCTGGTCGCTGGGCAGGCGCTCGGGCTGGGTCGACGTGCGCCCGGTCGGCGCGGTCACCGTCGGGCTGGCCGGCACGCAGATGTCCGAGATCGGCGCGATGGCCGACTCCCGCGCCCAGGTCCGCGTCTTCTCTGACGACGGCATCTGCGTCTTCGACCCGCTGCTGATGCGCCGCGCGCTGGAATACGTGAAGGCCTTCGACGGCGTCGTCGCCCAGCACGCCCAGGAGCCGCGCCTGACCGAGGGCGCCCAGATGAACGAGGGGGAGGTCTCCGCGGTCCTCGGACTGGCCGGCTGGCCCGCCGTCGCCGAGGAATCGATCATCGCCCGCGACGTGCTGTTGGCCGAACACGTCGGGTCCCGCCTGCACATCTGCCACGTCTCCACCGCCGGTTCCGTGGAGATCATCCGCTGGGCCAAGTCCCGCGGCGTGAACGTCACCGCCGAGGTCACCCCGCACCACCTGCTGCTCACCGACGAACTGGTGCAAAGCTACGACCCGGTCTACAAGGTCAACCCGCCGCTGCGCCGCGCGGCCGACGTGGCGGCGCTGCGCGCCGGCCTGGCCGACGGCACCATCGACATCATCGGCACCGACCACGCCCCGCACCCCTCCGAGGCCAAGGAATGCGAGTGGGCGGCGGCGGCCATGGGCATGACCGGGCTGGAAACCGCGCTCTCGGTGGTGCAGCACACCATGGTCGAGACCGGCATGATCACCTGGGCCGACTTCGCCCGCATCACCTCCACCGCCCCGGCGGCCATCGGCCGCGTCGCGGACCAGGGCCGCGAACTGGCCGTGGGCGAACCGGCGAACATCACGCTGGTGGACGCCGATGCCCGCTGGATCGTGGACCCGTTCGCGATGGCCACCAAGGGGCGGAACTCGCCGTTCAAGGGCCTGGAGCTGCCGGGCAAGGTCACCGCCGTGTTCTTCCACGGGCACCCCACGGTGCTGGGCGGCAAGCTGGCCACCCCGCGCGTCTCCGAGGCCTTCTAGATGGGCCAGTACACCGGCGCCATCCTGATCACCCTGGCGGTCATCGTGCTGGTGGTGGCGCTGATCCTGCTGGGCTGGCGCAACCGCCTGCGCCGGCAATCCGACGTGCCGGCCCCGCCGCGGATCCCGCTGGACGCCGCCGGGGACCCGGAGCTGGGCGACTTCATCGGGGAACCGGCGCAGGGCGTGTACGTGTGCACCACCACCGCCGGGGACTGGCTGGACCGCATCGCCGCCCACCGCCTGGGCATCCGCACCAACGCCGACCTCTCCATCCACCCCGAGGGCGTGCTGCTGGCCCGCCACGGCGCCCCCGACGTGTTCATCCCCGCCGCCGCCATCACCGGGACGACCCGCTCCAGCGGCATGGCCGGGAAATTCGTGGAGAAGGACGGCCTGCTGGTCATCGGCTGGATGCTGGGCACCATGGCCGTGGACACCGGGTTCCGCCCGCGCTACCACGCAGAACTCCCCGGGATCCTGGCGCGCATCGCCGCGCTGGGCACTGCCGGAACAGACAACAACGAAGAACCACCCGCCGAAACAAAGGAAAACCAGTGACAGCAGTACAGGGAACCGAGCAAGCCCTCTTGGTGCTCGAAGACGGACGGGTTTTCCGCGGCCGTAGCTACGGCGCCATCGGAACCGCCTTGGGCGAAGCGGTCTTCTCCACCGGCATGTCCGGCTACCAGGAGACCCTCACCGACCCCTCCTACGCGCGCCAGATCATCGTGCAGACCTTCCCGCACATCGGCAACACCGGCGTGAACGACGAGGACGCCGAGTCCTCCCGCATCTGGGCCGCCGGCTACGTGGTCCGCGAGGCCGCCCGCATCCCCTCGAACTGGCGCGCCCAGCGCACCCTCGACGAGGACCTCGTTGCCGGCGGCATCGTCGGCATCCAGCAGGTGGACACCCGCGCCCTGACCCGCCACCTGCGCGACCGCGGCGCCATGAAGTCGGGCATCTTCTCCGGGGACGCCGCCAAGGCCCCCGTGGAGGAACTTGTGAAGGCGGTCAACGCCCAGCCGTCCATGGAGGGCGCCAACCTCTCCGAGCTGGTTTCCACCAAGGAGGCCTACACCGTGGAGCCGGCCGACCACGGCTACACCGGCGAGGTCCGGTACACCGTCGCGGCCATCGACCTGGGCATCAAGGCGATGACCCCGCAGCGCTTCGCCGAGCGCGGGGTGCGCGTCCACGTGCTCCCGCACGACGCAAGCTTCGAGGACGTCACCGCCACCGGCGCCCACGGCGTGTTCTTCTCCAACGGCCCCGGCGACCCGGCCACCGCCAACGTGCAGGTGGACCTGGTCCGCCAGGTGCTCGAGGCGAGGATCCCGTACTTCGGCATCTGCTTCGGCAACCAGATCCTGGGCCGCGCCCTGGGCTACGGCACCTACAAGCTGCGCTTCGGGCACCGCGGTATCAACCAGCCGGTGCTGGACAAGGCCACCGGCAAGGTGGAGATCACCAGCCAGAACCACGGCTTCGCCGTCGACGCCCCCCGCGAGGGCGCCGCAAACGCCCCGCTGGAGCGCTTCGGCCGCGTCGAGGTGTCCCACATCTCGCTGAACGATTCCGTCGTCGAGGGCCTGAACTGCCTGGACCTGCCGGCCTTCTCGGTGCAGTACCACCCCGAGGCCGCCTCCGGGCCGCACGATGCATCCCACCTGTTCGACAGGTTCATCACCAACATGGCAGCGGCCAAGAACGCCGCCGCAACCACCGCAGATTCCACCCAGGGAGAGAAGTAATGCCGAAGCGCGAAGACCTCAAGTCGGTCCTGGTCATCGGCTCCGGGCCGATCGTCATTGGCCAGGCAGCCGAGTTCGACTACTCCGGCACCCAGGCACTGCGGGTGCTCAAGGAGGAGGGCCTGCGGGTCATCCTGGTCAACTCCAACCCCGCCACCATCATGACCGACCCGGAGTTCGCCGACGCCACCTACGTCGAGCCGATCACCCCGGAGGTCGTGGAGAAGATCATCGCCAAGGAACGCCCCGACGCGATCCTGCCGACCCTGGGCGGCCAGACCGCCCTGAACACCGCCATCGCCCTGGACAAGGCAGGCGTGCTCGAAAAGTACAACGTCGAGCTGATCGGCGCGAACATCGAGGCCATCGAGCTCGGCGAGGACCGCGAGAAATTCAAGGGCGTCGTGGAGCGCTGCGGCGCCGAGTCCGCCAAGTCCGTCATCGTGCACACCATGGAGCAGGCCTTCGCCGCCGTCGAGGAACTGAACTACCCGGTCGTGGTGCGCCCCTCCTTCACCATGGGCGGCCTCGGCTCGGGCATGGCGTACGACGCCGAGGACCTGCGCCGCATCGCCGGGCAGGGCCTGCAGTACTCGCCGACCACCGAGGTGCTCCTGGAGGAGTCGATCCTGGGTTGGAAGGAGTACGAGCTGGAAATGATGCGCGACAAGAACGACAACGTCGTGGTCATCTGCTCCATCGAGAACTTCGACCCCGTGGGCGTGCACACCGGCGACTCGATCACCGTGGCCCCGGCCATGACGCTGACCGACCGCGAGTACCAGCGCCTGCGCGACATCTCCATCGCGGTCATCCGCGAGGTGGGCGTGGACACCGGCGGCTGCAACATCCAGTTCGCCATCGAACCATCCACCGGGCGCATCGTGGTCATCGAGATGAACCCGCGCGTCTCGCGCTCCAGTGCGCTGGCCTCCAAGGCCACCGGATTCGCCATCGCGAAGATCGCCACCAAGCTCTCCCTGGGCTACACGCTGGACGAGATCCCGAACGACATCACGCTCAAGACCCCCGCGGCCTTCGAGCCGGCCCTTGACTACGTCGTGGTGAAGGTCCCGCGCTTCGCCTTCGAGAAGTTCCCGGCCGCCGACGCGACGCTGACCACCACCATGAAGTCCGTCGGCGAGGCCATGGCCATCGGCCGCAACTTCACCGAGGCCCTGCAGAAGGCCCTGCGCTCCCTGGAGCAGAAGGGGTCCGAGATCGCGTTTGACAAGCCCATGGACTTCGAGATCGAGCAGCTGCTCGAGGACTCGGTCAAGGGCTCCACGGACCGCCTGTACAACGTGCAGCGCGCCCTGCTCGGCGGCGCGTCCATCGAGCAGGTCTTCGAGAAGACCGCCATCGACCCGTGGTACCTGGACCAGCTGTCGCTGATCAACGAGACCGCCGCGATGATCCGCTCCAACCCGGATTTGAACGAGGAGGTGCTGCGCGAGGCCAAGCGCCACGGCTTCTCCGACGCGCAGATCGCCAAGCTCACGCACAAGACCGAGGCAGTGGTCCGCGGCATCCGCCACGCGCTGGGCATCCGCCCGGTGTTCAAGACCGTTGACACCTGCGCCGCCGAGTTCGAGGCCTTCACCCCGTACCACTACTCCTCCTACGACGAGGAGACCGAGGTCGCGCTGCACGAAAAGCCCTCGGTGATCATCCTGGGCTCGGGCCCGAACCGCATCGGCCAGGGCATCGAGTTCGACTACTCCTGCGTGCACGCCACCATGGCGCTGCGCAATGCCGGCTACGAGACCGTCATGGTCAACTGCAACCCGGAAACCGTCTCCACCGACTACGACGTGTCCACCCGCCTGTACTTCGAGCCGCTGACGCTCGAAGACGTGCTGGAGGTCATCCACGCGGAGGAATCCACCGGCGGGGTGCTGGGCGTGTTCGTGCAGCTCGGCGGGCAGACCCCGCTGAAGCTCGCGCAGGAGCTTGCCGACGCCGGCGTGCCGATCCTGGGCACTTCCCCGGAGGCCATCGACCTGGCCGAGCACCGCGGCGCCTTCCAGCGCGTGCTGGATGCCGGCGGGCTGATCGCCCCGAAGAACGGCACCGCGGTGTCCTTCGAGGAGGCCAAGCGCATTGCCGACGAAATCGGCTACCCGGTCCTGGTGCGCCCTAGCTACGTGCTGGGCGGCCGCGGCATGGAGATCGTGTACGACGAGGCCAACCTCGCCCGCTACATCACCAACGCCACCGAGATCACCGCCGACCACCCGGTGCTGGTTGACCGGTTCCTCGAGGACGCCATCGAGATCGACGTCGACGCGCTGTTCGACGGCACCGACCTCTACGTCGGCGGCATCATGGAGCACATCGAGGAGGCCGGCATCCACTCCGGGGACTCCGCCTGCGTGCTTCCCCCCATCACCCTGGGCCAGGACGTGCGCGACCGCGTGGTCGAAGCCACCCGCGCCATCGCCGAGGGCGTGGGCGTGCGCGGGCTGATCAACATCCAGTTCGCCCTGGCCTCCGACGTGCTCTACGTCATCGAGGCCAACCCGCGCGCCAGCCGCACCGTCCCGTTCACCTCCAAGGCCACCGGCGTGCAGCTGGCCAAGGCCGCGGCGATGATCGGGGTCGGGGTGTCCATCGCCCACCTGCGCTCGGTGCACCACCTGCTGCCGGAATCCGGCGACGGGGCCAACCTGCCCGAGGGCGCCCCGGTCTCGGTGAAGGAGGCAGTGCTTCCCTTCGCCCGCTTCCGCACCCCGGAGGGCAAGGTCGTCGACTCGCTGCTCGGCCCGGAAATGCGCTCCACCGGCGAGGTCATGGGCATCGACAAGTACTTCGACACCGCCTTCGCCAAGTCGCAGGCCGCGGCCAACTCGCCGCTGCCGACCAAGGGCAAGGTCTTCGTCTCGGTCGCCAACCGCGACAAGCGCTCGATCGTAATCCCGGTCAAGCACCTGGCCGACATCGGCTTCGAGATCGTTTCCACCGGCGGCACCGCCGAGGTGCTGCGCCGCAACGGCATCCCCTCCACCGTGGTCCGCAAGGTCCGCGAGGGCCAGGTCGAGGGCGAGTCCAACATCGTCGATTTGATCACCGACGGGGAGATCAGCCTGATCCTGAACACCCCCTCGGGCGGCGACTCGCGCGGGGACGGCTACGAGATCCGCGCCGCAGCGGTATCCGTGGGCACCCCGATCATCACCACGGTCGCCGAGTTCGGCGCCGCGATCCAGGCCATCGACGCGATGCGCCACTTCGAATGGTCGGTGACCTCGCTGCAGGAGCACGCCAAGACCCTGCGGGCCGCCGGCATCGCCGAGGCCGACGCGGCGGCCGCCGCCAAGGACGGCGCCAATGCCTAGCCCCGAGGCACGGGCCGCCGCCGCGGCCGGGCGCACCGCCTTCGGGCAGCGCCTGGCCGCGGCGATGGCCGCGCACGGTCCGCTGTGCGTGGGCATCGACCCGCACCCGTCCCTGCTGGCCGCCTGGGGCCTGGAGGACGACGTGGCGGGGCTGCGCAGCTTCTCCCTCACCGTCGTGGAGGCCCTGGCCGGGCACGTCGCGGCCCTGAAGCCGCAGGTTGCCCTGTACGAGCGCCACGGATCGCGCGGCATGGCGGTGCTGGAGGAAACCCTGGCGCTGTGCGCCGCCGGGCACGTGCTGTCGATCGCCGACGCCAAGCGCGGGGACATCGGCTCCACCATGGCCGCCTACGCGGACGCCTGGCTGGGGGAGGGCAGCCCGCTGGCCGCCGACGCGGTGACGCTGAGCCCGTACCTGGGCTACGAGTCGCTGCGCCCGGCGCTGGACCTTGCGGCGGCCACCGGCCGCGGAGTGTTCGTGCTGGGCTTGACCTCCAACCCGGAAGGCAAGACCGTGCAGCACGTCGGCGGCGCCGACTCCGTGGCCAAGGGCATCATCGGTGCCGTGGGCGCGGAGAACGCCGGGGCCACCCCGTTCGGTTCCACCGGCCTGGTCATCGGCGCCACCGTGGGTGACGCGCTGGCGGAGCTGGGCATCGACCTGGCCGCCTCCGCCGCACCCATCCTGGCCCCGGGCCTCGGCGCCCAGGGCGCGACGGGCGCGGACATGAAGGCGTCCTTCGGGGCCTTCTGGCCGCAGGTGCTGGGAACCTCGAGCCGCGACGTGCTCAAGGCCGGCCCCGACGCCGACGCCCTGCGGGCCGCCGCCGCCGCCACCCGGGATTCCCTGCTCTAGGCACGGGAAGCGAAACACCGGCAACCGGCTGCTTTCGACGCCCCCGGCGCGACCCTCAAAAGGGGTCGCGCCGGGGGCATCCTTGTCCCGCCCGGGTCGGCACCGGTGGCCCCTGGGCGACCCGCGTTGGCCCGGGCGGGCGCGATCCATGGCCAGGCTCCCGCCCCGGACGCATCGGTGCATGTGGGGCCGGGATCGGACGCGGAGCGGCAATCCCGGGATGATCTTGGTTACACCCGTGGCGCCGCTTTCCCCCCGATGACCCGAATTTTCCCGTTGTTCACGCATTTGTGGTAGCCACAGCGCGATTAACCATTGCATCGAGGCGCTCGATTGGTTATCTTCAGTTCAGGGCTGTTTGCCCTGGTGCTTGACCCTATGGATGGATTGGCGGCAAGAGGCATGGTACTGCGAGAACTCTCAGACGAGGACCGTATTCGCGCACGGGCAAAGGCGTTGGCGGCACGCACGCGACGGGCCGAGATCAAGAACCAATTCGGCGCCGGCAAGCTCAGCATCACCGACCTGTTGGAGCTGGTACCCGACGACGAGGCCATCGGCCGGCTGCGGGTCATGGACCTGCTGGAGTCCGTTCCCGGCGTCGGCGAGATCCGCGCCCACACGCTTATCGATAGACTAGGTATTTCACCCAGCCGGCGCCTGCGCGGGCTGGGGCGCAAACAGCGCATCGCATTGGTGGAACATTTCCAGCAATCGCCCCCCAAAACGAAAGAGTAACGAAGCACACCATGACGGTTAGCCCCCACCCAACGGTCACAGTCCTCGCCGGTCCCACGGCCGTAGGTAAGGGAACGATCTCGACCTACATTCGCGACAACTACCCCCAGGTGTGGCTCTCGGTGTCCGCCACCACGCGCAACCCGCGCCCCGGCGAAGTCGACGGGGTGCACTACTTCTTTGTCGGCCCCGAAAAATTCGGCGAACTGGTCGAAAACGGGGAAATGCTCGAATGGGCCGTCGTGCACGGGCAGAACAGCTACGGCACCATCCGCACCAAGGTCGAGGAGGCGGTGGCCGCGGGAAAGCGGGTGCTGTTGGAGATCGACCTGCAGGGCGCACGCCAGGTGAAGGCCAACCTGCCGGAGGCGAAATTCGTGTTCCTGGCCCCTCCCAGCTGGGACGAATTGGTGCGCCGGCTTGTGGGCCGCGGCACGGAAACGCCCGAGGAGCAGCAGCGCCGGCTGGAAACCGCTAAACTGGAGCTTGCTGCCGAATCCGAATTTGACGTGACCATCGTCAACGACGAGATTTCGCGGGCGGCTGACGAGCTGGTGACCCTCATGGGGTTGACCCCGCACGCACGCTAAAACTTTTGTGTCAGACCCGTTGACCCCTTGGTGCCGCCCGGCACCCGCGGGAGTGAGCGGGTGCAGTACTTATCGTCTTGATCCACCAACTAGTTATTTGGAGGCTTCGTGAACACGAACCTTGAAGGCATCATCAGCCCGTCCATCGACTCGCTGCTGACCACCACCGATTCGAAGTACGCACTGGTGATCAACTCCGCCAAGCGCGCACGCCAGATCAACGCGTACTACGCCCAGCTGCACGAGGGCCTGTTCGAGTACGTCGGCCCGCTGGTCGACACCCGCCTGAACGAGAAGCCGCTGTCCATCGCCCTGCGCGAGATCAACGAGGGCATGCTCAGCGTCACGAAGATCGAGGAAGTCGCCGAGTAGAAACTCGGACACAAACGATTTACGACGCGTAGGCGCCGGCGCACCCCGACACCCGACCCCTCACCGGGCGGCCCGGGCCCGGCGCCACGCACTAGCATCGGTGGTAGCAGTGAAGCGCATTGTCCTAGGTGTATCCGCAGGGATCGCCGCCTACAAGGCAGCTTTGCTGCTACGGCTGTTTAAAGAGGCGGGGCATCACGTCGATGTCATCCCCACCACCGCGTCGCTTCAGTTCGTCGGCGCCGCCACCTGGGAGGCCCTGAGCGGCAACCCGGTGCACACCTCGGTGTTCGAGGCGGTGGACACCGTCAACCACGTGCGCTTCGGCCAGGAGGCCGACCTGGTCGTCATCGCCCCGGCCACCGCCGACGTGTTGGCCCGCGCCGCCGCCGGGATGGCCAACGACCTGCTCACCGGCACGCTGCTGGCCACCGGAGCCCCGGTGGTCATGGCCCCGGCAATGCACACCGAGATGTGGGAGCACCCCGCCACGGTCGCCAACGTCGCGACGCTGCGCTCCCGCGGCGTGCACATCATCGAACCGGCCGTGGGCCGGCTCACCGGCAAGGACTCAGGCGCCGGACGGCTTCCGGACCCCGAGGAGATCTTCGCCGCCGTCTGCGGATACCTGGAAGACGAGGCGCCGTCGCGCGCCTCCGGTTCCGGTCCGCTGGCCGGGAAAATCGTCGCGATATCCGCCGGTGGCACCCGCGAGCCGCTGGACCCGGTGCGCTACCTGGGCAACCGGTCCTCGGGCCGGCAGGGCATCGCCCTGGCCAAGGCCGCCCTCGCGGCCGGGGCCACCGTCCGCTTCATCGCCGCACACATGGACCTGCCCGCGCCCGAGGGCGTGGAGCTGAGCACCGCCTCCACCGCACGGCAGCTGCAGGGCGCCGTCACCGAGGCCGCGCGCGGGGCCGACGTGCTGATCATGAGCGCCGCGGTCGCCGACTTCCGGCCCGCGGAATACGTGGACGCGAAGATCAAGAAGTCCGACGACCATGCCGACCCGGTGATCACCCTGGTCCGCAACCCCGACATCCTGGCGATGCTCATAGCGCAGCGCGCCGCGGAAGGACGCCCCGGGGACCTCCCGCAGCTGGTGGTGGGATTTGCCGCCGAAACCGGCGACGCCGAAGCCGGAGTGCTGGAATACGGGGCCGCCAAGCTGGCACGCAAGGGCTGCGAGATGCTGGTCGTCAACGAGGTCGGGGAGAACCTGACCTTCGGGACCGACGAAAACACCGTGACCATCCTCTTCGCCGACGGTGCACAGCCCGTGCACGCCTCCGGGTCCAAGGACCGGGTCGCGGCCACGGTCATCGACGCCGTCGCCGGCGCGCTGGGCGACGGGTAACCGAGGCCGGCCGGCAGGCCGCGGGGGCCGGCTGCGATCCTTCCCACACCCCGGTCCGTCATCTGCCGCCGGAACGCGTCGCACGGCGCCGCAACCGGTCACGCAGGCGGCCGCAAGCGGGCATGTGACGGGGAGGAACCGCGAATCTGACCCGGGGCCCGGTTACCGGTAGAGTGGCTGGGTGACTTTAGAATCCCCGCAGCTACGCCTCTTCACCTCCGAATCGGTTACGGAGGGCCACCCGGACAAGATCTGTGACCAGATCTCCGACGCCATCCTCGATGCCATGCTGGCCCAGGACCCCAACTCCCGGGTTGCCGTGGAGACCCTGACCACCACCGGGCTGGTGCACGTGGCCGGAGAAGTGACCACCGACGGGTACGTGGAGATCCCGGAGATCGTCCGGCGCACCATCCTGGACATCGGCTACGACTCCTCGGCCAACGGCTTCGACGGCGCGCGCTGCGGGGTCTCGGTGTCCATCGGGCAGCAGTCCCAGGAAATCTCCGACGGCGTCTTCAACTCCCTGGAGGTCCGCGAGGGCACCGCCGTGGACCCCCGCGACGCCCAGGGCGCCGGCGACCAGGGCCTGATGTTCGGCTACGCGTCCGACGAGACCGCCACGCTGATGCCCACCCCGATCCACCTGGCGCACCGGCTCTCCGAGCGCCTCACCGCCGTGCGCAAGGACGGCACGCTCTCGCTGCTGCGCCCCGACGGCAAGACCCAGGTCACCGTCGGCTACGACGGGGACACCCCGGTCTCCGTGGAAACCATCGTGGTCTCCTCCCAGCACGCCGCCGAGTTCTCCCTGGAGGACCTCAAGGACGGCCTGCTGGCCGAGGTCGTCACCCCGGTGCTCGAGGGCACCGGGCTGGACACCTCCAACACCCGCATCATCCTGAACCCCTCGGGACCGTTCATCATCGGCGGCCCGGTCGGGGACGCCGGGCTGACCGGCCGCAAGATCATCGTGGACACCTACGGCGGCTTCGCCCGCCACGGCGGCGGCGCCTTCTCCGGCAAGGACCCCTCGAAGGTCGACCGCTCGGCCGCCTACGCCATGCGCTGGGTCGCCAAGAACGTGGTGGCCGCCGGCCTGGCCCGCCGCGTCGAGGTCCAGGTCGCCTACGCCATCGGCGTGGCGCGCCCGGTGGGCCTGTACGTGGAGACCTTCGGCACCGAGACAGTGGACCCGGCGAAGATCACCGCGGCCATCAACGAGGTCTTCGACCTGCGCCCGCTGGGCATCATCGAGGACCTTGACCTGCTGCGCCCGATCTACCAGAAGACCGCCGCGCACGGCCACTTCGGCCGCGAGGATGCGGACTTCACCTGGGAGAACCTGGACCGCGTTGACGCGCTGAAGGCGTACTTCAACGCCTAGCACCGTTTCGGCCGGGACATCCGCCGGGCATCGGGTGCCGCGCCGGGCAGGGTGCGGCACCCGATGCGTTCCTGGCCGTTCCCCGGCCGCCGGGGTGTCGGCGGTAGTGTGATTCTCAAGGCGTAGAAACGGGAGGTGGGGTGCGTGGACCAGTCACTGCAGCCCTCGCTGCTGGCCGGCTTCGACCTGTCCGCGCCGCTGCCCGGAATCCCGCACATGGCCAGCACGCTCCCGGTCGCCCGGGTGGTGATCGATTCGGCCCTCCCGCACCTGGACAGGCCCTTCGACTACCTGGTCCCCGTTGAACTCGATGCGGCGGCGCAACCCGGGGTCCGGGTGAAGGTGCGCTTCGGCGGGCAGGAGCTTGCCGGATTCCTCGTCGAACGCCTCGAGCACTCCGAGCCCGGGATCAAGCTGCAGCCGCTGCGCGCGGTCGTGTCCCCGGAGGTGGTGCTCTCCGCCGAGGTGCTGGCCGTGGCCCGCGCCGTGGCCGAACGATACGCCGGCGGGGTGTGGGACGTGCTGCGCTCGGCCGTCCCGGCCCGCATGGCACGGGTGGAAACCGAGAAAACCGAGACCGGGGATGGCGAACACGGCGGCGAACCGCCCGTGACCGACCTCGCCATTGACGCGCCTCCCGTGAAAGGCCCGGCCGGCGACCCCGTCGGCGACCCGGCGGCGCCGCTGCTGTCCGAGTACCACGGCGGAGCCGACTACGCCCGGATGCTGCGCACCGGCCAATCCCCGCGCGCCGTGCTCTCCGCGGTGCCCAACCGCCCCGGGGACTGGCCCGGGCTGCTGCTCGAGGCCTCCGAACTGGTCCTGGCCTCCGGGCGCGGGGTGCTGATCGTGGTCCCCGACGCCCGCGACCTGGCCAGGCTCTGCGCCGTGCTCGACGAGCGGCTGGGCGCACACGCCTATGCCCGGCTGACCGCCGAGGACGGCGCCACCCCGCGCTACCGGAACTTCCTGCGCGTGGCCCGCGGGTCCGCGCGGCTGGTGGTCGGTACCCGCAACGCCGCCTTCGCCCCGGTAAAGAACCTCGGCCTGGCGGTCATCTGGGACGACGCGGACAATTCCCACGCCGAGCCGCGCGCCCCCTACCACCACGCCCGCGAGGTGCTGCTGCTGCGCTGCGGCATCGAGAACGCCGGGCTGCTGCTGGCCGCCCCCGGGCGCAGCGCCGAGGCCCAGCGCCTGGTGCGCAGCGGCTGGGCCCACGAACTCGAAGCCGACCGAAAGCTGCTGCGCGCCCACGCGCCGCGGGTCATCGCCGCCTCGGACGAGTTCGAGGCCGAACGCGACCCGCTGCTGCACGCCGCCCGGCTCCCGGCCGCCGCCTGGCGCGAGGCCAAGGCCGCGCTGGCACGCGGGCCGGTGCTGGTGCAGGTCGCCCGCACCGGGTTCATGCCGGCGCTGCGCTGCGAACGCTGCCGCACCCCGGCCCGCTGCACCGCCTGCAACGGGCCGCTGGCCCTGGGCGAAGCCCGCGGGGCCCCGGCCTGCGGCTGGTGCGGGCTGGTCGCCCACGACTGGAACTGCGCGGAGTGCGGATTCATGCGCCTGCGCGCCGCCTCGATCGGGGCTGACCGCACCGCCGAGGAACTGGGCCGGGCCTTCCCGGGCATCAAGGTGGTGGCCGCGACCGGGGCCAAGCCGCTGCACACCGTGTCCGATGCCCCGGCACTGGTGGTCGCGACCCCGGGCGCCGAACCGGTGGCCGCCAACGGGTACGCCGCGGTGCTGCTGCTGGACGGGGACCGGATGATGGCCCGCGAGGGGCTGCGCACCGGCGAGGAGGTGCTCAACCGCTGGATGGGCGCCGCTTCCCTGGCCCGCGGCCGGGATGCCACCGAGGGGCACCCGGGCGGCGGCACCGTGGTGGTGGCCGGGGAGCCGACCGAACCCATGCGCGCGCTGGTGCGCTTTGACGCCGCGGCCTACGCGCAGGCGGAGCTCGATGAGCGCCGCGCCCTGGGACTGCCCCCGGCGGTGCGCACCGCGATGGTCAAGGGGCCGGCGGGAACCGCGGACAAGTTCATGGACGCCCTGGTGCTGGGCGATCAGGTGCGCCGGCACGGTCCGGTGCTGCTGGGGGAGGGCGAGCACCGCTGGCTGCTGTTCTTCTCCTACGCCCAGGGGCCGGCCGTGACCGCGGCGCTGCGTGCGCTGCGCGCCACCTTCAGCGCCGCCAAGGAACCGGTCGTGGCCATCCGCATCGACCCGGACGGGGTCCTCTAGCTCGTCGGGGTCGTCACGTCCTGATGATTCGACTGCCGTGGCCGGTTCCTTCGTCCGTCGCCCGGGTATAGCGTGCGCGGCATCCCGCGCGGCACCCACGGGTGCTCCGCACCCAGGAACTCCTCGATCAGCGCCGCGGCCTCGGGCGCCTTTTCGTAGTGGATCAGGTGCCCCACGTCCCCGATCACCCGCAGCGTGGCGCGCGGGAAGGTGCGGGCCAGGGAACGCTGGGCCGGCACGGAGCCGAGCTCGTCCTGCTCGCCGACCACCAGCAGCGTCGGCTCGTTGATCCGGGCCGCCACCTCGCGCACCGTGGCGGTGACCGATGCCGCATAGGCCTCGCGCAGGGTGGAGCGCGAGGTGAACCCGGAGAAATAGCGCCGGTGCTGGTCAAAGACGTAGTCGCGCATCGCCCGGTCCCTGGACTTGAGCATGGCCAGCGACATCGCATCGGTGACCAGCCGGGAGCGGAGCAGCGCCTCTCCCAGGGTGGCCGGCAGGCGAGCTCCGGCGGCGTAGTAGGCGCCCGCGGCGCGGGACATCAGCGCCTGGCTGCCCTCGAGCGCCGGTTCGCAGATCGGGTTGACCAGCACCAGCTGCCCGAAGGACCCCGGGTGCCGGGCCAGGTAGGCGGCGGCGACGATGGTGCCGAAGGAATGGCCCAGCAAGATGGTCTCCGGACCCAGGTCCAGCTCCCCGCGCAGCGCGCCGATGACCTCGCCGTAGCCGGCCACGTCGTGGCGCGGCCCGCCGGGTTCCGGGGCCCGGCCGGGCGCCGGAACCCCCGGGGCACCGTCCGGCGCGCCGGGGGCCGACACGCGGGAAAACGGGGTGGAGGAGCCGAATCCGGGCAGATCCGGAACAACGATCGTGTGGCCCGGCAGCTGCTCGATGATCCGCGCCAGGCCGTGGTGGTCGCCGCGGAAGCCGTGCACCGCCAGGATGACGCCGTGGCAGGGGGCCGTGGCCGGGTAGGTCCAGCAGGACACCTCCGAACCGTGCACGTGGTGGAGGCTTTTCAGGGCGCGGCGCGGGGTCTGCGGCGGGGAAAGGGGCATGTTCCCAGCCTATCCCGGGCCGCGGGACGGCCGCCGGACACACGCGGGGCCCGCCGCGGTCCGGCCGGGGTTCGGCAACGATTCGCTTACGCTTCACCGCCTGGGCTAGGCACCGGCACCGGAGCCCCGGTAATGTCGAGAAGACCATGTGAAGCACGCTTTACGCCCACTGCAACACCGAAGGATGGCCCCATCGTGGCAGCCACAGCGTCCCACCGATCCGAACTGGCCGCGCTGCGCGCCCGCCCCGGAGCCAAGGTCCTGATCGTGGGCGGCGGCATCAACGGCGTGGCGACCTTCCGCTACCTGGCCATGCAGGGCGTGGACGTGGCGCTGGTGGAACGCGGGGACTACTGCCAGGGCGCCTCGGGCGCCTCCTCGCACATGATCCACGGCGGGATCCGCTACCTGGAAAACGGCGAGTTCCGCCTGGTCCACGAGTCCGTGCGGGAACGGAACCGGCTGCTGGAGATCGCACCGCACTACGTCAAGCCGCTGCGCACCACCATCCCGATCTTCTCCACCTTCTCCGGGATCCTCGCGGCCCCCATGCGCTTCCTCACCCACCGCAGCTCCGGGTCCACCGAGCGCGGCGCGGTGCTGATCAAGGCCGGGCTGGTGCTCTACGACGTCTTTGCCGGGGCCGTGGGGCGCAACACCCCGTGGCACAAGTTCCGCGGCGCCAAGGCCTCGCTGGCGCAGCTGCCGCTGCTGCGCGGTGACGTGAAGTACACGGCCACCTACTTCGACGCCTCGGTGCACAACCCCGAGCGGCTCACCCTGGATGTGCTGCGCGACGGGCTGGAGGCCAACCCCCACGCCCGGGCCAGCAACTACGTCGCGCTGGCCGGGTTCGGCGCCGGCGGCGCCAGGCTGCGCGACGAACTCACCGGGGAGGAATTCGACTTCGACGCCGACGTGCTGGTCAACGCGACCGGCGCCTGGGTGGACCTGACCAACGAGGCCCTCGGCGCCCCCAGCAATTTCATGGGCGGGACCAAGGGCAGCCACATCGTGCTGGACCACCGGGAATTGCTGGAGGCCTGCGGCGGGCGGGAGATCTTCTTTGAGCACTCCGACGGGCGGATCGTGCTGATCTACCCGCTGGGGGACCGGGTGCTGGTGGGCACCACCGACATCGACGCGGACATGGGCGTGCCGGCACGCTGCACGGATGCGGAGGTGGCGTACTTCTTCGACCTCATCCGGCACGTGTTCCCGTCCCTCGAGGTGCGCGAGGAACACATCGTCTACCGGTTCTCCGGCGTGCGCCCGCTGCCGCGCCACGACGACACCGCCCCCGGCTTCGTCTCCCGCGACTACCGCATCGAACGCACGGCGCTGCCCGGCGGCACCACCGAGCTGTCCCTGGTGGGCGGGAAGTGGACGACGTTCCGCGCGCTGGGGGAGACCCTGGGCAAGAAGGTGCTCGCCGAGCTCGGCGTGGCCCCGGGACCGACCACCAGGAACCTGCCCATCGGCGGCGGGCGGAACTACCCCGGCAGCCCCGCCGCGCTCGAGGCCTGGTATGCGGCCCGCGCCCCGCTGGCCGGACGCCGGCGGCTCGAGGTGCTGCTGGAACGCTACGGCACCCGCGCCGACACCGTCCTGGGGTTCATCGGTCCCGATGACCCGACGCTGCCGGGGTGCGACGAACTTTCCGCTGCCGAACTTGCCTACCTGGGCACCCACGAACACCTGGGATCGCTCACCGACGTATTCATCCGGCGGACCTCGCTGGCCTTCCGCGGGCTGGTCACCCAGGAGCTGCTCGAACAGGTCGCCGCGGCCCTGGCCCCCGTGCTTGGCTGGGACCGGAACCAGGCCGCCGCGCAGGTCGCCGAGTGCCGCCGTTTGCTCACCGAGGACCACGGGGCGCACCCGGCGCTGTCCAACGCGTAGGATTCCGCGCAGGGGGGCAGCGTGGCATCGAACACGCTTCGACCCCCCCTGCCCGAGCCCGCCGCACCGCCCCCACCCGACGCTGAAAGGCACCCCCCATGAACCAGTACGTCATCGCGATCGACCAGGGAACCACCAGTTCCCGCGCCATCGTCTTTGACCACGCGGGCACCGTTGCCTCCACCGGGCAACTGGAGCACGCGCAGATCTTCCCGCACCCCGGCTGGGTGGAACACGACGCGCACGAGATCTGGCGGAACGTGCGGGAGGTCATCGCCGTCGCCCTGGCCGGCGGGAACCTGACCCGGCACGACATCGCCGCGGTCGGGATCACCAACCAGCGCGAAACCACCGTGGTGTGGGACCGGCACACCGGCGAACCGGTCTACAACGCGATTGTCTGGCAGGACACCCGCACCCAGGACATCGTCCAGTCATTGGCCGCCGACGGCGGGACGGACAGATACAAGGCACGCACCGGGCTGCCGCTGGCACCCTACTTCTCCGGCACCAAGGTCAAGTGGATCCTGGACAACGTCGACGGGGCACGCGAACGCGCCGAGGCCGGGGACCTGCTCTTTGGCACCACCGACTCCTGGGTCACCTGGAACCTCACCGGCGGAACCCACGGCGGGGTGCACGTCACCGACGTCACCAACGCCTCGCGCACCCTGTTCATGGACCTGGCGACGCTGGCCTGGGACGAGGAGATCCTCGCGGACTTCGGCGTGCCCGCCTCGATGCTGCCGGCCATCAAGTCCTCCTCCGAGGTCTACGGAAAGGTGGCCTCCTCCCAGCTGCTGCGCGAGGTGCCGGTCGCCGGGATCCTGGGCGACCAGCAGGCCGCGACCTTCGGGCAGGCGGCCTTCGGCGCGGGGGAGGCGAAAAACACCTACGGCACCGGCTGCTTTTTGATCTTCAACACCGGGACGGAAATCGTCCGCTCCGGCAACGGGCTGCTGACCACCCTGGGCTACAAGCTCGGCGACGCGGCCCCGGTCTATGCGCTGGAGGGGTCGATCGCCGTGGCCGGCTCCCTGGTCCAGTGGCTGCGCGACAACATCGGCATGATCTCCACCGCCGCCGAGGTCGAAACCCTGGCCGCCGGCGTGCCGGACAACGGCGGGGTGTACATCGTCCCGGCCTTCTCCGGGCTCTTCGCCCCGTACTGGCGCGCCGAGGCCCGCGGCGCCATCGTCGGGCTGACCCGCTTCGCCAACAAGCACCACATCGCCCGCGCCGCGCTGGAAGCCACCGCCTTCCAGGTCCGCGAGGTGCTCGACGCGGTCAACGCGGACGCGGGGGTCCCGCTGACCGAGCTGAAGGTCGACGGCGGGATGGTGGCCAACGATGCGCTGATGCAGTTCCAGGCAGACCTGCTCGGGGTCCCGGTGGTCCGCCCGACGGTCACCGAAACCACTGCCCTGGGCGCGGCCTACGCCGCCGGGCTGGCCGTGGGGTTCTGGAAGGACCTCGGGGAGCTGGAGGGCAACTGGTCCGAGGACAAGCGCTGGGAACCAGCCATGGAGCCGGCCGAACGGGAGCGGCAGATGCGCCTGTGGAAGAAGGCCGTCACCCGCACCTTCGACTGGGTCGACGAGGACGTGCTCTAATCGGCCGCATCGGCAGCGAAACCATGCAGGGCTTCGCCGCAGCGTCTCGGCTGCATAACGTTGTGGGCCAAAACGCCCGCGCGATGCACCCGTGGCTAGGGTGGAAGGAACCTCGGCCCGCCCGCTTCGGTGATCGGGCCCTCCCACGCTTCCGGCCCTGCGGGCCGGAAGCCGAACGGACAGGCGGGCACGGCATGCGGGCATTGGCGCGGATCCTTGGCGGGGCGGGCGCGGGTTTGGCGCTGTTCGCGCTGCTGGGCTACCTGGGAATGCATTTCGACTGGCTCAACAGGGGCGTCCGGATGGATGCGGCCGGGATTCCGGTCCACGTGCTGCTGCCACGCAGCGCCTGGGAGTTCGGCGCCGCCATCGCACTGACCGTGGCCCTGGCCGGATGGGCCGCGGTGCGGCATCTGCGCTCCGCGACGGATCCCGGGGTCGGCGCGGTGGTGGCGGCGGTCGTGGTCCTGGCCGCCTGCATCGTGCTCTTCGGGACCAGCGGGGCGCAGCAGGCCGCACGGCTGGGCCCCGCATTCGGCGTCCAACCCCCGTTGTTCGCCCGGGTGCTGTGGCATGGGGCATCGAACGCGGGCAGCTACGCGGCGATCGGCGTGCTGGGATGCGTCGCACTGCTGTCGCGGCGCCCGGCACCGGCCCGAGCGCTGCACCGCGACGACACGGCGGCCTACCGCCGCCCCGTGCCCTAGGGGGGTCCGGGACACGGACCCGCGCCCGGCACGGTTCGTGCGGTAGAATTGGCGACATGAACGTTGCGCTCTTGCTAACCTAGCCGTACGGGATACTCCCCGTACGGCCGCCCCTTGATTGCCAAGGGGCTTTTGTGTGTCACGGGCATTTGCGCCAGGCACACCCACTCGGCTCAGCTGGCCAAGAGACGTTCCCCCACAGGCGCACGACAAAAGAAGGCGAAACACGATAGTGAGCACTCAGCCCACCGGCACCGAAACCGCGGACAACGATTCCACCGCAGCGGCCTACAGCTTCCAGGACATGGAAGCCAAATGGGCTCCGGTGTGGGACGAACTAGGGGTCTTCACGCCCAAGGACGACGGCAGTGCCGAGCGCCGCTACGTGTTGGACATGTTCCCGTACCCCTCCGGCGACCTGCACATGGGCCACGCCGAGGCCTTCGCCATGGGAGACGTCGTCGCCCGCTACTGGCGCCAGCAGGGATACGACGTCATGCACCCGATCGGCTGGGACTCCTTCGGGCTGCCCGCCGAGAACGCCGCGATCAAGCGCAACGCCCACCCCTCGGAGTGGACCTACGCCAACATCGACACCCAGGCCGCCAGCTTCAAGCGCTATGCGATCTCCGCCGACTGGGATCGCCGCATCCACACCTCGGACCCGGAGTACTACCGCTGGACCCAGTGGCTGTTCACCCGCTTCTACGACAAGGGCCTGGCCTACCGCAAGAACCACCCGGTGAACTGGTGCCCGAAGGACCAGACAGTGCTGGCCAACGAGCAGGTCGTCAACGGCGCCTGCGAACGCTGCGGCACCCCGGTGACCAAGAAGTCGCTGAACCAGTGGTACTTCAAGATCACCGACTACGCCGACCGCCTGCTCGATGACATGGACGCGCTGCACGGGCACTGGCCCGAGCGCGTGCTGGCCATGCAGAAGAACTGGATCGGACGCTCCGAGGGCGCGCACGTCGACTTCATCGTCGAGGCCACCGCCACCCAGGAAGCACACAAGACCACGGTCTTCACCACGCGCCCGGACACCCTGCACGGCGCCACCTTCTTCGTCGTCGCCGCCGACGCCGAGCTGGCCAACGAGCTGGTCACCGCCGAGCACCGCCAGGCGCTGGAGGACTACCAGGAGCAGGTCAAGGCGCTGAGCGAGATCGAACGCCAGGCCACCGAGCGCGAAAAGACCGGCGTGTTCACCGGCCGCTACGCCATCAACCCGCTCAACGGGGAAAAGCTGCCGGTCTGGGCCGCGGACTACGTGCTGGCCGAATACGGCACCGGCGCGATCATGGCCGTGCCCGCGCACGACCAGCGCGACCTGGACTTCGCCCGCACCTTCGACCTGCCGGTGCGCGTGGTCGTTGACACCGGCGCCGAGGATCCGGCCGAAACCGGCATCGCCACCGCCGGTGAAGGCACCCTGGTGAACTCCGGCGAGCTGGACGGCCTGCCCAAGGCCGAGGGTATCGCCCGCGCCATCGAGATCGTCGAGGCCGCGGGCACCGGCGAGAAGTTCGTGAACTTCCGACTGCGCGACTGGCTGCTTTCCCGCCAGCGCTTCTGGGGCACCCCGATCCCGATCATCCACTGCGAGCACTGCGGCGAGGTCCCGGTCCCGGACGACCAGCTGCCGGTGCGCCTGCCCGATGACCTGCGCGGCGAGGCCCTGGCCCCCAAGGGAACCAGCCCGCTGGCCGCCGCCGAGGACTGGGTCAACGTGCCCTGCCCGAAGTGTGCGGCACCGGCCAAGCGCGACACCGACACCATGGACACCTTCGTGGACTCCTCCTGGTACTTCCTGCGCTTTGTCTCCCCGAACTACACCGAGGGTCCCTTCGACCCGCAGGCGGTGCGCGACTGGATGCCGGTCGGGCAGTACGTGGGCGGGGTCGAGCACGCGATCCTGCACCTGCTCTACTCGCGCTTCTTCACCAAGGTCATCTTCGATTTGGGCCTGATCGACGTGCAGGAGCCTTTCTCCGCCCTGCTGAACCAGGGCCAGGTGCTCAACGGCGGCAAGGCCATGAGCAAGTCGCTGGGCAACGGCGTGGATTTGGGCGAGCAGCTGGACAAGTTCGGCGTGGACGCCGTGCGCCTGACCATGATCTTCGCCTCCCCTCCGGAGGACGACGTGGACTGGGCCGACGTGTCCCCGTCGGGTTCGCAGAAGTTCCTGGCCCGCGCCTGGCGCGTGGCCCAGGACGTTGCCAGCGCGCCGGGAGTCGATCCGGCCACCGGCGACAAGGCGCTGCGCTCGGTCACCCACAAGGCGGTGCACGAGGCCGCCGGCATGCTGGACACCGGCAAGTTCAACGTCGTGATCGCCAAGACCATGGAGCTGGTCAACGCGACCCGCAAGGCCATCGACTCCGGCGCCGGCGCAGCCGACCCGGCGGTGCGCGAGGCCGCGGAGGCCGTCGCGATCATCCTCTCGCTCTTCGCACCGTACACGGCCGAAGACATGTGGGCGGCGCTGGGGCACGAGCCCTCGGTCGCCAACGCCGGATGGCCCGTGGTCGACGAGGCGCTGCTGGTTGAAGACACCATCACCGCCGTGGTGCAGATCAAGGGCAAGGTACGGGCCCGGCTGCAGGTCTCGGTGGACATCACCGCCGAGGAACTCGAGGCGCTGGCAATGGCCGACGAGGCAGTGGTGCGCTACCTCGACGGTGCGGCGGTCGCCAAGGTGATCGTGCGCGCGCCGAAGCTGGTCAACGTGGTCCCTGCCTCCTAGGCACCCGCAAGGTAGCCTGTCTTCCATGGACCAATCGCAGCCCGACCACCAACCGCCGCGGCCCCCGGGCCCCGGCGGTTGGATCGGTCGGCTGCGGGGCCGGAGGCAACGCCCCGGCGTTCCGGGGCAGGGCAAGGCCCAAAACGCGGTCCCGGTGCCCGTGGGCGTGGTGACCGACTCGGCCGCCGCGCTGCCCGAGGACTGGGTGGGGCAGCACGCGCGGTTCCTGCGCGTGGTGCCGATGCCGGTGATGGTCGATGACCAGATCTTCTCCGAGGGCACCGACGACGTGCCCACCGAACTGGCCCTGGGCCTGGCCATGGGCAAGTCCGTGCGCACCTCGCGCCCGGCGCCGGGGCAGATGCTGCGCGCCTACCAGGATCTCGCAGCGGCCGGGGTCAAGGAAATCATTTCGATCCACCTTTCCGGCGCGCTGTCCGGGACGGTGGAAGCCGCACGCCTGGCCGCCGAGTCCTCCCCGGTGCCCGTCACCGTCGTCGATACGCTCACCGTGGCCCTGGCCGAGGGATTTGCGGTCATGGACGTGGTGGAGCTGGCCGCCTCCGGAGCGCCGCTGCAGGAATTGCGGGCCGTGGCCGAAAGGGCCGCGGAGAACCACGTGTACTTTGCCGTGCCCTCGCTGGAGCAGCTGCGCCGCGGCGGGCGGATCGGGGCCCTGGCCTCGGTGCTGGGCACGCTGCTGAACGTCAAGCCGATCCTGTCGGTGTCCGACGGGCACATCATCGCCCACGAAAAGGTCCGCACGCATTCGCGCACGCTGGCCCGTCTGGTGGCCATCGCCCGGCAGGAGGCAGCCGAGCGCGGAGCGGAGGTCCGCCTGGCGGTCCACTACTTCGGCAACCAGGAAGCCGCCGAGGAAATCGTGCAGGAACTGGCTGGTGCCTCCGTATTCGAGGTCCTGGCCATCCCGGTGCCCGCGGTGCTTGGCGCCCACACCGGTGCCGGGGTGCTGGCCGTGGCGATTGCCGGCGGCCGGGAACCTGCCGCGCCGGGTCCGGTCCGCCCCGAACCGAAACCCAAACCCAGGCCCAAGCCCGAGCCGAAGTCGCGCAACGAGGCCCCGCGCCGCGAGGCACGCCGCCGCACGGCCGCGGCGCAGGGGCAAGGTGCACCAAGCGCGCACACCCCGCCCTCGGCGCCCGGCCCGGAGCAGCCCGAAACCCGCTAGCACCGGGGCCGGCAGGTCCGGGCCGCAGCCGGAGGATGGGTCCCCGCAACCAGGGGGTTCTCCACAGCCGGGCACCGATCGAGGCGAGCAACAACGAAGCTCGGGTGCAATGTATTGCATGGGCTCTCACGAATGGGCGGATCAATCCGCCAGGACCAACCTGGGCCCGGCCCCCGGGCACTTGCGTGTGCTCATCGGCAGATCCGCGGCGATAGTCCTGATCCTTGGTGCCCTGACGTGGATCTCGGTGTCGCTGCTGTTCAACCCGCCCCCGCGTGCGCCAAGCGGAGCGGAGTCCATCCCCCTGGAAGTGGCGGAGACCGGTAAAGCGGGGCCCGCGGTGGATCCGAGTGTTCAAGACGCCCAGGGTTCCCCGGCCGAGCCGCGGGGGAACCCGGAGATGGAAGAAAACCCGGCGGAACCGAAAGCCTCCGGCACGTCGGGCAATGGCGCCACTGCAGTGGTCCACGTGGTCGGAGCCGTGAAGAATCCCGGGGTGTATTCCCTGCCGCTGGGCTCCAGGGTGCTTGACGCGGTGAAACTGGCCGGCGGTCTGGCGAAGGATGCGGCGCCCGAGGCGATCAACCTGGCTGCACAGATCCGTGACGGCGAACAACTCCGGATCCCGCGCCGTGGCGAGACCGGACAAGTGTCGGCGCCCGGGACCCATGCTTCCGGCGGATCGGACGGCACGGGCGGGCCAGACGCGCCGCCGGGGAAGGTTAATGTAAACACCGCCGATCTAGCACAACTGGAGGAGCTGCCGGGCATCGGCCCGGCACTGGCCGGGAGGATCCTGGAGTTCCGTCAGGCCAACGGGCCCTTCAAGAACCTCGGCGAACTTGATGCCGTCAGCGGCATCGGACCGGCCTTAATGGGGAACCTGCGCGAACACGTGGTCTTTGATTGAGTGTCCCGGGCCGTGGCCGTGTCGGAGGCGGGGTCACCGGGTTCCTTGGGCACTGAAGGACGGGGTGCTGGCCGGAAATTGCGCGCTCAAGCGCAGGGGTGCCCAGCGTGCAGGCAACCCGTTGCAGCGTGCCGCTCGTGGACGGCGGGCGAGTGGAAGGCTGCGCACGCCGCGTCGGGTCAGCCGGCCGATGTTCGGCGGACCGGCAACTCGTGGCCTGTCGCAATGCGGCCGAGGCGATCGGTGCAACGAATCGAGTGGCGGAAAATATCTAGGTCCGGCGCGTGTCAAGACGCTGCCGAACTGATCGGTCGTTGAATCGGTCGATCGCTGCGATGACGGCCAGGGTTGCCGCGGCGCACACCTGGCGCCGTGGGCAGCGGAATCCACGGCTGAGGGGAAACCAATTGACTCGTGGGTTGATAAGGATTCCAGTACCGACCATGACGTCCACCAAGACGGAGCCGGGCCAGATCCCACCAATGAATGCGGCACCGATGCTCGTTCCACCAGGCGTAGCGAGAGAAAAACAGATCAATAAGTTATGGCGGCAGCGCTCGAATTTGCGTTGATGGTTCTTAGCCAGGAATACGTGGCGCTCCTGACTTCGCAGGCTACCCTTCCGGGTGCTTGGCGACCGCCCACGCCGTGAAGGGGCCGTTGCCCATGCGGTTCAACGAGTCGATCTCGACCCCCGCGGCGATCAGCGTGTCATGAATGCATCTGATGACTTCCTCGCCCATGTAGCCTGTGTGCTTGGTTTCCCACCGCAGTTTCCGATTGCCGGCATGAATTTCCAGGTACAGGCCGTTATGGATCGAGCGAAGCACAACTCGGTCAATACCGGAGAACGGGATCACTTCGGGTTCGCGTCGCCAGGTCCTGGTCAATTCCAGCCGATCCGCGTAGAGCGTCTCGGAATGACCGTGTAAAGCAACAGCTAGACACAGGCATCCAAGGGCAACGACTCCGGTGAATATCCGCCCACCGGGAGTTGTCGTCCCCCCATCAATGGCCATCACCGTGAAAAAGATGAACATGCCCGCGAAAAAAATTACTCCACCATTCCCGTTGGAATGGTGCAGCACTCCGTCTTCTTGTTTCATATCCCTTGTAGCTTATTACGGGATCTGTGAACCTGTGGACGGTCGGGCGTTTGGGGATCTTTTTGCCCGCCCATCCTGTTGATATCCCGCGGCGCATGGCCGGCTGTCCCGCGGCCCAGTTCAGGAAATCTGATCCATCGGCTGTGACGCCCTGGCAAGACGTGACGAGATGCGCTGAGCCCGTGCGCGAGAGATCCGCGCCTCCACGCTCGCCGCCACGGCACGGAACCCCGGCATGCATGCACCAACATTGACCGTTGAGCCGGACCGGCCAAGACCCCCGTTCCACCGTGCAGGACAGGCTGCAGGCGTTCCCCACATGCGGGCACCCTATGGAGCACACCTCAACGGGGATCATGTGACTTCGGGGCGTGGGTTCTCGCAAGTGGGGCGATCATGCCGCGGGCCGCAAGCGGAACCCGGCTTCCGCCAGGGGCAAGCGTACGGATGCCTTGCGCGCCCGAATGGCCCGGCGGCCGCAAGCGGAGCCGGATCCCGAGCCCGGTCGGGTTGATCTCCGCGGGTGCTGGGCGTTGGCCGGTGCCTGGGTTGCGGCGCTGGGAGGATTGCAGCTGCACCAGGTGTTCTGTGCGGTGGGTGTGTGACTGTTTCCGCTTGATATAGTTTTCAAGCGTCGTCCATACCAAAGGCTAAGTGCATATCCTTTGGTATGTTTGGGTGGTGACCACAGATAAGCAGCAGTCCGGCGTCTGGCCGGCGACCGGATACGAAGCACGTCCGTGGGTGCGCTCCGGGAACGAAGTAGCCTCACGTAGGGCCAAGCTCCAGGCCCGCGGCGACTACCGGGCCGCCGTCCCGCCGCTCATCGCTGCAACACCGGTTGCACTGCCCGCCGAGACGATCGCCCTGGCCGATGATGCGAGCCAGGAACTCGCCCGATTCGACGCCGAGGCCGGAACGATCGCCGCCCCGTTCGCATCCATCCTGCTGCGCAGCGAGTCTGCTTCCAGCTCGGAAGTGGAGAACCTCACCTCCAGCGCCAAGCAGGTGGCCCTCGCGGAGATCGGCGAGTCGAAGTCCGGGAACGCGCGCTTGGTCTTTGCAAACGTTCGCGCCATGACCGCGGCCATCGCGCTGTCCGACCAACTGGATGAGCACTCGATCATCGCGATGCACGATGCGTTGCTGCGGGACACTGCGCCCGAATATGTCGGCTACTGGCGCAACGAACAAGTATGGATCGGCGGCGGCAGCATTTCGCCGCACACCGCAGCGTTTGTGCCGCCCCACCACACCCGCGTCTCGAGCTTGATGGCCGACGTTGTCGCATTCGCCCGGCGCACAGACGTGCCGGTGCTCATCCAGGCGGCGATTGCCCACGCGCAGTTCGAGACCATCCATCCCTTCCCCGACGGCAACGGCCGGACCGGGCGGGCACTCCTGCAGGGCATGCTCCGCCACGGCGGCCTGACCCGCAATGTCACCGTGCCCGTCTCAGCTGGGCTCCTCCACGACACCGATGCCTACTTCCGCGCGCTGACCGAGTATCGGGCCGGGAACACAAGCGCCATCGTCACCGCCGTGGCCGAGGCATCCTTTGCCGCGATCCGGAACGGACGTGTACTCGTGAGGGACATTCAAGACGCAGCTGCGCGCTGGGACGACTTGGTCGTGGCCCGAAGCGACTCATCCGTGCACAAGGCGAAGAGCTATCTGCTCCGCCAACCCGTGGTGAACGCAAAGACCCTGGCCGGTGAGTTGCAGATCAGCGACGTCGCGGCCCAGAAAGCCATCGACCGGCTGGTCGACGCCGAGGTGCTCACCCAGATCAGCAGCGGCCGACGGAACCGCATCTGGCAGGCGACGGAAATCCTCGCCGCACTCGATGCATTCGGCGCGCGAGCCCGGCGTCGCCGCGGCTGAGAGGCGCAGAAGGGTCCGGGCCTGCGCTTCCGCCTGCTATCGCGGAGAACGCATCGGCTCACGGAGCAGTATTCGTGTGTCGTCCCGCCACCATGGGTTTATGCCACCCAGCACTGGCCCCGCGAGCATGCAACGTCAGGCGTATGGTCGATTGCCATGCGTGGAATTCCCAACCCCTGGTGGTGTCAAGCACTCGCAAGGAGCCGTGCTGAGGGGCGCGGCGGTTGATGATCAGGCGACGATTCCGGTCCGGACGAATTCACTGGTGGCATGGGTCTTGCCCTGGGTAGGTTTGCTACTGCAGGCGATAGCGTCACCAAGAGAGAGCGTGGGTGAACCACGCGGTGGAGCAGCGCCCGACACAACCACCAAAATTGCCCATGGAACCGGCCAGCCCCGGGAGTGCAGGAAGCGACCAGCACCCCTGCTGTCGGCCTCCGGGTTATCGGCCGTGTTTCTCCACAACCGGGCACCGACCCTGAACGCACGGCAGCGGGATCGTGTGCACTGGAGGGCATGGGCTCTTATAAGCGGCGTGAACAAGCCGCTGGAGGAAAGCGGAAGCCGGCCCGCGCCATGGGTGGGCTCGCGGGCCTGATGCAGGCAGCCTTGGCCCGGCGTTCGAATGGGGAGCCGGATCGGGAGCCCGGCCGGGTTGACCTGCGCGGGTGCTGGGCGCTGGCCGGTGCCTGGAGTGCGGCGCTCGGCGGGGTGCAGCTGGGACAGCTGCACCAGGTATTTTGGGCGGTGGGAATGTGGCTGCTTGCGGGTGCCGGACTGCTGGCCTTGTTGCGCCCGCGGCACGGGCGCCTGGGGCCGGCTGTGACGCCCAGCTTTGCGGCTCCCGCCCTCTGCTGTGCCGCAGCGGCTCTGGTGTTCACGCAGCTGGTGCTGACAGGTGCCGGGACCAACCCCGACGCGCTGGAAGACGCGGCCCGCGACGGGTCCCCGGTGCGGATACAGCTGGCGTTCACCGAGGCCCCGCGGGCATCGATGCAAACGGACAGGTTCTCCGAGGATGCCCGGCCGCACCGGCAGTTCACCGTGGACGCGCGTGCCCTGGTGGTTGCCGGCAATGGCCGATGGAGGGTCTCCGGGGTGCCGGTGCGGCTGAGCTGGCCCGAATCGCGGAGCCCGAAGATCCCGCTAGCCGGCGGCAGCACCGTCGAGGTGCTGGCCACCGTTGCCGCCAGCGAACCGGGGGACAGGCAGCACTTCTGGCTCAATGCCGCGGCCGGCCTTGTGCCGGTGGGCACCCCGCCTGCCCCGGGGGTGTTCCAGGCCATGCGGGAACGCTTTGTCTCCGCCGCCGCGGTGTTGCCACAGCCTGCCCGGGCGCTGCTTCCGGGCATGGTGTTCGGGGACCGCAGCGGGATGGACGAGGCGCTGGGCGAGGCGATGAAGGTCGCGGGCCTGTCCCACCTCAGCGCGGTCAGCGGGGCAAACTGTGCCATGGTGCTGGGTTTCGTCATGTCTCTCGGGCGCTTGCTGGGACTCGGACGCCTGCCCACGCTCGGGCTGGGCCTGGCGGCGTTGCTCGGATTCGTATTCCTAGTGGGCTACGAACCCAGTGTCCTGCGCGCGGCGGTGATGGGCACCATCGCGGCGCTCGGCCTGCACGCCTCCCGCGGCAGGAGCGCCCTCGCGGCACTGCTCCTCGCCGTCGTGCTGCTGCTGGCCATCGATCCCTGGCTGGCCGGCGAGCCCGCCTTCCAGCTTTCGGTCCTGGCCACCGCCGGCATCGTGGTCATCGGCCGGCGGATGGCCGCGGGGCTGAACCGGTGGATGCCGGCCATCCTGGCGGAGGGGACAGCGGTTGCGCTGGCCTCGCAGATCGCCTGCCTGCCGGTCCTGGTGGCGCTGAATCCGGCATTCTCGCTGTACTCGGTCCCCGCGAATCTCCTGGTCTCGCCGTTCATCGCCCTCATCACCGTGGCCGGAACGCTGGCCGTGGTGGTCCTGATGTTCTTCCCGCTGGCGGGCATGGAACTGGTGTGGGTGGCCGGGATGCCCACCATGATGGTGGGTCTGGTGGGAACCTGGATCGCCGCGCTGCCCGGGGCGCTGCGTCCGTGGCCGGTCGGGGCGGCAGGCGTCCTGCTTGCGTGGGGAATCGTCCTGGGAACGCTGGTGGCGCTGGGCCACGTGCATCCGTCCACCGGATCGTGGCGATCGCGCATTGCGCTGGCCGCCCAGGGCGTGGTGACCGGGGTGCTGCTGGGCCTGCTGTTGCCGGTCACCGCGCTGGTGCCGGCACCCGTCGGCGATTGGCTGGTGGTTGCCTGCGATGTCGGCCAGGGCGACGGGTTGCTGATCAATGCCGGGGACGCCGGGGCGGTGGTGGTCGACACCGGCAGGACCCCGGAGGACATCGCGGCCTGCCTGCAGCGGATGCGCGTGAGGAATGTGGCCGCATTGTTCATCACCCACCGCCATGCAGACCACGACGGCGGGATTGCCGGGGTGGGCGAGCGGCGGCCCGTGGAGGACCTCTATTACTCGGCGGCCGATGACCCGGCGGATCCGCCCCGGCTCACCGATTCCCGCGGCATCAAGCCGACCGCCAGCCAGCTCGGTTCCGGGGCGACGGGAAGGGCCGGGACCGTGGCCTGGCGGGTCCTGGGCCCGATCCCCGACGGGGTGTTCACGGGGGAGAACGACGCTTCGCTGGTGATCCGTTTCGAGGTCGAGGTGCCCGGCAACCCACGCCGGATCTCCATCCTGGCAACCGGCGACATGGAGGACGAAGCCATGGACCAGCTCATCGACCAGGGGCTGATCGGGCACGCGGACGTGCTCAAGGTCTCGCACCACGGCGCCGAGAACGGCGGGGTGCGCACGGCGTCGATCGTCCGCCCGGCGGTCGCACTGATCAGCGTGGGCAGGGAGAACACCTATGGCCACCCCTCGGACACGGCGCTTCGGGCGCTGGAGGAGAACCACGTGGTGGCGCTGCGCACCGATATCCGCGGGACCATCATCGTGGGCTGGGACGGAAATGGGTTGGCGGTTTCCTCCCTCGGGCCGGGCCCGGCGTCGGGACCGTGATCGACACGAATACCGGACAACCATAGGGGATATGCCGCTTTCCGGGCTTGGGGATAGGATCGATGGGGTTGTTCAAACACTAGGTAAAGGTCGGTCATGGCAGCGCCACGAGGCACATCCAAGAACGCGGGCATTTCATGGCGGTCCGTGGCTCCCGCGCCGCTGGTCCTGTTGCAGGGTTCCGAGGAATTGCTGGCCAGCCGCGCCTTTGATGCCGTGCGTTCGGCCCTGCGTGCCGGTCCCGAGATCGAGCTGGTCCGCTTCGAAGCCAACAGCTACGAACGCGGCGAACTGCTGCTGGCCTCCAGCCCCTCGCTGTTCAGCGAAACCAAGCTCATCGAGGTACGCTCGATGGCCGCGATGAACGAGGATTTCCTCAACGACGCCCTGGCCTACGCGAAGTCCCCGGCGCCCGATACCACCTTGGTCATGCACCATTCCGGGGGAGTGCGCGGGAAGAAGCTGCTGGATGCGCTCAAGGCCGCCGGAGCGGTCCTCGTTGACTGCCAGCCGCTGAAGAAGGATTCCGAGAAGGTCGACTTCGTCACCCAGGAATTCCGGGCGGCCAAGCGCAAGCTCAGTGCCGAGGGTGCCCGCGCCCTGGTTGCCGCACTGGGCAGCGATCTCTCGGAACTGGCTGCCGCCTGCTCCCAGCTGTTGCAGGACACCACCGGGGCCATCGACCAGGACATGGTCGACAAATACTATGGCGGCCGCGTCGAGGCCACCGGGTTCAAGGTTGCCGATGCCGCCTTGGCGGGCCGGGCCGACATCGCCCTGAGCACGCTGCGCCACGCGTTGGCCACGGGGACCGACCCGGTGCCGATCGTCGCGACCCTGGCCATGAAGCTGCGCCAGGTCGCCAAGGTAGCCGGGGCACGCAAGTCCTCAGGCCAGCTGGCCAGCGAGTTGGGCATGCCGCCGTGGCAGGTCCAGCAGGCCCAGGAACAGGCCCGGCATTGGAACGTCGACGACATTGCCCGCTGTATCCGGCTGGTCGCGGAGGCCGATGCCCAGGTCAAGGGCGCGTCGCGCGACCCCGAATACGCCGTGGAGCGGGCCGTGACCCAGATATCGTTGGCAGCACGCCGCTAGGCAGGCCACACGCGGAGCCGCGAAGCCGGACGAGGCTCAGGTCCCGGACCGCGGCAACGGACCGGCTGCCGGGGGTCTCTGGGGCAAGGGACCGAACGGGCGCAGGAACCCCAGCCGGGAGACCAACGCCATGGCGTAGCGGTTCCATAGTCCACAAAAGAACAGGACCGCGGCACTGGCACTCACCATCGCGGCCAGCACATCCGAGGGATAGTGAACCCCAACGTAAAGGCGCGAAAGCGCCAGTCCGACCACCATCACGGCGCCGAGAACCACCGAGAACCGTTCCCGTCGGGTTCCGCGGGCCAGGAACCAGATGGCGAAGGCCAGGCCCACGGCCAGGCTCACGTGCCCCGAGGGGAATGAGTCAAAGCCGGTTTCGGGTGCCAGCGGGTCAGCGAGCAGGGCCGGGTTCGGCCGCGGCCGTTCCACGACGACCTTGACCAGTTGGGCAGAAAGCCAGCCCACGGAGGCGACGGACCCGAAAGCCATCGCATTGACCGGGGCGCGGCGCACGACCAACAGGAACAGGCAGGCCAGCGCCAACAGGACAGTCCCGCCCACGGGGCTGAAAATCCCACTCAGGGCCATGGCCGCCGCGTTGAGCACCCCGTCGTGGTGCCGGCTGAGCTCCTGGTCCGCCACCAATTCCGCACCGGCAAAGCCCGGGATGAAACGGGCACTGAAACCCAGGGCCAGCACCGCGGCGAGAAGCATGCCGGGAACGATGATCCATCGCCGGATCTGCGGCAGGGATTCCAGTCGCAAGGCCGGATGTGTTCGGACGGGTTCCCGTCGCGGTGCGGTGTCATCGCTCATGGATCGGTGGTAACTCGCTTCCGGGGCCGTTGCTGCTCGAGGCGGCCCCCGAACGGGAACCGGACCGAGCCTATCCGGGCCGGCAGGGTGTTTCCTGCAAGCACCGTGGGGAAAGAAGCGGAAATCGGGTTAAGACACAAAAGGCTTCCGTTCCCCTAGATATGGAGGAAAGGAAGCCTTTTGCTTCAGTGACGCAATCCTTAGAGGGCGTTAACCTTCTTGGAGATGGCCGACTTGTGGTTTGCTGCGTTGTTCTTGTGCAGCACACCCTTCGTGGCGGCCTTGTCGATCTTGCGGCCAGCTGCAACCAGCGCGGTTGCTGCTGCATCCTTGTCTTCGGCTGCAACGGCAGTGTTCACTGCGCGGATTGCGGTGCGAAGCTCGGACTTGACGGCAGCGTTACGCTGGCGCGACTTCTCGTTGGTGAGAATGCGCTTCTTCTGGGACTTGATATTAGCCACTGTATTAAACTCTCTTGCTCATCGCTTGTAATGGTCGGTGAGGGATATCTTCCGGGCCATTGACTGAGCGGCGTGGGGATACCTATGGCGACCCGGGAGAAGTGCCCGTCGACCTGCGCGGACACACAAGAAATAATACTAGCAGGTTCGGATGGCCATCACGAGTCGATACGGCCGGCAGGAGTGTGAGCTGCGCCTGACGCGGCGAAGCGGTGTTCACGGGATTCCCCACGCAATGCAGCACCCCGGAAGCGGAAAGCCCGGCGCCCAGCCTGGAAAGGCAGGGCGTCGGGTACACAGCAGTTTTTCCCGGAATCTAGTGCGCAAGCTCCATCAGGTCGCCGATCGATATGCCGGCATCCGGGGCCGGGTGTCCCAGTATTGAGGCCAACACCTCGAAAAGCGCGGACTGCGGATCCGCAACCATCTGATGGGACCGCCACCCGATGTGCTTGTCCGGTCGGACCAGGATGACGCCGTCCTCGTCGATCTCGCGTTGGCGCATCCAATCGCCGTAGAGATCCTGCACCTCAAGGCCCTCGCCGATGACCACGGCCACCAGGTCGATGCCCAGTCCCGCAGCGACCTCGGCCGCAGCGTCGGCCCACGGCTGTCCGGTGATGCCGGTGAAGAGCGTAAACCCGGTGTCCTTGGCGATGTCGTGGGTGGAGAACTTGGCGTCCCGGTCCCCGATCCAGGCGTGTGGCAGGCGCAGGCCCGGATAGGTGGACTTCTGGTGGCGGAGCATCCGGTCTTGGCTGGCTTCGGGGCGTGTGCCGCCGTCGGAAACCACGGCGCTCGACTCGTAGAACTGGCCGATCTCCGCGCCCTGGGCGTTGAACTCGTAGTCCTTGTTGTCCAGGGCGGCACGCCGGGCCTTGCGGCGTGCGGCGCCCTCGGGCGAGTTTTCCTTGCGCATCTTGAGCTTCGCGACGAATTCCTCGTCGGTGGTGGCGTCGGTGACCCCCAGGGCGTCGAAGATCGGCTTGTACTTGGCCGATCCCGCCCAGGGTTCCAGGTCGGTGGGCCGAATTGCGTGGGAGCTTGGCTTTGCCTCGCAGAGCTACTTCACGCGCGCCTTCAAGGCGCCGTTCGGCATTACACCGCTGGCGCTGCGCCAAGAGGCGTTGCGTGGCACCGATATCTACGTGGTGCCCAGCACGATGCACAGGGTTAGTTGCCGGAGAGCTTCCCGGCGACCAGGGCGAAGCGCTTGCTGTCCAGGATTGCGCCCTCCCGGCGGATCCCGGCTTCGCGCAGGCGGATGACCCGGTCGAGCTTAACCTCGCTGGGTCGGCCCTGCCTGTCCCAGGGCCCGGTGCCGATGTCGACATAGTCGCGGTCCCGCACCTGCTCGTTGCTGTGGTCCTTGGATGTCAGCATCAAGGCCAGCAGGTAGCCGTTCTCGCGGCCCACCAGTAGCACTGGGCGGTCCTTGCCCTGGGCATGGTCTTCCTCGTAGGGGATCCAGGCCCAGACGATTTCTCCCGGGTCCGGGCGTCCGTCGGCCTTCGGGGCGTAATGCGCCCGCACGGCTCCCGTGAAGTCGCCGGGGTATCCGCCGAATTCCCAGGTTCCGGATGCCCCGGGCGCAGGGGACGTCGAAGCAGGGCGGTGCGGGGCGGGCCTGCGCGTCGAGGGTGCCGCGGGACGCTTGCCGGTCGGACGGGTGGTGCCGCGTTGCTGCTTCGAGGCACCCTTCAGGGCGGATTCGAGCACGCGGCCCAGGAAGCGAAGGACCGAGTTGGAGTTGAACTTCATGTGCACAAACTACCAGCTGGGTCCCGCACCCGAGTCGCAGTGCGACAGCGTGGCCCCAATCATGGGAGAATGGCCTGTGCGAAGTATTTTGCACCCCACTTAACATTTTCGTCCCCCTTAGCGAGGTCCCTTACGTGTCACCCATGGCCCGCACCGCACCGGTGCCTGCCGCGACTGATCCGGCGATCATCAGAAACTTCTGCATCATCGCCCACATCGACCACGGTAAGTCGACCCTGGCCGACCGGATGTTGCAGCTCACCGGAATCGTCTCCTCACGCGACATGAAGGCCCAGTACCTGGACCGCATGGATATTGAGCGCGAACGCGGCATCACCATCAAGTCCCAGGCCGTACGCATGCCGTGGGAGGTCGATGGCCAGTCCTACGCACTGAACATGATCGACACCCCCGGACACGTCGACTTCACCTACGAGGTTTCGCGTTCGCTGGCAGCCTGCGAAGGTGCGATCCTGCTGGTGGATGCCGCCCAGGGCATCGAGGCCCAGACGCTGGCGAACCTCTACCTGGCCATGGAGAATGACATGACGATCATTCCCGTGCTCAACAAGATCGACCTTCCCTCCGCACAGCCCGAGAAGTACGCGGCGGAGATCTCCAAGCTCATCGGCTGCGACCCGGAGGACATCCTCCAGGTCTCGGGCAAGACCGGCATGGGCGTCGAGGCGCTGCTGGACAAGGTCGTGCGCGACCTGCCCGCCCCGGTGGGCGACCCGGACGCACCGGCCCGCGCGATGATCTTCGATTCGGTCTACGACACCTACCGCGGCGTGGTCACCTATGTCCGCGTGGTCGACGGGAAGATCTCGCCCCGCGAAAAGGTGCAGATGATGTCCACCGGCACCACCTACGAACTGCTGGAAATCGGGGTTTCCTCCCCGGAGCCCAAGCCCAGCAAGGGCCTGGGCGTCGGCGAGGTCGGCTACCTGATCACCGGCGTGAAGGACGTGCGCCAGTCCAAGGTCGGCGACACCGTCACCAACTTCGCCAAGCCGGCCGAAAAGTCCCTGGGCGGCTACCAGGACCCGAAGCCCATGGTCTTCTCCGGCCTGTACCCGATCGACGGGTCGGACTACCCGGCCCTGCGCGATGCCCTGGACAAGCTGCAGCTCAACGACGCGGCACTGACCTACGTCCCGGAAACCTCGGTGGCGCTGGGCTTCGGCTTCCGCGTCGGCTTCCTGGGCCTGTTGCACCTGGAAATCACCCGCGAGCGCCTCGAGGCGGAATTCAACCTCGATTTGATCTCCACCGCGCCGAACGTGGTGTACGAGGTCATGACCGATGACAAGAAGCTGCGCACCGTGACCAACCCGAGCGAATTCCCCGACGGGAAGATCCTCGAGGTCCACGAGCCCATGGTGGCTGCCACGATCCTGGCACCGAACGAATTCGTCGGAGCCATCATGGAATTGTGCCAGTCCCGCCGCGGCGTCATGCGCGGCATGGACTACCTCTCCGAGGAACGCGTGGAGATCCGCTACTGGCTTCCGCTGGCCGAGATCGTCTTCGACTTCTTCGATGTGCTCAAGTCCAAGACCCGCGGCTACGCCTCGCTGGACTGGAAGGCCGACGGCGAACAGGTCTCGGACCTGGTGAAGGTCGACATCCTGCTCCAGGGCGAACAGGTCGATGCGTTTTCCGCCGTCACCCACCGTGACAAGGCCTACGCCTACGGGTTGATGATGACCCAGAAGCTGCGCGAACTGATTCCCCGCCAGCAGTTCGAGGTGCCGATCCAGGCAGCCATCGGCTCGCGCATCATTGCCCGCGAGTCCATCCGCGCCATCCGCAAGGACGTCCTGGCCAAGTGCTACGGCGGCGACATTTCCCGCAAGCGCAAGCTGCTGGAAAAGCAGAAGGCCGGCAAGAAGCGCATGAAGATGGTCGGCCGCGTGGAGGTTCCCCAGGAAGCCTTCATCGTCGCCCTGTCATCCGACGAGCCCAAGAAGAAGTAGCAATGCCTTCTGCCTTGCCCCTCGGGGACCCGGCGCCGTCCAACGGGTTGCTTCCGGCAACCTGCCTCGACGGCGCCGCGGAGCGCACCTTCTCGGTGTACGTCCACATTCCATTCTGTGCCGTGCGCTGCGGCTACTGCGACTTCAACACCTACACGGCGCACGAGCTGGGCTCCGGATCCAGCCAGGACACCTACGCCGAGGCGGTCTCCGCGGAGATCGCCTTCGGCGCGAAGGTCCTGGAGGAATCCGGCGTTCCCCGCCGCGAGGTGTCCACCGTCTTCTTCGGCGGCGGCACCCCCACGCTGCTTCCCGCCAGCGACCTGGTCCGGGTGCTGGCCGAAATCCGCACCCAATGGGATCTGGCTCCCGACGCGGAGATCACCACCGAGGCCAACCCCGACTCGGTCACCCGCGAGTCGCTGCAGGTGCTCAAGGACGGCGGGTTCACCCGTGTGTCGATCGGCATGCAGTCTGCCGTCCCGCACGTGCTGAAGACCCTGGACCGCACGCACAACCCCGAGCGGGTAGGCATGGCGGTGGCCTGGGCCAAGGATGCCGGCCTGCAGGTGAGCGTGGACCTGATCTACGGCACGCCGGGGGAGTCGATCCAGGATTGGCGCACCAGCGTGGAGACCGCGCTGGGCTATGATCCGGACCACATCTCGGCGTACGCACTGATCATCGAGGAGGGCACCCGGCTGGCCGGGCAGATCCGCCGCGGCGAGGTCGCCAACATCGATGACGACGACCACGCCGACAAGTACCTGATCGCCGACGAGCTCTTTGGCGCCGCCGGCTACAACTGGTACGAGGTCAGCAACTGGTCCAAGGACGAATCCACCCGCTGCCTGCACAACCTTGCCTACTGGCGCGGCGGCGACTGGTGGGGAGCGGGCCCCGGTGCGCACTCCCACGTGGGCGGGCTGCGCTGGTGGAACGTCAAGCACCCGGCCGCCTACCAGCAGCGCATCGACGCCGGGACCTCGCCGGCGGCCGGGCGGGAAACCCCTGACGCCGAGGCGCGCTACCTGGAAAAGGCCATGTTGCTGACCCGCATCGTGGATGGCATGGACACCGCCGAGCTGCTGCCCGAGGGCCGCAAGGCCATCGCCGGGCTGATCGCCGACGGGCTGGTCGTTCCCGAGGAAGCGTTTGCGAAGAAGGTCGTGCTGACCCTGCAGGGCCGGTTGCTGGCCGATGCGGTGCTGCGGCGGTTGCTGGACTTCTAGCTCCTGCCCGGCCCGGGAAACAGAAAAGACGGTGCGTGTACCGGACCCATGGGGGCCGGTACACACACCGTCTTTTGCATTTGCTGGTTGGTGGTGGTCCGGTCTAGCGGAAGAGGCGCAGGTTCAGCCCGTAGCGGTAGGGGCGCGACTTGTTCGCGTTGATGCCGGCGCGCACGCCGCTGATGGTCAGGAAGAGCCAGATGGCCACGACGAGGATCGCAAAGACCCAGCCGATGCCGGGGAGCAGCGAGAACAGGTGCAGCACGATCGCCAGGACGGTCAGCGGGAAGGTGAAGTTCAGCGCTTCCTTGGATTCCTGGGCGGTGAACGGGCCGCGGGCGCGGAAGACCGCGTAGATGATCAACGAGGGGATGCATCCCAGGATCGCGCCAAAGTGGGCGATCATGGCCCACTGCCGGTCCTCGGAAGGCGTCAGGGGCAGGGGTGCGGCCGAGGAACCTTCGAATCGATCCGGCTGGCTGTCGCCACCGGGAGCATTTCGTGCCTCGTTTGCCACTGCTGATGTCCTCTTCGTTGCGTTGGGTGAACCGTTGGCCAGTTTATCCTCAAACGGGGATCGCCGATGAACGCGAAATGCCGTTTGGCCCGCATTCGGGGCAACGGGACGCCTTTGTTGTTGATTCGTAACCATCCCCGCATCTCCACGTGCCCGTTCACCGATCCCCGGGTGAGCAACCTCACCCGCGGGACCTGGCCGGTGACCTGCGCGATCCGGTCAGTGGTCCCCGGCGGTGAGGAAGTCGATGACTTCCTCGACCCGGCCCAGCAGTGAGGGCTCCAGGTCCGCATAGGAGCGAACCTGCCCCAGGATGCGTTCCCAGCCCTGGGCCACATCGACCTGCTCGGCGTGCGGCCAGCCCAGTCCCTTGAGGATGCCGGTCTTCCAGTCGGTTCCGCGCGGGACCACCGGCCAGGCGCGGATCTTCAGCACGGAGGGCCGGATGGCCTGCCACACATCGACGTACGGGTGACCGACGATCAGCACGTTGCCCGCGGCCCCCGGAACCCGCATGGCCTCGGCGGCGATCTTTGCCTCCTTGGTTCCCGGAAGCAGGTGGTCGACCAGGACGCCGAGCTTGCGCTGCGGGGAAGGGGCGAAGGCGCGGATGGCGCCGGCCAGATCGTCGACGCCGTGCAGCGGCTCGACCACAATGCCCTCGACGCGCAGGTCGTGGCCCCAGACCTTCTCGACCAGCTGGGCATCGTGCTTGCCTTCGACCCAGATGCGGCTGGCCCGGGCGGTGCGGGCCTTCAGGTCGGTGACCATGCGCGAGCCCGAGGCGCTGCGGGCCGTGCCCAGGGGAACGGCGGGAGCCGCGGCCGGCTCGATGATCTCCACCGGTTCGCCCTCGAGCAGGAAGCCAAAGCCGGCGCGGAACGACTTGGTGCGGCCATGCCGGTCCTCCAGGACCAGCACGCGCATGCCGCCGGACTTCTCGCTTCGTACGACCTCGCCGACCCAGCCGCTCTCGACGTCCTCGAGCAACAGGCCTAGGGCGAGCGGGACCTTGCGCAATACGCGTTTCTTGGGGGCGCTGATGTCCTGGGCGCCCCAGCCGTGGTAGCTCATCGTGTCACTTTCACCTATGGGTTCACAGGTCCTTGGTCCGCTGCGCGCACGGGCCCCGGCCTCGGGACCGGAGCCACGGGCCTGGTGCAATCGGCAGGTGTGTCGAACGCGGCATCGCGGCCAGGGACCAAACCATGCTAACAAGAGGTTCGGAACGTATTAGACTTAGCAGTTGAACGTGTCGAGTGCCAATGCGCGCCCCCGAACCCCGGAACCCGGCCGGGGCGTGTGCAATGCCATCCCTTGACCATGGTGAACCGGCTTGTCAGGAGAGGTGAGAATGACCGAACCGCGTCGGCTCGAGGTCCTTCGAGCCATCGTTGAAGATTATGTGCAGTCGCGCGAACCTGTCGGTTCGCGTGCCCTGCTCGATCGCCACAACCTGGGCGTGTCGGCGGCCACCATCCGCAACGACATGGCTTCCCTGGAGGAAGAGGGGCTGATCGTTGCCCCGCACACCTCCTCCGGGCGGATCCCCACGGAAAAGGGCTACCGGCACTTCGTCGACCAGATCGGCGACATCAAGCCGCTCTCTGCCGCCGAACGCCGCGCCATTGCCGCGCTGCTCGAGGGTTCCCACGACGTCAACGACGTGCTGGAGAACACCGTGCGGCTGCTGGCGAGCATCACCCGGCAGGTAGCCCTGATCCAGGTCCCGCACTTCTCCAACGCCACCGTGCGCCACATCGAGTTGGTCGGGCTCGGTGCCGGGCAGACCCTGGTGGTGCTCATCGCCTCCAGCGGCAAGGTCGAGCAGCGCGTGGTCCTGTTGCCCGGCGCCCTGGGCGATGAAGACCTGGGCCGGTTGCGCCAGGTGCTGCTCTTGGCGCTTGACGCCAAGCCGATTGCCGAGGTTGCCCGGCTTGCCCAGGGCATTCCGGATCTCGTGGAGCCGCGCCTGGCACCGGCGGTGCGCACGGTCAGCGAGGCCCTGGGCGCGCTGGCACGCAATTCCGCGGTGGACAGGATCCTCACTGCGGGCACCGCGAACCTGGCACGCGCCAACATTGATTTCCCGCTGAGCATCACCCCGGTGCTCGAGGCCCTGGAGGAGCAGGTGGTGCTCTTGCGCCTCTTCTCCGAGCTGGAGCAGGACGCCCATGGCATCGCTGTGGGCATCGGGGCCGAGAACCAGTACGGTGCGCTGACCGAGGCCTCGGTCGTCGCCACCGGCTACGGCCCCGGCGAGCAGGCCATGATCGGCGTGCTGGGCCCCACCCGGATGAACTACCCCACCTCGATGGCCGCCGTGCGTGCCGTCGCCCGATACCTGTCACGAATCCTGGCCGGCTGATGCGGGTCGCCAGCAATTTTTTGAAGTACGAAAGGACACAGCGAGCACTGTGAGCACCCATTACGAAGTCCTGGGCGTCAGCAAGGACGCCACCGGCGAGGAAATCAAGAAGGCCTACCGCAAGTTGGCCCGCAAGCTGCACCCGGATGTGAACCCCGGCGAGGATGCCAGCGAGAAATTCAAGCTGGTCACCCGCGCCTACGAGGTGCTCTCGGATGCGGACAAGCGCGCCAACTACGACGCCACCGGCAACGAGAACGGCAACGGCCAGACCGGTTTCGGCGGCGGCGGCGGTTTCGGCGGGGGGTTCGGGGACATCTTCGAGCAGTTCTTCGGCGGCGGCGGCGGGGCGCAGGGCCCGGCCTCGCGCACCCAGCGCGGCCGCGACGCGCTGATCACCGCCACCATCGACCTGGGCGACGCCGTCGCCGGAACGGTCTACCCGCTGGAGATGGAAACGGCCGTGACCTGCTCCACCTGCCAGGGCAGCTGCTGCCGCCCGGGCACCTCCCCGGTCACCTGCACCATCTGCCACGGCGCCGGCCAGATCCAGCGCCCGGTGCGCTCCTTCCTGGGCCAGATGATGACGGTGGAGACCTGTGCCGCCTGCCGCGGCTTCGGCACCACCATCGAAGACCCCTGCATCGACTGCAGCGGCCAGGGCCGGGTCCGCGAGCGCATCTCCAAGCAGCTGAAGATTCCCGCCGGCGTGGCCAGCGGCACCCGCATCCATCTGGCCAACCAGGGCGAGGCGGGTCCCGGCGGCGGCCCCAACGGGGACCTGTACGTCGAGATCGAGGTGCGGCGCCACAAGATCTTCGAACGCGACGGCGTCGACCTGCACGCCCGGATGAACGTCCCGATGACCGCCGCGGCCCTCGGCGCCGACCTGGACCTGGAGACCTTCGACGGTTCCCAGGTCATCGAGGTCGAATCCGGCGCCCAGTCGGGCGACACCGTGCGCCTGCCCGGGCTCGGGGTCCCGCGGCTGCGCGGCGGCAAGCGCGGGGACATCATCGTGCACCTGCACGTCGAGACCCCCACCAAGGTCGACGCGGCGCAGCGCGAGCTGCTCGAACAGCTGGCCAAGCTCCGCGGCGAGGAATTCGCCGAGGGCCGCATGGAAAACAGCGGCGGCATGTTCTCCCGCCTGCGCGGGAAGCTGGGCAACCTGGGCGCATGAGCAACCAGTGCTTCTTCCTTCCCGCCGGTGAGCTTGCCGGTGCGCGCACGGGCACCGAACTGCACCTGGACGGGCCCGAGGGCCACCATGCGGTGACGGTCAAGCGCGTTCGGGCCGGGGAACTGATCGATTTGGTCGACGGGTCCGGGGTGCGCGCCATCGCCGAGGTCACCGACACGCAGAAGTCCGCGCTCGAGGCGATCGTGCGCGCCCTGGAGGTCGAGGCCGCCGCACCGGTGGGCATCACCTTGGTCCAGGCCCTGGCCAAGGGCGACCGCGACCTGCAGGCCGTGGAATCCGCGGTCGAGCTGGGCATCGATGCGGTGCGGCCCTGGCAGTCGGACCGCGCGATCGTGCGCTGGAACGAGGCCAAGGCGGCCAAGGCGCTGGGCAAGTGGGAATCCACGGTGCTGGCGGCGCTGAAGCAATCCCGCCGCACCTTCCTGCCCGAGGTCCGCCCGATGCTCACCAGCTCCGGGCTGGCCCGGGACATCGCCGCGCGCGCCTCCTCCGGGGTGCCGACCCTGGTGGTGATCCTGCACGAAGCCGGAACCGACTCGTTGGCAGCGGTGGTGGCCCAATGGCTTGAAGTCAACCCGCCGGCACCGTCTGCCGGGGCCGGCGCGCGACCGGAAGTCACGCTGGTGGTGGGCCCGGAGGGCGGGATCTCCGATGCCGAGCTTGAGAAGTTCATCGCGGCCGGGGCCAAGGTCGCGCTGCTGGGCAGCCACGTGCTGCGGGCCTCCACCGCCGGCCCTGCCGCGCTGGTGCTGGTGCGCCACCTGCTCGGCCAGCTCTAGGGAGCCGGCTGCCGGCCCGCTCCGACGAAGAAGCAACATGCACAGAGGGATCCCCCTTTTCGGGGGATCCCTTCCGTGCATGTGGTGGGTATCGTTGCCGCGGTCCGGCTACTTGGTGACGGCGAAGTCCTTGGATTCGGTGCCGGCGTGGCGACCGGTGGCGGCGTCGATTCCCCAGGCGGAGAAGGTGTAGTTGCCCGGCGCCAGCACATAGGTGAAGGAGAACTCGTTGTGGCCCAGCGAATCCCCGCCCGTGTGCAGGTCGCCGGAGGCCACGACCTGGTTGTCCTCGGGGGATTCCCCGCGGCGGGTGATCTCCCAGGACTCCCCGCCGGAGAACGATGCGCTGACCCCGTGGAAGGTGACCTGGCCGGCCTTCTCGGTGCCGCCGAACTGCGGGTCGATGATCCACAGCGGGGCGGCCAGGTGGACGTCACGCACGAAGTTGTGGTCGAGCGGGATCTGGCCGAAGGCCTCGTAGCCCGATTCCCCGTCGACCAGGATCCGCACGCTTGGCTCCAGGCCCTCGGCGAGGATTCCGGCATTCGCGGCGGCGGCGGTGGCGGTGTAGACCAGCTGGGCAATGGAACGCTCGGCCAGGCCCGCATCGACTTCCGAGCCGAAGGCCTTGGCCGAAAGGTCCACGGTGATCACGTTGTCGGGGCTGACGGAGGCCCCCACCGCGGCACTGGGTCGCCAGGCACTGAAGTAGCGCGGGTCTGCGGGCTTCTGGGTGAGCATGTAGCGGACCGAATCGGCGATCGGGTCGGCGGCGTCCTTGACCCGGACAAACTCGCGGTACAGGGACACGGTCCCGTCGTTCTCCGCCAACCAGTACACCGGGACGTGGGGGTTGGTGTTCAACGATTCCATTTCCACGCTCGAGAGCGGGGTGGGGGTCTGCACGCTGGTGGCGGCCTTCGGCATCGAGTACTGGTCGGTCGCCGAGCCCAGACCGCAGGCCGCAAGGGTGCCGAGCACCACGGTGAGGCCCAGCACCGCAAGGCGGGTCCGGGAGGAACTACGTGAACAGGACATCTTAATGGGAAAGCTCTCTGGCAAGTTGCTGGGCGGGGGAACCGGTGAAGCCGGATTCGCGAGGGGGAGACCCGCTTCCGGTTCCAACCCAGCTTGGCATAACTTGATGAACGGTAGGCAGCAAAACCCGTCGATCCGCAGGACTGTTGCCTGATTGATATCTGCCAACCGAAGTTGTGCCCGAATCGTTGCACATTTGCTTCAGATACCTTTCGCGCTCAGGTTTCCGGCCCGCTTGCCGCGGGTTCCGGAGCCCCCGCCCGGCTTCGAAGGCACACCGGCCGCCGGTCGGGGCGCGGCCATCCACGATAGGATTGAGCCAGTGCAGGGAACCATGGCAGCGGAAGGACCGCGGGCGCCATTCGCCGGCACGGAATGCGGAGGCTGCAACAGTCGTATGGACCAACAAGTGAGCCAGGAGGACCGGCCCCGGGGAACCGACGCGCTGGTCCAATTCGACAGTTCGGACCAAATGGTCGCCACCCTCGGCGCGCACGACGAATTGCTGCGCGTGATCACCGGGGCCTACCCGCAGGTGGAGCTCCACGCCCGCGGCAACGACCTGCGGGTTTCCGGGGACGCGACCCAGGCCCACAAGGCCCTGCGCGTCATCACCGAGGCCCGCACGCTGGCCGGCAACGGCACCCGCATTTCCGCCCACACCATCGAGCAGCTCGTGCGCATGCTGGAGAGCTCCGGCTCCGAGAACGGATCGTCGGTGCTGGGCCTGAAAATCCTCTCGGGCCGCGGCAAGGCCATCCGCCCCAAGACCGTGAACCAGAAGTCCTACGTCGATGCCATCGACACCAACACCGTGATCTTCGGCATCGGGCCCGCGGGCACCGGCAAGACCTACCTGGCCATGGCCAAGGCGGTCGCCGCGCTGCAGGCCAAGGAGGTCAGCCGCATCATCCTGACCCGCCCGGCCGTCGAGGCGGGGGAGAAGCTGGGCTTTTTGCCCGGCACCCTCACCGACAAGATCGACCCCTACCTGCGTCCGCTCTACGATGCTCTGCACGACATGATCGAACCGGATTCGATGCCCCGGCTGCTGGCCGCCGGCACCATCGAGGTCGCCCCCCTGGCCTACATGCGCGGGCGCACCCTGAACGACGCGTTCATCATCCTCGACGAGGCGCAGAACACCACGCCCGAACAGATGAAGATGTTCCTCACCCGCCTGGGCTTCGGCTCCAAGATCGTGGTCACCGGCGACATCACCCAGGTCGATTTGCCCGGGGGCACCAAGTCCGGGCTGCGCGTGGTCACCGAGATCCTCGAGGGCGTGGACGACATCGCCTTCTGCGAACTCGACGCCACCGACGTGGTCCGCCACCGCCTGGTCGGCGCGATCGTGGGCGCCTACGAGCGCTGGACCGTGCGCCAGGACCCCAACTTCAACCGTTCCAAGGCCCGCGCCAGGCGGCGCGCCGGCGGCGGACGGAACCCCGAACACCCCACAGAGACGAAGCAGCCGGGCACAGCGCCCGCGAACCAGGAGCACGCCCCATGAGCGTAGAGGTCAACAACGAGTCCGCGATTGCCGCGGACCTGGAGCGCATCAGCGCGCTGGGTCGCCACATCCTGGCCGAACTGTACGTGCACCCGGAAACCGACGTGTCGATCATCCTGCTCGACGAGGAGCCGATTAGCGCGCTGCACGTGGAGTGGATGGACCTCGAAGGCCCCACCGACGTGATGAGCTTCCCCATGGACGAGCTGCGCCCCGGCACCCCCGGCTCGCCCACCGCGGCCGGGATGCTTGGGGACATCGTGATCTGCCCGCAGGTTGCCACCACCCAGGCCGCCACCGGGGGACATTCGGTGGAGGACGAGATCCTGCTGCTGGCCACCCACGGCATGCTGCACCTTTTGGGCTTCGACCACGCCGAACCCGATGAAAAAGAAGTCATGTTCTCCCTGCAGCGGGCGCTGCTCGAAGGTTTCCTGGGCCGCCCCGCACCCCGGGAGACGATGGACTAGTGACCGCGACCATTCTCGCGATCTGTGCGCTGGTGTTCATCCTCAGTGCCGCCATGCTCACGGCCGCCGAGTCGGCCTACCTCTATCTCTCGCGCCAGCAGGCCGAGGCGCTGCGCAGCGAATACGGCCAGAAGCACCTGAGCAACATCCTCGCCGAATCGCTGAGCCACACCCACGCCGTGCGCTTCTGGCGCATCTGGTTCGAGACCGCTTCCGCGGTCGCGGTCGCGCTGTTCTACCACGACCTGTTGGACAACATCTGGGTCGTGGGCCTGCTGGCCACCGTCACCATGGCCGCGGTCAGCTTCGTGCTGGTCGGCGTCTCCCCGCGGCGCTACGGGCGTTCCCATGCCGAATCGGTGGTGCGCCACACCGCGCCGCTGGTCCGGTTCCTGCGCGTGCTCCTGGGCCCGATCCCGGCCTGGCTGGTGGGCATCGGCAAGGCCATGAGCCCGCGCTCGGTCGCCGAGGACGAGGGCTTCCTGTCCAAGGAGCGCCTGCGCGACCTGGTGGACCGTGCCACCGAGGGCGACGAACTGGAGGACGATGCGGCGGAAATCATCAACTCGGTCTTCGACATGGAAGACACCTACGTCCGCTCGGTGATGGTCCCGCGCACCGACATGGTCACCATCGACAAGGGCGAGGGGCTCAACGCGGCCATGGACCTGTTCCTGGCCTCGGGCTGCTCGCGCGTCCCGGTGATCGGGGAGGACGCCGATGACATCTTCGGCATCGTCTACCTCAAGGACGTGGCCTACCGGCTGCACCTGAGTCCGGACTCGACCGACAAGGTCGAGGACCTGGCCCGCAAGACCCGCTACGTCCCGGAATCCAAGTCCGTGGCCGAACTGCTGCCCGAGTTGCAGCAGGAATCTACGCACATGGCCATCGTCATCGACGAGTACGGCGGCACCGCCGGACTGGTCACCCTCGAGGACCTCATCGAGGAAATCGTCGGGGAGATCGACGACGAATACGACCGGGCCAAGATCGAGATCGAGGACCTGGGCGACGGCAGCTTCGTGGTGCGCGCCCACACCTCCATCGACGACCTCGGGGAGCTCTTCGACATCGACATCGAGGAAGACGAGGTCGACTCGGTGGGCGGGCTGCTGGGCAAGGTGCTCGAATCGGTGCCGGTGCTCGGATCGCACGCCAGCTTCGAGGGCATCGAGATGAAGGTCCTCTCATTGAGCGGACGACGCAACCGGATCGGCAAGATCCTGGTGCGCAAGGCAGAAGAACAACCCAAGACCGGCGAACACCTCGCCGACAAGGATGCAGGGCATCACAAGGAGCAATCATGAGCCGGAACATCAAGAAGCCACAGATGCTGCCCACCGGAGGCTGGCCCGAGGACTTCCGCGCCGGGTTCACCTCCTTCGTGGGCCGCCCCAACGCGGGCAAGTCGACGCTGACCAACGCGTTGGTGGGCCAGAAGGTCGCCATCACCTCGGCCAAGCCGCAGACCACCCGGCACACCATCCGCGGCATCGTGCACCGCGAGGACGCGCAGCTGATCCTGGTCGACACCCCGGGCCTGCACCGCCCGCGCACCCTGCTGGGCCAGCGCCTCAACGACCTGGTGGCGGACACGCTCTCCGAGGTCGACGCCATCGGCTTCTGCCTGCCGGCCAACGAGAAGATCGGCCCGGGCGACAGGTTCATCGCCACCCAGCTGGCGCAGCTGCAGAAGAAGCCCATCGTCGCGATCGTGACCAAGGCCGACACCGTGGACCGGGCCGCGCTGATGGCGCAGCTGCTCGCGGTCACCCAGCTCGGGGTCGACACCCTGGGCGAGGGCGGCTGGGCGGCGGTCGTGCCGGTCTCGGCCACCAAGGACTTCCAGGTCTCCGAGGTCGCCGACGTGCTGGTCAAGCAGATGCCGCTGTCCCCGCCGCTGTACCCGGACGGGGAGCTGACCGACGAGCCGGAGGCCAAGATGGTCTCCGAGCTGATCCGCGAGGCCGCATTGGAGGGCGTGCGCGACGAGCTTCCGCACTCCCTGGCCGTGGTCGTGGAGGAAATGGTTCCGCGCGAGGGACGCCCCGAGGACAGCCCGTTGCTGGATGTGCGGGTGAACCTCTACGTGGAGCGCCCCAGCCAGAAGGCCATCATCATCGGCAAGGGCGGGGCGCGCCTGCGCGACGTCGGAACCCGTTCGCGCAAGGGGATCGAGGCGCTGCTGGGCACCCGGGTCTACCTGGACCTGCACGTGAAGATCGCCAAGGAATGGCAGCGCGACCCCAAGCAGCTGGGCAAGCTCGGCTTCTAGCCACCCCGGCGGACCCGGGCGCAACGGGTGTCCCGGTTTTCCGGGGCACCCCTTGCTATGTGACACGCACCCGCAACAATTAGGTGACCTGCTTCATGGGCGGGCGGAGGTCGATGTTATGGTGATCTTGTGCATTTCGGACTACTTCTACTAAGCCGCCGCGGCGAGACCCAGACAGGACTCTAACGCGTCCTTCGGCCGACCCCTCGCTGCGGAGTCACCCATTGTCCCGGCCCACTTTCGCACCACCAAGGAAAAGGCCCACCAGAAATGCAAAACATGCAAAAGCCCTCCGGAATGCCCATCCACAAGTATGTGCCGTTCCAGGACCAGATCAACGTCTCGCTGCCCGACCGCACCTGGCCGGACAAGTACATCACCCAGGCCCCGCGCTGGTGCGCAGTCGACCTGCGTGACGGCAACCAGGCGCTGATCGACCCGATGAGCCCCGAGCGCAAGCACAAGATGTTCGACCTGCTCGTGAAGATGGGCTTCAAGGAGATCGAGGTCGGGTTCCCCTCGGCCTCGCAGACCGACTTCGACTTCGTCCGCCAGCTCATCGAGCGCGGCATCCCGGACGACGTGACCATCCAGGTCCTTACCCAGTCCCGCGAACACCTGATCGAGCGCACCTACGAGGCGCTCGAGGGCGCGAAGCAGGCCATCGTGCACCTGTACAACTCCACCTCGGTGCTCCAGCGCCGCGTGGTGTTCAACCAGGACCAGGACGGCATCGTCGACATTGCGCTGACCGGCGCGCGGCTGTGCAAGAAGTACGAGGAACAACTGGTCGGCACCAAGATCACCTACGAATACTCCCCGGAGTCCTTCACCGGCACCGAGCTGGAATTCGCCAAGCGCATCTCCGATGCCGTGGCCGAGGTCCTCGAGGCCTCCCCGGAAAACAAGATGATCCTGAACCTGCCGGCAACCGTGGAAATGGCCACCCCCAACGTGTACGCGGACTCCATCGAGTGGATGCACCGCAATCTGGCCAACCGCGACTCCATCGTGCTCTCCCTGCACCCGCACAATGACCGCGGCACCGGCGTCGCCGCCGCCGAGCTGGGCTACCTGGCCGGCGCCGACCGCATCGAGGGCTGCCTCTTCGGCAACGGGGAGCGCACCGGCAACGTCGACCTGGTCACCCTGGGCATGAACATGTTCGGCCAGGGCATCGACCCGATGCTGGACTTCTCGGACATGGACGAGATCCGCCGCACCGTCGAATACTGCAACCAGCTGCCGGTCCCGGAACGTTCCCCCTACGGCGGGGACCTGGTCTTCACCGCCTTCTCCGGCTCCCACCAGGACGCCATCAAGAAGGGCTTCGAGTCCATGGAGGCCGACGCCAAGGCGGCCGGCAAGACCATCGACGAGATCACCTGGGGCGTGCCCTACCTCCCGGTGGACCCGAAGGACATCGGCCGCTCCTACGAGGCCGTGATCCGCGTGAACTCGCAGTCCGGCAAGGGCGGGGTCGCCTACCTGCTGAAGAACGAGCACTCGCTGGATCTGCCGCGCCGCGCGCAGATTGAGTTCTCCGGGGTCATCCAGCGCAAGACCGACGGGGAGGGCGGGGAAATCTCCTCGGCCGCGATCTGGAACGTGTTCCAGGACGAGTACCTGCCGGTCACCGAGGGCTCGGACCACGAGCCGTGGGGCCGCTTCAAGCTCGGCTCGGCCACCGCTGACACCGCCGAGGACGGAAGCTTCGAGCTGACCACCACGCTGGTCATCGACGGGGTTCCGCACCGCCGCTCGGCCACCGGCAACGGCCCGATCAACGCCCTGGTGAACATCCTGGGCAACGAGGGCGTGGACGTGCGCGTGCTGGACTTCTCCGAGCACGCCCTGTCCGAGGGCGGCAACGCCTCCGCGGCCGCGTACGTCGAGGCGGCCGTGGGCGAGCGCGTGCTCTGGGGCGTGGGCGTTGACACCAACACCACCATGTCCTCGCTCAAGGCGCTGATCTCCGCGGTCAACCGCGCGGTGCGCGACCTGGCATAGGCCCCATCGACGACGCCGGCCCCGGGCGTGCACACGGACACACCTGCCGTGCACGCCCGGGGCCGGCTTTGTCTGGGATCATGTATACGTGTCACGTTCAACTTTCGCAGCCAAGAGCTACCGCACGCGCGGCATTGTCCTGCGCACCCACAAACTGGGCGAGGCCGACCGGATCATCACGCTGCTGAGCCCCGAGCTCGGGGTGGTGCGCGCGGTCGCCAAGGGCGTGCGGCGCACCAGCTCCAAGCTGGGGGCCACCCTGGAACCCTTCATGGAGGTCGAGGCGCAGATCGTCGCCGGACGCTCGCTTCACACCATCATCCAGGCCCAGCTGCGCCACCCCTACGGGCAGGCACTCGTGGCCGACTACTCGGCCTACACCGCCGGCGCGGCCATGCTGGAGACCGCCGAACGGCTCACCGACTCCGAGGCCGATTCCCTCGGCGCGCAATACCGGCTGCTGCACGGGGCCCTGGCCACCCTGGCCCGCGGCGGGCACGAACCGGGCACCGTGCTGGACTCCTACCTGCTTCGGGCCCTGGCCGCGGCGGGCTGGGCGCCGAGCTTCACCCACTGCGTGCGCTGCGGGGCGGTGGGCCCGCACCAGGCCATCAACGTGCCCCTGGGCGGGGTGGTCTGCCACGACTGCCGGCCCGCCGGCTCGATGTCCCCTTCCGCGGCCACCATCACGCTGCTTGCCGCGCTGCTGGAGGGCGACTGGGAAACCGTGGACGCCGCCGATGCGCCCACCCGCGCCCAGGCCGGGACCATCACGGCCAACTACCTCCAATGGCACCTTGAACGAGCCGTCAAATCCCTCAAACTCGTGGAGCGACAATGAGCAAACCCCCCAAGATCACCGGCAAGCCCGGACCCGGCGTCCCGGCCTCCCGCCCGGGCGACGCCCCGATGCCCTACATCCAGCCCGAGCTGATCCCACAGCACGTGGCGATCGTGATGGACGGCAACGGCCGCTGGGCCAACGCGCGCGGCCTGCCCCGCACCGAGGGCCACCGTGCCGGGGAAGCGGCACTGCTGGACGTGATGGCCGGGGCCGTGCAGATGGGCATCAAGTACGTCTCGGTCTACGCCTTCTCCACCGAGAACTGGAAGCGCAGCCCCGAGGAGGTCCGCTTCCTGATGGGCTTCTCCCGCGACGTGCTGCGCCGCCAACGCAACACCCTGGACGGCTGGGGCGTGCGGATCCGCTGGGCCGGACGCGAACCGCGGCTCTGGCGCTCCGTGGTCAACGAGCTCAAGGCCGCCGAGGAACTCACCGCCTTGAACCAGACCTGCCAGCTGACCATGTGCGTGAACTACGGGGGCCGGGCGGAAATCGCCGACGCCGTGAAGGCCATCGCCGAACAGGTCGCCGCCGGAACCCTGAAGCCCTCGCAGGTCACCGAGAAGACCGTGGCCAGGCACCTGGACGAACCCGAGATGCCCGACGTCGACCTGTTCCTGCGCACCAGCGGCGAGCAGCGCACCTCAAACTTCCTGCTCTGGCAGTCCGCCTACGCCGAGATGGTGTTCATCGACGAGCTGTGGCCCGACGTGGACCGCACCACGCTGTGGGATGCGGTGCGCGAATACGCCAGCCGCGACCGGCGCTACGGGGGAGCGGTGGACAAGCCGGTGCCCGCGGCCACGGCCTCGGGCGCCTGACCCATCGCGCCCGTGCCCGGGATCAGGACCGGGCGGCGTCCGCGCGCGCGGCAAGTCCGGGCAGGTAGCCGGAACCCCACCTGTCGATGGCCGCATAGGCGGCGGCCCGCGGTTCGGGCTGGGACGCGAACACATCATGCATGGCCCCGGCGATGAGTGTGTTTGCCACCTCGGAACCCAGACGAAGGGATCGGTCGCGCACCACCTGCACCTCCAGCACCGAGTCGTGGTGAAGCATCGACTCGTCAAAGTTGGTGCCCAGGTGCGAGGTCTTCGAGGTCAGCACGAGCACCGGCACCTTGATGTCCAGGCCCCGTGAGACCTCGCGGTGCCCGGCCATCACCGCGGTGATCCAGCCGGCGGTCACCGGGAAGGCCACGGCCGGACGCCACAGCGGATGCAGGTCCCAGGAACCCTGGGCCTGCCGGCTCATGGAGCGCCAGTAGTTGTCCAGTTCCGGCAGGTGCAGCTTGGCCCGCGGGCGCCGCCGTGCAATGGGCTCGACCACGCCCTGGGCGGCGTAGCGCACCAGGTAGCTGCCCTGCATCTCCAGCCACGGGCTGTTGAGAATCAGTGCCTGGAACGCGTCCGGGTGTCTGTTGACCCAGAGGCTTGCCACCAGCCCTCCGGTCGAATGCGCCACGCAGATCCCCGTTGCGTCCGCGCCTTCCAGCGAACGGATCATGTCCAGGGCCGCGGCCAGGTCCTCGTCGTATTCGCCCAGGGAAGCGGTGAAGCCGGGGTTCAGGTGATGGGGGCGCAGGCTGCGCCCGTAGCGGCGCAGGTCCAACGCATAGAACGCGTAGCCGCGGTCTGTCCAATACCGCGCCAGTTCGGCGTTGTAGAAGTAGTCGCTCCAGCCATGCACCGCCAGCACGAATCCGGAGGTCCCGGGGGCGTCCGTCGCCCGGGCCGGGGATGCGGAGACCGGCCGGGGCCACCACCTCTCCAGGGCCGCGCCGAGCCGGGAGGTCGCGGTGGGGCGCACGTGCGCGGACTGCGGGGCGGGGAGCCGGTGGCGCACCAGCGTGGCACACAATTCGCCCTCCGCATCGGCGCCCAGCGGCAGGGTCGTGTAGCTGAACCCCTCGCCCAGGATGTCGGGTTCCCACGCGCCGGGCCGGGTCGTTGCGCTGAAGTCCGGCCAGGCGGCGCTGGGGTCGTTCTCCGGCTGGGGCACGGACCTGGAACCGAGGGAGGAGGCGTGCGACATGTGTCGAGCATAACGAACTTGAAGTTGTTAGGAAGCGTGGTTGCGGGGAAGACTAGGAACCATGCGCATCTACCCCACGATTTTCCGCCTCGTTTTCACGAAGATGGATCCCGAAAAGGCACACCACTTTTCCTTCGACGCCCTGCGGCTGGCAGAGAAGCTCGGGGTCTCGGGCATCTACCGGAAACTGTGTGCCCCCGACCCGTCGCTGCGCCGCACCGTGATGGGCATCGACTTCCCCTCGCCCTTCGGCCTGGCCGCCGGATTCGACAAGGAAGGCGCGGGCATCCCGGCGCTGGCGGACCTGGGCTTCGGCCACGTGGAGGTCGGCACCATCACCGGTGCCGCGCAGAGCGGCAACGAGAAGCCGCGGCTCTTCCGCCTGGTGGAGGACAAGGCGGTCATCAACCGCATGGGATTCAACAACGACGGGGCGCACGCGGTGGCCCCGCGCATCCGCGCCGCACGCCTGGCACTGGCCGGCCGCTACGGCGCGCGTCGGCCGGTGATCGGCGTGAACATCGGCAAGACCAAGGTCGTCGAGCTCGAGGACGCCATCGAGGACTACCTGGTCTCCACCCGCGAACTGGCCGTCCACGCCGATTACCTGGTGGTCAACGTGTCCTCGCCCAACACCCCGGGGCTGCGCCTGCTCCAGGGCGTGGAGACGCTGCGGCCGCTGCTGGCCGCCGTGGGCGCCGAGGCCGACCGGGTCGCCGGCCGCCACGTGCCGCTGCTGGTCAAGATCGCCCCGGACCTGAACGACGAGGACATCGCCGACGTTGCCACCCTGGCCACCGAGCTGAAGCTGGACGGCATCATCGCCACCAACACCACCATTGCCCGCGAACCGCTGGCCAGCGACGCGTTCAAGGTCGCCGAGCTGGGTGCCGGGGGATTGAGCGGGGCCCCGCTGAAGGCCCGCTCGCTCGCGGTGCTCAAGGTGCTGCGCGAGAAGCTGCCCGACTCCATGGCGATCATCTCCGTCGGCGGGGTGAGCACCGGTGCGGACGTGATCGAGCGCCTTGAGGCCGGTGCCGACCTGGTCCAGGGCTACACCGCGTTCCTCTACGAGGGGCCGTTCTGGGTCCGCGGCATCAACAAGGCCCTGGCCAAGGCGCAGGCCCAGGGCCGGTCGCTGGCCAGGAAGTAGCGTCCAACACCCTCGCGGGCCCGTTGCACCGAACCGTCGGTGCAACGGGCCCGCGGTGTTTGGGGGCACTGTGCCCGGATGGGCACCGGTCGCCCGGCGCCCCCGGCCCGGAGGCAGGGCCGCCATCCGGGCAGCGAAAAGGCGTGTGGCGCTCCGGGCGGGAATCGGTGTTCCCGGGCCGGGCGCCACACGCCTTGGTGTGGTTTCCTGAACGCTGGTGCGTATCCTTAGCGCGGGGCCTCGCCGCGGCGGACCTGCGGCTTGGGCAGGCGCAACTTGCGGAACTGCATGCCGCGCATGACGGCGTAGTACATCACGCCGCGCTCGACGGAACCGAAGCGCGCAACCAGCGCCTTCTTCAGCATCCGGGTCATGATGAACGAATCGATGGCCACCAGGCCCACCAGGATCCACAGGGCGAAAGTCACGTAGACCGTCACCTGCGGGAACTTCGAGAGGCTCAGCGAGACGATCAGGAAGGCGAACACCGCGAACATCAGGTATTCGCCGACCATGAAGCGGCGGTCCACGAAGTCGCGGGCGAAGCGCTTCTGCGGTCCCTGGTCGCGGGCCGCCATGAAGCGTTCGTCGCCGGTCTCGTTGGCCAGCCGCATGCGGTTCTGCGCCTCGAGGCGCTGGGCACGCTCGGCCGCGCGCGCCAGCTTGCGGTCGGTGGGAACCAGCGGTCGCTGGTTCTGCGCCTGCTGCACGCTGCGCTTCGGGGTAGGGGCATTCTTGCCTACGGGCTTTGTGGTCTCATCTGTGGGCGCTTCCGCGGAAGCTGCCGTATCTTTCTTGCGTCCAAACACCTTGCCAGTCTAGCTTGCGCCCGGCATGCCGCCGGCATCGGCCACACGGTGCGGTTGTAGGCTCTCTGGTATGACTACCAAGAACACCGCCGACCCGGCGTCTTTCGGCGTGGATCGCGATGCACTGAGCACCCACGTCGACCACGACTTCGACCGCATTGTCACCGAACTGCGCAACCTGGTGGCGATCCCCGGGATCGCCTGGGAATCGTTCGACCCGAACCAGCTTGACCGCAGTGCCGAGGCAGTGGCGCAGCTGGTGCGCGACGCGGGCATGGAGCAGGTCGAGATCCTGCGCGTGCCCACCGCCTCCGGCGCGATGGGCGGCCCGGCCATCGTGGCCAACCGACCGGCCGCCGACGGCAAGCCCACCATCCTCCTGTATGCGCACCACGACGTGCAGCCCCCGGGGGACGAGGAGCTGTGGAACACCAAGCCCTTCGAAGCGACGGAAATCGACGGGCGGCTCTACGGCCGCGGCGCCGCCGACGACAAGGCCGGGATCATGGTGCACATTGCCGCCCTGCGTGCGGTGCTGGACACCGTCGCGGACTTCGGCCTGGGCGTGACCTTCTTCCTGGAGGGGGAGGAAGAAGCCGGATCACCGAGCTTCCGCCGGTTCCTGGAGACCCACCGCGACCGCCTCGAGGCGGATGTCATCGTCGTGGCCGACTCCTCCAACTGGAAGGTCGGGGTCCCGGCCCTGACCACGTCGCTGCGCGGCATGGTCGGGGGAGTGGTCGAGGTCCGCACCCTGGGCCACGCGGTGCACTCGGGCATGTTCGGCGGGCCGGTGCTCGATGCGCCGACGGTGGCGGCACGGCTGATCTCCACCTTCCACGACGCGCAGGGCAATGTCGCGATCGAGGGGCTGGTCTCCAACGACAACGCCGTCGTCGACTACCCCGAAGACGCGTTCCGCGCGGACTCCTCGGTACTGGATTCCGTGGCGCTGGCCGGGTCCGGCAACATCGCCGACCGGCTGTGGAACAAGCCGGCACTGTCCATCATCGGCATGGACATCCCCTCCGTCGCGTTTTCCTCCAACACCCTCTTGCCTTCCACGCGCTTCAAGCTGAGCCTGCGCGTGGCACCGGGCCAGGACCCGGAGACCGCCACCGAGGCGGTGCGCGCACACATCATGTCCCAGGACCTGGGCGGCGCGCAGGTCACCTTTGAGTCGGACGAGGCCGGGCAGTCCTTTGCCACAGACACCTCGGCCCCGGCCGCACAGGCGAGCCTCTGGGCGCTGGGGGAGGCCTGGGGCGTACCGGCCGTGGAGACCGGCATCGGCGGCTCCATCCCGTTCATCTCGGACCTGCTGGAGGTCTTCCCTGCCGCACAGATCCTGGTCACTGGCGTGGAAGACCCCGATTCGCGGGCGCATTCGGCCAATGAGTCGCTGCACCTGGGCGATTTCCGTCACGCAATTTTGGCTGAGGCGTTGCTCTTGGCACGCTTGAACAACCACGGGCTCTGAGGCCCTGGGGGCGGTGCCGCGACATCATTTGCTGCAACGCCGTACCATTGGAAGGTGAGGGGCCGCGCTTGAGGCGTAGCCCAAGTGAGCAGTATATGGAGGATCACGCATGACAACTGCAGCCAATGAGACCACCGCAGACACCACCGAGCTTCCGAGCCACGAGGTCAAGCTTTCGGAGGTCGCAGCAGAAAAGGTCCGTTCACTGCTTGAACAGGAAGGCCGCACCGATCTTCGGTTGCGCGTCGCCGTTCAGCCAGGGGGATGCTCGGGCCTGATTTACCAGCTCTACTTCGACGAGCGCCTGCTTGAAGGCGACGCGGTGAAGGACTACGACGGCGTTGAAGTTGTCGTGGACAAGATGAGCGTTCCCTACCTGGACGGGGCTTCGATCGACTTCGAAGACACGATTTCCAAGCAGGGCTTCACCATCGACAATCCGGCCGCCGGAGGCTCTTGCGCCTGTGGAGATTCCTTCCACTAACCCGGAACCAAATGCACCGCCCAAACGTTGAGAAATCTTCGTCCCTGGGCGGTGTTTTGGTCGGCATTCGCGTGCCCGAGAGGGTAAGCTCTACGATAAGTAGTAAAACTATGGTTTTCTTCGACCTCATCAGCGTTGATTCACTTGAGTCCGGCCGCTGGGCGTCGAAGACTCATTCAGCACCAACAAAGAGGAAGGGCCGTCTGTGAGTTCGCAAGACCGAACCAGCAGCCGCCGGAAAGGCGTAGCCAAAGTCTTGGCTATTGCCGGCTCCGGCGCGTTGTTGTTGACGGGATGTTCAGCGGAAGTCCAGCGAGGTTGGCTCCCAAACGTCGAACGTGACACCACCAACCACACCGGTATGATCCAGGATCTCTGGGTCAACACGTGGATTACCGTACTTCTGATCGGTATCCTGACGTGGGGCCTGATGCTTTGGTGCATCATTGCCTACCGCCGCCGCAAGAATGACACTGGCTACCCGCGCCAGCTCAGCTATAACTTGCCCATCGAAATTTTCTACACGGCTGTGCCTCTCGTAATGGTCTTGACGTTCTTTACGTTCTCCGACCACACGGAAAAGGCCATCAACGCCCCGGTGGATTCCGAGCTCGTCGTCGACGTCCGTGCCAAGCAGTGGGCATGGGACTACAACTACAGCTACATGGGCCAGGAAAAGTACGACGCAACCGTTCAGGCCCACCTGACCGGTGAGGCCGGCCGCAAGGCCGAACTCCCGACGTTGTACTTGCCGGTTGGAAAGACCGTCACGCTCGAGCTGAACAGCCGTGATGTCATCCACTCGTTCTGGGTTCCTGCGTTCCTGCAGAAGATGGATATGTTCCCGGGCCACACCAACTACATCTACCTCACCCCGCAGGTCGAAGGGCAGTTCGACGGCAAGTGCGCCGAGCTTTGCGGCGAGTACCACTCCGAGATGCTCTTCAACGTGAAGGTAGTGTCCGAAGGCGAATTCCTGAACCACCTGGCCACCCTGAAGGATGGCCACATCGGTGAAGACCAAGACCGCAAGCCGGGCGAGGTCAACCAGGTTTCGGCCCACACCTCGGAAGGAAAGTAATCCGTCGTGACTACCTATGAATACGCTACAGACGAGGCCAAAACACTTGCGCCTCGCGTGGTTCCGATCTCCAAGGGACGGATCTTCGTCAACTGGATCACTTCCACTGACCACAAGACCATCGGGTACATGTACCTGATTTCCTCCTTCGTGTTCTTCTGCATCGGCGGTGTGATGGCCCTGGTCATCCGCGCCGAGCTGTTCGAACCGGGCATGCAGATCCTGCAGACCAAGGAGCAGTACAACCAGCTGTTCACCATGCACGGCACCATCATGCTGTTGATGTTCGCCACCCCGCTCTTCGCAGGGTTCACGAACGTCATGATGCCGCTGCAGATCGGCGCACCGGACGTGGCCTTCCCACGACTGAACGCCCTGGCCTTCTGGTTCTTCTCCTTCGGCTCGACCATCGCGTTGGCCGGATACCTGACCCCGCAGGGTGCAGCCTCCTTCGGCTGGTTCGCCTACGCACCACTGTCGAACACCACCTTCAGCCCCGGCGTCGGCGGTGACCTCTGGGTCTTCGGCCTGGCCCTGTCGGGCTTCGGCACCATCCTGGGCGCGGTCAACTTCATCACCACGATCATCTGCCTGCGTGCACCTGGCATGACCATGTGGCGCATGTCGATCTTCACCTGGAACGCGTTGATCACCTCGATCCTGGTCCTGATGGCCTTCCCGCCGCTGGCAGCCGCGCTGTTCGCACTGGGAGCGGACCGCCGCTTCGGCGCCCACGTCTTCGATCCCGAAGCCGGCGGCCCGATGCTGTGGCAGCACCTGTTCTGGTTCTTCGGGCACCCCGAGGTCTACATCATTGCGCTGCCGTTCTTCGGCATCGTTTCGGAGATCTTCCCGGTGTTCTCCCGCAAGCCGATCTTCGGCTACAAGGGCCTGATCTTCGCGACCATCTCCATTGCGGCGTTGTCCGTCTCGGTGTGGGCGCACCACATGTACGCGACCGGCCAGGTCATGCTGCCGTTCTTCGGCTTCATGACGATGCTGATCGCGGTGCCAACGGGCGTGAAGTTCTTCAACTGGATCGGCACGCTCTGGCGGGGGTCGATCACCTTCGAAACCCCGATGCTCTGGAGCATCGGTTTCATGGTGACCTTCCTCTTCGGCGGCCTGACCGGAATCATCCTGGCGGCCCCGCCGCTGGACTTCCACGTCTCGGACACCTACTTCGTCGTCGCCCACTTCCACTACGTGGTCTTCGGAACCGTGGTGTTCGCGATGTTCGCCGGATTCTACTTCTGGTGGCCCAAGTGGACCGGCAAGATGCTCAACGAGCGCCTGGGCAAGATCCACTTCTGGTTGCTGTTCGTGGGCTTCCACGGCACGTTCCTGATCCAGCACTGGCTGGGCGTCATCGGCATGCCGCGTCGTTACGCGGACTACATGCCCGAAGACGGGTTCACCACCATGAACCAGTTCTCCACCGTGTTCGCCTTCATCCTGGGCATGTCGATGATCCCGTTCTTCTGGAACGTTTGGACCACGCACCGCCACGCGAAGAAGGTCACCGTGGACGATCCGTGGGGCTTCGGTGCATCGCTGGAATGGGCAACCTCCTGCCCGCCGCCGCGCCACAACTTCCACTCGATCCCGCGCATCCGTTCCGAGCGCCCGGCTCTTGACCTCCACCACCCGGAACTGAGCGCACGCTCGACCCCGGAAACCGCGGTGGCCAAGATCTTCGGCCCGGCTGACCAGAAGGACAAGTAGAGATGAAAGTAGAATCTTGGCTCTTCCTTGGCGGCGTGTTCTTCTTCACGCCGGTGGCCATCGTCTACGGGATCATGACCAAGTGGAATGAACCCGTTGGCGTACTGGCAACGTTCATGCTTGTGGGCATGACGCTCATGGTCGGTTGGTACCTGCTGCACACCTCCCGTCGGGTTGGCGCGCGTCCCGAGGACCGCGTTGACGGCGACATCCACGAGAACGCGGGCGCCATTGGCCTGTTCGCTCCGTGGAGCTGGTGGCCGCTGGTCCTCGGCACCGGTGCCGCAGTCGGTTTCCTCGGCCTGGCCGTGGGCTTCTGGGTCCTGTACATCGGCGTCGGCTTCACGATCATCGGCCTCGTCGGCTGGGTCTACGAGTTCAGCCGCGGCAACCACGCCCACTAACACGGGCATGGCGCACGCACGCTAAATCATCGGAAGCGGTGTTTCCTTCCCCCTCGGGGGAATCGGAACACCGCTTCCGGCATTTAAGCTCCGGGCCCCGATGCGCGAGAATGGAAGCAGGACGGGCCGGGTGACGGCCCGGGGACAATGGAGCAACAGTGAAACCCTATGCGCCGCAGCCCAAGGTCCAGGGCACCTTGGACCCGGAATCTCCGCTCGGGAAGTACCGGCAGATCCGGGAGATCCTTCGCACCCATGCCCGGACCGTCTGCCAACCCGGTTACCGGCTCCCGCCCGAACGCGAACTGGCCGAGGGCTTCAACGTGGCGCGCAAGACCCTGCGCCAGGCCATCGACTCGCTGGTGGAGGACCAGGTCCTCAAGCGCGTTGTCGGGGTTGGCACCTTCGTCGCGCACCCGAAGGTCGACCTGCAGGTCCGGCTGAACTCCTACAGCGAGGAAATGGTGCGCCGCGGGATGGTCCCCGATGCGCACGTGCTGCGCTTCGAGGAGGTTCCGGCCTCCGGCTCGCTGTCGCGGCACATGGAGATCGACGAGGGAGCCCCGGTGATCCGCTTCAGCCGCCTGCTGCTGGCCGACGGGAAGCCGATGAGCCTGGATGAGAACTTCATGCCCAGCGAGCTGGTGCCCGGGTTCCTGAACGATCCGCCGCCGATTTCCCTCTACCAGTCGCTGCACGAACGCTACAACCTGATCCTGGAGTGGGGAGAGGACCAGATCGAAAGCACCGCGGCCACCAGCGAGCACGCCGGGCTGCTGCAGGTCGATGTCGGGTTCCCGCTGCTGCGCATCACCCGGTACGCCTTCGTGGGCGAGGGGCTGGTGGACTATTCGATCTCGCTCTACCGTTCGGACCGCTACAAGCTCTTCGTGCCGCTGGAGCGGCAGGGGAGCCGCAGCCCGCGCTACACCACCCTCAGGTAGTTCCGGGTCGCACAGGGGGCCGTGGGCGGCCGCACACGGGCCATCCCGCCAAGTGCGCGGGCCGCTTCGGCTCCCGCGCGCGCTTGCCGCCCGTGCTCTCCGCAGGGGGAGCGCCGCTCCCGGCAACCACGTGCCGCGCTGGCAGCCAGGCCGTGCGAAGCCGGGGTTCGAATGCCCGGCCGGGACGAGGGCGCGGCGCGCTCAGCCGGCTTCCGCCAGCGGTTCAAAGAGTTCGACGAGGTTCCCCGAGGGGTCTACCACCAGGGCCTGGCTTCCGCCGACGCCGACAACCACATCCATGCGCAAGGGAACCCCACGCGCCACCAACCTCCCAACCAGGGCCGCCAGGTTCGTGACTTCCAGGGAAATCCGGTTCCAGCCGCCGGGGGCGGGCATCGTGCCGTCGGCCATGGCGCTGCCGCCGCCACCGGGAGTCCCATCGGGCCCCCGGGACCCGGGAGCACTGAGCAGCAGCCTCAAGGCGCCGCGTTCAAGGATCGCGAAACCCGGTGCCGGGTGCATCAGGGTGGCGAATCCAAGATCCCCGACGTAGAAGGCGATCGCGGCATCGACGTCGTGAACGATATAGCGGATGCTTGCCTGTTCCATGGTTGTTGTCCCATTGCGTGGTGGTGCACGGATGGTGGACGCGGTGCCCGGATCCGTGGGCCGGGCCCGCGCCGCCACCTGGCAGGGTGTGGGCGTTGTTGCGCCTCACCCCATCTTGTCACCGGAGCCGCCGGAAGGGATCCCGCGCAGCCGGGAAATCCCGATCCCGCCAACGACACCGGCCCCGGAGCGGGGGAGCGGGCCCTGCATGGCGGTGCACCCAGCCGGCGCGGAAACGGCCCGCGAGACGGAAAAGGCGCCTTAAACACCGCTGGGGCCCGCCAATTGGCGGGCCCCAGCGGCCAGGAATGAATCCTGGCAGGTGCTACTTCTCGATGGACTCCGTGGAGGAACCTTCGATTTCTGCCGGACCGTGTCCGTGCTCTGCCTTCAGTGCTGCCAACTCGGACGGCGTCACCGGGGCAACGCGGTCCTCGAAGAAGAACTTGGACAGGGCGCCGCGGCGCTTCTCGCTGCGGCTGATGTGGCCGGCGGCGTTCGGCTGAGCGGGAATGACCTTGCGGTCCTCGTAGTTCACCAGCGTGTGCAGCTTGTACACGTCCATGTCCGCGTGGCGTTCCGAGAAGGCGCCTTCAGGCGACATCTCGATGACGCCGGTCTCGCGACCGTGCAGCACGATCTCGCGGTCCTTGCGCTGCAGCGACAGTGCGATGCGGCGGGCGACGACGAAGCCCAGGATCGGGCCGAGGATGAACAGCACGCGCAACCAGTAGGTGACGTCGTTCAGCGAGACGTGGAAGTGCGTGGCGATCAAGTCGGAGGAGGCAGCTGCCCACATCACGCAGTAGGACACAACGCCGGCAACACCCATGCCCGTACGGAACGGGGCGTTGCGCGGGCGATCCAGCAGGTGGTGTTCGCGCTTGTCCTTGGTGACCCAGCTTTCGATCCACGGCCATGCGAACATGATCGTGAACATGATGCCGGCCGGGATAAGCGCCGGAACCAGGACGTTGAGGCTCAGCGTGTTCACGCCCCAGGGGAACGGGATGTTCCACTCGAAGGAGAAGTTCCCCAGCACGCCGGGCATCAGGCGCAAGGCGCCATCGACGAATCCGATGTACCAGTCCGGCTGGGTACCGGCCGAAACCGGTGACGGGTCGTAAGGCCCGTAGTTCCAGACCGGGTTGATCGTCAGCAATCCGGAGATTGCCGCGACGATGCCGTAGACGATGAAGAAGAATCCGCCGGCCTTCGCTGCGTACACCGGGCCGACCGGGAAGCCAACGACGTTGTCGTTGGTGCGGCCCGGGCCGGGGTACTGGGTGTGCTTGTGCACGACCACCATGAACAGGTGGATGCCGACCATCAGCAGGATGATCGCCGGAACGATCATGATGTGCAGCGAGTACAGGCGCGGAATGATCAGCGTGCCCGGGAATTCCCCACCGAAGAGGAACAGCGAAATGTAGGTGCCAACCAGCGGGATCGACTTCACGACGCCGTCGATGATGCGCAGGCCGTTGCCGGAGAGCAGGTCATCGGGGAGCGAGTAGCCGGTGAAGCCCGCGGCCATGGCCAGGATGAGCAGCACGCCGCCGACAACCCAGTTCAGTTCGCGGGGCTTGCGGAATGCGCCGGTGAAGAACACGCGGAGCATGTGGACCGACACGGCGGCAACGAAGAGGATCGCGGACCAGTGGTGGACCTGGCGCATGAACAGGCCGCCACGCACGTCGAAGGAGATGTCCAACGTCGAGGCGTAGGCGGCGGACATGCCAATGCCCCGGAGCGGGTTGTACGAACCGTTGTAGATGACGTGTGCCATCGACGGGTCGAAGAAGAACGTCAGGAACGTTCCCGAGATCAGCAGCAGGACGAAGGTGTACAGTGCCACCTCGCCGAACATGAAGGACCAGTGGTCAGGGAAGATCTTGCGACCGAATTCCTTGACGATTCCCGAACCGCCGACACGCTGGTCGACGAAGTGGGCGATCCGTCCGGTCGAAGTCTTCGGAGTGTACTCAGTAGTGGTGCTCATGGATTAGCCACGCTCCCAGTAGCTCGGACCAACAGGCTCGTGGAAGTCGCTCTGGGCGACAAGGAAGCCGTTGGCGTCAACCTTGATCGGCAGCTGCGGCAATGCGCGTCCGGCCGGGCCGAAGATGACCTTGCATTCCTGCGTCAGGTCGAAGGTCGACTGGTGGCACGGGCACAGCAGGTGGTGCGTCTGCTGCTCGTAAAGTGCAACCGGGCAACCGACGTGGGTGCAGATCTTCGAGTAGGCAACGATGCCCTGGTAGTGCCAGTCCTCGCGGCCCTCGGAGATTTCCATCTTGTCGGGATCCAGGCGCATCAACAGCACAACGGCCTTCGCCTTTTCGTTGAGTACGTCTTCCGCCTCGTCCAGGCCCTCGGGAATGACGTGGAAGACCGAACCGATCTGCACGTCCGAGGCCTTGATGGGGGTTCCGGAGGGATCGCGGGTGAGGCGAACGTCCGTGTCCCACATGGTGTGGCGCAGCTGCTCAACCATTTCGCCGGCGTTCTTGCCGGTGCGGTCGAGGTCGCGGAACATGAAGATGGCCGGGATCGGGGCCAAGGCAATGGCACCAATGAGGGTGTTGCGAATGAGCGGACGGCGCTTGATGCCGGTCTCTTCGATCACCTGGTTGATGATTTCCTCGGCGTCCTTGCGATCAGCCTCTGGGGTGATCTCGTGGCGCATCTCCGAGATTTCGTGGTCCGGCATCAGGGTCTTTGCCCAGTGAACGATGCCGATACCGATGCCGAGCATGGCAAATGTGGTGCCAAGGCCGAGCATCGCGTTCTGGACACGGATTTCCGAGATGTTTTCCGGACGTCCGAGAACGAAGTAAGCAATAAAGAACGACAGTGTTCCGATGATGGAGATGATGAACAGCAGCGCTACCTGACGCTCTGCTCGCTTCTCTGCATGCGGGTCGGTATCTGCCAAGCGCTTCCGATGCGGCGGAAGGCCGGGGTCCTGGAATTTATCCAGGGTTCCCGTGCCAGCCTTAGCAACGGTGCCCGAGTCGTCCGGACTGCCGTGACTATGGTCGCCCATGTTGTCTCTCATCCTTTTCTCAAGATTCATTAGTACGTAGTGATGTTGGCAGCGCTAGCCGCCAGCGGCCTATGAAGGACGCGAAGTGAGCCAGATGGTGAAGGCGATGATGATGCCCAAACCAGCGGTCCAGATGAAGAGACCTTCAGCGACCGGACCAAGGGAGCCAAGCTTGGCTCCGCCCGGCGAGCCCTGGGATTCAATTTCCTTCAGGAAGGTGATGACATCACGCTTCTCGTCGGGGGTGATGTTCGAGTCGTTGAAGACGGGCATGTTCTGCGGACCGGTGATCATGGCCTCGTAGATGTGCTTTTCCGATACGCCGGCCAGGGCCGGGGCAAACTTGCCGCGCGTTAGTGCGCCGCCGGCAGCGGCGGCGTTGTGACACATTGCGCAGTTCACGCGGAATACCGTACCGCCCGCGGCGGAGTCGCCATGGGACGTATCGAGCATGTCTTCGGACGGGATAGCCGGTCCGGCGCCCAGGCTGGCCACGAATGCGGAGAGCTGGGAGATCTGGGCATCATCGAACTGTACCGGCTTGGCCTGAGCCTGCGGCCCCTGCATCTGCATCGGCATACGGCCGGTACCGACCTGGAAGTCGACTGCAGCGGCGCCAACGCCAATCAGCGAAGGACCGTCAGCCGATCCTTCAGCATTCAAACCGTGGCAGGTAGCGCAGTTTGCGATGAAGAGCTTGTTGCCTTCCTCGATGTCACTTGCGCTGTATCCTGTGGCCGCCTTGGCCTCGTTGACGCTGCCGGCGGCCATGTACAGGCCTCCAGTGATGAGCAATCCCATCAACAGCAGTGCGACGGCGGCGAGTGGATGGCGGCGCCTTTGCGAAAGAGCCTTCACTTGCTGGTTCCTCACTTATTTCTTAGAACGGGGAGTTGCCATTGGTAGGCAACGATGTGGGTTGCGCTACTTCAGGAAGTAGATGATCGCGAACAGTGCGATCCACACGACGTCGACGAAGTGCCAGTAGTACGACACAACGATCGCACCGGTTGCCTCGTAGTGACCGAACTTACGTGCAATGAGCGCACGTCCGATGATCATCATGAAGGCAATGAGGCCGCCAGCCACGTGCAAGCCGTGGAAGCCGGTGGTCATGTAGAAGACGGAGCCGTAGGCGTTGGAGTTCATGGCAATGCCATGAGCCACCAGTTCGGTGTACTCGTAGGCCTGCACGGAAACGAAGATGGCACCGAGGATGACGGTCAGGACGAACCATTCCACCATTCCCCATTCCTTCAAGTTGAACAGTCCGCCGGTGCGGCGAGGCTTAAGATCCTCGGCACGGAAGACACCCAACTGGCAGGAGAATGAGCTCGAGACCAGGATGATCGTGTTAACGAGTGCGAACGGAACGTTGAGTTTCTCGGTTTCGGTCGCCCACATCTCCGGCGATGCAGCACGGAGTGTGAAGTACATGGCGAAAAGCGCGGCAAAGAACATCAGCTCGCTGGCAAGCCAGACGACAGTTCCTACCGACACCATGTTGGGACGGTTCGGCGCAGCTTGCGCCGGGGCATTTAGGGCATGAGTCGCAGTTGTCACAGAGCCATTATGTCTATAAAAGTCCCTCTGACACCAATGCATTGGGCCCCGCGTGGCGGGAAATTTCACTGCTTCACGCCTACAGCCGCGGAAACACGCGGGATTAACATTTCAGATTTTCTACGATTCGTAGATAACCTAGTGGCGTGTCAACGATTCGAACGAAGCAAAAGTTCCCCACATGGCCGACAATTCTCTCTATCTTGATCGCCGGCGGCGACCTGGACAGGGACCAAGCGTATTGGGCCATGGGCGAGGTGATGACGGGCAATGCCACCGATACGCAAGTAGCCGGTTTCCTTGTTGCGCTTCGCTCCAAGGGCGAGACCGTTGACGAACTCACCGGCCTGGTCGAGGCGATGATCGCCAATGCCATGCCCCTGGCGGTCGAGGGCGAGTGCCTGGACATCGTCGGCACGGGAGGTGACCGACAGAACACCGTGAACATCTCCACCATGGCATCGATGGTCTGTGCCGGCGCCGGCGCCCGGATCGTCAAGCACGGCAACCGGGCATCTTCATCATCCTCGGGTTCGGCCGATGTCCTCGAAGCGCTGGGCGTGAGGTTGGACGTCCCGATCGAACGCCTCCACGACGTGCTCGACGCAGCCAACATCACGTTCTGCTTTGCCAACCTTTTTCATCCCTCGATGCGCAATGCCGCCGTGCCGCGGCGCGAGCTGGGCGTGCCCACCGCGTTCAACTTCATGGGTCCGCTGACCAATCCGTCCGAGCCCACCGCATCGGCCATCGGCTGCGCTGACCTGCGCATGGCGCCGCTGATGGCCGGAGTCCTGGCTGCCCGCGGCGTGCGCGCCCTGGTGTTCCGCGGTGAGGACGGGCTGGACGAGTTGACGACCACCGCCGAGAACCGGGTCTGGGAAGTGCGCGACGGGAAAGTGGTGGAAACGAGGTTTGATGCGCAGGCCATCGGCATGCCGAGGGTCACGATCGAGGACTTGCGCGGTGGCGACGCCCGGTACAACGCCCAGGTGGTGCGCGATGTGCTCGACGGCGCCCGGGGTCCGGTGCGCGATGCGGTGCTGCTCAATGCCGCTGCCGGGTTGGTCGCCTTTGATCCGGACGGGTCCGGTTCCTTGTCCGAGCGCATCGAGCGGGCGGTTGTCCGGGCAGCCGAGTCGATCGACTCCGGCTCCGCCCGCCAGGTTCTGGACAAGTGGATCCAGGCGACGGCCTAGTCTCAATTTCCTGCGTGTACCTGTGCACGCGGACCGGCGCCCTTGCCATCCCTACGGGACGGCAAGGGCGCCAGTGCTGTTTCTACGGCCCGGCGGCACTTTCGCCCCCATGGACCCGGGGATCGGTTTTGCGGACGCTGGCGGCCCCGTGGGGGAGCCTTCGACTCCTTCCCCGTCAGAAGGTCCGCTGGATCGAGAATCGGGGCGGACAGCCCGCTTGAGGCCAAATCCACGTAACAAAGGGCCATCGCTGAAATTCTTTTAGTCTCGTTTGCGGACCCGGTTCCCGTTCCGCGCAAAAAGCCGGGCCCCGGTCGCTCCGGACGGCTTCAGCGCGGCCACGGTGGCCGGCGGTTAACGCAACGGCGGGTGCCTGGCGGCCCCGTCGAGGGGCCGCGAGACACCCGCGGAGAGTTTGCTGCGTCGTGCGGACGCCTCCGGGCTACTCGAGACCGAGCGAGAACGCCGCATCCAGGTCGTGGCTGGAATATGCGCGGAACGCGATATGCGTCTGGGTGCCGGTGATTCCGGGCACCTTGGACAGCTTGTTGGCAATGACTTCGGCCAGGTCTTCGTGCCGGCGGACCCGCGCGATGGCGATCAGGTCCCAGTCGCCGGCGACCGAATAGACCTCGGAAATGCCCTCGATGTCCGAAATCTTTTCGGCGCACTCGGGAATGCTGTCAGAAGCGGTTTGGATCATGACGAATGCAGTGACCACGTTGGTACCTCCAGTTGGTTATGGGTGGTGGTTCCCCGAACTTGCGTTGAGCCTAGTTCAGGACGCGAGGTTGCGCACGCGGCGGCGCGCAACGAGCGAGGTGACGACACGGCGGCCCAGCAGGAACACTCCGAGCACAATCGTTGCCACGATGATGAACGGCACCGCGGCCGTGGCGCCGAACAGCACACGCAGCGCCAAGCCCAGGGCAACGGTGCCGAGCCAGACCAGAACGCCGGTGGGCCAGATCCGCGAATGGTTGGTCCAAGGGCGCGAGAGCAACGTCAGCGTCGCCAGCGCCAGCAGGAAAGGGGCACCGGTCTGGAGCACTCCGAGGACGGTCAGTGAATGCTGGTGGGAACCCCGTCCGCTCAAGGCAAAGATCAGGACGAGGACCACGTCGACCGCGAAATACGCGATCCAGGTCTTACGAGAGGTCATGGATCGATTCTACCGCTGGTAAAACAGGTGCTCGTCACCCGGCTCCGCGGCGCGGGCCGGAACACGATTCCATGCCGGGCCCGGTGCGGGCACGGGGGAGAGGACTGCCGGCAGCCAGGAAGGGTGACACGCTCGGCTCCTACCCCCGGGGCTCCACGCCGTAGGAATGGATGACGATCCCGTTGGCCATCGTCCGGGAATCCTTCAGCCGCAGCTGCGCTGCCGGTGCCTGGTCGTGGAGGAACACGGAGCCGGGGCCGGGGCCGATGAAGAACGGGTGGATCCAGAGCCGAAGCTCGTCCAGCAGCCCGTGGTCCATGAGCGTGCGGGCCAGGCGGCCGAACCCATAGGAGAGGATGTCCTGACCGGGGTCGGCCTTGAGCGCGGCAACGGCGCCGGGGACGTCGTCGCCGATGATGGCGCTGTTCTCCCAGCTCGCCTGGGTCAGCGTCGTGGAGACCACATGCTTGCGCACGGCGTTGATGCGTTCGGTGAACGGGTCCCCGTTTCGCCCCTGCCAGACCCCGGCAAAGCTGAGATAGGTGTCCTTGCCGAGCAGGATCGCATCGCATTGGTCGATCAACTCTTGCTGGATCCCGGCACTCTCGCCGCCGGGGTCATCCAGGGCGGGCCAATCCTGCGGGTTGCTGATGATCCCCTCGAGCGTGACATAGGTGGAATTGATGATCCGTCGCATGGGAAGCGCCTCCTTGGGTGATGCCGAGCGTGCATCGGATACCGCAAGGCTTCCACGCGGCAGGCCGCAGGGGAACCCGTTGCGGCGGATTGCCCGCAACAGGCCTTGGGGGCACGGCCTAAGGCCTGTTGCGGGACACCGCCTCTGAGGCTTTCGGCACGCGGATCATGCCGGCACCTGGGGATGTTGCGAGGCGGCGGCCGCGGCGCCAAGCTGTTCGAGCCGGATCTTCCGGCGTGGAGGCTGTGCGAAGGAAAGGTTCGAGCCAATCGCCAGGTCTTGGTTGACATGAAGCAATTCGCCCGGTTCCAGCAGCCGCCAATCCGGATGGGCCGTCATGATTTCCGTCGCCACGATCACGACGCGCCGCGTGGCCAGTTGCCGGCTGTGGGCGCGGATCCTGCGGCTGTGTGCGACAAGTGGTTCGGCGTCGGCCACGGGACCCGGGGGCCGGTCCAGGACGTACAGTTCGTGGGTCTCGGGATAGCGCAGGGCCCACAGGTCCGTGGCGGTGGTGAGGATGAAGTTCAGGCTGTAGACGGGCAGGTGCTGCGCGATCCAGTTCACGGCGGCAGTGATCCCGGCAGCGACATCCCCGTCCGCGCGGCGGATTTCCGCGGTGACCAACGCGAACATCCGCTCGCTGTCGGTTTGCCCCTGGACCAGGTCCCGGGTTCCGACCGAAGCGAGCCGGTCCTCAAGCATGGCCATGCCGCCCAGCACCCCGTTGTGGGCGAAGAGCCGGTTGTCCTGTTCGAACGGGTGGGTGTTCACCCGGGTGTGTCCGCCGGTGCTGGCGTAGCGCACATGCGCCAGGAACGTCGTGCTTTCCAGGCGCCGGGCCTCAGCCGCGAATTCCCGGTCCTGCCAGGCCGTGAGCGGCTGTTTGTTGACCATGGCCTTCTCCCGGGCATCGAAGGTGCCGATGCCGGTGCCGTCCGGTTCGTAGTGGCTTTGCAGGGACAGGCTGTTGGGCGCCTCGAGCAGCCAAAAGGTTGCCTTGGCCCGGTCCAGTCCGGCGTGCAGTCCAAAAAGTCGACACATGATTCCTGCTTTCCCCTGCCCAGGGACCCGCACCCCGCCGCCGGATTGCCCCCATTCCCCACCTTGGATGATGCCGGTGGACATATCAAGGGGCAGCGGAGGCCGACTCCGGTGCGGAAGTTGTTGACCTGCGGTTCCGGCTGCACGGGTGAGGACCGAGACGCCGGTCCACGGATGCCTGCCTTCCAGGCCGGGGTCGAGGTCCAGGTCGCACACGTGATTCTTGGGTTCATCGCCAAGGGGCAGGACTAACGTTGGATAGTGACAGCGGCGCGCGATCGCCCCTGCCCCGTCATCTGGAAGAGGGGCCGTCAAGAGTGTTTCAGGACAAGGTTCGAACCGAAGAGCACACATCGAGCCGGCGTTCGAGGAACGTCGGGAATCCACGCTACAAGTGGATCGTCCTGTCCAACACCACCCTGGGCGTGCTCATGGCCTCGATCAACGCCTCGATCTTGCTGATAGCCCTGCCCGACATCTTCCGCGGGGTGGGCATCGATCCGCTGCAGCCGGAGAACACCAGCCTGCTGTTGTTGCTGATCATGGGGTACATGGTGGTCACCGCGGTGCTGGTGGTCAGCTTCGGCCGCTTGGGGGACATGTACGGCCGGGTCCGGATGTACAACGCGGGATTCGCAAGCCTACGTAAAACATACTTTTTAGCTCGGTCAAAAAAATGCCCCCGCCTGCTCATGTTTGAGCTGGCGGGGGCTGGTGGGGCTAGGTGGCAGTAACTCGATAGCGCGGCGCGTCTTTATCGCGGCGTTCGCGCGCTGCGCGGGCGGCGGCAAGTTTCTTGGCCAAGGTGCTTTCGTCGCGCTTGGCCTCGCCGGTCAGAAAACCGACTAGTTCCTGTCGCCGTTTCGACAGGGCCGGGACCTCACGGGGTAACGCGGACTCCAGCGCCTTGTTCACGATGGCAAGGTTTTTTCGTGCATCCTCCATGGGGTCCGGAATTTCAGTAACCGGGACGATATCGGCCGGGTTGACGACGCGGGCGGCAAGCGGCGGGGTACCGTTACGGGCGTTGGCTGCGTCGCGGTTGGCTTGCTTGCACGGCTCGCATGGCGTTTCGTGGTAGCGCAGGTGGCGACGGTAGGCGGCGCGGGTGCCGCAAGGCTGGAGGGTGGACATGGGCAAAATGTGCCTTTCAAAATGGGAGTTGAGGCTAATTTGTCAGTGTGTCTGACTTGGAACGATGCAATGTGTCTGGACACATTTAGCACCATGGCCCGCGCGTAGCGTGCCAAGTCAAAATGGGATGGATAACAATTTTTTGAGCGTGTCGCATGGGCTAATGCGAATCATTCACAAACAGATTTCCGGCTAAGCCGGTGAGAGCCGGAGCGGCCCCGGGGGGAGGGTCTGGTCCCACCCCCACGCGGAGCGGTTTATTCCTAGGCCCGGGGGTGGTGCACTGCTCGCCACGGCGGGGGCCGTTCCGCTCGCGGCGTTTGGGGCTGGTTGTCCGTCGTTGCCTGTGCTTGGCTCCGGCACGCGGCAGTCGTGCAATTGCGCTTGTTCTCGGCGTGGGTCGTGGCGTGGTTGCGGCTGAATGGCTCCATTGCTCCAAGCGCGTTGCTTTTGAGCAAGTGGAGTAAGTGGCGCAAGGCGATGAAATGAATAAATAATATAAATTATCATTTATAATATTCTTGTTTCTTCATGGTCATCACGTCGATGACGCGCGGCGACGAACGCGTCAGCACCAGCACAGCAGCAGCACAGCAGCACCAGCACAGCAGCAGCAGCACAGCAGCACAGCAGCACCAGCAGCACCACAGCAGGCAGCACCAGCAGCAGGCAGGCGGGCCACTCGCCGGGCGCGGGCAGCCCTCCGCGGGCGGGGTCTGTAGCTCGGCGGGCAAGCCGGGCACGCTGTGCCGGGGGTGTCCGGGGTGGGGCCACGGCGCGCATAAATCGCCGGATGCCGCTATCTGCGGGCGCGCCAGCGGCAACGAGCTGCGGGAGGTCCGCGGGCATAGGCAAGGCCCCTAGCCACACCCGGCTAGGGGCCTTGCTTCGGGGCGGTTTAGGTCGCGGGAGTCCATCCGGGGCAGTAACTGTAATCATCAAAGAAAGTCACGGTCAGGGTCTCGTTTTTGGCAATCGGCGGCAGGTGGACCCATTGGCCCTCTTTGGCGTCAGTGCGAGTGGCGGTTTCGGGGCTGGTGTTTTTGTCCATAGCCCAATAATCCCGCGGTGCATGGGGCTCGGGAAGTGCGGAATCCGACAACAAATCACCCTTGATATTTGATTAATTTGGCGTCTCACTAGGCGCTTCACGCAAAACGCCACGCGTGGAACGCTTCACGCGGCGTTGGTGCGCGAGGTGTCCATATACCGTTGGGTGTTTTCGGCGACGATGTATAGCGACGTGGGCCAGCCATAGGGTGGCGAGGTGTCGCGCGTCCCTTGGAAGTCGTAAATGTTCCCGGGGATGCAGCGGACCACCACGCCGGGATAACGTGCCCTGATTTTCCGGGCCAGTCCCGCCGGGATGGGGTCGCCCGTGACAGCCAGTCGCGGGAGAAACACCTCTACTAGCTGGGTCCTCGGAACGCGGATTGTGCCCGTCGGGTCGTTGTGCCGCTTGGCAGATGCGGCGGCAGAATCGTGGGCAAGGACCCGCGTAAGCACCATGGGGTAGCGTGCGCCCTCAACGCCCCGGACCTCGCCTAAGCCCGGCACCTCCGTCGCTTGCGTTAGCACTGACTGATCGGCAACAAACTGGAGCAACGTATAAACATCCTTGACGATGCGATACCCGCACAAGCAATGCGGATCATGTTCCACGGCGACATGCCACGGGACGGAGCCACCGGACAGTAGCCAAGTCCGGCCCTTGCAGTACCCGGTACGCATGGCGTCCGGCCCATAGCCTCCAATAGTGCCGTCGGGTTGGACACGATCAACACGCCATCCCGGTAGGGGCTTGACGATCTGCGTATAGCCAAAGCGCTTCACTGCGTCGTATGCCGCCCACACAGATGCCGTTATGGCAGCATCCGGCGGGACAGGTGCCGGACGCCGTGCCTCAAACGCAACGACGGCGGTGCGGATACGGTCGGCGGCTGCCTGTTCGCTCTTGGGTGTCGGCGGGTCTGGGGGCAGGTGGACGGGGTCTAGGGGGTTGAATAAAGCGGACATGGTTTCCTAAGTGATGTTGACGGGACACGGCGGCAGCTCGCGGACGATGCAAGGCCAGTCCTTGACCAGTTCGTAAAGCTTGGGCCGCCACTCGAAAAGGTCGGCGTCATGCTTGGACAGGTTGCACGGGGCACAAGCCCACTGCATATTCTCGGGTGCGTCCGCACCGCCTCGGGCAAGGGGGTGTATATGATCCACATGCTCGACGGGGGTACCACAATAGGCACATGCATAGTTGTCCCGGTCGTCCATGTGCACGGCAGCGTTGCGGACGTGACCGTCGGGGTCGTGGCAGGTACGGCAGATAACTTTCAGGCCGGTTGGTGTGCTCACATCCCTAGTGAAGTGCTCAAAGGGAAGAAACTCGTGGCACTTTCGGCAGCGGTGGACACCGTCCGGGCGTAGGCGGTCACGGTCGGCGGCTACCTGTTCGGGTGTGCGGTCGGTACACGCGGCACGGTAGCGGCGTGAATCGGCAGCGGGGGCACCGGAGGCCACACGGCGGCGGTGGCGCTCACGACTGGCGGCCTTGCCCTCGGGTGTGCCCTCGTAACGGCGCTTGGCCTCCAGCCGTGCGGCGCGATTGGCCGCGTAGTTGGCAGCGGCGGCAGCGGTGTTACACGCCCAACACCGTAGCTCCCGCCCGCCGGGGCTGGCCGTGGTGGCAACCAGCGCCTTGGCAGCGGTTAGCTCGCCGCATAACCGGCACGTTCCGGCTCGCAGCTCTCCACGGGCCGGGGAGTCCCAAACGCGGATGCTGCCCGGGCATTTCTTGGACCGGACGGCCTCGACATAGTCGCCGGGCTGGATGACGTAGGGCGCGGAGTCAGTGCGGTTGGACAGTGCAACCGGAATAGGTTTATTTGCCATGGCAGGACCTCGGGGAACAATTCGGATTGGGCAGCATGGCCGCGCCGCCGGGAAGGATGGCCCGGCGGCGGGGCCTGCACACGTTGCGGACGCGGGGCCGTGCCCCGCCGGTACCCGCGGCGGGGCGGTGCCCCGGCGAAAAGGAAAGAGAAACGCCGGGGCAGTCGGGAAAATTAGGGGCAGCCGCCCGGCTGTTGGGGCCGGGTCGGCTGCGGGGTGTGGGTCAGCCGAAGGACGGCAGCCAGTCGGCGCGGGCTGCCTCGCGGCGGGCCTTGGCCTCCTCGATGTAGTCGGCGCGCCGGGCGTTGGCCTCGGTGGGCAGCGGGCACCACGGCTCGGCACCGTTGGCGATGGCAGCCAGCATGTTGGCCAGCCGATTGCGCTTCGGGTCCCACACCGCGGCGGCAAGGTCCGGGCTGCGGAATTGGTCCAGCTGGGCCACGTTGTAGAGCTGCCCGCCGCTGCCGTCGGCAATGGCACCGCCAAAGAGCGCTGTTCGCAGCTCCAGCGCCTCGGCCATTTTGTCTAGGACGACTTCACAGGCCACGTACTCCTGTGCAAGCTCGCCGCGTCCCGCGCGCAGCAGGTCGGCGGGCGTGGTCCCCGGGGTCACCTCTTCGCCAAGCGCCTTGATGCGTTCCAGCGCCGGGGTGTACAAGACCTTTCGAACTTCGGAGATGATGGCCTTGGCCTCGGCTTGGATGGCCATGTAGACGGCGTTCAAGTGGGTTTCCTTGGCCTCCTCGACAGTGGCGACCTTGACGGGGTACAGCGCGACCTCAGCCAAGGCCTCCATGTCAACGGTCAGGTTATTGATGGTGTTGTCCACCAGCGCGGTGCGGGACGGAACGGTGCGCTGGAGGTCCAGCGCCATAGCCTCCAGCTTGGCCAGCTTCTCGAAGTCGGCCTTGAGACCCTTGGAAAGTTTGAGGTCCTGTCGCTCGCGCAACGCCGCGACAGCGGAGCGGGCGGGGTTGTAGAAATGGGGGTTGTTGTTGGTCATTGCGGGCATTCCTTTGGGTGTTGGGTAATGGGGTGTCGGGTCAGCCAAACACGGTGTCTGGCAGGCCAAGGTCCTTGGCGGCCTTGTTGATTGCCTCGGCGCGGGCGGCGAGGTCCGGGACGGGTGCGCCGACGGCCAGCGCGGCGACGATGGCGGCGGTCTCATGCAGAAATTCCAATTGCTCGGCGGGGTCGATCCCGCGTTCCTGCAAGGCGCGGGCCAGCGGCTGCACAGCGCTGGGCAAGTCGCCCACGTCCGCGACCAGCGCGGCGGCATGGTCCCTAGCGTCGGACGCGGCTTGCATCCAGTCGGCGGGGATCGTCTCGGGCGTCTCGGTGTTGCCAGCGGGCGGGGCCGCTGCGGCGGCCTCGGCGCGGCGGTCGGCGTCGAACATGGCGCTGGTGGTGGTGTCTTGCAAGCCGTGTGCGGTCGCAGGCGGGGAGGGCTGGCCCTCGGTGTCGGCGGGCGGCGTGCCTGCGGGCTGGGTCCCGCGGTTCAGCTCGCTAAACAGGTCCTCGGTCGTTTGCTCTTTCGAGGGGAACCCGCCCAAGTCGAACATGAAACGGGCCGCCTGTTGTTGATAGTCGTCGTCGTGGTTTTGCATGGGTCATTCCTTTGGTGGTGTTTGGGTGGCAGGCCAGCACAGGGGGGCCGTGTCGTGGGGCCGCGGGGCACCGATGGCGATGCGCGCGGCGACGTCCTCGCGGATCATGCGCGCGCGTCGGGTCTGGCGGGCCTTGGCGCGGGCGGCGGTGCGCTTGGCTGTCGCCTCGGGGGCGTACCAAGCGCGCAGCCCTTGGTCGTAAAGCAATCCGTAACGGGTGTTTTCATCCAAGGCACGCCACGCGTCGGCCGTGTACTCGGGCAGCATGTACGGCGAGACGCCGGGGGCCGGATCGTGCAACAGGAACCACAGGCGGCCTTGGGGGTGTAGTTGTTGTTCTATTTGCCGGATGGCTCGGTTAGACGGGTGGGTGGGTGATAGTGCCACGGCTTATTCCTTCACGCTTACGGGCGCGCGGTGCCAAGCGGGCTTGCGCTCGGCAACCCGCGGCGGCTTGGTGAAGATGGCGCGGGTTGCATCCACGGGCGTAACGCCCTTGAGTGTCAGCACTTCGGTGGCCAGCGCCTCGGCCTTGGCCTGCCAATGGCGGCGTTGCTCGGATTCGTGCACAAGGTGTTCGATCAGCACCGCCGCGACCTCGTCGCGGGAATTGGCGCGGGAAAGGTCCGGGATCACGCCGCGGGCGCGGGCGTACGTGGTGCGGTTAGGGGCGTAGTATGTCACCGCCATAATGACTTGTTCGTTGGTCACAGCGGGGTCCTTTCAAGGAGAGACGGGGGCGCGGCGACGGGCTGCGCCCCCGGGTGGGTCAGGTACAGGCCGGGTCTAGGACCTCGCCCAGCTTGGCGGCGGTGTCAGACACGCGGAGGGTGGACGGCTCGGGCATCGGCTCGGGCGCGGGGTCCCCGCTGCCGTCGGCCTCCGGCACGGCGGGATCGGCGCGGAGGATGATGCTGCGGACCCCGCGCACCTTCTTGCGCTCGACCGTCAGCCCTGCGGCGCGTAGCGTTTCCTGGCCTCGGGCCATCGCGCCGCCCAATGATGCGGGAGAGGTGGGCCACGCGGCCTTGAAGTCGTCGGGGCGGAACGGCTCAAGACGTTTCAGCAGGTCCTCCACGGGACCGCGCCACGTCCCGCCCTTGGCGCGGGCGATGGCCAGCAGACCCATGGTCAGCGGATCGTCTTGGGCGCGGTCGGCCATGACGTTATGCACGCTCGCGGCGTAGGTAGCGGCGTAGCCGTCGGCGGCATCATTCCCTAGGTGGGTGTCAAGGGCGGTCAGCACGTCGGAATAGTCGGCCATGCGAGGGCGCGGGCGTTCCTCGGCGCGCGTGGCGGTGAGGTTGGCCAACACGCCCGCGACGTCGTCCAGCAGCGCGCCTAGGATCATTGGTTGGAGGTCGTGAAACTCGGACCACAACCGGGATTCGGACTTGCGCCGGGATTCGTCCACGCGCTCCAGCTCGACCAGCACAAGGCGCTCCAAGGCGTCCGGGCCAAGGCCGAAGGGCAGGACAATGGAGGTTGCCACGCCGGAACGCCGGATTGTCTGGATATGCAATCCGGCGTCTGTGAATAGCTTCCGGTGGTCGTTGCTGATTCCGGTCACCAGCTGGCACAGCCAATTGGAGGTCTTGGCACTCAGCGAACCAATGTTGTCCCAGCTTGGCACGAAACGGCCAGCCGCCGACGTGAAGTCGTCGCGCTCGGAGTTGCCCGGTGCGCGGCCCAGCGCCTCGGCAGGGTCAACCATGCAAAGGGCCATGCGGGCGATGGTGCTCTTGCCGGAACCCTGCGGGCCAAGGGTCCAGAGGATCGGGCGCGGATAGCCGGAAAAGAACGCGGCCACCTGCCAGCCCCAAATCAACTTCCATTGGTTGCTGTCGGCTTCCAGTCCCATGAGCTTGCGCAGGGCGTCGCGGGAGCCACCGGTCACAGGCACCGGCAGGGCCGCGGTCGCGGCGGTGCGCAGGAAGATCGGGCGGGTGGCCTCCATGGCCGCCGGGTCGTCCTCGCGGTCCTCCAGCGGGTCGCAGACGGTCCAGCCGCAGGGGCTTACCTCGACGTAGCGGCCGTGGGGGTCGCCTAGGTCGATGTGCAGCGCGATGCCTACCGGGGCGGTACGCAGGTAAAGGCGCGTGCTGGCGTGTTCCTTGGCCTCGGCGTCCAGAATGTCCAGCGTCTTTGTGATCGTTTCGCGGCTCACCATGACGCCCGCGTCTCGATGCATGGCTAGCATCAACTCGCCGGACAGGCTGGCAATGGGCCGGGCCACCTTGGGCAGGCGCGGATTGTTCGGGACCGCAAAGGGCAGTCCGTCGGTGGAGATCCCAAGGTTGTATTTTTCGCGGGCAACCTTGTACACGGCATCTTGGGCCTTGGCGCTGTCGTCCTTGGGCTTGGGCTTGGCGGCCTCGGGGGTCTTATCGGCCATTGGTCAGCGCCTCCACAACGGTGATGCCGTCGAAGGGGCTGTAATCGTCGGCACCGAGCGCCGACCACGGGACACGCTCTTGTGGGAACCTCCCGCTTTTCAGCGGTTCGGCGTGGGTGTTCACGCGGTAGACCGGGGGAGTGTCGGGGGCGGGGGCAATGGTCAGGACATAGCCCCCGGCGGGGTCGGTGCGGTGGTCTAGGAATGGGAGGATCGGATCACCGACGGCCCCAAGGCCGTGCACGTGGCGTTTGCCGTCGGGGCCTGTCACGGTCGCCACGCGTGCGCCGTCAAAAATGGAAATGCCGGGAATAGGCAAAGTGAGCATGGGGTGTCCTCGTGAATTTGAGTTGGGAGTGATGATTTGCAGCGGTTCCGCGCTGCGCGGGGGGTGCGGGGGTGCGGGGGTTCGGTCGTTTGCCGTCTCTTTCCCCTACCTAGTGAGTACGCCACGGTCCGACAACATATTGCCGAGAACCCCGGATTCATGCGGATGTTTCGATCCTGGGATTTGCCTGTGAGTGCATCCCGGGCGTGTCGCAGCGACGCGGGACAGGTTGTGCCCGGCGGGCTAGGAATATGCCGGGGCGTTGGTGGCGACGTAGGCCCGCGCGTCGGCCAGATTGTAGGCAGGGGCGTTGGTGTACGCGTGGGCGTCGGCGTACGCCTCGGCGTAGCTGCGGGCCACGTCGTCCGGGGCGTTGGCGTCCTTGGCGGCGGCGTAGGCCTGCGGCCTCACGTACGCCGGGACAGCGGCGGCGGCGTCTAGCGCCTCCTTGAAATACCGGTGGGCAATGGCCTTGGTGGACTTGCCCCGGGCCATGGCGTTGTAAACGACTCGCAACCGGTCGTCGGCGTAAGCGCCCAGCCGCTCGGCCTTGCGCCGGAGTGCGCCGCTGCGCAGCATTTCTTCATGGCTGGCGAGACCGGCAAGGAACCGCGGGCGGTAGGTTTCGTAGTCGGCTAGAAACTCGTCGCGGGCGCTGCGCCATGCCGCCTCGGCCGCGTCAAGGTTGGCCAGTCCGGTGACGATGCTCGGGGACAGTTCGACCCCGGAGGATCGGATGGCGTCCACGGCTTTTTGTTGGTAGGGGGCGGGCATGGCAGGTCCTTTCGTCTAGTGGGGATACTGGGTAAGTAGGCCAGCGGGGGCGGGTTGCTCACGAAACAAGGGGCCAAATTTTTTCGGAGCCGGGTGTGCTCACAGACAGAAAAAGGGGGCGGGCTGGGACCTGAAATAGCCCCTACCCGCCCCCTGCCCGCCCCCCCTGCCCGCCCCCTCATTTAGTCGCAGAGACCCAAGTCAGACCCAATTTTATAAGTTACCGAACCGTAGGGGGCGAGGGGGGCGGGCAAATCCGGAGCGCTGTGGGCGGTGGCGGTGTTCGTGTTCTTTTATATAATTTCAAAAAAGAGTTCCATATAGAAAAGACACTGAAAGCCCGCCCTAGCGCCCCCTCTTCGTCACCGCCGCGTCCATGGGCAGCGCCGCCGACGCGGACGCACGCCCCGCTCCAGCGACGTCCCGGGAATACCCGCCCCCACCCGCCCCCCCGCCCCCTACTGGTGAGTAAGTTAGGGAAAATCCCTATTGACTTGGGGTAATAGAATTTCGTCGTGACCAAGAAGGGGGCGGGTAGGGGGGCGGGCAGAGTGAAAAGGGGGCGGGTACGTGCCCCCTCGGTGCGGCGACAAGCGCGGGCATGCCCGGCGGTGTCCGCGGGCGTGCCAATGCCCCACCAGCGGGCGCTGGCGGGGCACTGGGGGCTGTGGAGTTTTGGGGTGGCGCACTTGGCCGTGCGTGGCCTACGGGGCCGCGTACGGGGCGCGTGGGGCCTCAGTGGTTCCAAACAATGTCTAGTCGGCTGGAATCCCACCGCCCGCGCGTGGGTGCGGGCAAAAGGACCACGCGCGCTATCGCGGACCGTAGCAAGGCGCGGCGCGCGTTCACGTCGTCATCGTATGAATGCCACGTCTCGGCGAAGGTTAGACCGGTCTCGACCATTGTTGACTCAACCGGCGTTCCCGCGGCTTCCAGCTCGGCCCGGCGCTGTCGCAGGTCGGTCAGCCGTTCGACCAATTCGCCAATGTCGGCATCTCGCGCAGCCATTGCTAGGGAAGTGGCTTGAATGGCATCTTCGACCTCGGCCAGCCCGACCGGCGCGGGCGTGGATAACAGCTCTTCCATGACGGGCCAGTTGCCGACGACGGCGAGGAACTGCTCAGTCACGTAATCGTCTGTTGCATCGGCCTCGATGGCCACCGGTCGTTCACACTTCACACCGCTCCCACGGCGTGAACAGGTGTATTTCACGCCGTGATGCACCGGCCCATCGTCAACACGTGATTTCGTGGTGAACTTTTGGACGGTGAGGGGAAGCCCGCATGAGTGGCAGATGATTACGCCAGATAGCAGACGTGAGGCCTTGCGGCGGGCCTTGGTCAACTTTTGCGGGGAGAGGATGCGGCGGAGGGCCAGCGATTCCTCAACGGTGATGATCGCGGGCCATGCCGTGATGGGCAGGCCGTCGGGGCCAGTGACCAATTCACCGCGCGAACGGACCCGGCCTAGGATGGCGTCGCCGGTCAGGATGCCGCGTAGTGCTTGGACGCTCCAGCCCTTGCCGCCAAACTTGGGGGGAATGCCTCGCGCGTTCCAATCAAGAATTACTGCGTACATGCTCGTGCCGTGCATGACGCGTTCCACGGCCTCCAAAATCAGTTTGGCCTCTTCCGGGTCAATCTCCAGCGCCCGGCCAATGCCAGACGGGTGCGGAGCGGACCGATAACCCACCGGTGCACGCCCGCCGGGGAAACGGTTGTTGCGGCGGAGGTAATCAACGGACATGGAAATGCGCGCGGAAATGGTCCGGGCCTCCATACCCGCGAACACTTGTAGGACTTCCGCCATGGCGCGACCCATGGGCGTAGTGGTGTCCAGTTGCTCAGTGCATGAAACGATGGCTAGGCCTTCGTCTAGAAGTGTCCCGTAGTCCACCACTGAGCGGGCTATCCGGTCTAACCTCCAGACTAGGACGGCCTCAGCTTGGCCACTTGCGAGATACTGGCGAACACGGGTAAGCCCCGGGCGGTTCAGGCGGAGCTTGGACGCGCTGGCGTTTGGGTCCTCGATGATTTCCACCAACTCCCAATCATGCTTGGCGGCGTGCGCTGTGATGATTTCCCGCTGGCGTGCAATTGACGTTGATTCTTCGCTGGCAGACGATAGCCGTGCATACCCGATGACTCTCATATCTAAAGTATGTATCCTTCAACGCGGGATTCGCGATCTTCACGGTGTTCTCTGTCATGCTGGCCGTGACCTGGATGCACGGCGTTGCGGCCGTGTACTGGATGATCTTCATGAGGGTCCTGCAGGGCGTGGGCGGAGCAATGCTCTTCGCCACATCGAACGCCATCATCACCGATGCCTACCCCGTGGACCAGCGGGGCCTTGCCCTGGGGCTGAACCAGGTCGCGGGCATCGCCGGATCGTTCCTGGGGCTGGTCATCGGCGGGTTGCTGGGCCCCATCGATTGGCGCCTGGTGTTCCTGGTGTCGGTTCCGGTGGGCATCTTCGGAACGGTCTGGGCCTACCTGAAGCTCCATGACAACGGCATCCGCGAACCCGCCCGGCTCGACTGGTGGGGGAACGTCAGCTTCGCGGCGGGGTTGATCGCCGTGCTGGTCGGGATCACCTACGGAATCCAGCCCTATGCCGGGCACACCATGGGCTGGGAAAACCCGTGGGTGCTGGGCGCGCTGGTCGGTGGCACGCTGGTGCTCGTGGTGTTCGTCCTCGTCGAACACCGGGTCGCCGAGCCCATGTTTGAACTCTCGTTGTTCCGGATCCGGGCGTTCACCGCCGGCAACCTGGCGAGCCTGCTCTCGGCCATCGGGCGGGGCGGGTTGATGTTCATCCTGATCATCTGGCTCCAGGGCATCTGGCTTCCGCGCCACGGCTACGGCTTTTCCCAGACCCCGCTGTGGGCGGGAATCTACATGCTGCCCCTGACGGCGGGCTTCCTGATGGCCGGACCGGTGTCCGGGGCGATCTCGGACAAGCACGGGGCCAGGCTGCTGGCCACCGGGGGCATGGTGGTGGCCGCGCTGAGCTTCGGTTGGCTGCTGGTGCTGCCGGTGGATTTCAGTTACTGGACCTTTGCCCTGGCGTTGCTGCTCAACGGCATCGGCATGGGATTGTTCGCCGCCCCGAACCGCGCCGGAATCATGAACAGCCTGCCGGCCAACCGCCGCGGAGTCGGTGCGGGCATGAGCACCACCTTCCAGAACTCGGCCATGGTGCTTTCCATCGGGATCTTCTTCTCGTTGATGATCACCGGCCTGGCACGCGACCTGCCGAGCACCCTGGTGTCGGGGCTCACCGCGCACGGGGTCGGCATTGCCGATGCCCGCCGGGTCGCCGGCCTGCCGCCGGTTTCCGTGCTGTTCGCCTCCCTGCTGGGTTACAACCCGGTGCAGTCCCTGGTGGGGCCCACCGCGCTGGCGCAGCTGCCTCCGGCGGACTCCGCCTATCTGACTGTGCGGGGCTTCTTCCCCACCCTGATATCCGGACCGTTCTCCGACGGGCTGGCGGTGGCCTTCGGGTTCGCCATCGTGGCCTGCCTGGTCGCGGCGGTGGCCTCGGCGCTGCGCGGAGGCAAGTACGCCTATGGGGATCCCAATGGCGAGGTTTCCGCCGCGGTCCAAGACCCGGCGGCCTCGCCCCGAACCACGATGGAACCGGCGGCGCCGCTCGGGGAGCAGCAGCCGAACGCGGGGAGCGCGCCGATCCTTGTCCGCCGTCGGGGACGACACAGGACCCGCCCCTGAGCGATGTTCCCGCATCCGGCGGGCGAAGCTGAGGCCTGCGGCTCCCGCCGGCGGCTTCGACTGCCACGAGATGCCGGCCCTCGCGCCCGCCCGACGCACACTGAACGGCCGCCACAACCATGGACGGAGGGCCCCGTCGCTGCTTAACATGATGACCCCAAAAAGCCTCGACGAGACGAACACCGGAGGAAGCATCGCATGGCACGGATAGAACGTTTCGACCACGTCGGCGTCACCGTGGCGGACCTTGACACCGTGGCGAAGTTCTTTGTCGACCTTGGTCTCGAGGTCGAGGGCCGCACATTCGTCGAAGGCGAGTTCCTGGACACGGTGTGCGGCATACCCGATTCCCGCACGGAGATCCTGATGCTGCGGTCCCCGGACGGCGCCCGGCTGGAGTTGGCGCGTTTCGTCCGGCCCGACCATGTGTCGGGATCCCCGGACGCGATGGCCAACGAGTTGGGGCTGCGCAACGTGTGTTTCGAGGTCGACGACCTGCCGGTGCTGGTCGATCGGCTGGCCGCGCAGGGATACGGACTGGTCGGCGGCGTCGGCGAGTACGAGGATTACTGGCGCATGGCCTACGTGCGGGGACCGGAGGGGATCAACGTGTCCCTGACCGAAAGGATCCACTGACAACGGCGCTCCTCCTCTACCTTGCGTGCGAGGCACGAGCTTCCTGTACGGGATTGCTGAGTGTCTCGACCCCAGGGTTCGACCGGGTGCCACACCCACATGTGGCACCGGAATTGTGCCGGTGCATTTGGGGGAACGTCCCGCGGACCGATGGGCGCCGGAAACCATTTCTTCGCGTTTCGGTCCAAGGGGCACGTCCGTGGCCCATACTCGGAGCATGAGAATGGATGGCATCCTTCCCGAAGACGCACCCGATCCGCGGATCGAGCAGGCGGAACAACTCAAGCTCATGCCGGTCCCGGTGAGGGGGCTCGTTCCCCAGCCCTCGTTGGAGGACCCGGGCTGGGTCGGCCTGGCATCTGGCCTGGACGATCGCGGGTACAGCGACATGACGGCGAGCCTCAGCTATGTTCTGTGGCGGAACCCGGATGACCGCTCGGATCCGGTCAATCTCGCGGACCTCGACGAACAGACGCGCCTGGCCATCGAGGACGTCCCGCCGTGGCCCCGTCCCGCATGGCTGCTGGAGCACGTGGAACGCATGCGATATCCGCAGCTCTGGGAGGCCGTGCGAACCACCTGGAACCGCGACTCCTCCGACCGTTCTTCGGTCGGCAGCGTGCTGGTCGAGCACGTCAACTCCATCCTCGTGAACCAGTTCCGCGAGAAACGTGGGCTTGGAGGCAACCCGTGGGACCACCCGGCCCCCGAGGTGACCCCCGGCTCGGTTAACGGCCGGGTCACGGTCCTGGTCGATCGTGTCGAGGCGCCGGCCGCGGAGATCGACACGGATCCGTTCGTTTACGGCATCGGCGCGGCACTCGAAGGGGGAGCCGTGGTGACTGCGGTGCTCCCGCGCGCCGAGCTTGGGCGGATTCGCATCGAGTTCACGACGAGGAAATAGGAGTCACTGCTGCGTGCACCGGACGGATGCCCGCAGTCCACAGGGGCATTGGCTCGGCATGAGGTGGGTTCCTTGTCTGTCCCTGGCTGCCGGCATCGCGCGGGAGCAGCGTGGAACCGACGCGCGGGGTGACCGATTCGATGTGCGTTTCGGCTGGACGGCGCCCGAAGACGAAATTTTTCGCTCCCTCATGGACGGGGCTCGAAGGGATGGCCTCCACCTATTTGGACGCAGGCCGAACGAGACGAAGTTGCACCGGGGGAGTGCAGGGCAGGACCTGTTGCTTGAACGCGCCAGGCGCGAGTGGGCAAGGGGCCGTGCAGCATCCCGATCGGCGACGCGACACTTGCCGCCCGGGCGGCAACGATGGGTTTGATTGGTGAGAACCGGGCCAGGGTCTACCCGGTGCCGGGTGGCGCACTGGGTGTTCTTGGCCAGGGTCGCACGGCAATTGCCGGGGCAAACGCCAACGCCCAGGCCAGGGACCGCTGGGCCGCCGGAGGCAGGCGCATCGCGCTCTACGCGGGGAGCCCGTCGAGGATTTCGTGCGGCCATTCCTTGTGCAGGACCTCTGCCAGGTCCAACTGCTCGCTGTCCACGCAATAGGGGGTGTGGTCAATGTCCTTGACCTCCAAGACAACCGGCGCCCCCAGCAGCCCCCACGGGCCGACGGCGTTCGCCAGGTACCCCTGAAGGTGCAGATCCGCGTATTCGGGTGTCCACCAGGTCGAAAAGGTCTCCAAGAATTCGGCGGGGTTGATCGCCACCCATACGCCGAAGGTGAGCCGGTGGCCCCCGCTGAGGGAGACCGGCAGCAGCGCCCTGACGAACGCACCGATTCCCTGGATCTGCATCATGACCGAGGTGTTCGGTGTGTCATGGCTCAGCCAGGACCCCGGGGCGTGGTGTTGCTCGGCGGTGTGCAGTACGGGATCGGGAAGCGCAAAGCGGATGTGCCGATCGTGGTCGCTGACCTCGCGACCGCAGGCGCTGCAAGAATGTTCGGCTGCCATGATCCAGTGCCCCCTGCCGATCGGCTCCTGCTTGAACCCTATCCGGAATCGGGAATATTGGAAGCCTGCGATGCTCCGCACAAGCACCGACCGCCGCTGCCCAACTCGACAACGGCGATCCAGGCTTCCCTCTTCAACCCTGGAAGTACAGCTCGCTGTGCAGCTTGCATCCCGGGTTGAACGATGCGGCGCAATCCGGGCACGAGTCGGTGCCGAGGTACTCGGTGATCGCCAGCAGGTGCCCGCAGACGCCGCAAAGCACGGCCGGCTCGCCGCGGGAATCCAGCGGCCACTGCGTTGCGAGGTGGTCGGCTGTCTGGGCGTGGCAGAGGTGGCACGGGTAGAACTCGCCGCAGCACGCGAACTTGACCGCAATCACGTCCAGCTCGGTCCGGTAGTGCACGCAGCGCGTCTGGCCATCGACGACCGGACCAAGGACGTTCGGCCGGTCCGGGCTCATCGCACGCCCCTGGCGGTGAGCGCATCGCCCAGCTCGTCCGCGTGCTTGAGCGCCACGATCAGGAACGGGACGACGAAGGTGCGCGGGTTGTTCCGTGCACCCCGCGCCCGCTGCGCATCCCGCACCTCGGACGCCCGGCGGCCGAGCACCGGGATGGTGCTGATGGTCACCGTGAGCAGCAACGCGATCCGCTGCGGGTCCAGGCCCAGCCGTGCCAGGGGGCGCAGCCCGGTTTCGATGGCGTCCAGCAGCTCCGTGACCCGCGTGGTGAGCGCGAGCAGTGCGGCGAGCACGATCGCGGCCCCGACCCGGGCGGCGTTGGCCAGCGCGGGTTCCGGGCCCATGAAGACCAGCTGGCTGGCGAGCGTGACCACGATGATCCAGCGGATGGCGAACACCTGGCGGCCCAGTTCCCGGATCCCGTGCAGCCCGGGACCGAGTCCGGCCAACGCATAGCCCAGGATGCCCGCCGCCGCGGCGAGGCCCGCCGAGAACCAGTGCGATGGCAGCAGCGACACTCCGAGCACCACCGACAGGACCAGCAGCAGCTTCGGGCCGGCTGGCATGCGGTGCAGCCATCCGGTTCCCGGCTTGTAGAGCGTCAGCATGCCAGCACCGCCTCGTACCTGGCGATGATCCCGTCCGGTTCGCCGTGGGCAACCAGGGAACCGCCGGCGAAAAGCACCGCTTGGTCGCAGCGCGCGGCCAGCGCGAGATCGTGGGTGACCAGCACCAGGCGGTGGCCGGTGTCCTCGAAGAGGTGGTCGGCGACCCTCCGGGCGTTGCGCGCATCCAGATAGGCGGTCGGCTCGTCCGCGATGACCAGTTCCGGGTTGCGCACGAACGCGCCGCACAGCGCGAGCATCTGCTTCTGCCCGCCGGAGAGGTCGTGGGAGGCGCGCTCGGCCAGGTCGGTGAGGCCGAACCGCTCCAGCGCCGCGGCCACCCGCTCCTCGAGCTCTGCCGTGGGGAGCCGGTCCGCGCGCAGCGAGAAGGCGACGTCCTCGGCGACGGTGGGCATGATGATCTGGGCGTCCGGGTTGCTGAAGACGATGGCGATGCGGCGGCGCAGCTCGGCTGCCCGGCGGGCCGGGTCGAGCCCCAGCACGCCCAGTTCGCCCGAGGCCCGGGGGAGCAGGCCGCCGACCAACCGGGCGAAGGTGGATTTGCCCGAGCCGTTTTCCCCGATGACCGCCACGGTGCGCGCGTCGAGATCCAGGGAGACGTCGTGCAGCACGTCCGTGTCTCCCAGGCGCACCCCGACGTTCTTGAGGTGGAGTCCGTTCCGGCTCATCGGACGACCTCCAGCACGGCGGCGATCCCCATGCCGCCGCCGATGGACGCCGCGGCAATGCCACGGGTCCCAGCCGGTGCCCCGGCGCGCACGAGGCGGCTGAAGAGCCGCACCACGGCGATCGCACCGCTGGCGCCCCACGGGTGGCCGAGCGCCAGGGCGCCGCCGTCGGCCGACAACCGCGGATCGTCCCCGGCGAGACCGATCCGATCCAGCACCGCCAGGCTCTGGGCGGCGAACGCCTCCACGATTTCCAGTGCCGCGATGTCCGCCAGGACCACTCCGGCCGATTCCAGGGCCGCCTGGATGGCAGCTGCGGCACCGATGCCCGGATACGCCGGATCGCAGCCCACCACGGCGGAGGCCCGGATGGCGAGGCCTGGCCCGGCCCCGGCCGGCGCGAGCACCAGGGCGGCGGCACCGTCCCCGATCCTCGTGGACGTGCCGGCGGTGAGCGTGCCGCCGGGGAACAGCGCGGGCAGGCGGGGGAGCAGCCGCTCTGCGCCGCCGATCGCGTCGTCGTGCCACAGCCCGGCCAACGGCACCAGCTCGGCCTCGAAGCGGCCGGCGTCCCGTGCCGCCCGGGCGCGGGCGTGGCTGCGAGCGGCATGGGCATCCTGCCGGGCGCGAGAAATCCCGTCGCGCGCGGCGAGGTCCTCGGCGGCCCGGAGCATGCCCGGGTCGCTGAAGCCCGCCGGGGCGAACGGCGCCCGGTCGTAGGGAACGCCGCCCACCGAGCGCACCGGAGCCGTCGAGGCGCTTTCCACACCTCCTGCCACTCGCATCCGCCGGTCCCCGGTACGGATCGCTGCCGCGGCATCGAGCACGGCAGCCAGTCCGCTGCCGCATTGCCGGTCCACGGTGGCGCCGGGAACCTCGTGGCCCAGCCCGGCCGCAAGCGCGGCGATGCGGCCGGGGTTCCCGCCCGGTCCCATGCAGTTGCCCAGGACGACATCGGCCACCGTGACCGGCGCGCCGTGTACCGCTGCGGCGTCTTCCAGGGCCGCCCGGATCACCGGCGCCGCCAGCTCCTCGACGCGCAGGAGCGCCAGGGCACGGCCGCGGGTGCCGATCGGGGTGCGCCGGGCGGAAATCACCACCGGATCATTCTCAGCATGCAAGGGAAACCACCTCCCCGGCGAGGACCAGGCGCAGGGCCTCGGCGCGTGCGGGCTTGCCCGAGGCGGTCCGCGGGATCCTGCCGGTGAACCAGCGCCGCGGCCGGTGCGCCGCTCCCAGCCGGCCGGCGGCAAGCTGCCGGACATCGACCGGTGCCTCGCCGTCCAGTTCCAGCAACGCCGAGACCAGGGCGCCGACGAGACCGCGCGGCAGCCCGAACACGAGCGCATCGCGAACGCCCGGGATCGCGCGCAGCACCGCCTCCACTTCCTCCGGCACGATCGTCGCCGAGGCGCTGAGGATCGCGTCGTCGGCCCGTCCCAACAGGCGCAGTCGGCCGTCGAGGAGTTCCGCCCGGTCCCCGACCGTGGCCCAGGCCCCGTCCCGGCGCAACGGGCCGGGCGCGCCCGCATACCCGGAGGCGATGAAGGGCGAGCGCACCCACAACTCGCCATCGCGGATGTCCAGCTCGACCCCGGGGAAGGCACGCAGCCCGTCGCCCGTGTCGCAGGCCACGAAGGACAGCTCGGCGGCGCCGTAGTAGGCCGTGACCCGGATGCCCGCGGCTTCGGCACGCTCGCGCAGCGCCGGGTCGAGGTGGGAACCGCCGACCAGCGCCGCACGCAGCCGCGGGGGCGCGCCGGCGTCGAGCACGGCCCGAAGCGCCTGCGGAGTGCCGTGCAAGGCATCGGCGTCCGGGCCGATGCGCAGCAACGGGCGGGGGCCGCCCGCAAGGGCGTGGGCGAGCGAAAACAGGGTGAGCGAGGAGGACGGCGGCGCCGGAAGCGCCACGTGCTGACCGCTTCCGGCACCCAGGAATCCGCACACGGCAGCGAACGAGGCCGCCCAGGATTCCGCGCTGCGCAGCACGATGCGCGGCGCACCGCTGCTGCCGGAGGTGAGCGTCGCCCACGCGGTTTCCCCGGGGAGCTCCGCCTTCGCGGCCGCGGCGGCCATGGCGGCGCGGTGCGCCGGCGTCCATCTGGGATCCGTGACCAGCGGAACGTTTCCCGCTTCGCGGATCCGCCTCAGTTGCTCGAGCAGGCCGGGATCCGCGCCGTCGACCGTGGTGATCACTTGGCCGGCTCCAGCACCGGGGGCTTCTTCGTGGCCCACACGCGGTTGAAGGCACGCGGGTAGGCCCGGACCAACGTCATCACGATAGCCGCCGCGGTCACGGCCTTGATGAGGTCGCCGGGGATGAAGGCCAGGCTCAACACCGCCGTCTCGCCCAGCGGGAGGCGCGTCACCAGGCTCTGCACGGGGACCCCCACGGCGTAGATCACCAGGATGCCGCCGACCAGCATGCCGAGGAGGGTCCGCCACAGCACCGGCTTGCGTCCCCCCGCATGCACGATGAGGCCGATGGTGAAGGCGCCAAGGATCCAGCCGGCAAGGTATCCCGCCGAAGGCCCGAAGAACACTCCGATGCCACCGCGGCCGCCTGCCAGCAGGGGCAGGCCGATCGCGACAAGTGCCATCAGCACCGTCATCGAGAGGGCGCCAAGCCACGGCCCGAGAATGGCTCCGGCGATCATCACGCCGAGGGTCTGGAGGGTGATGGATACGCCGCCCGCGACAGCAAACCCGCCGGGCATGCCCATCACGGCGACAATCGCCGCAAAGATGGCGACCCGTGCGAGGCTGGTGGCGTCGAGTCGCCGCGGGGCAGGGCGATTTGGAAGGAGGCTGTTCTTGGTCATGGGAAGGATCTTTCTGGGTTTCAACCCTGGTCGGCGTCCAGTTGAACACCGTCCAATTGAACGGTGTTCAAAGGGGTGGTGTCCACTATAGTTAAGCCATGGCGAAAGCCACAATGGCCGCGGCAACACTTCGGCCCCACAGCCCCGCGCGTTCTCGATGAAGACGGGCCGGCCAATCCCCGGGATGGGCCCCATAACCGGCGATACCCGCAAGCCGGTGCCGGAGTGGCAAGCTTGTGCCAAAGCCCCCAAACCAGGCTCCAACCTCGTGATACATCGACGAACGAGGCCCTTTCAACCGAGCCGGCCGTGCAACGTGGCAGTCGGCGGGCGGGGGAGTGCTACTACAAATTGCGGGCCGGGGGAAGGGCATTTGTTGGCGCACGGTGATGCGCCACCCAGAACGAACCCCCACGGTCGTGGCCATGCCCCACGCAGGCCTCTCCGCGGGCGACCCATGGCCGCTTACGTCCAAGCCGAGCCATGGAAGGCGCGGGCCCGGTGGGTCGGACCGCATGCGCTGTGCCGAACCCGTTGCAGCGATCCCACCCCACGCGGACCGAACGCCGAATGGAGCCGCATGGGGCATCGCTTCAGCACAGTGCGCCCGGATCTCGTCCATTTGCGATATCTAGGACCGGTCCACTTGGTGTCCGCCCATGCCGGGCGCTCCTGGGGCCGGCTCCCAGACGGCCAGGACCCGGCGCAGCCGCGGGTCGTTGTCCGGACGCATGTCCACCAGCGCCGCCTGCCGAATCCGGATCCGGCCCCCGGGCCGCAGACGGCTTTCGGCATGGGTGACGTGCGGGCGGTAATTCGGTCCGTTGTGCTGCGCGCCGGGCAGGTGGACCTGCGGCCCCAAGGCATCCAGCGCGGCGATGTGGAGACGCTGCATGGCCGGCTCCGGCTCCACCAGCGATACCGGCACCGACGCGTTTCGGCCGAACTGTGCATCCGCTCCGATGCGAACCCCGAAGCCAAGCAACGCCGGCAGCGCAACATCCAGACGGGCGCGCACGACGTCGGCGGATTCCCGCGTATCAAAACGCACCACCGTGATGTGCAGCGGCCAACTGCTCCGGGGAAAGACCAGACCTACCGGCACGGGGACCACAAAGGCCACCAGAACAAATGCACCCATGCTTCAGGATAGGCCTCCGACCACCGTGCGGACCCGGCCAATAGCCCAAGCGCTCTATGGCCGGCGGGGCGAAGCGTTGGCGATGGGCAGGCAGCCCGCGGCGTGCAACGTGCAGGGCGGTTCACGGGCGGTCGGATCTTCCCTCCGCACGGTGACCAACGAGCAGGGTCACCATGGCTGCCACGCGCTCGGCACCGGTCCGGAACAATCGGGTGCCACCGGAGCATTGTTGCTAGGCTCGTGCCTGGTGGACATCCCTTGACGGGGGATCCCGTACTCCGGGTCGCACCAACGGCCCGGGGGATCTTCCCGACCAGGAAGCCACGTTATGGCGGGACAGATGAAAATCCATGGCCAAGGTCAACGGGAGAGGAAAGAAATGGTTAATTGGGCCACGAATGGTCTCCGTGCAGCCAGTTGCGGACTAGCCCTTGTTCTCGTAGTGGCCGGGTGCACGGCAGCGGAGCCGAGGGGCGAGGCAGGAGCCTTCGGCTCACAATCGGAGAAAACCCGCGACGTCGTGGTGTTGGCCGATCCCGTGCCTGGCTTCGGCCGGATTGGCGGGGACACCGAAGACATGGCCCTGGAATCCAGCCAGGCGTTCTTCGAGAAAGCACCCGCTGTTGTCGTCCTGGGCAAGGACGGTGCGCAGGACGACGCCGCCAAAATGGCCCGCACGTTAGGTGTTCCGTTGCTCGTGGCACCCGACGGCGCACCGGAAGATGCTTCGGATCAGCAGGACTTTGGCTCCGAGTTGGGGCGTCTGGGCGCACGCACCCTCATTGCCTACGGAGCCCTGTCCGATTCGTTGGCGGGCGGCCTGGACGTCGTCGACGGGTCGGCCTCCAACGCCGACCTGCCTGAAGTCGACCACGCCGAAGGCACCACGGAGTCAGGCTTCGCCGTCGTCGTGCGCGCGGGGGAGAAGGCTGCGAAAGCTGCAGGTCCCGCACTTGCCACGGCCCAAGCAGCAGGGGCGGACCTCCACACCATGGACTCGGACGACCCGCGGGCTGCGAAGAACCAGGAATTCTTCCAGAACCATGCGGCCTCGGAGCTGTATGCCATCGGCAACGGGTTCGGGAAAACCAAGGATTTCTCGGCACTGGCGGCAACGGCTGCCGAAGGAAAGCAGCTCCCGGGCGGCGGGCAGATCGTGTTCCCGGACCGGCGCATGGTCGCGCTGTACGGGACACCAGGAACGGCTTCCCTGGGGTTGCTCGGCGAACAAGACGTTGACGGGGCCATCAAGCGCGCCAAGAAGTACGCGGAGGAGTACCAGCCCCATAGCAAGGAAAAGGTCCAACCTGCCTTCGAGATCATCGCGACCGTTGCCTCGGCGTCCGCCGGCAAGGACGGGAAGTACTCCAGCTACGTTCCCGTGGAGCGACTCGAGCCCTGGGTGAAAGCTGCCCAGGAAGCCGGCGTGTACGTGGTGCTTGACCTGCAGCCGGGCCGCAACGACTTCCTGACCCAGGCCAAGCACTACGAAAAGCTGCTCACCTACCCCAACGTCGGCATCGCCTACGACCCCGAGTGGAGGCTCAAGCCCGGCCAGCGCCACATGGTCCAGATCGGCTCCGTGGATGCCGCCGAGCTCAACCGCGCCAATGACTGGCTGGCCGAGCTGACACGCAAGCAAAAACTGCCGCAGAAGATCGTCATCCTGCACCAATTCACGCGGAGCATGATTCGCGACCGGGCCGCGCTGGACACATCGCACCCCGAACTGGCGATGGTCGTGCACGCCGACGGCAACGGGACACCGGGGATGAAGATGGCCACGTGGAAGAGCTTGCGCCTCGACCTGCCCGACGGGATCTGGATGGGGTGGAAGAACTTCATCGACGAGGACTCGCCGACGTTCACCCCGAAAAAGACCTTCGATATCGACCCGAAGCCGTGGTTCGTTTCCTACCAGTGAACGTCCCTCTCTTGAAGGTGCGGCTTCCGCCGAAACCTTCAAAAGAGGGATTGACGCGGTGAGGGGCCTGCGGAAGGGCCGATTGTGTGCACAGGGTTCGGATTTCCCCGGGGGCTTGGAGCCGGCGTTTCCAAAGCGCCGTCGTCCAACGCCGATGGCGTCATCGGCCGGGACCAGTATGGCTCCGACACTGGCGGCACCGCCCCTGCCTTCCGGAGGCGACCAGGAATGTCGCGTGGCAGGACAATTTCAAAGAACCTGCCGACAACTGTCAGGACCCAACCGGCGGCCATTGGGTCTTGTCGGCGGCTTTTAGGCCCATTGCTGTCTGCCCGCTGGCGTTGATTGGTAGGATCCTGAGCATGTCCAGACCGCGAGCCGTCATGCTTCGTTCCCGTTCCGCAGACGACTTTGACGTCTTGTTCCGAATCGCTGGCGATCTAGCCACCTGGGAGGAGCGCAGCGCGGCATCGCCTGCGCCGCTGACCAGGGAGGTTTTCAAGAGCCGGCTGGCGCAGGGCGATGCTGATGATTCAAGCCAGAACGTGCGTTTCGTGGTCGACGTGGATGGTGCCGCCGTCGGCAGTGTTTCGCTATTCGATTTCGACGAGCTCGCCCGCCACGCGGAAGTCGGTATCGCATTGGTTCCCGAAGCTCGTGGACAAGGCATCGGGAGCGCAGCCATCTCACAAATCGTTGAGTTTGCCTTCGTGCGCTGCAACCTGCGTCGAGTCCACCTGCAAGTGATCGAGTCCAACCTTGGGGCGATCCGCGCATATGAGAAGGCGGGATTCGTGGTCGAGGGTCGTCAGCGCCAGCACGCCTGGGTTCGCGGAAAGTACGAGGATATCGTCATCATGGGAATACTTCGCTCGGCATAGGATTTCACAGCCCGGGAGATGGCGGCCTTCCCCGGGACCGGGCGTCGCCGCGCGGAACTGTACCGGAGCGCAACCGAGCCGCGACGGGCGGGACCCTGTCAGGAAATCCCGGCACCACTGGAGCAGGGCGCAGGCAGGGCACGAGCGGCAACGGTACGCCGTGCAGGCACCGCCTTATCGGGTCAGTTTCTTCAGGCCCTTCTTCGGCGGCACCCGCACCGGATCGGGCCACCGGGGGCTCAGGGCGTCGCCCAGCGTGGTCCCCCGGAGCTTGCGCCCGAACATGGGCAGCACCCACTGGGTGACCCAAGCATGGTGTTCCCGAGCCCGCTGCCGGACGCCGCGCGGTGCCTTCTGTTTGTCCCGATGCGTGATGCCGTGCGGCACCTCGAGGACATCCAGGACCCTCGCTGCCATGTACTTGTGCCCGGCCTTGGACATATGCAGCCGATCGGGACCCCACATTCGGGTGTTCGCATAGGCGGCAAAGGTCGCGTAATCCACCAGGACGGCACCGTACTTCTCGGCGATGAGCCGGACGCCGTCGTTGTAGGCATGGTTCTTGCGGCGCAAGGGCCCCAAGATGGGTGAAACCTCCACGTCGTAACCGGTGAAAAGGACCAGTGTTGCACCCGTGCGTGCCAGCCGGCGGACCAATAATTCATAGTCGGCCAAGATGTCGGCAATCTTCGTCCCAAGGTCCATGACATCGTTGCCTCCGGCGTACAGCGTGATGAGCGTTGGTTCCAAGGCGATGGCCGGTTTCAGCTGTTCCGCGATGATGTGCCGAAGTCGCTTGCTGCGGATGGCGAGGTTCGCGTATTCCCAGCCCGGACAATCGCTCGCGAGGGCCTCGGCTACCCTGTCGGCCCAGCCCCGGACGCCGTTGGGACGCCGCTTGCTGATATCCCCGACTCCCTCCGTGAAGGAATCGCCCAGGGCTACGTAGCGGCCCGGTTCATGGTCAAGCATGCGGGGCTAGCCTGCTGGCCGTGACGCCGGCGCCTTCGGTTGCGGCAACCGAGTGTCAATCGAAGACGCCAGGAACTGCAAATCACTCTCGTCAGCCGCCTTGGGCCGCAGATTCCCAACGCACAGGACGTGCACCTCCTCCAACCGGTCGGCAACGCCGGGCGGAAGGAAGGAAACTGCGCCCCGGCCCGTCTGCGCGCCTCGAGCCGCATCCGTGTCGGCGCCAACGCGCACTCGATCCACTTGAGTTTGGGCCAGCGTGAGCGCGCGCCCCGGGCCAAGAAATCCTGCACCGCTAGCTGTAATTCTCATTTGCATGGTCACAGGGCGAGCCGAAGCCGCGGGTGCTCGGCAATGGCTTCGGCGTAGAGGTTCATGAGTTGTTCGCAAACCACGTGCCAGCTGCGGCCTTGGACCTGCTGGAAAGCTGCGGCCGCAAAGGCCGCACGTTTGGCGTCGTCACCGATGAGGTCCATGGCGTAGGTGCGCATTTGCTCCAGGTTGCCCGGTGCGTATAGCCAGCCCGTGCGCGAGGAATCCACGAGATCCACGGGGCCGCCCCGCCCGGTGGCGACGACGGGGACCCCCGAGGCCATGGCTTCCTGAATGGTTTGGCAGAAGGTTTCGAGTTCCCCCGGGTGCACAAACAGGTCGAAGGAGGCCATGGCGGTGGCTAGTTCATCGCCGCCCAAGAAGCCCGCAAAATGGGTCGTCGGAAGAAGCGACTCGAGCGCCTCGCGCTGCGGACCGTCGCCGACGATTACCAGCCGGGTGTCGGGGATCTCGGCCAGGACGGCCAGGTCTTCCACCTGCTTTTCGAGGGCCAGACGCCCCACATAGCCGATGATCTTTTGTCCTTGGGGCGCAACCTTGCGGCGGAATTCCGCGCTTCGCTTGTCGGGGTGGAAGCGTGCGGTATCCACACCGCGGCGCCACAGCTCCAGCCTCGGGATGCCGTGGCCCTGCAGCTTTTGCATCGAGTCGCTCGAGGGGACAAGAGTCTTGGTCGCTGCCACGTGGATCCGCTTCACACGCTGCCACGCCCAGTTTTCCAAAAACGGCATGCCGTAACGGGCTGCGTAGCCCGGAACGTCGGTCTGGTAGACAGCCACGGACGGAATACCCAGGGCCGCGGCGGCCCTGACGGCACGCCAGCCCAGGACAAATGGCGATGCCAGGTGGACGACGTCGGGATTGAACTCGGCCAGCAGGGCCTTCACCCGCACCACCCCACCAAAGGCAACCCGGATGTTCCGGTATCCGGCCAGTGGGACGGCCGGCAGCCGCCTCACGGTTGCGCCTTCCACTGTGGGAGGCGCATTCTCCAGCGTCGACGGGGCGATGACCAAGACCTGGTCCTCGCGGGCATCCAAGTGCTGCAAGACCTTTAGCAGCGAATGGGTGACCCCGTTCATCTCGGGAAAGAACGATTCAGCAACTATGGCAACCTTCACGCCTCAACCATGACCGCCGAAGGTTGCCACCGAGCGTTGCCATAGGTACGTGGCGGTGAAAAGTGGGTGAACGGCAGCACCTGGAGCTGCATCTTCCGGGTACCTTGCACCGACCCGGCGGCGGGTTGACGTCCGGGTGAGGGCAGGAGAAATCCTGGCCATGGACAAGCAGGGACCCCGATTCCAGCTGCAAAGCGAAGTTGGCCCTGGTACCCCGTGCGCAGGGCGCGAGTCCCGCAAGGGGAATTTCCTGCGGGACAGCGATCCCGCCCCGAACTCGAGAACCCGCAGCGTGGTCATCGTCGAGCGAATCAGGGGCCGGTTATTGCCTGGCTTCAACCATCCGAGGGCCGTTCGGGTAGGTCCCAGCCGTACGTTTTGGCGATCCGGTCTTGGATCTCCGCTATCACTGGTAGGCCGTTGTCGCCGTTGGTCATGATCACCGCGCCGTAGCCCTTGGCGACGTGTCCGATTAATTGAGCCTTGAAGCCCCAATTGTCGCCGTCGTGCTCGAAGTACCATCCCTCACCTTTCTTGGACACGATGAAGCCGACTGCGAATGGGCCTACGCCGACCGGTGTGACCATGTTCCGCATCGTCGATTGGTTCAGGACAAGCGACGACCGTCCGGCCAGCGTCCGTTGAATCTCGACGACGAATTTGGCGAGGTCGCCGGGCGTCGTCCACAACCCAGCTGCAGCCTGCTCCGGATATACGTGCCAAGGTGCTCCCATCGTCGCACCCGTGTGGTTGTGGGCGCGGGCAGCCCCGCGTTCGAGCTCGGCCGGCAAAGGCTGCTCGTAGGTGCTGTTGGTCATGCCGATCGGTCGAAGGACCCAGTCGAGCATGATCTGTGTGAAGGGTGCCCCCACGGTATCTGTGAGCGCGAGCTGCTGTACCTCGATACCGCCACCTGAATACTGGTAGGCCGTCATGGCCGGACGGACCAGCCGTACAGCAGGTAATGGCGAGGGCGATTGGCCGTCGAGGATTTGCAGCACAGTCGGTAGCGGCTTGCCCGGTTCATATCCGGGGAAACCATATCCGTCGCCGAGGCCGGAGGTGTGGCTCATTAGCATCCTCGGTGTGACGGCAACCTCTCCGCCGAACGGAGCATCCGGAAGCTTCCAGCTCTTGAGGATTGTGTTGATGTCCTGGTCGATATCGAACAGCCCGAGCTGAGCGGCCTTAAGCGACGCCATCGCTGCCAGTGGTTTAGTAATCGATGCTGCCTGGTAGAGCGTCTGGTCGGTGGCGGTCATGCCAGTCTGAGCGTCCGCCACGCCCCACGACTTCGTCCACGCAACTTCGAAGTCGTCTACGACGGCCACGCCGACACCAGGGACTTGGTTGTGGTCCAACAATTGCGGAATGCTCAAGGCGTCGGACCGCTGGCGGTCAGGCGAACGTATGCCCTCGATCTGAAGGATCCTCGCGGCATGCGTCCTTGATGGTTCGAACTCGCTGCTTGCCATGCTCACGAAAGTACCATAATGCTCCGTGCGCAACCGTCGGATTTCTGACCATCCATGTGCCAGTCAACGCCGCATTCGGGGCCGAGCGCTTGCTTGGGGCGCTCAGGACGGCAGATCAATTCGGGATGCCCGACAAAGACCTTGACGGGAAACCGTGAAGGCGTTTGGAAGCGGGTTCAGGATGGATCAGCCTCGGCGTGGATCGATTGGCCCAACTAGTTCTGCATGAGATCAATAAAGACTGACAATCGGCGCTGATCGTTAGGGCTAGCATTTTGCCCTGGCATCGCATCGGTGGGCGTACCAGGTCTTGGTTCGCTTGACGACCCAGCGGGTCCCGGCCTGCAGTGGTCCCCGCGGTTGCTGAACACCCAGTCGCACCCGACTTCGGTGGGTAGGGTCCGTTGCTTGGAGATGTTGAAGCCGACGACCAGGTGCACGGGGAACATCGGCACCAGGTGGAGCCAGAAACGGCAGAGTTTTCCGGGGTGGGACGCAACAGCGGGGACTCGTGACGGTTAGCCGGTTAATGTCGAAAACGTGTCGATTGTTGGTGCAGTGGTGGACGCTTTTTGGCACATTTCATATCGTCCATTGGCCTTCATCTTTGAACTCACAGAATCAATCGTGTCGCATAGGAACCGCCCGAGAGAATGCGCGGAGCGCGGGCCGCCAAGGCTATCTGTTCACACAATTTTGGCCATCCAAAGCATTTCGTTGGGGATCCAAATCAAGTGCGACTGGGCAGAACAAGGCGTACATTGCTGGCCGGGCATGCCGTGTGGAGAAAACCCGGTGCGTGAGTGCCATTTGACTGCCATGAGCTGGACGCTTACCGGGATGAGTGGCGTTTGATGGAAACTGGCGACGACACTACCGTGAAGACTGCGAACCCCTTCCCGTGGCAACGGGTTTCGCGAATGTTTGTGCTTCTCACGCGAGCTGGGTCGGTTGGTATGTCGCCATCAGGACTCCCGTGGCGGTGGGAGTACAGGCGACAAGCCGCATCCGGTGCGCTTCGTCGTCCGGACCGAACAGGCGGTGGCCGGAACCGAGCACGAGAGGGTGAATCATGAGAAGCAGCTCGTCGACGAGACCGTGGGGAAGTAGGGAACGGATGAGCTGGCCGCTGCCCATGATTACTAGGTTGCCGCCGGGCTGTTCACGTAACGCAGCCACCTGAGCGGGGACGTCGCCGCTCAGGAGCGTGGACTTCGGCCACGGCAGTTCGGCGTCGGGGGTGGAGGAGGCGACGTATTTCCTTGTCTGGTTAAGACCGTCTTTGAATGGTCCGCCGATACGGTTCCAGTATGTGAGCATGTCGTCATAGCTGCGTCGGCCAAAAAGCCAGGAGAAGCCTTGTCCCATCCGTTCGCCCATGGCGGCTCGCATTGCCGGGTCGTTGTCTTGTTCGGCCCAGCCGCCGTGCCGGAAGCCGTCACGGATATCTTCGTCAGGTCGCCCCGGACCTTGCAAAACACCGTCGAGACTGATGTGGTTTACGACCAGAATGCGCATGGGGACTCCTTGGATAAATTGATGCAACAGTGTGTCATTGACACGTTGATCTTGATTGGTATCGCTTTACCGTGGTTTGCGGGAGAGACCGAGTGAGTTCGGGAGCCTGCCGGCGACTCTCCGGGGGAGTGGGGACGTTGACGACTGGGCACAGGTCGCCCGGAACCGAACGGTTGCACCTGGCCAGAAATTCGTGGGTTGCGCACAGACCCCTTGATTGTGCTCGAAACTCCAGTCCGAGGGCCGGAGTTTCGAGCAGGACATGACGGTCACGAATCTTGGTAGTTGGTCTCGTTCGCTCCAAGACTCAAACCTGATGTGGTGCTGATTCGTCGCCCACCACAGACCCTCAAAATAGAGTTGCCCTGTGAAGATTGTGCTGTTGTGGATTGGGAAGCCACCTTCGAGCGCAATCATCCAGGGATCTAATTGTCGGCCACTGGCCGAGACAGAGGAAAATTGCACCCTGAAGATCAGGGAGCCAGCAGGATCCTTGGGTCCGGCATCTCCGTCGGACGCCAGCAGCGCGCGTCCCATGGCACCCAGTGTAAAAGAAAAACACCCGGATGCTTCGGGTGTATTGAGATTGCCTCACCTGTTACGAGATAGGACAACAGGAATCGGGCCCTGCATCGGCTCTGGGGAAGCGCCCTCGAAAGGTAACTTGACATAATGTAGATTATCGGCGAAATATCCATGGTTCTGAAAGTGGTGAAATTCGCACATTCCAGCACATCTAGCTGCCCGCCTCGACTGCGTCCGACTCCCCCGAAATTTCCGTTTTTCGCGCTTCCGGTTCGCGGCTCGTCGGCAACCGCCCGCGGTCCCGCGCCGAGCGCACCCACGGATTTCGATGCACGCCGGCACCCGAAGCTGACCGAAAGTGGAAAATCCCGAAGTATCTCTGCGAAATCTACGTTTTCGTGCCGCTCCTCCGCATCTTTGGGAAGGATAACTATTGGTTGACATAACTACTTTTCCGCCTGTTTTGGCGCTTGCATAGTTATTCAGGGAAACTCGATGGTATGCCACATCAATATTCAGACGTCCATGCAGGTGCACATACCGGCGCCACTCGAGGAATCCAGGACGTCATTCTCGATCATGCCGTGGTCGAGGGCTTGGAGATCGATCCGCAGCAACTCGGCACGATCGGATTACTGGCACGAAACGCGGAGCGTCACCTGTCCCGGCAGCATGGCTCCCCCTCCGGTGACCATATGTACCTTTGGGGACCTCCCGGCCGGGGAAAGACCTGGATCCTGGGTGCCTTCTTCGACGCCCTTCCAACAGAAAACAAACGTCGATTCCACTTCCATGAATTCTTCAGGGAGTTACACGCCACCGCGCACAAGGCCACGGCGACGGCCTTGGCCCAGATCGAGGAGCCAGAGGCGCTCGGCAGTGACCGGAGGCGCATGGACCGGGTGGTGGCTCGCACCAGCGCCATTGAACAATCCATCGAGTCGATCCTGGGCAACGTTGAGGTTCTTTGCTTCGACGAGTTCCACTGCAACGACCCCGGCGATGCGATGCTTTTGGCGCGGATGTTCAAATTCATCATGGGCCGTCGGATCCTGTTGGTCACCACCTCGAACTATCCGCCCGAGGAACTTCTGGCCGACGAGTACTATCACCACCTGATCTTGCCGACCATTGCCGAAATCCGCGAGCACATGGATGTCCACGAGCTCGATGCCCACCGGGACTACCGCAGCATCGATGTCGACGATGCCCAGCGCCACGGCTACAACACCGGCAGCCTCCTGGTGGCCCCGGCCGCCGCTGAATTGCACCGGATTGGACTCATGGCACCGGCGCAACACGAGGTGGCTACTCTCAAACCCACCAGCCATGACATCCGAGCACTCCGGGCTGTTCCCGGGCAACTTTGGTTCGAATTTGGCGATCTATGTGAATCGTTGACCTCGACGCTTGACTACCTGGAACTGGCCAAGGAATTCAACCACTGGGTTATTTCCGGCGTACCAGGTGCTGCCGCCATGACCCCGTTTGGGCTGCGCCGACTCGCCAACGCCATCGACGTCCTGTACGACCACAACATCCGCCTCGACCTGCTCGCGCAGGAGGACTTCTCGGAGTCGCTGAGCCACCTCCCGGAACTGGACGCTGCACGCCTGGCCAGCCGGCTGAACGCCTTGCAAACCACCGCCACACGACCAATCACCCAAGGTGCCAACGCATGAGCAACGAATCAATGGCGGACCTCCATGACGAGGAATCAGCCATCTACTCCCCCGCATGGATCCGGAGCGAAGTCACCCGCCTCGTTGGCCTCAGGGACTCTGGCGAGATTCCGCCGATCGTCCAGCTCGGGCACCCGGTGTTGAGGATGCAGGCCAAAGAGCTCGACGTCCAACTCGGGCCCGAACTGTTGCGAGGATTCCTGGAGACAATGCGCGCAGTGATGCTCGATGCTCCGGGCGTCGGCCTGGCCGCACCGCAGCTGGGCATCCCCTTGCGGATTGCCGTGCTTCAGGATCTCTACGAAACCAGCCCCGAAATCTCAACGGTGCGAGAGCGCGAGCCGCTGGACTACCTGGAAATCATCAATCCGCATTACGAGCCGATCGGCGACCGCACGGCCGCCTTCTACGAGGGCTGCCTGTCGTTCAACGGATACCAGGGCGTGGTGGAGCGGCCAGCCGACATTTCCACCAGTTTTCTTGACGCCGACGGAATCCCCCGGCGGAGGAACTTCTCCGGATGGCAAGCGCGGATCTTCCAGCACGAGACGGACCACCTGGATGGCACCGTTTACATCGACAAGGCACTGACCCGGTCGCTGTGCGCCAACCACGAATATCCGCGTTGGGCGAATCCCGGAATCGACCAGGCACGCCACGCGCTGGGCTTTTAGCTCCCGGGCTTGGGGTGAACGATCCGCAACGCTCTCCCAAAGCCCGGCAGGGTGCTCGAAGCGCCGGTGAAGCTCGGAGCCGGATCGTGCGTAGCCAGCAACGACTTCCGCCGAGCCCGGTAAAACCCTCGGTGGCAAGGCGGCGTTCACCGGGCCCCCGCCACCGACGCCGAGCACCTTCGGGTGGTTACGGGGCCGTTTGGTTCGAGGATCCGTCAACCGGCAGATACCGGTTGAACCACCGCAGGATTGCCTCAAAGCGCTGGCGGCGGTGCCACGGGGACCCTCCCCGGCTGAGCCCGTGGCTCTCCCCCGGGAACAGCACGAACTCGGTCGGCACCCCGCGCTGCTTCAAACCCACATAGTACCGCTGGGCCTGTTCCACCGGACACCGGTAGTCGCCCTCGGAGTGCATGACCAACGTCGGGGTGCGCACCTGCCCGATCTTGGCCATCGGCGACTGGGCGGCAACCCGCTCGGGATCCGACCCGGTGTAGGCATCTGCGAAGAACCAGCCGATGTCGCTGGTGCCCACGAACGACAGCGGATCCAGGAACCCGCGTTCCACCAGGGCAGCGGCAAAGCGATGCTCATGGGCAATCGTCCAGGCGGTCAGGTAGCCGCCGTAGGAACCACCCAGGACGCCCACGCGCCCCTCGTCCAGGTCGGGCTCGCTAGCACAGGCGCCGTCAAGGAAGGCCATGACGTCCTGCAGGTCCACGGTGCCCATCGCGTGCCTGATGGCCGTCCCGTGCGCCCGGCCGTAGCTCGAGCTGCCACGCGGGTTGCATTGCAGCACCGTGTACCCGGCCGCCGCATAGACCTGTGCCTCGTCAAAGTAAGCGGGCCCGTACTGCGAGAACGGGCCACCGTGGATGTTCAGCAGCACCGGGTGCGGGCCGGGGCCCTGTGGCAGGTGGATCCAGCCGTGGACCGGGTACCCGTCAGGGGCGGTGAAGCTGACCTCGCGCGGGGCGCTGAGCGTGGTTTGCCGCCGCAGGGCGTTCCCGAACCCGGTGAGCTGGCGCAGCGAACCGCCCTCCAGTGCGGCGCACTCCCCCGGCGAGTCCGGGGACGCGTAGGACACCACGATGGTCGCACTGTTCGAGGCCGCCCCGTGGATGACCTGCGGGCCGGAGCCCAGCACAGAGCTGTTGCCGCCGGCGGTGACCAGGTGCAATTCCCCGGTGCCGCGCACCCGGGCCAGTGCCAGGACCCCGGATTGTCCGTGGGGAACCAGTTGCTCGCATTCGGTGTAGTCGACGGCGTCGGTGTCGGTCAGCACCGCGGCCTCGCGCACGCCCGTAGCCCGGGCGTCCATGGCACAGACGGCGACCTGGCGGGCCAGGAAGTCTGTGCCCGACTCCCCCACGAACTGGCCGAGGGCAAAGAGGGTTGCCCCGTCGTTGCTGAACCGCGGGGCCCGGTAGGCCCAGGGTGAGTCCGCGGCACCGAGGACCAGCTCGGGCGCCGCCGGCGCTTCCCCGACCGCCGGCACGCGGTAGAGCTGCGACCGCAGGTCGGTGTCGTGCCCCTCGTGCAGGGCGGCGGCAAAGTAGATCCACCGACCATCGGGGCTGTAGCAGGGATCGGCCACATCCTGCCCGGCCAGTGCGCGCGCCGTCGCCTCGGGCAGTCCACCGGGCACCTTGTGGAGCCCGTGCGCGGCCCGGCCCCGGGGCCGGACAAAGGGCTCCTGCTCAAGGCCCGGAACATCCAGCGTGAACAATTCCTGTACCTTGTCCCCGGTGAAGCCCACGCCGTCGCCGCGGTAGTTCAAGGTGGTGATGTGCCGCGGGGCCTCGGCCCCGGCTCCGACATCGTCGATGGAGCCGTAGCGGCCGGGTTCGGGGGTGCGGGAGAGGAAAGCAATCGAGCCGCCGTCCGGGGACCAGGCAAAATCGCCAACGCCCAGCGTTCGCTCGGTCAGTACCCGCGGCTCGCCGCCGGCCGCCTCGACCACCGCCAGCTGGGCGACGCCCTTAGCATCGGCGCGCAGGAAGGCGATCCACATGCCGTCCGGGGAATGCCGGGGCCCGCTGTCGGATTCTCCGCGGGTCAAGCGCCGGGGCGGGGCCGAGCCGTCGAGCTCCAGCAACCACAACTGGCCCACGTATGAATCGGAGGCGAAGCTGGGGCTGGAGGCGGACACCACGGCACGGCCTGCATCCGGGCTCAGGCTGGGCGCAGATACAGTAGTCAGTAGTTCTAGTTGCTCTGGTTTCACTGCGCTAGCCTATCGAATTCACCTGAGACGAAGGACACACGTGCAGCAGCCAACACCTCTCGATTCGGGGCTTCGCTGCCCCGTCTGCAAGTCGGGGCTGTCCCTGCAGCACCGCCCGGGCCGCCCGGCGCGCCTGGGCTGCGAGGCCGGGCACGGCTTCGACGCCGCGAAGCAGGGCTATTTCAACCTGCTCACCGGCAAGGGAACCAACTTCACCGAGGACGGGGCCCCCATGGTCGCTGCCCGGGCCTCCTTCCTGGACGCCGGGCACTACGAGTCCCTGGCCGAGGCCCTGGGCCACCGGGTCCGCAACGCCCTGCAGGGAATCGAGCACCCCCGGATACTCGATGCGGGTGCCGGGACCGGCTACTACCTCCGCCAGGTTCTCCAGGCCCTGCCCGGGACTTCGGCAGCCAGCGCCGTGGCCCTGGACATCTCCCGCTACGCAATGCGCCGCGCGGCGAAGCTCCCCGACACCCTGGCATTGGTGTGGGACCTGTGGCGCGAACTGCCGCTGGAAGACGAATCCTTCGATGTCGTGCTCAACATCTTCTCCCCGCACAACGGTGCCGAATTCGCCCGGGTGCTGCGTCCGGGCGGAACCGCCCTGGTCGTGACCCCGCTGCCCGGCCACCTGGCCGAGGGCGCGGCCCTGCTGGGGCTGCTGGGGATCGCCGCCGACAAGGCCGCGGGCGTCGTGGCCTCGATGGGCGGGGGCTTCGAACTTCGCGCCACCGAGGAGGTCAAGATCCCCCTGGTGCTGGATCCGGAGGCCGCCTTCGAGCTGGCCATGATGGGCCCGGCCGGACACCACCTGGACCCCGAAACCCTGCGCATCCGCCTGGCGGATTCCGGAAGTGCCACCCTGGTCACCGCGGCGTTCCGCATCCAGGAATTCCGCAAGATCGACTAAGCGCCCATAACGCCGTCGCCGGGCGGTCCCTCATCGCAGTGATGAGGGGCCAGCTCGGGAACATCGTCCCTTGTGCTGATTCGATTTGGCATGCCCATCGGGCAAAATGGAAGGCATGGAGGTTGGTGTGTATCCAACACATCTTGACTTAGGGGGCAACAATGTACGACTGGCTCATAACGAACGCATGGGTCGTTTGGCTGGCGCTCTTCCTCTTGCTGGCCATCATCGAAATGATCTCCCTCGACCTGTACTTCATCATGCTTGGGGTCGGGGCCCTGGGCGGCGTGGCCGTTGCGCTGCTTGGCGGGGAATTCTGGTTGCAGATGGTGGTCTTCAGCATTACGTCCCTGCTCATGATCATGCTCGTGCGTCCCATCGCACTGCGGCACCTGCGCAAGGATCCGGAAGGGCTGCGCACCAATGTCGATCGGCTCATCGGTGAAGACGCACTGGTCCTGGAGCCCACCTCCAGGATGAATGGACGCGCAAAGATCGGCGGAGAGACCTGGTCGGCGCGAACCGACGACGATGTTGCGCTGCAGCCGGGAACCTACGGTTCGGTGGTCCGCATCGAAGGGGCAACGGCCTACATCACGCTGCGCACCCAAATGCCCGGCCTGGACTAGCAACTCCCAGACAAGTTTTCGGCGTCTGGAACATGGCGCCCCAACGAAAGAGAGAAGAGATGCAAACATCGGGCCTTGGCCTCACGGTCGTCCTGGTAGTACTGGCAATCTTCGTGATCATCGTGCTGCTGCGCTCCGTGCGCATCGTGCCGCAGGCGCGGGCCGGGATCGTGGAGCGGCTGGGCAAGTACCATCGCACATTGCTTCCCGGGCTGACGATCTTGATTCCGTTTGTTGACCGTTTGCTGCCGATGCTGGACCTTCGCGAACAGGTTGTGAGCTTTCCGCCGCAGCCGGTGATTACGGAGGACAACCTGGTGGTCTCCATCGACACCGTGGTCTACTTCCAGATCACCGAGCCGCGTGCAGCGACCTACGAAATCGCCAACTACATCCAGGCTGTGGAGCAGCTGACAACCACCACGCTTCGTAACGTCGTCGGCGGGCTGAACCTCGAAGAGGCACTGACCAGCCGCGACCAGATCAACGGCCAGCTGCGTGGCGTCCTTGACGAGGCCACCGGCAAGTGGGGCATCCGCGTCTCCCGTGTCGAACTCAAGGCCATCGATCCACCGCTGTCGATCCAGGACTCCATGGAGAAGCAGATGCGCGCCGAGCGCGACCGCCGTGCCGCGATCCTCACCGCCGAAGGCACCAAGCAGTCGGCAATCCTCACCGCCGAAGGCCAACGCCAGGCATCCATCCTGAAAGCGGAGGGCGACGCCAAGGCGGCCATCCTGCGTGCCGACGGCGAGTCGGCGGCCATCCAGAAGGTCTTCGACGCGATCCACGCCGGAAAGCCGGACCAGAAGCTGCTGGCCTACCAGTACCTGCAGATGCTGCCGAAGATCGCCGAAGGCACCGCCAACAAACTGTGGATCATTCCCAGCGAGGTCGGCGAGGCCCTGAAGGGGATCGGCGGCGCATTGGGCAACTTCAACGAAGGCCCGGACGACGACCAGAAGCCGGAAGGCACCAGCAGCACCCTGATGTAACGGCCTGTTTCAGGCGGCAAAATATCGGGCGGGCGACCTCACAAGCGAGGATGCCCGCCCGAAGCCGCGTTTGGGCCGTATAATGGAAACTTCGAGACTTGCGCCCCGCGGGAATTTTATGCTGGACCGGGACGTTGAAATCGGTAGCCGAACCCGTATGTAATCGCAGTAGGGAGACAATATGAGCGATCGCAGCCTGCGAGGAATGCGCCTTGGCGCACAGAGCATGGAAACTGAGGCTGGCGTCGAGCCAGCAGCGCGCCAGCGCGTTGAATACCGTTGCGAAGACGGCGAGCAGGTGTTCGTGATTTTTGCCGCAGAGGCAGACATCCCGGCAACCTGGACTTCCAAGACCGGCAAGATTGCATCGCTGGTCAACGGCGACGCACAGCCGGAGGAGACCAACGAGAAGCCGGTGCGCACCCACTGGGACATGCTCCTCGAGCGCCGGTCCGTCGAAGAACTGGAAACGATCCTGAAGGATCGCCTGGACAAGTTGCGCGCCACCCGTGGTGCAGCCCAGGCAGCATTGAAGGGCTAACAACACCCCTCTGTTTGCTGCAATGGCGAGGGCCCGAATGGATGATCCATTCGGGCCCTCGCCATGTCCGGCCGCATCCGGGATGCGGCCGGCGGGTACTACTTGCGTCCGGTGAGCTTCTTCCAGCGGGCGCTCAGGCCCCACCGGGTCACGTTCAGCATGGCCTCGACAACGATGTTTCCGCTCATCTTCGAGACGCCAAGTTCGCGTTCGACGAAGGTGATCGGCACCTCGACGATCTTCTTGCCCAGCTGGGCCACGCGGAAGGTCATGTCGACCTGGAAGCCATAGCCCACCGACTCGATGGCGTTGAAGTCCAGGGCCTCGAGGGTCTCGCGGCGGAACGCGCGGAAGCCGGCGGTGATGTCGCGCAGGTTCACGCCCAGCATGGTGCGGGAGTAGAAGCTGCCCACGCGGGAAATCATCTTGCGGTGCAGCGGCCAGTTGACGACCGAGCCGCCCTTGACCCAGCGCGAACCGATGACCAGGTCAGCGCCCTTGGGGATTTCCGCCAGCAGCAGGGGAAGCTGCTCGGGCTTGTGTGAACCATCGGCATCCATCTCCACCAGGACGTCGTACCCGGCGTCCAAGGCCCAGCGGAACCCGGCCAGGTAGGCGGCGCCCAGGCCGGCCTTGCCCGTGCGGTGCATGACGTGGATGGATTTGTCCTCGGCAGCCATCTTGTCTGCCAGGGCGCCGGTGCCGTCCGGGGAATTGTCGTCAACGATCAAGACATCCGAATCAGGCACCGCGGCACGCAAGCGGCCCACGGTGATGGGCAGCGATTCAAGCTCGTTGTAGGTCGGAATGATCGTGACTACGCGCACGCGGCAGTCCCTTTCTGCTGATGGAACGATCCGCGGAAAAAGGCCGCAAGGGGCCAGGTACCAAGGTGCCGCGTAGGGTTAACCCGCTGCGACTGGTTTCAGGGATCGGGTGGGGGTCAGTGCACAATTATACGCAACCGCTCCCCCGAAACCCGGCTCCCAGCCGTGTGACGCGCAAGACGATTCGACCCACCGGCCGGACACACAAATCGACCCCGCGGCTTCGGTCCGTCCCTCCCGGCCGACGAGCGGCCAGGAAGGTGTTATCTAATGCCAACGGGGTCAATTTGTTCTTGCGGACCGGAATACCGGTAAGCCGGATCGAAGGATCAGACACTGGTAACAGCCTACCGTCCAGTTTTTAGCTGTCAACCGTTTCCGGACCACTGGCTACGTGAATTCAATCAGGTCAACCGATATATGGCGCGCTGACCAGCATTCAAGGAACTTGACGAGGCCTCGCGCAAATACTTCGATTCCGGCCTTGCCAAAACACTTTTTCTCTGAACCCAACGGCGGGGGAGCCCCGGTCCGCCTAGGCTCCGCCCATCGCGTCGAAAATCACGTTGCCGGCACGCACCGTGCGCAGGCAATTGGGCAGCTCGTCTTCCAGCACCGGGAGCATCGGGGTGCCGGCGCGGGCATCGGTGCTCCAGGACGAGACACGAAGGTCCGGTGTCTGTACGGAAAGCTCGGTGGCATCCCATACCGCAAACGTGGCCTCGGCGCCGTTGACCAACTGCCCCGCCATCGGGTTCGGCGATCCCAGGGCACGGAAACCGGAGCGGGTGTGGGCCATGAAAGCCGCCCTGGCCGAGATCCGTGCCTGCGGATCGCTCAATTCCAGGCAGGCCTTCACCGCTGCCCACGGGCTGGCCGCGGTGACAGGGGCATCGGAGCCGATGACCACCGGGACCCCGGCCGAGAGGAACTGTCCAACGCCGTTCATGGCCGCCGCCCGGGCATCGCCCAGGCGCTGGGTGTACAGCCCCCCTGCCCCTCCCCAGGCAGCATCGAAGCCCGGCTGCATGGATGCGGTCAGAGCGAAGTCCAGCATGCGGCCGCGTGCGGCCGCATCGACCATTTCCACGTGCTCCAGGCGGTGCCGCCCGGCCTGGACCTTGGCCAGTCCCACGGATTCGGCCGCCTTGGCAAAGCCCTCGAGGGCCACGTCGAGACCGGCATCGCCGATGACGTGGAAGGAAGCCTGGATCCCGGCCAGTGAACACGCCGCGACGTGCGCGCTGATCTGTTCGACGCCTAGGTAGGAGGTGCCCCGTTCGCCGGCGGCGTCTGCGTAGTCCTCGCGCAGCAACGCGGTGCGCGAACCGATCGAACCGTCGATGTTCAGGTCCCCGCCCAGTCCGACGACCGCAGCGGAATTGAACGAGGCCAGCAGCGTGCGGGCTTCTTCCTCGGTGCCCACGAGTTCCGCCCAGTAGGCGAAGACCTCGGGTGTTGCGGCCTTGTCCGCGTCGGTGCGGGCCAGCAGCGCCTCGAGGTCCGCGCGGCCGGAGATCTGCCCGGCAGCCATCTCCACGACCGTTCCGTGCCCGGTGGAGGCCAGGTGCGCCAGGGCGCGATTGCGGTTTTCGGAGTTGGTGGCTTCGTCAAAGGCGAAGATCGCATCCCGGATGCGCCCGTGGGCCTTCCCGCGGACCAGGGCGCCGGTGTATTCGAGACCTTCGGACAGGCCGAAGCGCATGGCCAGCTTGGGACTGATGAGGGCCGAATGCACGTCGACGCGCGCCAGGTAGACCTCGCGGTCGGGAGCCGCCTGCTGCAACTGCTCGCTGGTGGGCAGCGTGCCGTCGCCAAAGGTCGATTCGTCCCAGCCGGCGCCGAGGAGCAGGCCGCTGCCCTGCGCCGCCGCGGCGACGGCCTCGAGCACCTCGCCGGTGCTGCGGGCATTGCCCAGGTCCAGTCCGTTGAGCGAGGCACCGAGCGAACCCAGGTGGACGTGGGAGTCCACGAAGGCCGGGGTGATGAGTGCGCCTTGCAAATCGATCTCCGTTATCCGCGCATCCAGCAGCGCGCCGGCGGCGGATTCGGTCCCGATCCACGCCACGGTGCCGTCCTCGACCAGCATGGCGGTCGCAAAGGGATCGGCCGGGGAATAGATGGAACCATTGCGGTACAACTCAACAGACATTTCTTACCTTTGCTTTAAGCTGGCACGCACGAAAATCCCTCGGCGTGCTTCGATCCAACAGATGCCGGGCCGGGCCCGGGAGAGTGTGGTCCTAGTCGACCACGTTTGAATAGGAGACGACCCCGCGGCGGACGCGTTGGACCGCGCGGTTGCAGGACCGGGCCAATCCCGCATCCAGGTCGGGGATCTTGGCCAGCTGGTCCAGCACGTCGATGACCTGCTTGGCCCAGCGCACGAAGTCCCCGGCCGCCAGGTCCGTGCCGCGCAGGCACTCGCGCAGGTCCGAGCCCCGCGCCCACTTGTAGATCGGCCAGATCAGCCCGGAATCCGGGGCGGCGGTCTCGGGCAGCCCGGCATTCGCCTCGACATCCGAGAGCCGCGACCACAGGTTCACCGACGCTTCCCAGGCGATCTGGATCTTCGTGGTGGGCATGCGCGGGTCGGGCCCGTGGTCTTCGCGCCTCGCCTGGAAGACCAAGGCGGAGATGAACCCGGCCAGCTCCTCCGCGGTCATTTCGTTCATGGCCCCGGTCTCCATGACCAGCGAGGTCAGCAGGTCGCGTTCGCCGTAGATGCGGCGCAGCCGCTGCCCGGCGGCGGTGATCTGGGCCTGGCCCAGGTCGTCGGACGCGGGCACCAGGTACTCGAAGTCCTCCAGCACCTTGGCCACCTTGTCGAAGGTCTTGGAAATGGTGTTGGTGCGGCCACTGATCTGGGAGCGCAGCTTGTTGGTGTCGCGCAAGAGCTTGGAGTAGCGCTCGCCCCAGCGGGCGTGGTCTTCGCGTTCCGGGCACCCGTGGCAGGGGTGCGCCTTCAGGGTGGCGCGCAGCTGGGTGATGCGGGCTTCCTCCTCGTCGCTGCCGGTGAACCTGTACTCCGGGGCGTCCTCGCGCGGCGGGCGGGACTCGGCCAGCGCGCTGTGCAGCGAGGCGGCCAGGTCCCTGCGTTCCTTGGGGCTGCGCCCGGTGAAGCCCTTGGGGATCCGGATCCGGGAGATGACCTCGACCGGGCCGTTGAGGTCCTGGACGCCGACACGGCGGATGTGCTTGTCCTCGGTCAGCACCGTGGGGCGCGGGTCGTTCCAGGCCGAATCCTGTTCGATGACCACGCAGCGCCCGAGCCGCCGGGTGCCGGTGACCTCGATGATGTCGCCGCGGACCAGGGATTCCAGGGATTCGGTCGCCGACGCGCGGCGCAGCCGGGATATGGTTTTCGCCGCGTCTTTTTCGGCCGTGGACAACTCGGCCCGCAGCACCGCGTACTCGGTGAAATCCCCCAGGTGGCAGGTCATCGACTTCTTGTACCCCGCCAGCGATTCCTCGCGGGAGCGGACCTGGCGGGCCATGCCCACCACGGAGCGGTCGGCCTGGAACTGGGCGAAGGAGGTCTCCAGGATGCCGCGGGCCCGTTCCCTGCCGAATTGCGAGGTCAGGTTCAGCGACATGTTGTAGGTGGGACGGAAGCTCGAGTTCAACGGGTAGGTCCGCTTCGAGGCGAGCCCGGCCACTGCGGCCGGGTCGGTGTCCTGCTGCCACAGCACCACCGCGTGGCCCTCGACGTCGATGCCGCGGCGCCCGGCGCGGCCCGTCAGCTGGGTGTACTCCCCCGCGGTGATGGCCACGTGTGATTCGCCGTTGAATTTCTCCAGCTTTTCCATGACCACCGAACGGGCGGGCATGTTCACGCCCAGTGCCAGTGTTTCGGTGGCGAACACGGCCTTGACCAAGCCGCGGACGAAGAGGTCTTCGACGACTTCCTTGAAGATCGGCAGCAACCCGGCATGGTGGGCCGCGAAGCCGCGCATCAGGCCCTCGCGCCATGGCCAGAAGCCCAGCACCTCCAAGTCGTCCGGCGGCAGCTTGTGCGCCACCAGGTCGATGCTCTGCTCGATTTCGGTGGCCTCGGCGATGGTGGTCAGGGCCAGGCCCGAACGCACGCACTGCGCAACGGCCGCGTCGCAGCCGTTGCGGGAGAAGATGAACACCAGCAAGGGCAGCAGCCCTGCCTGGTCAAGGGCCATGATCATGTCGGGGCGCGAAACCCGGGTGCTGAGCTGCTCGCGCTGCGCCCCCCATGATCCCCCGCCACGGCGCGAGCGGCCGCGCTGCGAGCGTGGGCCGGCCATGGCGCGGTGTGCCATCTTGGTCAGCTCGGGGTTGACCTCCGCGGCGCGCTCCGGTGCATTGGCGACCTGGTCGAAGGACACGTCCTCGGCGAACAGGTCAAGGAGCCGGCCGCCGACCATGACGTGCTGGAACAAAGGGATGGGGCGGTGCTCGGAGACGATGATGCTGGTGTCCCCACGCACGGTGTCGAGCCAGCCGCCGAATTCCTCGGCGTTGGAGACCGTGGCCGACAGCGAGATCACCTGGACGTCGTCGCGCAGGTGGATAATCACTTCTTCCCACACGGCCCCGCGGAATTTGTCGGCCAGGTAATGGACCTCGTCCATGACCACGAATCCGAGCGAGTCGAGGGTGTCTGAGTCCGCGTAGAGCATGTTGCGGAGCACCTCGGTGGTCATGACAACGATCTCGGCCTCGCCGTTGATGGTCATGTCCCCGGTGAGCAGCCCGACCCGCTCGGGGCCGTAGGTGGCCACGAGGTCGGAGTACTTCTGGTTGCTCAGCGCCTTGATGGGTGTGGTGTAGAAGGCCTTGCGGCCGGAACGCAGCGCCTGGAAGATGGCGAATTCGCCGACCACGGTCTTTCCCGCGCCCGTCGGGGCGGCGACCAGCACACCGGAACCGGTGGCAACGGCACGGCAGGCCTCTTCCTGGAAGGGATCAAGGTCGAAGCCCAGGGTGGCGCGGAACTCGGCAAGCCCGGTTCCTTCCTCCTGCGGTTGTTCCTTGGCTGCGGTGTATCGCTCGGCCGGCATGCTCACGCTGCGACCCCTTTCAGGAGGGTAGTAGGTGCGCCCGCGTCCGTGTTGCGGACGCGCGCGTTCCTATGGAAGATCCGGCGAGTCGGGAATGCTGGACCCCTCGCCTGCGTTGGCGGCGTTTTCCGCCTCAAGTTGTGCACGTTTCTTGTCGCGCTTCTTGTCGTTCAGGTGGCAGATCAGCGTTGCCGTCGCAAAGGTCACGAACAGCGGGCCGGCCAGCGCAAACATGGTGATCGCATCGCCGCCGGGTGCCGCCATGGCTGCCACGAGGGCAATGAGGAAGACCGTGATGCGCCAGTGCTTCATGATCAGCTTGGCCTTGAGCACTCCGACCATGTTCAGCCCCACCATCAGCACCGGAGCCAGCATGGCCAGTCCGAAGGCGATCAGCAGGCGGAAGACGAACGGGAGGTAGGTGTCGGTGGTGAGCCAGGACTGCGCGTTTTCCGGGGTCAGCGAGATGAAGAACTTCAGGGCGTGCGGAAGCACCCAGTAGGCCATGCCCACGCCGAGGATGAACAGCGGTGCCGCCGCGGCGGCGAAGCCGATGGCGGTGTTGCGTTCCTTCTTCTTCAGGCCCGGGACGATGAAGGCCCAGAGCTGGTAGATCCAGATGGGCGCGGAGAAGACCAGGCCCAGGAGGAGCGATGTCTTGAGCATGATGTCGAAGGGTGCCATCACGGAGGTGAAGTTGACTTCGCCGCCGTACGCGCGCACCGGCGCGATGATCAGCTCGAGGACATTGTCATAGAGGAAGAACCCTCCGACCGTTCCCAGCACCAGGGCAATCAGCGATATGAAGAGACGGTTCCTGGCCTCGACCAGGTGTTCCTTCAGGGCCATGCGGCCCTCGGGATTTTTCTTCCGCCCCTTGGTGGCAGCAGCTTCTTGTTCGCTCACGAAATATTAGGCGTTGTTCTCACGACGGTCGGGATCAACGATCTTGCCCTCGACGGTTTCGTCGCCGGCAGCAGGACCCTTGTCGTCGTCCTTCATCTGGCGGACCTCGGACTTGAAGATGCGCAGGGACTGGCCGACGGAGCGTGCCAAACCGGGAAGCTTCGGGGCACCGAACAGCAGCAGCGCCAAAATTACGATGATGACCAGATGCCATCCTTGGATTCCACCCATGGGGAACCTACCTTTCAATCGTGTTAAGTCTACGTCAGAAGAGTTCTAAATCGCTTACGCGCTGGGGTTGTCCGCGCAGGGCTTTGCGCTTCACGCGTGTGTTGCGGCGGGCGGTGGCGCGACGAAGCTTGCCGGCCTCGTATCCCTGGCGTGCGGCATCGGGAGCCTGGAACAGGGCGGCCACCCCGGCCGGGGTCCTGTCGGATGGCTGGGGGTAGTCGCGGTCCTCGGCCTCGGCATCCATCGAGGCGCCGCTGCGGTCCATGGCCTCGCCGACCTCGTGGGCCAGTGCCATGAAGCCGCGAAAGAGCCTGATCCCGGCCAGCACCAGGAAGAGCAGCGTGGCCAAGGCCAGGACGGTCCACAGCAGGACCCAAAACCACCAAGGCAACATCGCTACTTCACTTCCTGGGAGTCGACGGCCGCACGAAGCCAGGTCTCGACCTCGGCGCGCAGGGAATCGGGGCCGATGACCCGCAGGTCCCCGCCGTGGTAGGCGACCATGCCCGGCATGGTCGAGGTGGAGGGCATCCGGATCTCGGCAATGTGCTCTTCCCCGGCCTTGGCCCAGCTCTCCGGTGCGTACTCCTCCACCAGGGCCGCCAGCCGCGGGGCAAAGCCCAGGACCACGAGCTCGTCGGCGGGGCCGGGGGTGAAGAAGATGTCGGCCTCGTCCTCGTGCCGTTGCGCATCGAAGTCGAAGAGAGTCCCGGGGAGGGACGCGGACTGGATCCGGTCGATGCGGAAGGACCGGATCTCGTCGTTGGGGATCGAGAAGGCGCGAAGGTACTGGCGTCCTGCGTTCTCCAGGAGCCGGATCGGCTCGACCCGCCGGACGGTGACGGCATCGCTGGAGGCACTGTAGTAGGTCAGTTCGACAACCCGGCGTTCGCGGATGGCCCGGGCCAGGGTTGCATGGATCTCGTTTTCCTCGGCGGAGCGCAGGGTGATGGACAAAACCGCTTCCAGGCCCTCGAATCCGACGGCGGCGGCCTGCAGCTTCGCGTGGGCGGAATCGACGGCAGCGGCGTGTTCGAATCCCGGGAGCCCGCGCAGCGAGGCCAGTCCCGCGAGCATCGTCGCGGCCTCGGGAAGGCTGAGCCTGATCGGTGCGTTGAGGGCCTCGGCGTTGTTGATGCTGATGGTCCCGGCCTCCCATTCCACGTCGATCAGTTCGTCGGGCAAGCCGTTGGGCACCCCGCACATCATGATGGTTTGCAGGTGGGCCAGCAGCTGCTTTTCAGTCAACCCGAAGTGGGTGGCCGTTTGCACAACGCTTGGTGAACCGTGGCTGGCCACGTAGGAAATGATGTCGAGGTTCCGTGCCACGGCCTCGGTCGAGGGCGGCCGGCCGGCGTTGCGGCGCTTGCCGAGCTTGTAGTCGGGGACCGGGAGGTTCGAGGCAGCCAGCGCCCCGTCGAGCTTCCGGCGCACCACGGCCGCCAGCGATGCCGGTTCCAGCACGCGGGCGTTGCCGCCAAGCTTGGCCACGTCGGCCGCCAGTGCCATGAGATCGTGGAATTGCAGGGAAAGTTCGTCGCGGTCCTGGCCCGGGGTGATGGATGCGGCGCGTGAGCGCAGTGCCCAGCCGGTGTCCTTGGCCACCGAGATCCTGGCGGTCTGCCCGGCGATGTCGGGATCCAGCCGGCCCAGGGTTTGGGCCATGGAGAACCCGGCGGGGCGGGAGTCGTGGGCCTTGCCGGTGTGGATGGGGCTGAGGATGCGGGTGAGCCGGAACATCCGCACGTCCTGGCGCTTGTGGTCCAGGCCCACCAGGTACCAGTTCCCGAAGCGGGATCCGATCCCCCAGGCATCGATGGTCCGTTCGCTGGTGCGGCCCTGCGCATCGAAGTACTCGAAGGAGACTACCTGGTGTGCCCAGACAGCTTCCAGGCAGGCGGCGAAGGCCGGCCCGGCGGCGTGCAGGCGCGGGACGTATTCGGTGAACCGGACCCCGTGCCCGGTGTCTTCCAAGCCGGCCGAGAGCCTGCCGTTGGCCCGGGCGGCGGAGGATTCCAGGTCGGTGTCCTTCCACAGCTGTGCCGCCAGGCCCAGCACCGCGGCTTCCTCGGTGCTGAAGCTGACTTCGGGCAGCCTGTAGCTTTCGGGGGTGATCAGGTAGCGTTCGTCGGATCCGGTGCCCAGGGTCTTCACCGGAACGCCCATCTCGCGAAGGTCCTTCTTGTCCCGGTCGAACTTCCTGTCGAAGGCGGCGTCGTTCAGCCCCTGGTAGTCGTCAACGATCTTGCGCAGCTCACGCTTGGAATACCCGTGCGGGGTGTTGATCAACGCATAGGTGAGACTGACGAGTTTCTCGGCACGGGAAGGACCGCCGGAATTAATTTGAGCCACGTCCGCAAGATTACCCCGTGGCGACGAACCCGGGCCAATGCAACGCCGCGTTAACGGCCCTTGGCCGTGTTTTCCCGGTTCAACATGGGAAAACACGGCCAAGGGCGTCGATCGGTGAAGCCGTGCCTAGCGCACTGCCACCAGGTCCACGACGAAGATCAAGGCTTCGTTGGGGCCGATGGCCCCGCCGGCGCCACGGGAACCGTAGGCCATTTCCGAGGGGATTTCCAGGCGGCGGCGGCCGCCGACCTTCATCCCGATCAGGCCCTGGTCCCAGCCCTGGATGACCTGGCCGACGCCGGCACGGAAGTCCAGCGGGGCGCCGCGGTTCCAGGAGGCGTCGAATTCCTCGCCGGTGGACCAAGCCACGCCGACGTAGTGGGCGGAGATGTTCGAGCCCGGAACGACCTCGGCACCGTCGCCGACGGCGATGTCCTCGATCTTCAGCTCGGTCGGGGCATCGGTTCCCGGGAAATCGATCTCGGGCTTGGTGCGGTCGTATTCACGCTGTCCAAAAGACATGGGTGAAGTCCTTTCGGTTGTTTGCTAGAAGCGTCCTAGCTACTTTACTTCCTTGAGCTCCACGAAGAACACCAGCGGGCCCTCGGGGGCTCCAGGGGCCCCGTCGTAGGCCAGGTCCGTCGGGATGGTCAGCATGACCTGGGTGCCGGCCTTCAGCCCGGTCAGGCCCTGGGTCCAGCCGGGGATGACGCCGTCGAGGCCGAAGTCCGAGGCCGCCCCGCGGTCGTAGCTCGAGTCGAACTGCTTGCCGTCTTCCCAGCTCACACCGGTGTAGTTGGCCGAGACCTTCGAGGTGGCGGTGGCAACCTTGCCGGTGCCCTCCTTGACGATGTCAACGACCAGTCCGGCCGGCACGTCCTTGTCCTTCGGGATGGTGATGGCCGGCTTGCCGTCCTTCATCTCGAAGGTCGGCAGCGCTCCGGCGTCCTTGAGCTTCTTGACCTCGTCGGCGCCGAGCTTCTTGGACGGCGGTGCTTTCGGCGGGATCTCCTCGGTGGAGACGACCTTGAGCACAACCACGGTTTCGGCCGGGGCCGCTTCCGGGCTTGCCGAGGGCGAGGCGCCGCCGGTTGCCGCTGCCTCGGCCGCAGGTTCGACCATGGCGATCCAGGAGCCGACCTTGGTCTGCATCAGCGTGTCGTAGAGCGCCGGGAGCTGGGCCTTGAATTCCTCGTTGGTCGGCAGCGTCACCGGCTCGCCGGCGAAGCCGGAGCCGAGCAGGCTCGCATCCGTTGCCTTGTAGGCAATGGACTTGAACTTGATGTTCTGGTTTTCCGTGATTTGATCGCCCTTGCCCTCGACGAGGACCTTGGCCGCGGTTGCCGTGGCAACCAGCGGGGTTTCGAAGGTGACCGTGGGATCGGACGCATCATCCGAACCCGGGGTGACCTTGATCGATTCCAAGGGGGCGATGTCACCGCTGGAGGCCGTCGTGGTTGAACCACAGGCCGTGACCAGCAGCAACGAGGCCGTTGCAACGAGTGCCATAACTTTGCGCACGAAATCAACTTTCATTTGGGGATTTTGGGACTTGAAACACCCACACTGAATGGTGAGCTTTCGAAAGAGGTTATAAACAGCCTAAATGCCGAATCTGTGAATCTCCTTATTGCAGGCGGCCGGATGCAACCTGGGGCGACCCGCCCATCGAGGTGATCATCTCCTGGACCCGCGGGTCCTCGTTGACGAAGGGATCCTTGCACAGCACCGTCTGGCCGGGGTGGTCGTTGAGCTTCAGGTGCACCCAGTCCACGGTGAAGTCGCGCTCCGCGTTCTTGGCGGCCCGCACAAAGTCCCCGCGCAATTTCGCCCGGGTGCTTTGCGGCGGGTTGTCCACCGCGAAGGCGATGTCCGCGGGATCCACCACGGTGGCGGCGCGCCCGCGGGCCGCCAGCAGGTGGAAAAGCCCGCGCTTGGTGTCGATGTCGTGGTAGGTCAGATCCAGCTGGGCCAGGCGTTGGGCGCCCATGTCCAGGTTGTGCCGGTCGGCGTAGGAAGTGATCAGCTTGTGCTTGATCGCCCAGTCGATTTCCGTGTCGATGCCCGAGAAGTTTCCCGATTCCACGGCATCCAGGGTCCGGGTCCACAGGTCCAGCACCGCGGGGACCTGGTCGTGGTGTGCCCCTTCGCGCTCCACGAACTCGGTGGCCAGGGTCAGGAAGCGGCGTTGCAGGGCCAGGGCGGAAAGCTCGGTGCCGTTGGCGAGCCTGACCATGGTGGTGCCGTTGAAGTCGTGGGAAATCTCGCGGATGGAGCGGATCGGGTTTTCCAGCCGTAGATCCTCCATGATCTTTCCCGACTCGATGATCCGCAGCATCAGGTCGGTGGCCCCGAGCTTGACCAGCTGGGTGGTCTCGGACATGTTCGAGTCCCCCACGATGACGTGCAGGCGGCGGAAGTACTCGGCATCCGCGTGCGGCTCGTCGCGGGTGTTGATGATGGGCCGGGAGCGGGTGGTCGCCGAGGAGACGCCCTCCCAGACATGGTCGGCGCGCTGCGAGAACGCGTAGAGCGGCTCGCCCTCGATGTTCACGATCTTTCCGGCCCCGGCAATCAGCTGCCGGGTGACCAGGAACGGGATCAGGATCTCGGCGAGCCGGGCGAACTCGAGCTTGCGCGGGATCAGGAAGTTCTCGTGGCAGCCGTAGGAGTTCCCGGCGGTGTCGGTGTTGTTCTTGAACAGGTAGAGCCGGCCGTTGTAGCCGTCGGCGGCCATGCGTTCCTCGGCGCTTTGCACCAGGTCGTTCAGGATCGCTTCCCCGGCCCGGTCGTGGGCGATCAACTGGGTCAGCTCGTCGCATTCGGCCGTGGCGTATTCGGGGTGCGATCCGACATCCAGGTAGAGCCGGGAGCCGTTGGTCAGGAACACGTTGGAGCTGCGCCCCCAGGCCACCACCCGGCGGAAGAGGTAGCGGGCCGATTCCTCCGGCGTGAGCGGGCGCCCGGTGGGGTCCGAATAGTTGATCCCGTATTCGGTTTCGATGCCGAAGATTCTGCGGTCCATGTTCTGTCTACTTCCCTGCTCCCAGTATCCGGGCGATGGTGGGGGTGTCGAGGCGGCGGAAATGGCGGTGCGAGCCGGTGGAGGTGGTCCGTTCGAGCATCGCGACCTCCAGGAGGTGGGCGTCCCCGGGGTCCTCCCCCACGCCCGGCAACACCAGTGCCGCGGCGCGGATGACCTCGTCGATGCCGGCGGCCGCCAGGTCCTTGCCCATCCAGTAGGCGTTCCAGGCCTCGCGCAGCGCCGGGGTGTCCCCGCCCATGATGATGTGCCCGGGCTGTTCGGCGATCGAGCCGTCGAAGTTCAGCGAGAACAGCGTGTCCTCGGGCGGGGTCGCCCCGAGTTCAAGGACCGCCAGTTCCACCTCGAAGGGCTTGGCCTCGGCGGTGAACACCGCACCCAGGGACTGGGCGTAGACGCTGGCCAGGCCGCGGCCGGTCACGTCGTGGCGGGAATAGGAGTAGCCGCGGGTGTCGGCGTAGCGCACCCCGGCCTGGCGCAGGGACTCGAACTCGTTGTACTTGCCCACCGCCGCGAAGGCGATGCGGTCGTAGATCTCCCCGATCTTGTGCAGCGAACCCGAGGGGTTCTCCGCGATCAGCGCGATCCCGTCGATGCAGGAGGCCGTGATAACGGCCCGTCCGCGGGCGATGCCCTTCCGGGCGAAGTCCGCCCGGTCTTTCATGAGCTGTTCGGGCGATACGTAGTATTGGGCGCTCATCTAGGACTCCCTCCCGCTGGCGGTGCGTGTGGCGATGATGTCGGCTGCCATGTCGGCCAGGATGGCGTCCTCGACGCGGTGGGCCCCGGTGGCATCCACGGTGTAGACCACCGGCCACAGGCCGCGCACGGTGTCAGGTCCCCCGGTGGCCGAGTCGTCGTCGGCGGCGTCGTAAAGCGCCTCCACGGCGACCTGCACCGCGGCGGTGGCGCCGAGGCCGGGCTGCCAGAGCTTCTTCAGCGCGCCCCGGGCATACGGGGAGCCGGAGCCGATCGAATGGTGCTCGACCTCCTCGTAGAGCCCGCCGGTGATGTCGAAGGAGAAGATCCTCCCGGTGCCGGAGAAGGTGTCGAAGCCGGCAAATAGCGGAACGACACTCATGCCCTGCAGGGCCATGGGCATGTTGGAACGGATCATCGAGGCCAGCCGGTTGGCCTTGCCGTCCAGGGACAGGCGGGTGCCCTCGATCTTTTCGTAGTGCTCCAGTTCCACGGTGAAGAGCTTGGCGATGTCGATGGCCAGGCCCGCCGCGCCGGCGATCCCGATGACCGAGTAGCTGTCGGTCTCGAAGACCTTCTCGATGCGGCGGCTGGCGATCACGTTGCCCATGGTCGCGCGGCGGTCCCCGGCCATCACGATCCCATCGGCGTAGGACAGAGCGACGATGGTGGTTCCGTGGGGCACCTGGGCGCCGGCGTCCGCCGGCAGCACGGCGCGGGTGCCGGGCAGCAGGTCGGGGCGGTCCCGGTTCAGGTGCTCCAGGAAGGAGGGCCCGGGACCGAGTTCGGTCACTGCCCGCCCTTTTGGATGAAGCCGCGCACGAATTCCTCCGCGTTTTGCTCCAGCACCCCGTCGATCTCGTCGAGCAGGTCATCGACCCCGGCGTCCTGGCCGGCGGCGGCCGTGGCTTCCTGCTCCTGCGCCTGGGTTTCTTCGCGGCGTTGTCCCGAGTGGTGTTCCTGTGTCATGGCGGTTGCGCTCTCTTCCCTCTGCTCCGGGGGCCGGTAGCGGCGACGCCGCGGCCTGGGCCCCTTGGTTGTGCTGTTACTTACATCTTGCCACTGGGTAGGGACTTTAGCTCCGCAGCGTGGCAATGAACTCGCGGATCGACAACTCCTGGTCCAGCAGCTCCCCGACCAGGGCCTTGGTGCCGCGCAACGGTTCCAGGGTCGCGATGCGCTCGAGCTTCCGGCCCCCGGGAACCGTGAAGGAGACCGAGTCCCAGCTGGCCGCCACCACGTGCTCCGGATACTGGCTGAGCACCCGCCCGCGGAAGTACGCGCGGGTGTCCTCCGGCGGGTTGGTCGCGGCGTGGGCGATCTGCGCCGGGGAATACAGGGTTTCGACCAGCCCGCGTGCGGCCAGCCGGTGGTAGAGGCCCTTCTCCGGGCGGATGTCCGCCCATTGCAGGTCCATCGCCGCGATCCGCGGGTCGGTGAAGTCCAGGCCGTGGCGCTGCGCGTAGGAGCCCATCAGCTTGTACTTGGCCACCCAGTCCACGGTGGAGGCCGCGGAGAAGACGTCGGTTTCCAGCTGGTGCAGGGTTTCCTCCCAGCGCCGCTGGATCTCCACGGTGGCCTCGTCGGTCGCATCGGTGGCGCCGCTGTGCCGGGCCGCGGCCTCGGCGTAGATCCACTGGATCTGAAGCGCGGTGAGCCGGCGCCCGTCAACCAGTTCGACCTTGGCGGTGAGTGTGGGGTCGTGGCTGATGGCCTGCAGTGCGGCGACCGGATCGCGCAGCTCGATCTCCGGGGCGGTGCCGGCCTCGATCATCGACAGCACCAGGGCCGTGGTGCCGGTGCGCAGCAGCGTGGAGATTTGCCCGAGGTTCGCGTCCCCGATGATCACGTGCAGCCGGCGGTATTTTTCCCAGTGCGCGTGCGGCTCGTCGCGGGTGTTGATGATCGGGCGGCGGATGGTGGTTTCCAGGCCGATCTGCGCCTCGAAGAAGTCCGCGCGCGCCGAGACCTGGAACCCGGGGTAGGAGCCGAGCATGCCACGGCCCACCCGCCCGGAGGCGCAGATGACCTGGCGGGTGGCGAAGAACGGGATCAGCCCCGCGGCGATCGAATCGAAGGGCACCGAACGGGGCATCAGGTAGTTCTCGTGCGCCCCGTAGGAGACCGACTTGTTGTCGGTGTTGTTCTTGTACAGGTGCACATCCGGCACCCCGGCCAGCGACTCGATGCGGCGCACAGCGGCCAGCGCCACGTGGTCCCCGGCCTGGTCCCAGAGCACCGCGTCGAACGGGTTGGTGGTTTCCGGGGAGGAGTACTCCGGGTGCGCGTGGTCCACGTAGAGCCGGGCGCCGTTGCCCAGCACCATGTTCATCAGCACCTCGTGGTCGTAGGGCCCGGCCTCGTAGAGGGTGTCCCCGATCCTCACGTCCCCGCCGGCCAGCGCCACCTGCTCGGCGTCAAGTTCCGGTTCGACGTCGGTGAGCTGGGAGGGGTCCGCCTGGGCACGCGGCTGGGTGAAGCCCCGGGCGTCGTTCAGCGGGGACTCGTCCGCGTAGTCCCAGCGGGTTCCGGCGATCTTTCCGCGGGCCTCGCGGACGGTCGCGGCATAGGCGTTGATGACCTGGGCCGAGAGCATCGTGGCGTTCGCCCCGGGCATGGAGGGGGCCAGCACCCCGTACTCGGTCTCCAGGCCCATGACCCGGTGGACGCTCACAGGTACTGCCCGGTCTCGTCGGCGCCGGGGGCCTGCAGTGTCTTGCCGCGCCCGTTCTTGTCGGCCACGATGGTGCGGATGAAGGTGATGCGTTCGCCCTTGCGCCCGGAGATCCGCGCCCAGTCGTCGGGGTTGGTGGTGTTGGGCATGTCCTCGTGCTCGTGGAATTCCTCCACGACAGCGGCCAGCAGGTGCTCCATGCGCAGCCCGCGTTCGGCGCCGGTGAGCAGCGCCTTGATGGCGGACTTCTTGGCGCGGTCCACGACGTTGCGGATCACCGCGCCGGAGGAGAAGTCCTTGAAGTAGAGGATCTCGGTCTCGGTGTTGGCGTAGGTGACCTCGAGGAACTGGTTTTGTTCCCCGGTGGAGTACATCGCATCGACGGTCGCCTGGATCATGGCGCGCACCGTCGCGTCGGCATCGTTGCCGTGTTCGGCCAGGTCGTCCGGGTGCAGCGGCAGATCCGCGGTGAGGTACTTGGCGAAGATCTCCGCGGCGCCCTGGGCGTCGGGGCGGCGGATCTTGATCTTCACGTCCAATCGGCCCGGGCGCAGGATCGCCGGGTCGATCATGTCCTCGCGGTTGGAGGCGCCGATGACGATGACGTTGTCGAGGCGCTCAACCCCGTCGATCTCGGCGAGCAGCTGCGGGACGATGGTGGTCTCCACGTCGGAGGACACCCCGGTGCCGCGGGTGCGGAACAGCGAGTCCATCTCGTCGAAGAACACCACCACGGGGTTGCCGCCGGCGGCCTTCTCCCGGGCGCGGGCGAAGATCAGCCGGATGTGGCGCTCGGTCTCCCCGACGTACTTGTCCAACAGCTCGGGGCCCTTGATGTTCAGGAAGTAGCTCTTGGCCGTGCCGGTGTCGCCGTTGCGTTCGTTGGTGCGCTCGGAGAGCGAGTGCGCGACGGCCTTGGCGATCAGCGTCTTGCCGCAGCCCGGGGGGCCGTAGAGCAGGATGCCCTTGGGGGCGGTGAGCCCGTGCTCGCGGTACAGGTCCGGGTGCAGGAACGGAAGTTCCACCGCGTCGCGGATCGCCTCGATCTGGTCGGACAGCCCGCCGATGTCGGCGTAGGAGATGTTCGGGACCTCCTCAAGCACCAGGGACTGCATGTCGGAGAGGTGCACCTTTTCCAGGCCCAGCCCGGTGCGGGTGTCCAGGGTCAGCACGTCACCGACGCGCACGGTGTCCTTGACCAGGGGTGCGGCCAGGCGGATGACGCGCTGGTCGTCGGCACGCCCCATGGCCACCACCCGGTGGTCCTCCAGGACCTCCTTGACGGTGACCAGCTCCCCGGATTTCTCGTAGCCGAGCCCGGCGACGATGACCAGGGATTCGTTCAGCAGCACCTCCTGGCCGATGGCCAGCTTGGCGAAGTCCAGCAGCGGGGAGATGCCCACGCGCAGCTTGCGCCCGCCCTGGACGATGTCCGCGGACTGCACGCCGGTCGAGGAGATCGCGACCCCGGGCACCGGGTGGGTGCGCGGGTGCAGGTCGACGACGGTGCCGTGGCTGAAGGGGGTGTCCCCGTCCTTTTCGAGCCCGGACTTCAGGTTCAGGATTTCCTCGCGGGTGCGCTCGAGCATGGCGACCAGGCGGGTGTTGTTGGCACCGGCCGTGGCCAGCTGCCGGTCCAGTTGGCGGTTCTTGTCCCGCACGATGTTCAGCTGCCGCTCGGCCGCAGTGACCTGGCCCTCGAGCCGTGCGCGATCCGTATCTTCGCCCATCATCCACCTGTTTCGCTTGATCCGGAGGGTTTGCGGGTGCCGGGGTGAACCGGCACCTTTCTTTGCTTCCATCCTAGGCATGGGCGCGGCGGAATGAACGAAATGTGACCGCGCACCTTCGCGGGCAGGTGGGCCCGGAAAGGTGCGCGGCCACGGGGGGCGCGCTCGGCTAGTTGCCCTCGGTGCGCGTTTCCGGCCCGGTGTCGGTCGCGGAATCCGGCTCGGTGCCGGCGGGCAGCGAACCGCGCTGGATCATCGACTTGGCGTCCTTGGCGGCGCGGCGCAGCTTGCGGTCCGAGACCCCGCGCTCCCCCAGGGCCTCGTGGTGCCAGGCCTCCGGGTTCTGCGAGCGGGTCCAGGTTTCCAGGTCCTCGGCGGAGTAGGTGTGTTCCTTCACGCGCTTGGCGCCGGGGATGCCCACGGCGCCGTCGGCCAGGCGCCGGCAGGTGATCAGGAAGGCGGTGTGCGCGACCATGCGGTGGTCCGGGCGCACGGCCAGGCCCTCGACGTGCCAGCCGCGGACCATGGTCTCGAAGGACTCGGGCTCGGTGTACAGCCCGGTGGCGCGGATGGCCTCCACGGTGCGGGACATCTGCGTCACGGTGGCCACGTAGTTGACCCACACCCCGCCCGGGGCCAGCACGGTGGACACGGCGTCGACACACTCCCACGGGGAGAGCATGTCCAGCACCACGCGGTCCACGGAGCCGGGTTCCTCGGTTTCCAGGACCTTCTCCTGGAAGTCGCCGATGGAGATCTGCCAGGCCGGGTGCGGGCCGCCGAAGACGGTGTCCACGTTGCCGCGGGCGATGTCGGCGAATTCCTCGCGGCGCTCGAAGGAGTGCAGGTAGCCGGAATCGCCCACGGCGCGCAGCAGCGACATCGACAGGGCGCCGGAGCCGACGCCGGCCTCCACGACGCGGGCGCCGGGGTAGATGTCGCCCATCTGGATGATCTGGGCGGCGTCCTTGGGGTAGACCACGGTGGCGCCGCGCGGCATCGACAGCACGAAGTCCTTCAGCAGCGGGCGCAACGCCTGGTAGCGGACCTCGTTGGTGTTCTCCACGATGGAGCCCTCGGGGGCGCCGATCAGCGCATCGTGGAAGAGCACGCCCTTGTGCGTGTGGAATTCCCCGCCGGCGGTCAGGGTGATGGTGTGGATCCGGCGCTTCTGGTCGGTGAGCTGGACCCGGTCGCCGGGGCGGAAGGGGCCGCGGCGGTTCTCGGCCCCGTGGGGTGTTGCTGGCTTTTCGCTCATGGGGGTGGAAATGTCCTTACGTTCTGGATTGGTGGGTGTTCGTCGGTGGCGGCCGCGAGGCGGCGCCGTGGCTAGTGCGGCTTGCCGGTGATGGCCGCGACGATGCGGGCCTGGGAGAGCAGTCCGATGACGCGGTGGGATTCGTCGATGACCGCGTACTCGCTGCCCTGCAGCGTGGCCAGGTACCCGATCAGGGCGCGGCCGTCGGCGTTGGCGTCGACCACCGCCCCCGGTCCCAGGGCGCGGGCCGCGGAGAGCGCCGGGGACCCGGCCAGCAGCGAGGGGTCGATGGAGCCCAGGGCCTCCTCGTCGATCACCGCGACCGGGTTCCCGGCCTCGTCGACGAGGATGACCCGCCCGCCGCGGCTGGCCAGCCGGGCGGCGACCTGGGCGAGAGTGGAGTCCTGGCGGATGGCGGTGGCCGGTTCCATCAGGGCCCGCACCTTCACCAGCGGCAGGCGCAGGCGCAGCTTGGCATGGGTGATGCCCTGCGAGGCGCCGACCCACATGAAGCCGCCGACCAGGACCGCGACGATGAGCACCTGCAGGTCCAGGGGCTCGTTGCGGGTCAGCGGGCGGATCACGAAGTATCCGACCACCAGGATCACCAACACGCGCCCGGCCCAGCCCGCGGCAATGGTGCCGCGGTCCTGGGATCCGGTGTAGCGCCAGACGGCCGATTCGACCAAGCGCCCGCCATCGAGCGGAAGCCCCGGCAGCACGTTGAAGATCGCCACCAGCAGGTTCGCCCAGACCAGGATGAACCACAGCAGGTACAGCACGCCGGTTGGCTGCACCCAGAGCAGCAGCGAGTAGCCGACCCCGGCCAGCACGAAGTTCGCGGCCGGCCCGGCCATCGCCACGGCCAGCGAGCGGCCGGGGGTGGCGTTGAAGGAGGAGAACTGGGTGTGCCCGCCCCAGAGGTTCAGGGTGATCCGCGCCCCGGGCCAGCCGAAGGACTTGGCGACCAGGGCGTGGGCGAGTTCGTGGATGAGCACCGAGACGGCCAGCAGCACCGCGTAGGCGAAGGCCACCAGGTAGGCCATGGCCCCGAGCCCGGGGATGGAGCTTGCGACGTTGGGCCCGAAGAGCAGCACGATGACCCCGGTGATGACGAACCAGGACCAGGCCAGGGAGACCGGGACCCCGAAGATCGATCCGAGCGGGATCCCCGCGCGCTTGGTGCCCGCTTCGCTCATGTGCGTGCCCCCGCGGACACCAGGGTGCCCAGGGCCTGGAGGTCCAGCTCTTGGAGCGAGCCGACGCGGTGCCAGGACGCGGAGTCCGGGACCGGGGCGATGTGCGGGATGAGCACCGCGGTGATGCCGCTGGCTGCTGCCGAGGCGATGCCGGGGGCCGAGTCCTCCAGCCCGATGACCCGGGCCGGCTCGAGATCCGCCACGGAGCGCCCGAGCATGTCCAGGCCCAGCAGGTACGGGTCGGGGTGCGGCTTGCCGCGGGAGACCATGTCGCCGGTGACGCGGAAGCCGAAGTAGGGGTGCGGCAGCTGTTCGAGCACCAGCGCCGCGAGCGGCTCCTCGGACATGGTCACCAGCCCGCAGGGGATGTTCGCCCGGTGCAGGGTTTCAAGCAGTTCCAGGGCGCCGGGGCGCCAGTTGACGTGGCGGCGCACCCCGGCCAGGACCTCGGCGGTGAGCCGGTCGATGATCTCGCGCTCGGGAAGGGCCACCCCGGCGCGCTGCAGCGCGGCCGCGGCGTCGGGCAGGGCGTTTCCGACCAGGGCCATGGCCTGGTCTTCGCTCCAGCGGCCGCCGAATTCGGCCACGAGGGCCGCCTCGGCGGCCATCCAATAGGGTTCGGTGTCAAGCAGGGTTCCGTCCATGTCCCACAGCACGCCCTGGATCTCGGTGTTCAGGGCAGCACTGGGCAGGGGGTCGCAATTCTGGGTTGGCATGAGCCAATTCTAGTGTGTGCGCCATTGCCCCGGCGACCGGTGCGCGCGCTAGGGTGAGGATGTGAGCGAAGATATGAATGAACCAGTGACACTTTCCTCGCTGGTGGCAGCGTCCGCGACGCCCGCGCCCCTGCGCCCGGCGATCATGGTGGTGGCCTTCGAGGGATGGAACGATGCCGGGGACGCCGCAAGCTCGGCGCTGAAGACCATCAAGTCGGCCACCGGCGCGGTGAAGGTCGCGGGCATCGGCGACGACGACTACTACGACTACCAGTTCTCCCGGCCGCAGGTGCGCCGCAATGCCGCAGGCAAGCGGGTCATCAAGTGGCCCACCACCCGCATCTACCGTGCGTCGCTGCCCGACTCGCCGGTGGACCTGCTGCTGGTGCGCGGGGTGGAGCCGACCTACCGGTGGAAGGCGTTCATCACCGAGATCCTCACCCGCGCCGAGGAGGAGAACGTGCAGGGGGTCGTGGCGCTGGGCTCGTTGCTGGCCGATGTGCCGCACACCCGCCCGATCCAGGCCTCGATTTCTTCCGACGACCCGAAGGTGCGCGAGGCCCTGGGCGCCGGGCAGGCGAGCTACGAGGGTCCGACCGGGATCCTGGGGGTGCTGGCCCAGTTCTCCGAGGCCGCCGGGCTGCCCACCCTCTCGATCTGGTCCGCGGTCCCCCACTATGTGGCGCAGCCGCCCTCGCCGAAGGCCGAACTGGCGCTGTTGCACCGGGTGGAGGAACTGTTGCCGCTGACGCTGGACCTGCACGAGCTGACCGAGGACGCCTTGGCCTGGGAGCGCGGGGTCAACGCGCTGGCCACCGGGGACGCGGACGTGGCAGCCTATGTGCAGCAGCTGGAGCAGGCGCAGGACGAGACCGAGCTGCCCGAGGCCACCGGCGAGGCGATTGCCCGGGAATTCGAGCGCTACCTCAAGCGCCGGCACCGCCCCGGGGCGGCCGGGGCGCACGAGGAACACGAATCGCCCGACAGGAACGACCCTGCCACCGGGGGGCCGCAGACCCCGCAATCACCGGATACGCCCGAGACGCCGGACACCCCCGGGACCCCCGACTAGCGGTTCCCGCAAGGCCCCGGGGGTACGCAAAACGCGTCCCGCACGCAGCCACTGCCCCTGCAAGGGGTGTGGCGGTGCGGGACGCGTTCCGGTTTCCGTGCCCGCTGCCGAAGCGGCGGGCACGGATCGCTAGGAGAGCTTCAGGCCCAGCAGCGCATCGAGCGCATCGGTGAGCAGCTGCCCGCCGGCACCGTTTTGGCCGTCGTCCTCGGCCGGGTCCTGTGCGGCGAAGGCGTCAAGCACGGCCAGGGCCGCGGGTGCGTTGATGTCGTCGGCCAGCCTCGAGCGGATCCGGGTGATCACCGCGGTGGCCTCGGCCAGGGTGGCGGAATCGATGCGGGCGCGCCAGCGGGCCAGGCGGTCGTGGGCCTGGGCGAGCAGCTCGTCGGTCCAGAACCAGTCGCTGCGGTAGTGCTGGCCCAGCAGCACCGTGCGGATCGCCACCGGCTCCACGCCGGCGGCGCGCAGCTTGGAGACCAGCACCAGGTTGCCCAGGGACTTGCTCATCTTTTCGCCGTCCAGGCCCACCATGCCGGTGTGCACGTAGGACTGCGCCAGCGCCTTGCCGTCCAGTGCGGCGGCGTGTCCGGCGGAGAACTCGTGGTGCGGGAAGATCAGGTCCGATCCCCCGCCCTGCACGGTGAAGGGGGCGGGCAGGAAGCGGCGGGCGATGACCGAACACTCGATGTGCCAACCCGGGCGCCCGGCGCCCAAGGTTCCGCCGTCCCATTCCGGTTCACCGGGCCGGGCCACGCGCCACAGCAGGGGATCCAGGGCGTCGCGCTTGCCCGGGCGTGCCGGGTCCCCGCCGCGTTCGGCGAAGAACCCGAGCATGGTCTCGCGGTCGTACCCGCTGACGGTGCCCAGCTCCCAGGCGTCGGAGGCCGCGGCCGCGGCGTCGAAGTAGATGTCCCCGTCCGGTTCCCCGTTTTCACCGGGCACCGCGTAGGCCAGGTCCTTGGCGACGAGCTCCTCGACCAGCGGGACGAGCCAGGTAATGGATTCCACGGCGCCGATGTAGTGCTTCGGCGGGATCACGTTCAGGGCCTCCATGTCGGCGCGGAACAGGTCGGTCTGCTCCTTGGCCAGCACCTGCCAGTCCATGCCGGTGGCGGCGGCCCGCTCGAGCAGCGGGTCGTCGATGTCGGTGACGTTCTGCACGTAATTCACTTCGCGCCCGGCGTCGCGCCAGGTGCGCAGCAGCAAATCGAAGGCCACGTAGGTGGCGGCGTGCCCCATGTGGGTGGCGTCGTAGGGGGTGATGCCGCAGACGTACATGCTCGCCGGTGCGTCGGACTTCTCGGCGGGGGCGGTGTCAACCAGCCGCTGCCTGGCGGTGTCGTGCACCGCCAGGATCGGTGCGTTTCCCGGAACGTGCGGGACGGTGGGCGCGGACCATGCAAGCACGGGGCGTCCTTTCTCTTAGGTTTTCCCCCGGAACAGGCCGGGGCGCAATGCAGTTACTTGGAACAAGTCCAAAGGACCCCGCGCTTATTCCACGATTCGGGGCCGGGTTTGCTAGGCGTTGATCACGTTGAAGCCCAGCAGCAGGTACAGGGCCAGGCCCAGGGCCACGCGGTACCAGACAAAGAGGCTGTAGCTGTGCGAGGAAACGTACTTCAGGAACCAGCCGACAATGACAAAACCGACGATGAACGCGATCAGCGTTGCCAGGCACGTCTGCGGCAGCGACTACACGCCGGGCTCGTCGAAGGACTTGGCCAGCTTGTACAGCCCGGAGGCGAAGACCGCGGGGATGGCCAGCAGGAACGAGTAGCGGGCCGCGGCGCCGCGGGTGTAGCCCATGAACAGCCCCGCGGTGATGGTGCCGCCGGAACGCGAGACCCCGGGAATCAGGGCCAGTGCCTGGGCGAAGCCGAAGAGGATGCCGTGCTTGGGGGTCAGCGAGGCCAGCTCGCGGTCCTGCTTGCCGTAGTAGTCGGCGACCGCCAGGATCAGGCCGAAGACCACCAGGGTGGTCGCCACGATCCACAAGGAGCGGAAGGACGTGTCGATCTGCTCTTCGAAGAGCAGGCCCAGCACCGCGATCGGGATCGAACCGACGATGATCAGCCAGCCCATCTTCGCGTCCGGGTCGCTGTGCGGAATCCGGCCGCGCAATGCGTTGAACCAGGCGCCGATGATCCGCACGATGTCTTTCCAGAAGAACACCAGCACGGCGGTTTCGGTGCCCAGCTGCGTGATCGCGGTGAACGCCGCGCCGGGATCGGAGGCACCGGGCAATAGCTCTCCGACAATGCGCAAGTGGGCGCTGGAAGAGATGGGGAGAAATTCTGTCAGACCCTGGATCAGCCCCAGGAATGCCGCTTCAAACCAATTCACGTACCGACACTACTTCACCAAGGCGCACCGAGGCCCGTTGGCTCTCCACGGTGAGGCGAAGTTAATACCGTGGTCCCACCCGCCGAGGGCCGCCACCGGCACCCTGGTACCGGTTCGGCGCACCGGCCGTGTCCCGGTCCTATTGCTCGCTTCCCTGAAGCGGCCCGTCCTCGTCGTAGGGGTCGTTGTCGTCGTCCTCGTCGACCACGGTCAGCGGCAGGAACTCCTCGTAGGACTCATACAGTGCGTCCTCGTACTCCTCGTAGGCGTCTGCCACGGCAAGGAATGCCGCGCTGATCGAGGCGTCCTGGGCACCGCGCTTTGCCGCCACCGCCGAAAGGTGTTCTTCGAGGCAGCTGATCAATACACTGAGGGCAACACGCGGGTCTGTACTCATGTGTTCGACGTTACATGCACAAGCCACACTATGGACAGGGTCATGATCGAAAAGAAAATCACGGCACCAAGCCCCCTCGAGGCGATGCCCGGGGACCCCGGACACCGCTTCGAATACCTGGTCATCACCGCCCGCCCCGGCGAGCACCGGTCGGTGGCCCGGGCCGCGGTGCGGGAGCACTCCGAATACGGCAAGTGGGAACTGGTGCGCACTTGCCTCTACGAGGGCGGCGGGCAGAAGTACTGGATGCGCAGGCGCATCATGCGGGTCAAGCCGACCCTTGACATCCGCGCCTGAGCTGCGCAGCTTCCCCGCGGACGATCAACGCCGGCGGTCGGCAGGAAACGTCCCGCCCATGGATCAAGCCCGGTCAGGACCTTGCGAGGCAGGCAGGCTCGCTGGAGACCGCTGCGGGCTTTCCGTCCGGGAGGTTGTCGACCTGCCGCGAGATGTACCGACCGATCCGTTCGCCGGCCTCGAGCGGATCGATCGACTAAACGGCACCGAAAAGCTCCTCCGGAATCCCCCACGCCAAGCCCTCGTCAAGCGGTGCCGGCCCCACCAGTCCCTCCTGGAAGTGGAGGATTGAAAGGTTCCTTGCGTAGGCGTCGGTGCTGCAGCTGGCCGCATTGAAGGAGGCGGCAGGGCAGCGGTCGATGCCGGGGCCCCTGCCGTGCGTGGCCCTTCCCAGTGCTTCAGATCGCCCGGTGCCCTCGCGGCCTACTCCCTGACCGGCCCCAGCAACCAGGACGCCACCGTGGAGTGCGCCGACTCGGCGTCCGAGGGGTGGTAGAGGCTGGCCAGCGCGTCGCGGTAGAGCCGCTCGAGCTCCGAACCGCGGAAGTACTGCCCGCCGCCGGAGACCTTGGCGGCGACATCGATGCAGTAGCGGGCCGCGTCCCCGGCCGCGGTGCGCAGCGTGACCAGCCGCGGGAACCAGGATCCCCCGTGATCCACCAGGTCGTCGAGGTCGCGGGTGGTCATCCGCAGCATCGCGTCGAGCCGCAGGATCTCCATCCCGGCGTTGGCTACCTGCCACCTGATGTCCGGGTCCTGGTCATAGGTCCGCCCGTCGTTCTTCAGCGATTTCCGCCGCACCGGGTTGGCCGCGGCCAACTGCATGCCGCGCTCGGCCAGCCCCACGTAGACCGAGGCGGTGAGCGAGAGGAACGAGGCGAAGATGCCGAAGACCAGCAGGTCCGGAACCGGGCCCACCGGCAGGGTGCTGTGGATGTGCTCGGCCGCCACCGGGGCCCCGGTGAGGACGGTCGAGTTCGATTGGGTGGCCCGCATGCCCAGGGTGTTCCAGTTTTGCGGGATCTCGATGCCCGGCGCATCCCGGTGCAGGAAACCGTGGACCAGCTTCGGCTCTGGGCCGCTTTCGTCCTTGCCGAAGACCCCCAGCCGGGTCCAGACCGGGGCCAGCGAGGTGAAGATCTTGGTGCCGGTGAAGGCGTAGGAACCGTCGGCCGCCGGCACGGCCCGGGTGACGGAGTCGAAGAGGACCTGGTCGTTGCCGGCCTCGGAGACCCCGAAGGCCATGACCTCCCCCGCCTGCACCCAGTCCAGGACCATGTCCAGCCGGTGGTCTCCGCGGGCGGCGAGCAGCGTTGCCACCCCGCACCAGACATGGTGCATGTTCACGGCCAGTGCCGTGGCCGGGGCGTAGGAGCCGAGCAGGCGCTGGGCGGCGGTCATCGTTTCCATGCCCCAGCCGAAGCCGCCCCGGGATTCCGGGAGCATGGCCCGCAGGTACCCGGCCTCGGCAAGTTCGGCAAAGTCCTGCGTGCAGAAGGTGTTCTGTTCGTCGTAGCCTCCGGCACGTGCCCGGAATCCTTCGAGCATGTCGGTGCCGAGCACCTGGTCAATCGTCTTCACGTGGGTTTCGCTTCGCTTTCCTGTTGCTGGGGGTGTGGATCATCCCGCGGCGGCCGGTCACCGGCCTCGGCGGGCATAGCCCGGGAGGGTGTCAGTAGGTGGTCAACAGGTCGCGCAGGACCCGGGTGCCGAACTTCAGCGAGTCGACCGGGACGCGCTCGTCGACGCCGTGGAACATGCCGGTGAAGTCCAGTTCGGCCGGAAGGCGCAGCGGGGCGAAGCCGTAGCCGGTGATGCCCAGCCGGGAGAGCGACTTGTTGTCCGTGCCGCCGGAGAGCATGTAGGGCAGCACGACGGCCTCCGGGTCCTCGCGATTCAGCGCGGCGACCATGGAATCGACCAGTCCCCCGGCGAAGGGAACCTCCAGCGCCCGGTCCAGGTGCAACGAGGACAGTTCGACGTCCGGCCCGGCCAGGGCGCGCAGCGTTTCCATGACCGCCTCGTGCTGCCCGGGCAGCGTGCGCACATCCAGCAGGGCCTCGGCGGACCCGGGGATCACGTTGTGCTTGTACCCGGCGGAGAGCACCGTGGGGTTGGCGGTGTTCTGCAGGGTCGCCCCGACGAAGCGTGCCACGTTGCCCAGCTCATTCAGCAGCACCTGCGGGTTGTCCTCGGTGAACTCGATGCCGGTCATCCCCGAAACACCCTCAAGGAAGGCGCGGGTGGTGTCGGTGTAGGAAATCGGCCAGTCGTGCTCGCCGATGCGGGTAATGGCCGCCGCCAGCCGGGTCACCGCGTTCGCCTCGTTGATCTGTGAGCCGTGCCCGGCCCGCCCGTTCGCGGTGAGCTTGAGCCAGGCGATGCCCTTCTCGGCGGTCTGCAGCAGGTAGGCGCGCTTGCCGTCGATGGTCGCGGAGAAGCCGCCGACCTCGCTGATGGCCTCGGTGGCGCCCTCGAAGAGCTCGGGGTGGTTCTCCACCATCCAGCGCGCGCCGTAGTCGCCGCCGGCTTCCTCGTCGGCGAAAAACGCGAAAACCAGGTCGCGGCGCGGGCGGGTGCCGGTGCGCTGCATCTGGCGCATGACCGCCAGGATCATCGCGTCCATGTCCTTCATGTCCACCGCCCCGCGGCCCCAGATCATCCCGTCCTTGATCTCGGCGCCGAAGGGGTCCACGGACCATTCGTCCTTGAACGCCGGGACCACGTCGAGGTGCCCGTGCACGATCAGTGCCGGCAGGGACTTGTCGGTGCCCTCGAGGCGGGTGACGACGTTGGCGCGGCCCTGGGCCGATTCAAGGACCGTGGCCTCGAGCCCCACCTCGTGGATGAGTTCGGCGACGTATTCGGCCGCCTTGCGCTCCCCCGCGCCCTCGTTGTTGCCGTAGTTGGTGGTGTCGATCCGGATCAGCGCCTGGCAAATGCGGGCGACCTCGTCCTCGGCAACAACGATGTCCGGGGTGCTCTGCGCAGCTGACATGGGGGAATCCTTCTGCCTTCTCGTGACGAAACCTGGTTCCCCCACCCTATCCAGACCGGCGCACGCAGGCGAGGGCGAGGCGCCACGAGTCGTGGCGCGGGGGGCGTTTGCCGGGAACGAGAAAACCCCCGACCGGATTCTCATCCGATCGGGGGTTTGTCTGTGCGAAGGAGGGGACTTGAACCCCCACCCACTTACGTGGACTAGCACCTCAAGCTAGCGCGTCTACCATTCCGCCACCCTCGCTGGTGGCCGCTGCACCGGAGGAAGTTCGTGAAGAACTTTGTTTCCGTTGTCCGCGGCGAGATAAGACTCTAGCACGGGTCTGGGGCACACTTCAATTCGGCGGTTCCCCGCCCCGAAAACCCCGTGTTTACAAGGCTATTTGCGTGCTTCGGAGCCAAAACATGCAGTCGGGGCCGCTATTTGTGAGCAGGGTCATATTCCGAAGGGGGAAATCGTGGATTTCGGGCCCGTGGCAGGCCATGATCCGGGGCGGGGCTTGTTGCGTAGGATGAAGGTGTTGGGCCGCCACCTCCCGAGCATGTCGGGAGGTGGCGGCCGCATTGATCGCACATTTCTCGTTTACAGGCGGCAGAGCACCGATGTCCGAACCCACGAACACCCCCCAGCGCATCGCGATGATTTCACTGCACACCTCCCCGCTGGAACAGCCCGGGTCAGGGGATGCCGGCGGAATGAACGTGTACATCAGGCACCTGGCGTTCGCACTGGCCGATCTCGGGGTGGAAGTCGATGTCTTCGTCCGCGGCGCCGAGACCAGGGCCACCGACATGGCCCCGGGCGTGGTGTGCCACGAGGTGCAGGCAGGCCCGCCCGGGAAGCTGGCCAAGGAGGAACTGGCCGGGCACTTGCCGGAAGCCGCCTCGGCGATCCAGGACTATGCCTCGGGCCTCGGACCCTACGACGCGATCCATTCCCACTATTGGCTTTCCGGGATCGTCGGGCTGCAGCTACGTGATGCATGGGGCGTGCCGCTGGTGCACACCATGCACACCATGGGCAAGGTCAAGAAGCTCTCGGCGCACACCGAGGAGTCCGCCGCCCGCATCCGCGGGGAAATGCTGCTGTGCCTCCAGGCCGACCGGCTCACCGCCAACACCCCGGTGGAGGTCGAGGAGCTCATCCACCTCTACGGTGCAAAACCCGCGGCGCTTGACGTGGTGGAGCCGGGCGTGGACCTGTCGACCTTCCACCCCGGGGTGTGCGAGCAGCGCGAGAGCGCACCGGGTTCCTTGCGGGTGGTCTTTGCCGGGCGCATCCAGAAGCTCAAGGGCCCGCAGATCCTGGTGCGGGCGCTGGGGATCCTGGCCCGTGAACGCCCGGACCTCGATGTGAAGCTTTCGGTGATTGGTGCGCGCTCCGGGGCCAAGGAGCTGGACCTGCAGAAGCTGGTCGAGGCACAGGAAGTGGAGCACCTGGTGCGGTTCTCGCTGCCGATGCCCGCGGAGCACCTGGCCAAGGCGTTCCGCTGCGCCGACCTGGTGGCGGTCCCCTCCTACAGCGAGTCCTTCGGGCTGGTGGCGCTGGAGGCGCAGGCCTGCGGCACCCCGGTGCTGGCCCGCCGCGTCGGGGGGCTGCCCCACGCGGTGCGGGACGGGCACACCGGAATCCTGGTCGATGGCGCCGAGCCCGCCGCCTGGGCCGTGGCACTGGCGAAGCTTGCCGCCGACGCGCCGCTGCGCCGGCGGCTGGGCACCCAGGCCGCCGCATTCGCCGCCGGGCACGGCTGGGAAAAAACCGCCGCCGCGGCGCTGTCGTCCTATGCCGGTGCCATCGCGCAGCGCAGCGCGGACAGGTCAAGCACCTCCCCCGCCCCTTAGCGCGCCCCCGCCGGGGACCCGCTCACGGTTGGCCGGTGGCCGATGCCGCGTCGGCCAGTACCTCCTCGAGCCCATCGAGCAGATCCTGCAGCCCGCGCTCCTCGAAGGGAAAATGGCCGCATCCGCGCAACAGCCGGCTGACCGTGGGACCGGGCAAGGCCTGCAGGGTTCCCTCGCTCAGCGCCGCCGGCGTCCACGCGTCGAGCTCGGGATGCATCAGGTGCACCGTGACCGCCCGTGTTCGTGCCGCGGTGTGCGGGTGCCTCAGGTACGAGGCGAGTAACCCCAGGGGCAGCCAGGCGCCGCCGCCGCGCCGGTCCCTGGCGCAGAGCCGCCCCAAGAGGGGATCTCGCCCCATGCTTCGAAGATCGGCGATCCAGGAGATCTTGACCGGAATCCGGGCCACAGGTCCGCGCACCAGGGCGAGCAGCGGCATGAAGGGAAGTGCGAGCGACCCGAACCGCGTCATGGCCGCGCGCGCCTCGCGCTCCAGGGGGTCAAGCAGGCAGGTGGCGATGACCGCGGCAACGCCGCCGGCACGGGCAGCAGCCTCCACCGCGAGGAGACAGCCGATGCTGGCCCCGAGCAGGACCACGGGACGCCCGTCGTCCTCGGCCTCGAGGAGATCGGCCAGCAGGGCGATCCAGTCCTCGTAGACCACCCGGGCCCGCGAGGCCGTGACGGTTCGGCCGTAGAGCGGCAGGTCGACGGCGGTGATGTCCACGTCGCTGTCAGCCAGCAGGCCGGCGACGGGCCACAGCGCAGCCGCATGGGCACCGGCACCATGGACGACGACCAGACGCACCGGGGCGTCGGGCTTGCGCAACCGGGGGAGGTGGACGCGATGTCTCCGCCAGGACCACCAGGTCGACGCCGGGGAAACCTGCCGCTGGTTCCGGGCGGGCGGCAAGAAGGCCGCGTAGTCCTCGACGCCGGCTTCTGTTGGTTTATGAAAGTTCATGGGCGCTGCCTTTTCCGCGGGCCGTCAACGGCTCGAGTCTTCCATGAAGGACCCGGGCAGTTGCCGCGGCGAAGGACGTGTCGTGGACCTGTCCAGTTGGGTCGACCGGTCCGTGCGTCGAGGACCCAAGGCGTGGCGGCCGGCGCCGCGGCCTTCTACGCCCGGGAGGCAGGCCCGTCCGGACGCGTGGTGATCGATCCGGAGAAGTGCGGCTTGCCGCTGCGTGCGCCCCACCCGCTGAAGACCATGTGGTCCCCGCGGTCCTCGTAGCCGACATCGACGGTGGAGGGCAGGAACACCGGGGTGGCGAACTCGATCTCCCAGTCGTAGCCAGCGTCCTGCGGCGCGGCGCCGGCCAGTGCGCGTCCGGCCAGGTACATCCCGTGCGCAATGGCGCGCTTCATGCCCAGCGCCTTGGCCGAGGCGGCGGAAAGGTGGATGGGGTTGTAGTCCCCCAGCACCGCCGCGTAGGTGCGCCCGGTGTCGGCGGCCAGCTTCCATGACGCGGTGCGTGCCGGGATGGTGAAGGGAGCCCGGGCCTCGGAGGGGGCTCCGGGCCGGCTGCCGGGCCAGATCCCGCGGGCCAGGTAGGTCGAGACCCCGCGCCACACCGGTTCGCCGCCCTCGGAGACCTCGACGACGAGATCCAGTTGGGTGCCGGCGCGGTGCTCGCGCAGGTTGGCCGCCCAGGCGGTGGCCGAGAGCGTTGCCGAGGCGGGGATCGGACGCAGGTGGTTGACCCGGTTGGACAGGTGCACCATGCCCAGCAGCGGCAGCGGGAAGTCCTCGCGCACCATCACCGACATCGCCACCGGGAACACCATGCCGTGCACGAAGACGCTGGGCAGGGTGTCGCGCACGGTGTCGCCCATCAGGCGCTGGTAGTCGACCAGCCGTGCGGGATCGGCCACCAGGGCCTCGAGGCGGTGCTCGATTTCCGGCAGCGTGCCGCCTGCGGCCTGGCCGCCGGGCAGCAGGGCGCGCAGCCGGCTTCCGGCGGCCTTGGCGTAGAGCGCGCCCAGCGAGGGTGCAGCATCCAGGACGACCCGTTCGCGGGCGCTCATGCCCCCACCAACGACTGCCCGCACACCCGCAGGGTGCGCCCGTTGATGCCGGCGGCCGCATCCGAAGCCAGGAATCCGATGGCTTCGGCCACATCCAGCGGCAGCCCGCCCTGCATCAGCGAGGGCATCAGCATCCGCGCCACGGCGCGGGTCGCCAACGGGATCTTCGCGGTCATGTCGGTCTCGATGAAACCGGGAGCCACGGCGTTGATGCCGCCGCCGTTTGCGGCGAATGCGGCCGCGGAGGCCCGCACCATGCCGATGACCCCGCCCTTGGAGGCCGCGTAGTTGGTCTGCCCGCGGTTCCCGGCGATCCCGGAGGTCGAGGCCAGCGAGACGATGCGCAGCCCCGGCAGCTTGGCGGCCAGGAACGCCTCGTTCATGGCCAGCTGCGAGGAGATGTTCACCGCGATGACCGAGTCCCAGCGGGCCGCGTCCATGTTGGCCAGCAGCTTGTCGCGGGTGATCCCGGCATTGTGGATCACGATGTCCAGTGCCCCGTGGCGGGAGCGTGCATGCTCGATGATCTTTTCCCCGGCGTCGGCGCGGGTCACGTCCAGCTGCAGGGCGGTGCCGGAAACCCGGTTGGCGACCCTTGCCAGCGCGTCCCCGGCGGCCGGGACATCGACCACCACCACGGTGGCGCCGTCGCGGTGCAGCGTCTGCGCGATGGCCGCCCCGATGCCGCGCGCCGCGCCGGTGACCACGGCGACCTTCCCGGCCAGGGGCTTGTCGAAGCTCTCCGGCAGCGTCCCGTCGACCGAGTCGACGGCGATGAACTGGCCGTCGACGTAGGCGCTGCGCCCGGAGAGCAGGAAGTGCAGGGCAGCCAGTGCGGAGGGTGCCGTGGCCGAGATGCCCTCGGCGAGCACGATGCCGTTGGCTGTTGCACCACCGCGCATCTCCCGGCCCAGGGAGCGCATGGTCCCGTCGATGCCCTGGCGCACGGCGGCCACGGCCGGGGCGTCGGTGTCCAGCGCGGGCCGGCTGAAGGAGACCACGCGTCCGCCGGGGGCCAGCCGGCGCAGCGCCGCGCCGGCGGCGAGCATGGGCTCGGAGAGTTCGGCGGGGTCCGCCAGCTCGTCGAGCAGCAGGATGATCCCGCCGAGTTGGCTCTCGCCGGAGGCGTGCCGGCGCACATCCAGGCCCCAGCCCAGCAGCGTGTCGGCCAGGTCCTGGGCGGCGGAGGAGTTTCCGAGCAGCAGCAGCGGGCCGGGCAGCAACGGGGCCCCGGGTGCGTAGCGGCGCAGGATCGCCGGGCGCGGGGCACCGAGGGACTTGGCAAGCTTCTTGGTGAAGCCGGAGTTCACGAGTTCCAGGTACTTGTCGGCCATGATCAGCGTGCCTCCAGGATCGCCACGACGCCCTGCCCGCCGGCGGCGCACACGGAGATCAGGCCGCGGCCTGATCCCTTCTCATGCAGCATCTTCGCCAGCGAGGCCACGATGCGTCCGCCGGTGGCGGCGAACGGGTGCCCGGCGGCCAACGAGGAGCCGTTGACGTTGAGCCTGGAGCGGTCGATGGCCCCCAGCGGGGCGTCAAGGCCGAGCTTGTTCTTGCAGAATTCGGCATCCTCCCAGGCGGCCAGCGTGGCCAGCACGGTGCCGGCGAAGGCCTCGTGGATCTCGTAGAAGTCGAAGTCCTGCAGCGAGAGGTTGTTGCGTTCCAGGATGCGGGCCACGGCATAGGTCGGTGCCATGAGCAGCCCCTCGGCCCCGTGCACGAAGTCCACTGCGGCGGCCTCGAAGTCCACGAAGTTCGCCAGCATCGGCAAATCGTGCTCACGGGCGTAGTCCTCCGAGCCCAGCAGCACCACCGAGGCCCCGTCGGTCAGCGGGGTGGAGTTGCCGGCGGTCATCGTCGCCTCGGCGCCCAGGTTCTTGCCGAAGGCCGGCTTGAGCGTGGCGAGCTTCTCCAGGCTGGAATCCGCGCGCATGTTGGTGTCCTTCGAGACCCCGGCGAACGGGGTGATGAGGTCGTCGAAGAAGTTCCGCTCGTAGGCGGCGGCGAGATTCTTGTGGCTGGCCAGGGCGAGCTCGTCCTGGGCGGTGCGGGAAATGTTCCAGGCCTTGGTGGTGATCGCCTGGTGGTCGCCCATCGACAGGCCGGTGCGCGGTTCGCCGGTGCCCGGCGCGTTCGGTGCCAAATCGCGCGGGCGGAACCTGGAGACCGCCTTGAGCTTCGCGCCGGTGGTGCGGGCGCGGGAAAGATCCATCAGGACCGCGCGCAGGCCCTCGGAGACCGCGATCGGGGCATCCGAGGTGGTGTCCACGCCGCCGCCGATGCCCGAGTCGATCTGGCCCAGCTTGATCTTGTTGGCCAGCGAGCCGATGGCTTCCATGCCGGTGGCACAGGCCATCTGGACGTCGTAGGCCGGGGTCTGGGCCGAGAGCGAGGTGCCGAGCACGGATTCGCGCACCAGGTTGAAGTCCTTGGAGTGCTTGAGCACCGCGCCGGCGGATACTGCGCCGAGGCGCTGGCCCTGCAGGCCGAAGCGGGCGATGAGCCCGTCAAGTGCGGCGGTGAGCATGTCCTGGTTGCTGGCCTTGGAGTAGGCGCCGTTGGAACGGGCGAAGGGGATGCGGTTTCCGCCGATGATGACGGCCGGGCGAATGGCTTGGGTCTGGTCGGACATGCTGTGGTTGCTCCTGGGGGCAGATGTGAGGTGAGTTACTGATACCCAGCGTACCTGATACGCTGGGTATCGTGAACAACCCTCAAGCCCCCGACACCGCGGGCACCCCGATGCAAGCACCAGGCGATGGCCGCTCGGCGCGCTGGGATGCCCACCGGGCCGCGCGGCGCCTGGAACTGATCAAGCTCGCCCGGCACACCATCCACCGGCTGGGCCCCGGTGCCTCCATGGAGGAGATCGCCGCGCAGGCGAACACCTCCAAGTCCGTCTTCTACCGCTACTTCGGCGACAAGGAGGGACTGCGCCAGGCGCTGGGCCAGTACGTCATCACCAACTTCCGCACCGAGGTGATCGCCGCGGCCCTCAAGTCCAGCGGCGAGGGCGACGCATTGCACGCCATGGTGCTGGCCTACCTGCGGATGGCCGCGACCTCCCCGAACATCTACTTCTTCGTCACCGCCAGCCCCGCAACGGACGTACTGACCGACCCGGCCGGTGCCGGGGGGCAGGTCCGCGACGGGGCACTGAACGACTTCTTCGAGGACCTGGCAACGATGATGCGCGAACGCATGCACGCCTACATGGGCGTCGGGCCCGGGGAGCAGGCCAGCCCCGCCCTCGAGCTCTGGCCGCGCGCATCGATCGGCATGGTCCGCGCCGCCGGCGAATTGTGGCTGCGCGCACCCGAAGGCCCCGGGCGCCCCGGCATCGAGGAACTCGCCCGGAGCCTGACCCTGTGGCTCACCCACGGCGTCGCGTCCCAGGCCTCGCTCGACCTCCCCTAGCCCGCAAGCTCCTTGCTCCACGGCAAGACGACCACCAAACATCCAAGAAATCCAGCGTCAGTTCCCCCGCACCGCGAGGGCAGCACAACCGAAAGGCAGATACGCCAGTGACCCAGGAACAAATCACCCTCGACACCGCCGACGTCACCATCGACGTGGCATCCCTCGGCGAACAGCTGCTGGGCCGCTGGGCGGAGATCCGCAAGGAAGCCCGCGCCCTGGCCGGCACCGAGGCCTTGCGCGGAACCCCCGGGCTGCCCATGGACGAGCACCGCGAACGCGTCTTCACCCAGCTGCACGAACTGGTCAACGCCAAGGCCGTGCACCGGGCCTTCCCCGCGCGCTTGGGCGGGCAGGACAACCACGGCGGCTCCATCGCCAGCTTCGAGGAACTGGTCACCGCCGACCCGTCCCTGCAGATCAAGGCCGGCGTCCAGTGGGGCCTGTTCGGCTGCGCGGTGCTGCACCTGGGCACCGCCGAGCACCACGACAAGTGGCTGCCGGGTATCATGTCCCTGGAAATCCCCGGGGCCTTCGCGATGACCGAGATCGGGCACGGCTCGGACGTGGCCTCCATCGGCACCACCGCCACCTATGACGCCCAGGCGCAGGAATTCGTCATCAACACCCCCTTCAAGGCCGCCTGGAAGGAATTCCTGGGCAACGCGGGGGTCCACGGCAAGGCCGCGGTGGTCTTCGCCCAGCTCATCACCGGCGGCGTGAACCACGGCGTGCACGCCTTCTACGTCGACATCCGGGACGAGAACGGCTTCCTGCCGGGCATCGGCGGACAGGACGACGGACTCAAGGGCGGGCTGAACGGCATCGACAACGGACGGCTGCACTTCACCAACGTCCGCATCCCGCGCACCAACCTGCTCAACCGCTATGGCGACGTTACCGCGGACGGCACCTACTCCTCGCCCATCCACTCCCCCGGCCGCCGCTTCTTCACCATGCTCGGCACCCTGGTCCAGGGCCGCGTGTCGCTGGACGGCGCCGCCACGGCCGCCTCCAAGATCGCCCTGCAGATCGCGGTCACCTACGCCAACCAGCGCCGCCAGTTCAACGCCTCCTCCGACATCCAGGAGGAGAACATCATGGACTACCAGCGCCACCAGCGCCGGCTCATCCCCCGCCTGGCCCGCACCTACGCCGCGTCCTTCGCCCACGAGGAACTGCTGGCGAAGTTCGACGACGTCTTCTCCGGGGCCACCGACACCGACGCCGACCGCCAGGACCTCGAGACCCTGGCCGCAGCCCTGAAGCCGCTGAGCACCTGGGACGCACTGGACACCCTGCAGGAGGCCCGCGAGGCCTGCGGCGGCGCCGGATTCATCGCCGAGAACCGCTTCACCGCCCTGCGCGCGGACCTGGACATCTACGTCACCTTCGAGGGCGACAACAACGTGCTGCTGCAGCTGGTGGGCAAGCGGCTGCTGACCGACTACGGGCAGGAATTCCGCAAGCTCGACGCCGGGGTACTGGCCCGCTACGTGGTCAAGCAGGCCGAAAACGTCGCGCTGCACCGCACCGGGCTGCGCTCGGTCGGCCAGGCGTTCGCGGACACCGGGGATGAGCGCAAGAGCGCCAACTTCTTCAAGGACGAATCCAACCAGCGCGCCCTGCTCACCGACCGGATCAACACCATGGTCGCCGAGATCGCCGACGCGCTGCGCGGGGTCAACACCAAGGACCGCGCGGCCTCCGCCGCCGCCTTCAACGAGAAGCAGGACGCGCTGATCGCCGCGGCCCGCGCACACGGCGAACTGCTGCGCTGGGAGGCCTTCACCACGGCCCTGGGCAACACCTCCGACGCCGGGACCCGCACGGTGCTGACCTGGCTGCGCGACGTGTACGCGCTGACCCTCATCGAGGAGAACCTCGGCTGGTACCTGATGAACGGGCGCCTGTCGATGCAGCGGGCCCGCACGCTCACCGGCTACATCAACATCCTGCTCGCCAGGTTGCGCCCGCACGTCCAGGACCTGGTCGATGCCTTCGGCTACGGCCCGGAGCACCTGCGCGCGAAGATCGCCGACGGAGGGGAAGCCGAACGCCAGGACGAGGCCGCCCAGTACTACCGAAAGCTGCGTGCCAGCGCCGATGCCCCGGTTGACGAGAAGGTGCTGATCGCGCGCGAGAAGGCCGCCAAGAAGGCCGCGCACCACGCGGCGGCCAAGAAGTAGCCCGGGCACCCATCCCCGACGGGGAGTGCGGCGCGGACCAACAGGCAATCGACTGCCCTTCGGTCCGCACCGCACTCCCCGTTTGGCTTTCCCTGAACCCTTTGGGGCCCGCATCAGGCGCGTTCCGCAGTTGATCCCCGTGGATCAAGGACTTCCGAACCCGCGTCAGGATCCTGCGTGCGTCGCGAAGGCCGCCGCACCCGGTCCGGAGATTTCATCCACCGCCAGGGGGCGGCCGGAAACGGCCAGCAGCAAGGAAATCGCCGGGCCGCGGACCATCAAGTCCCCGGAACCGTGCTCGAACCCGGTGTCCGTGGCAACCAGCCGGAACCCGGCGGCGCGTTCCTTGCCGCCGCCCAACTTGGTGCTGGTCCGCACCTGGTATTCCAACGCCGTGGCCACGTGTGCGGCTTGGTAGTCGCTCCGGAGGCCCAGTGGACGGCGAATGTCCTCCCCGTGCACGAACGCCTCCACCAGGCGGGTGGGCAAGGCCGCCGGCGGGGTGCTGGTTCGCGTGAGCACCGTGCGGAACCCGGCCAGCGTCCGTGCCGGGTCCGCGCAGCGTTCCCCGGCGATTCCCACGGCATTGTCCTGGTCGAAGTTGAAGCCCGCAGCGAACATGCGGCGGATGAATCCCAGCCGGGTGGTCTTGGCGGAGTCGACAAGGTGGGCCAGCACGTCGTGCACGGACCAGCCGGGGCACAGCGACGGCGTCTCCCAGTGCCCGGGCGCCAGGCTTTCGAGGTCGTCGGCCAGGGCCAGGCGCTCCCGGTGAACGACGGGCCAGATCACGGAGCTCGGTGCAGGGGTCATGGTTCCACCCAAGCAGTTGCCACGCGCCGAGGCAACAATCCCTGGTCGCCCGATCCACCGGATGGCCGCGGATCCGTCCCGTTCCGCGCGACGCGCACGCCCCTCGACCTGCCGGGAATCCTTGGTCCCGGGTTCAGTCGGGGCCGCCTGTCGCATAGAGTTATTCCAACGCGGCTTATGAAAGGGCAACGCTCCCCCCATGAAGAAGAACTCGATTTTTGCACGACTGTTCCGCATCGGAAAGTCCAACGCCAACGCGGCATTGGATGCGCTGGAAGATCCGCAGAAGATGCTGGACCAGAACGTGCGTGACTACTCCGACAACATTGCCAAGGCCGAAACCGCGGTGGCCCAGACCATCGGCAACCTGCGCATGCTTGAGGACGACTACAAGACCGCGGTCAACGACGCCCGCGAGTGGGGCGCCAAGGCACTGGCCGCCTCGAACAAGGCCGAGGAATACGCGGCCGCCGGCGACGGCGCCAACGCCGAGAAGTTCAACAAGCTGGCCACCGTGGCCATCCAGCGCCAGATGTCCAGCGAGAAGCAGGCTGCCAACGCCGAGCCGAACATCGCCTCGCAGCGCCAGGTCGTCGAGCAGCTCAAGACCGGCCTGAACACCATGTCGACCAAGCGCCAGGAATTGGTGGCCAAGCGCGACGAGCTGGTGGCCCGCGCCCGCAACGCCAAGACCCAGAGCCAGATGATGGACGCGGTCAAGGCCCTGGACATGAGCGACCCGACCTCCGAGATCGGGCGCTTCGAAGCCAAGATCCGCTCCGACGAAGCGCGCGTGCGCGGTGCGGCCGAGCTTGCTTCTTCCTCCCTGGATGCGCAGTTTGCCTCCCTGGAGGATCTGGGCGAGTCCACCGAGGTCGAGGCACGCCTGGCGGCCATGAAGGCCGAGAAGAACATCCTTGAACAGGCACCTGCCGCCGCGCAGCTTGAGGACGCCCCGGCGGCGTCCGAGATCGAAGCCCGCCTGGCGGAGCTTAAGGCCAAGAACCAGGGCTAGTTTTCCTGCCGCGGATACAGCTTCCATGCTGCTTTTCGGGCTATGACGCGGGGTTGGACACCGGTTGTCCAACCCCGCGTTCGTGTCCCCGGCGGCGGAGCGCCGTGCAGATGGTTCCGTTTCACCACAGGTCAAGCATTTTTTGTGGGCCGCCTGTTGCGTCATGTCAATACCTCCGGGAAGGTTGATACGTTGCCTCACCAAGGAACCTCCGCGCAGGCCGATACGTTGCCCCAGAAAGAAACCTCCGGGAAATGACTGCTTCATGACTGGACCTCCTTGAGGTGGTTGGTGGCGGTGCCGCCCTTGGCCTTGGACAGGGTTTCCAGACGTCCGGTCAGGGCGAGGATCTGGCGCGAGAGCGCCATGACCCGGATTTTCTTGAAGGCCGCGTTCATGCGGATGATCGGCATCTTCTTCACTTCGGGGTGGACGGTGGCTCGCTGGTGCGGGGTGGCCGGCTTGTCATGGACCTTGGTGACCTTGGCCCCGATCCTGGTCTTCTTCACCAGCTTCTGCTGGGGCAGGAGGTAGTTGGTGAAGACGCGGTCCAACTCCCATATCTCGTTGAGTAGTTCCAGTTCGGCCGGGGTGTCGTAGCGCAGGTAGCCGACCAGCTCACGGACCCGTGACCAGTTCTTTTGCTCCACGTGGGCGCCGTCGTTCTTGTTCCCGGAGCGTGAGCGGGTGAAGGTGATGTGTTGCTCGTCGCAGTAGTTCTTCAATTCGTAATTGATGAATTCGCTGCCGTTGTCGCTGTCGATCCCGATGATGGGAAACGGGAAGACGCCGGTGACGTATTGCAGGGCCTCGAACACCCATTTCTGGGCCTTGTTCTTCACTGCCCGGTTCACCGTCCACCCGGTGGAAATGTCGGTCACCGTGAGGGTGAAGCAGAACTCCCCGCTGTTGTTCCCGCCTTCGTGTCCCACCAGGTCGATCTCGACGAAGCCGGGCACCGCATCGTCCCATTCGGCCCAGGTGCGTATCGGGATCTGGGACTTGAGCAGGGAGCCTGGCTTGGTGTGTGAGCGTCCGCGCAGGCGCATCTTGGCCCGCTCACCGGCCAGCCGGCGGTCGATGGTCGAGGCGCTCATGCGCGTCAGCAGCGCGGCCTGCGCCTCGGTGACGTCCAGAGCCTTCTCGGTGCGCAGCATCGGCACGAGGTAGTGCATGGAGGCGGCCAGCAGCTTCGAGGCCGGCGCCCGCAGCACCGCCCAGCAGAGAACGAGTCCGGGTTGCAGGTCCGCCGGGTAGGTCGGCTTGCGCCAGGCCGGGGCCTTGCGTGGCCGTGCCGGCAGCAGGGCCTGGCGCAGGGCGGCACGGGCGTGGTCCCGGTGCCAGCCGGTCAGGGCCACCAGTTCGTCGAGCATGGTTCCCTTGGCCTTGCGACTGGCGGCGTGGTAGCGCGTGGCCAGCTGTTTGGTTACTGCCTTGCGAGCCCTCATGTTCAGTCCCATGCCAACGACGAAATACGGGGGAAACCCGAATATCAAGAGCCACGGAAGCGGAGGTTTCCTTCTGGGGCAACGTATCGGCCTGCGCGGGGGTTTCTTGGTGAGGCAACGTATCGATCTACGCGGAGGTTTTTTACGAGTCAACGCGGGCCGTTGACTGCCAGCCTCATCGTGGTTGAATGGACAGACTTGATCGGGAGGGCCACGAATGCGCACGAGTCGCGGTTTTGCAGCAGGAATCTTGTTCGGTTGGGGAATTCTCCTGATGGTCAGTCCCGTTGCCCTGTATCTGTTCATCCATGCCGAAGCCCGGCGTTACGCCTGGATCCTCGCCGGACCCGAACCCTTCAGCAATTTCGGCAGCGCTCCGTACCAATTGCGCATGTATGTCGGCCTGTTTGCCGTTGGGATCGTCTTCCTGGCCGGCGGCCTGATCCTGGGCTCTGCCCGGCGACGGGCAGACATCAGACGACATAGCGCATGGCTTGCGTAGCACGCAACCACCCCTTCTCCAACGGATGGTGGCAGGCCTGACCTTCCGGAATGAGTGCCCGGAATCCGGCCTCGTGGGCACATGGCATCGCACCTAAGGCCCGAGAAGCAAGGACCGTGTTTCGGTGGGCAAGCATGAACCGCGATGGCGGCTTGGTCTGGCGGCCGGCGTGCTGCTCGGGATCGTTCTTCTGCAGCCCCTGCCGGTGGCTGTTTCATGAATCGTCGGACATTCCATGGCCAGGACCACAGCGGCCGTCTTGGCAGGCACCAGCAGGCAGAAGAGCCACTGGCGTGACTACCCGTCCACCGCGGGAATTGACCCCGGGATGTTTTGCAAAGCCCTTCCCCAGTGGAAGGTTCGGCCCGGGCCCGGCCATCATCTTGGAAATCAAGGTGGCCCGGGACCAGGATTTCTCGTTGGAATGTGGGGACGGCACCTAAGCCGCTCGGCCGGAACCCTTTCAACGCTTCGGTGAACAACGAGTTGGGAGGCAACTCGTTGTTCACCGAAGTCAGCGGATCAAGGTCAGAACGAACCCCGGTGCCCGAAGCTTCATCGGGCCGAGATACGGAGCCGACGGCTTGCTGCCCGGGAACCATCGGGACGAGATCGGAAGGCGCCTTGACGCCTTTCGCGGCCTCGCTGCTCCGCCGCCGGTATGGAGGTGGACCGCCGCTGCAGTTCCTAGGCCCGATGATCCCCGATCCCGTTTCAATAGGCCGTCATCATCGCCCTTCGCACCTCGTCGAGCGTTGCCTCGGCCTCGGCATTGGCGCGCTCGTTGCCTTCCTTGAGGATGTTGCGCACGAAACCGCGCTCCCGCGCGAAGGACATGCGCCGCGCCCGTATCGGGGCCAGGTATTCGTTGACGGCCTCGGTCACCGTCCGCTTCAACTCCCCGGCACCCCCGGCTCCGATCCCATCGGCAACCTCACGGGGATCACGCCCCAGGCACAGCGCGGCAAGCAGGACAAGGCTGGAGACCTCGGGGCGGGTGGCCGGCTCGTAGGTGATGTGCCTGATGGAGTCGGTCCTGGCCCCGCGGATCAGTCGCGCGGTCTGATCGGCATCGTCCGCCAGCGCCACGGCATTGCCCCGGCTCTTGCTCATCTTGCCGCCGTCGGTGCCCAGAAGCAGCGGGGCGGCCGAGAGCAAGGCCTCGGGCTCCGGAAAGATCCCGGTCTCGGGCGCGTAGCGGGCGTTGAACCGCCGCGCAATGGTGCGCGTCAGCTCGAGGTGGGGAAGCTGGTCTTGGCCGACGGGCACCAGGTTGGCCTTGCAAAACAAGATGTCGGCCGCCTGGTGAACCGGGTAGGTGAACATCAGCCCGCTGACCGATGCCTGCCTCGAATGCGCGATCTCGTCCTTGACCGTGGGGTTCCGTCCCAGCTCCGCCACCGTCACCAGCGACAGGAATGGAAGCATCAGTTGGTTCAGCGCGGCGACGGCGCTGTGGACGTAGATCGTGGTGCGCGCCGGGTCGATGCCGACGGCCAGGTAGTCCAGGACCAGCCCCTCGACGGATTCGGGCAGGTTGTCGGCCACGTCCCGGTTGGTCAGCACCTGGTAGTCGGCGACGAGAACGAAGGACTCGACGCCGAGGTCCTGGAGCCGGACCCGGTTCTGCAGGGTGCCGAAATAGTGGCCCAGATGCAGCCGGCCCGTTGGCCTGTCGCCTGTCATGACCCGGAAACGGCCCGGATCGGCGAGGATCCGTTGTTCGAGCGCGGCATTCTTGTCGACGGCATCGGTGCCGGCCAGACCGGCCTCGTGTCGGGGCGATTCGGGTTTTCCGGATGAAGTGGTTTCGGGGTGTTCTTGCATGTTGTGCTCCTTGTTGCGGGAAGGTTGCGGCCGGTCCGGCCGATATCCCGCCCCTTGTTGCAGGGCACAAAAATGGCCGTCCAGTGCGAACGGCCGTGGTCTTTCACGAGGCAGGGCTGTTCCTAGTCAGAACGCCACCAAGCCAGCTGTGAATGATTCATGGGATCACGCTACCGCATGTCAGCGCCATCCGTCCCCTGGACGACGTTGCTGCCTCCGAGCGCTGGCGTGCCGGCGGCGGCCCGCGGCCGGTGTGCCGTTCGGATCTTTCCGAATCCGGAAAATCCTCCGGCGGCCGCTGCCGGTAGACTTGATGACGACATGACTGAGAATTATCCTGCGGCCGATGCGGCCGGCAATGACGAACTTTTCACCGCCGAGGAACTTGAGACGGCACTGAAGGTGCTGGGCCAGGTGCACCGGCTGGACGCCGAGGACGAACGGCACATTGCCGTGCGCCGGGCCACCGGCAAGATGTTCAAGTCCGCCAAGAGGCACCGCAAGAACGAGAAGCGTTCGGCCATCAACGCCGCCGACCGCGCCGTGGTCGAGCGCACCGCCACCGGTTCCCCGCAGCGCCTGGACGACGAGACCCTCGGCCTGGACTTGAGCACCCCGACCGACGAGCACACCGCCGGCGAATACATCAAGCCGCGCGGCTGCTACATCTGCAAGCAGCGCTACACCACCGTGGACGCCTTCCACCACTACCTGTGCCCCGAATGCGCAGCCGCAGGCCGCGAACGCCGCGACGCCCGGGCGGACCTCACCGGCAAGCGCGCGCTGCTCACCGGCGGGCGTGCCAAGATCGGCATGCACATCGCCCTGCGCCTGCTCCGCGACGGCGCGCACACCACCATCACCACTCGTTTCCCGCGCGACGCCGCCCGCCGCTTTGCCGCGCTGGAGGACTCCGCGGACTGGATCCACCGCCTGCGCATCGTCGGCATCGACCTGCGCGATCCCTCCCAGGTGATCTCGTTGGCCGACCGCGTCGCCGCCGAGGGCCCGCTGGACATCCTGATCAACAACGCGGCGCAGACCGTGCGCCGCACCTCGAACTCCTACCTGCACCTGATCGAGTCCGAGAACCAGCCGCTGCCGGCCGAACTCGAGTTCGCGCACGGAGGCCCGGAGGTCTGGGGCGAGGCCAATCCCCCCTCCGAGCACCCCAAGGCCCTGGCCAGCGCCTTCCGCCTGGAGGACTCGGCACTGCTCGTCCCGGCAACCCCGACGAACTACGACGCGCAGGCCGTGGCGGACCTGGCCATGACCGCCGGCTCGGCCACGCTGGAGCGCATTGCCGCCGGCACCGCAATCGATGCCGGCGGGATGGTCCCGGACGTGGTCACCGAGAACTCCTGGACGCAGATCCTGGGCGACGTGGACGCGCTGGAAATGCTCGAGGTGCAGCTGTGCAACGTCACCGCGCCATTCCTGCTGGCCTCGCGCCTGCGCCCGGCGCTTGCCGCCTCCGACGCGCACCGCAAGTACATCGTGAACGTCTCGGCCATGGAGGGGCAGTTCTCCCGCCGCTACAAGGGCGCCGGGCACCCGCACACCAACATGGCCAAGGCCTCGCTGAACATGCTCACGCGCACCAGCGCCGAGGAGATGCTGCAGACCGACCGGATCCTCATGTCGGCGGTGGACACCGGGTGGATCACCGATGAGCGTCCGCACGATTCCAAGGTCCGCATGGTTGCCGAGGGCTGGCACGCGCCGCTGGATTTGATCGACGGAGCGGCCCGCGTCTACCAGCCGATCGTCGACGGGGAACGCGGCATCGACCTCTACGGCTGCTTCCTGAAGGACTACGAGCCCTCCCCCTGGTAGGAGCTTGATGCGCCCGGTGGCCGGCCGCCGCTCGACGGCCGGCCACGAGGCGGCGCACGTTCCCTCTGCGGCCAATACGCGGGCCCGGCACCCGGACATTGTCAAACGCTCGTTTCATGTTTGAATGGTCTGGTGGATCACATGACCAGAACCCCGGGCCCGAACGAAAACCTCACGCGCGACGAGGCGGCATGGCGCGCCCAAACCCTGAAGGTGCTCTCCTACCGGGTGGAGCTCGACCTCTCGGCCGCGCAGGACCCGGCCGTGACCGGATACCGCTCCAGGACCACGCTGGTGCTCGAGGCCCACGGCACCACCGGCACCTTCCTGGACTTCATCCACGAATCCATCGAGTCGATCACGCTCAACGGCGCCCCCGTCGACCCGGGGCAGGCCGTCTCCGGCTCCCGCATCCACCTTGAGGACCTTCACCAGGGCGCGGACTCCCCCAACACGCTCATCGTCGACGGGCACGCACGGTACTCGCGCAGCGGCGAGGGATTGCACCGCTACGTGGACCCGGCCGACGGGCAGACCTACTGCTACACCCAGTTCGAACCCGCAGATGCCCGCCGCGTCTACGCAAACTTCGAGCAGCCCGACCTCAAGGCGCCCTTCACCTTCGTCGTGCGCGCACCGCAAGGCTGGCACGTCGGGTCCAACCAGGCCCCCGCCCGCGTCGAGGAACACGGCGACGGCTCCGCGACCACGCACTTCGCCCCGACCCTGCCGATCTCCACCTACATCACCACGGTGCTCGCCGGACCCTACTTCGTGGCCACCGATACCTACACCCGCACCCTGGATGACGGCACGGAACTGGTCATCCCGCTGAACGCCACCTGCCGCGCCTCGCTCGCGGAGCACTTCGATCCGGAAAACATCCTGGAGCTGACCCGCACCGGGCTGGACTACTTCTACGAGCTTTTCGACTACCCCTACCCGTGGGGCAAATACGACTCGGCGTTCGTGCCCGAATACAACCTCGGCGCCATGGAAAACCCTGGGCTGGTCACCTTCACCGAGCACTACCTCTTCACCTCGCGGGCGACCGAGGCGCAGCACGAGCAGCGCTCGAACACGCTGATGCACGAGATGGTGCACATGTGGTTCGGCGACCTGGTCACCATGAGCTGGTGGGACGACTTGTGGCTCAAGGAGTCCTTCGCCGACTACATCGGGACCCTGGCCAACGCCGAGGCCACCGGATTCACCACTGCCTGGACCACCTTCGCCAACCGCCGCAAGGGCTGGGCCTACGTGGCCGACCAGCTGCCCTCCACGCACCCCATCGTCGCGGACATCACCGACCTGGAGGCAGCGAAGCAGAACTTCGACGGCATCACCTACGCCAAGGGCGCATCCGTGCTCAAGCAGCTGGCCGCCTACGTGGGGGCCGACGCCTTCCGCGACGCCGCACGCACCTATTTCCGCGCCCACGAATACGCCAACACCACGCTCACCGACTTCCTCTCCGCCCTTCAGGCGGCCTCGGGCCGCGACATGGGCGCGTGGGCCGATGCGTGGCTGAAGACCGCCGGGGTCCCGCGCCTGGGCCTGGACCTGCAGCTGGCCGACGGGAAGATCACCGCCGCAACGCTCACCCAATCGGGCACCGACCCGATCACCGGGACCCCCATCACCCACCCGCACGTACTGAACGTGGGCCTGTTCAAGATCATCGACGGCGCCCTGGCCCGCACCGCAACCCACCGGGTGGAATTGGCCGGAAGCGGCGTGGACCTGCCCTTCCTGGCCGGGGCCGAGCGCCCGGACCTGATCCTGCCCAACGACGGGGACGACACCTACGCCATGGTGGACTTCGACGAGGTCTCCCTGGCCACGCTGCTGGGCCACCTGGGCACGCTGGCCGATCCGCTGGCCCGGGCCACCTGCTGGGCCGCGCTGTGGAACATGGTGCGCGACGCAAAGCTTCCGGCCCCCGAGTTCCTGGCCGCGGTGCGCGCCCACGCCGAGTCGGTCACCGAGGTCTCGGTCTTTGCGCAGCTGCTCGCCCAGGCGACCACCGCCATCAACCACTACCTGCCCCCGGAGCTGCGGGATGCCGAGCGCCGGGCCCTGGCCGAGGCCATCACCGCATGGCTGGATCGTGCCGCACCGGGAAGCGACGCGCAGGTCGCCGCGGCCCGCGCCCTGGCCGTGCTGGCCCGCGGCTCGGTTGCCGGGGACATCGTCGATTCCCTGCTCGCCGGCGAGGAACGCTTCGCGGGCCTGGAACTTGACGAGGAGCTGCGCTGGGCCCTGTGGGCGGCCAAGGCCGCCGGCGGAACCCTGGACGAGGCTTCCCTGGCCCGGCTCGAGGCCGACGCGCTCGCGCACCCCTCGGCCGTGGCCACTGCCGGGCGCCTGCTGGCGCTGGCCGCGCGCCCGGAGCCTGCCGTGAAGCAGGCCGCGTTCCACGCGGTGCTCACCGGGGTGGACGCCGATGGCTCCGCCCTGTCCAACGAGGCGGTCTCCGCGACCGCCGCCGGTTTCCTGCTCGGGCCCCACGAGCTGCTCGACGGGCACTACGAGGAGTACTGGCCGGCGCTCGAGGGCATCTGGGAGTCGATGAGCATCGGCATGGCCACGCGCGTGATTTCCGGGCTCTTCCCCGCCGCCCAGGACCTGGCCGGCGACGGCGTGCACCCGGTCATGGCCCGGCTGGATGCCTGGCTCGAACAGAACCCCGACGCCCCGCGGGCGCTGCGCCGGATCCTGCTTGAGCAACGCGACTCCCTCGCCCGTTCCCTGGCCGCCCAGGCCCTGAGCGCCGGCTAGCTTCGCGACGTTTCGGGAACAGCGCGCCGGCCGGACCCCGGAGCCCGGCAGGCGCGCCGGCCGCGGCTCAGCGGATGATCTTGAAGTTGAACTCCGAGGTCCCCAGCGCGCCCCAGAGACGCAACCAGATCGGCATGAGCATTTCGGCCCCGCGTGCGGTGGTGATGTCGCCCAGGTCGATCACGTCCCGGTGGCCGAGGTCGGCCAGGAGCCCGGTGACGGTGTCCTTGGCGTCGGAATCGTTCCCGGAGACGAAGACCGTGCCCGGTTCGGGCAACCGCGCCGGGTAGGCCATCAGCCCGGCGGTGAGGGTGTTGAGGGATTTGACGACGCGGGCCGCGGGATGGGCGCGCTGGATCTGCTCCCCGAGCGAATCGCTGTCCTTGACCAGGAGGGTCGGCGGCATCCCGTGGCCGAAATCCAGCGGGTTGGCAACGTCCAGGATGATCTTTCCCCCAAGGTTTCCGGCCCCGGCCAGGGCCAGCACGTCCAGGGAGGCGGCCCCGTGGGTGGCGTTGACGACCAGCTCCGCGCCGGCAGCGGCGTCGGCGAAGGACTCCAGGAAGATGCCGGGGTTCCCCGCCGCCCAGTCTGCAAACGGCGCGGCGCCCATGGCCCCGGGCCCGGTGCGCGAGGTGGTCGCCGCCGGGTCGCGCGTGCCGACGGTGACGTCGTGCCCGAGCTCGGCCAGGCGCGCCGCGAGCGTGCGTCCGACGGTGCCGGTTCCCAGCACTGCAATCTTCATGGCGGCAACTTCCAGTTTGGCATGGCGGTTTTGGGTAGGTCCACGGGAGGGCCTAGCGGATGCAGAACTCGTTGCCCTCCGGGTCGGCCAGCGTGTACCAGGTAAAGGGGCCCTGCGCGGCCGCGTGCAGGAACGTGGCCCCGCGGGCCAACAGCTTGCCGCGCACCTCCTCGATGTCGCCCAGGTCAAGGTCGAGGTGGACCCGGTTCTTCACGGTCTTGGCCTCGGGCACCAACTGGAAGAGGATCCGCTGGCGCGGAACCTTCCCCAGCTGGTCCAGCGGGCAGATCCCGGCCCCGCTGCGCCACGCGAGTTCCCCGTCGAAGATCAACGTCTCGTCCTCGCTGGCATGGCCCTCGTCGATCATTTTCTGGATGAAGTCCGGGTCGCTGGGTTCCACGGTCCAGCCGAGCGTTTCGGCCCACCACACGGCCTGCCGGTGCGGGTCGGCGCTGTCGACGGTGATTTGAATAGAGAGGTCCATGGGCACACGCTATTCCGCAGGGCCTCCCGGCACAAGGGCTGCCGCCGGGCATTGCCGCACGCACCGGCCGAACGTAGTCTGGGCGCTGTAACGCGCCGGAGGCACCACGGCACGCGCCGACCGGCAACGGGAAGAAGGCGGGCGAACCATGTCACGGGTCAGGGTCCACAATTTCAGCGTCTCGATCGACGGCTACGGCGCCGGCATCAACCAGGGCATCGACGACCCGCTCGGCGTGCGCGGGGAAGAACTGCACGGATGGGTGTTCTCAACCGCATGCTGGCACGAACGCAGCGGCGAACCCGGTGGCAGCACCGGAACGGACGATGCGTGGCTGCGCGCCGGGGATACGGGGATCGGCGCCACCGTCATGGGCCGGAACATGTTCGGGCCCATCCGCGGACCCTGGGACGCCGACGACGAAGCGGCCTCCTGGCGCGGCTGGTGGGGCGAATCCCCGCCCTACGGGCACGACGTCTTTGTGCTCACGCACCATCCACGCCACCCGCTTCCGATGTCCGGAGGCACCACCTTCCACTTCGTGGCCGACGGGTTGCCCGCAGCGCTCGAAGCGGCCCGCAGCGCCGCGCACGGAGCCGACATCCGCCTTGGCGGCGGTGTGGCGACGGTGCGCGAGGCGGTGGCCGCCGGGCTGGTGGACGAGTTGCACCTGGCCTTCGCCCCGGTGCTGTTGGGCGCCGGCGAAAGGCTGTTCACCGGAAACTGGGTCGCGGACGGCTACCGGGTGGCCGAGTCGCAACAGGGCGAAGGGGCCTTCCACGTGCGGTTGCTGCGGGCCTGATTGGATTGCTCCGGGGACCGGGGTGCTCCCAAGCCCCGGGCGGAGGCCGGTTGCCCGGGCTTCCGGTTCACTCCGGGGGTAGTCTTGGCCCCATGTATCTGGAAAACATCGTTTTCGACGCGGTCGACCCGCGGCGCCTCGGACTGTTTTGGCAGGAACTGCTGGGCTGCGAACAACTCACCGACACCCCCGAAGGGTTTGAGACCCGGCTGTCCGTCCCGGGCGGCCCCACCCTGGATCTGTGCTTCCAGCCGGTTCCCGAGCCGCCGCGCGACCCGGTGAGGCTGCACCTGGATCTGCGCGGCGGACCGGAACAGGAGTCGGTGGTGGCGGCGGCACTGGCGCTCGGGGCCACACGCCTGGACATCGGGCAGGGCGAGGTCCCGTGGGTGGTGCTGGGAGATCCGGAATCCAACGCGTTCTGCGTGATGGAGGACCGGGCCGCCCACCGCGGCACCGGGCCGATCGCCGCCCTCCCGCTGGACAGCGCCGATCCCGAGAGGGACGCCGGGTTCTGGGCCTGGCTGACCGGGTGGAGCGCGCCGGACGAGGACCAGCGGACCCTTCGCCACCACTCGCGGCGCGGTCCCCTGTTGGCCCTGTGCCAGGAACCTGCGCCCAAGGCGGAGGCGAAGAACCGGACGCACCTGGATGTGCGCCTGGAAGCGGGCGACGACCCCGAGGCGGTGGCGGCAGGAATCGTTGCCCGCGGCGGGCGGGAACTTCACCCGGATTGGGGCGAGATTCGCTGGCGCATCTACCAGGACCCCTCGGGCAACGAATTCTGCGTGCTGCCCGCAAGCTAGCGTGGAGGCGCCGCGGCGGCCACGCCGCGCCAGGGGCCGGTTGGTGATCGGGCGCACACGTGGCATACGGTGGCAGGACAACCCTGTTCTGCCGTTCCAAGGAGTGCCCATGAGTGTTTATGCCGTCACCAACCCCGCCACCGGCGTCGTCGAGGCGACCTACCCCACGGCCACCGATGCCGACATCCAGGCAGCCCTGGGCCTCGCCCATGCGGCCTTCGGCGCCTGGAACACCTCCCGGATCGCCACCCGCGCGGCCCTGCTGGACCGCGTCGCGGACCTCTACGAGGAGCGCCGCGACGAGCTGGCCGCGATCATCACCCGCGAAATGGGCAAGCCGGTTTTCCAGGCCGGCAAGGAAATCGACATCACCGTGTCGATCTACCGGTACTACGCGGCCAACGGCGAGAAGTTCCTCGAAGATGAGCAGCTGGAGGTCGCCTCCGGCGGCACCGCTGTGATCCGCAAGGAGGGCGTGGGCGTGCTGCTGGGCATCATGCCGTGGAACTTCCCGTACTACCAGGTCGCCCGCTTCGCCGCGCCGAACCTGATGAACGGCAACACCATCCTGCTCAAGCACGCCCCGCAGTGCCCCGAATCCGCGCTGGCCATGGAGCGGATCTTCACCGACGCCGGGGCCCCGGAGGGCGCCTACGTGAACGTGTTCGCCACCAACGACCAGGTCGCCGACGTGATCTCCGATCCCCGCGTGCAGGGCGTCTCGCTCACCGGCTCCGAGCGGGCCGGTTCCGCGGTGGCGGAAATCGCCGGGCGCAACCTGAAGAAGGTCGTGCTGGAGCTCGGCGGCTCCGACCCGTTCCTGGTGCTGGAGGACGCCAACGTGAAGCGTGCGGCCAAGCAGGCCATGATGGGCCGCTTCGGCAACACCGGCCAGGCCTGCAACGCCGCCAAGCGCATCATCGTCGACGCCTCGGTGTACGACGAGTTCGTCGAGGACTTCACCGGCGCGGTCGCCGGCATCAAGGTCGGGGATCCGGCACACCCGGAGACCTTCCTCGGCCCGCTGTCCTCCGCCGCGGCCCGGGACGGCCTGGCGGCCCAGGTGCAGGATGCCATCGACAAGGGAGCGACGGTGCTCGCCGGCGGCGCTCCCCTTCAGGGCGAGGGGTCCTTCTTCGCCCCGACGGTGCTGGCCGATGTCACCCCGCAGATGCGCGCCTACGCCGAGGAGCTCTTCGGCCCGGTCGCGGTGCTCTACAAGGTCTCCGGCGACGAGGAGGCGGTGGCCCTGGCCAACAGCTCGGCCTACGGGCTGGGCGCCTCGATCCAGACGCAGGACATGGACCGGGCGCACGCAATCGCCCGGCAGCTGGAGGTCGGCATGGTCTCGATCAACCAGACCAGCGGGTCCGCCGCCGAGCTGCCCTTCGGCGGTGTGAAACGCTCGGGCGTCGGCCGGGAGCTGGGCAAGTACGGCATGGAGGAGTTCGTGAACCGCAAGCTGGTCACCTTCCGCGGCTAGCCCGGGATCCCGCCGTGCCACGCCCGGTCCGGGCGTGGCACGCCGGTGCGCGGGTCCGGGCGGGTGTGAGGCAATCGGCATCCGCCGCGCAGCCGGCGCCGGATAGAATTGGGGAAACACGTCCCGCGCCCGGGCAGGCCCGGGACCACAACACCGGCAGGAAAGCGCAACCATGAACCCTGAACGCATGAATGTTGAGTCCTTCAACCTCGACCACCGCACGGTCGCGGCACCCTATGTGCGCGTCGCGGACCGCAAGGTGCTCCCGCAGGGGGACGTCATTACCAAATATGACGTGCGATTCACCCAGCCGAATGTCGCCCACCTGGACATGAAGGCCATCCACTCCCTGGAGCACCTGTTCGCCGAGTCCTCCCGCAACCACTCGGACTCCGTCATCGACTTCTCCCCCATGGGCTGCCAGACCGGCTACTACCTGATCCTGCAGGGCGAACCCGACGTCCCGGGAACCGCGAACCTCATCGAGGCCACCCTCACCGACGTGCTCAAGGCCACCGAGGTCCCCGCCGCCAACGAAATCCAGTGCGGCTGGGGCGCCAACCACTCGCTCGCCGACGCCCAGGACGCCGCCCGCGCCTTCCTGGCCGCCCGAGCCGTCTGGGAACAGGTCACCGCGTGAGCCCGATCGACGTCGTTATCATCACCGCCATGGAGGAAGAAACCCTCCCGTTCCTCGAGCGGGCCTCCGCGGTGGGCGAAGAAGTGCGCATCGGCAACTCGATCCAGCGCTCCGGCACCCTTGACGGGCTGAACGTGCTCTTCGTGCGCGGCGGCATCGGCCTGGTCAACGCGACCGGCGCCGCCACCGCGGCCCTGCTGCGCGCGGGCCGGGAGGCCCCCGGGGCCCCCGCGCCGCTGGTCATCAGCGCCGGCAGCGCCGGCGGACTGGGAGAGGCCGTGCGGGTGGGAGACGTCGTCGTCGGATCGGTGGTCATCAACGCCGATGCCGACGCGCGCGCCTTCGGCTACGAACTCGGGCAGGTCCCGGGCATGCCCGCCTCCTACCCGGTGCCGCAGGCCCTGCTCGAGGCCAGCGACATCGGCACCCCCGGGCACGGCATCGTGGAGACCGTGCACCACGGGCTGCTGGTCTCCAGCTACTCCTTCGTCGGCCACGAACGCTCCGCCGTCATCAAGGGGCAGTTCGACGGCGTGCTGGCCACCGACATGGAATCCTCGGCGATCGCCCAGACCTGTGCCTCGTTCGGCGCCCCGTTCCTGGCGATCCGCGGGATCTCCGACCTCTGCGGGCCGGCCTCAGACGCGGACTTCCTCACCCACGTCGATGACGCCGCCGAACGCTCGGCGGCCATCACCTACGCGGTGCTTGGTTCATGGCAGCTGGCCGGATCCCCGCGCGCGGACGCCGTGCCGGCCTTCGCCTGAGACCAGGAGGCCCACGCGGGTCCGGGCGGTTGATCCCCGGGCCCGCGCGGGCCTTTGGGCAGCCCCCTTACGGGACCCGCGCGGTCCAGGCCTCGGTGGCAAACTTCGAGGCAGCCAGCTGGCGGGCTGCCTCCCGCGTGGCCGCATCGACCGCGCCGGTGGAAGCATCGTAGCGGCGGGTGAAGGTGTCGATCATGGCGGAGATGATTTCCTCGCGGCCGAGCCGCGACTGGCTCTTGAGCGGATCCACGCGCTTGACCGCGGAGGCGATGCCCTTGTCGGAGATCTTCTCCCGGCCGATGCGCAGCACCTGCAGCATCTTTTCGGCATCGATGTCGTAGCTCATGGTCACGTGGTGCAGCACCACGCCGCCGGCCAGCCGCTTCTGCGCGGCCCCGCCGATCTTCCCGGAGTCGGTGGCGATGTCGTTCAGCGGCTTGTAGTGCGCCTTCACGCCCACCGTGGCCAGGGCCTCCATGACCCAGGCGTCAAGGAACGGGTAGGAGTCGGCGAAGCTCATGCCGTCGACCAGCGACGAGGGCAGGTAGAGCGAGTAGGTGATGCAGTTTCCCGCCTCCATGAACATCGCACCTCCCCCGCTGATCCGCCGGATGACCTGGATGCCGTGTTCGGCCGCGGCCTGCGCATCGACCTCGTTGCGCACCGACTGGAAGGATCCGATCACCACGCCCGAGTCGTTCCAGTCCCAGATGCGCAGGCTCGGCCCGCGTTCCCCGGAGGCGACCTGGCGGGCCAGCACCTCGTCGAGGGCCACGTTCTCGATGATCGGCATGGTCTCGGGTCCGATGACTTCCCACCGGTGGTCGGCCCAGGAGGTCGCGTGGCCCAGCGCGCGGCGCACCACCCGGGCCACGGCATCGGCGTCGAACCCGAACATCACCGCTCCCTCGCGCAGTCCCGCTGCCACGGCATCGCGCACCACGGAGTGTTCGACGTTTTCCGGCAGGCCCACCAAGGCCTCGTTCAGGTCGACCAGCGCCTCGTCGGGCTCCAGGAAGAAGTCCCCGTTCAGCGAAGCGACGGCGATCTTCCCGTCCGCCACGACCAAGTCGACGACCACCAACTTGCCGCCGACCACCTTGTATTCACCATGATGCGTATAGCCCTGTGTCATGGACTCCATCCTATCCACCGGGCACCGCACCCCGCCAAGCGGCGCCCGGTGCCCGTCCGCCGGGGCCGGTTTTCGGGGTGGGACGTGGCGGGTTAAACAGCAACGGGACCCTCCCGAAGGGAAGGTCCCGTGTGCAGGCGTTGCGGGGGGAAGAATTACTTCTTGCCGCCGAAGCCCTTGAAGCGTGCGTTGAAGCGCTCGACGCGGCCGGCCGAGTCCATGATGCGCTGCTTGCCGGTGTAGAACGGGTGCGAGGCAGCCGAGATTTCGACGTCAATGACCGGGTAGGTGTTGCCGTCTTCCCACTCGATGGTCTTGTTGCTCTTCGCGGTCGAGCGCGTCAGGAACTTCTCGCCCGAGGCGAGGTCGTTGAACACGATCGTGTTGTACTGCGGGTGGGTATCAGCCTTCATGGAAAAACCTTTGTTCACGTCACTGGATTTTGCCAGCGACCAAATGTGCAAAACCGGCTTGCGGGATCACGAAGCCGACGTTCCAGTGTAGCCGAACAACCCAAGGATTTCGCAATTCGCGCGCAGGTCGCAGGGCGGTTGCCGGCCGCCGAACCTTCGCTCAGGGGGTGCGGAGACGCAGTTCCCAGAAGGCGACCGCAGCGGCGGCAGCCACGTTGAGCGAATCCATGCCCGGTCGCATCGGGATCATCACGTGGCGGTCGACGGCCTCCAGCACCGCGTCGGACACCCCGGCGCCCTCGGTGCCCAGCACCAGTGCGAGCCTGGGGATCTCCAGCGCGGCCACCGCGTCGATGCGCTCGGCGCGATCGGTCAGCTCCATCGCCGCCACCTGGAATCCGGCCGCGGAAAGCGCCTGCAGGTCCCCGGGCCAGGATTCCAGGCGCACCCACGGGACCTGGAACACCGCGCCCATCGACACCCGCACGGCCCGGCGGTAGAGCGGGTCGGCGCTGCGCGGGGTCAGCAGCACCGCATCGAGGCCCAGGGCCGCCGCGGAGCGGAAGATCGCACCCAGGTTGGCATGGTCGACCATGTCCTCGAGCACCGCGACCCGGCTTGCCGTGCGCAGGACCTCGGCAAGCTCCAGCGGTGCGGGCCGGTGCATCGCGGCCAGGGCACCGCGGTGCAGGTGGAACCCGGTGACCGCCTCGAGCACCTCGTCGGGCCCGACGAAGACGGGCACCCCCGGGTGCGCCTCGAGCACCTCGGCGAGCCCGGCCAGCCGCTTGGGCGCCATGAAGAAGGAGCGCGGGCTGTGTCCGGCGGCCAGGGCGCGGCCGATGACCGTGGCGCCCTCGGCGATGTAGCGACCGTTGGCCGGGTCCGCCTGCCGACGTAGCGCCGCGTCGGAGAGCGCCGCGTAGTCGGCGATCCGCGGGTCCTGGGCCGTGTGCAGGAACACCAGCCGCTCCCCCAGGCGCGGGCCCGCCCCCGCGCGGAGGGCCGCCTCGACGTCGAAAACCGGGGGCATCAGGAACCCATGAAGAGCTTGGCGACCATGTTGGCCAGGGCCACCAGGCCCAGGACCACGATGACCGCGCGCAGCCAGCCCGGGGAAAGCCTGCGCCCGACCTTCGCCCCGATGAAGCCGCCGATGAGCGAACCCACGGCGATCAGCAGCACCACCGGCCAGTGGATGCGTTCGGGAGCGAAGATCAGGTAGGAGATCGCCGCGACCAGGTTCACCACCAGGGACAGCACCACCTTGATGGCGTTGGACTGCTGCAGCGAGGCATGCAGGAAGATCCCGAACACGGCCATCAGCAAGATGCCCTGGGCGGCGGTGAAGTAGCCGCCGTAGATGCCGATGAGGAACACCAGGATGTAGAGCGTTGGCCCGATGCGCGTCCGGTCGGCCTCGTCCGGGTTGACCCCGACACTGGCGGCCTGCCGCGACTTCGCCCAGGCCGAGAGCCGCGGCTGGAAGATCACCAGCAGCAGCGCGAGCACGATCAGCACCGGGGCGACGTAGCCGAACACGGTGTCGGGCAGGTGCAGCAGCAGCCAGGCGCCGATCAGCCCGCCGACCAGCGAGACCGGGACCAGCTTGAGCATCGTGCGCCAGACGCTGGCTGCCTCCCGCCGGTAGCCCCAGGCCCCGGAAAACCCTCCGGCGACCAGGCCCATGGCGTTGGAGACCACCGCGTTGACCGGAGCGAACCCCAGGGCCACCAGCACCGGGAAGGTGACCAGGGTTCCGGATCCGACGATGGTGTTGATGGTCCCGGCCCAGAGGCCCGCGAAGAAGATGATGATGTCGCGCCACAAGTCCACGCCGGATACAGCTCCTGAAATAGTTGAAAGTGCGTCGTAACAGGTGTGCCGCACCCCGGAAGCGGGATGCGGCACACCTCAAAAAGGCTGCCGGGGCTAGCGCTTGGCGACGGCGCTGTAGCGCCCGCCCTCGGCCCGCAGGCTCAGGGGCGTGTTGAAGGTCTCCGAGAGGTTCTCCTCGGTCAACGTCGTCTCGAGGGGGCCGGCGGCGACCACGCGGCCCTCGCGCAGCAGCAGCACGTGGGTGAAGCCCGGCGGGACCTCCTCGAGGTGGTGGGTGACCAGCACCATCGCCGGGGCCTCCTCGTCGGCGGCCAGCTCGCTCAGCCGGGCCACCAGGTCCTCGCGGCCGGCCAGGTCGAGTCCGGCTCCGGGCTCGTCGAGCAGCAGCAGTTCCGGGTCGGTCATCAGCGCCCTGGCGATCTGCACGCGCTTGCGCTCCCCTTCGGACAGGGTTGCGAAGGGGCGGTTGATCATGGTGGACATGCCCCAGTCGTGGAGCAGGGCGAACGCACGGCGCTCGTCCATCTTCTCGTAGGCCTCGCGCCAGCGCCCGGTCATCCCGTAGGAGGCGGTCAGCACGACGTTGAGCACGTTCTCGCCCTCGGGGATGTGGCTGGCCAGGGCCGCGGAGGACAGGCCGATGCGCGGGCGCAGCTCAAAGACGTCGACGGCCCCGAGCACCTCGCCCAGCACGCCCGCGACACCGCGGGTGGGGTGCATGCGGGCACCGGCGATCTGCAGCAGCGTGGTTTTTCCGGCGCCGTTGGGCCCCAGCACCACCCAACGCTCGCCCTCCTTTACCTGCCAGTTGATATCGGTCAGTAAGTCTTTGCGTCCGCGTACCACGGAGACGTCGGCCAGGCCCAGCACTTCATTCATGGGTAAAACACTAGGCCAGTGACCCGGTTTTGGCCCAACCGGACCCGGCCGGACGGCTGCCGCGGTGTTCCGCGCAACAAAGCGCACCCCGTTTTGGGCCAACGTGCCACGCCACGGGAGAATACAGGAATGCAATCCACCGCCTTCATCGTCTTTTATTCCGCCGCAGCCTCCTGCCCCGAACCCGTCGGGCTGCGTCGCACCCTGGCCGCGGCCGGCCACGAGGTCATCGAGGAGGCGGGGTTCACCGGCACCGGGCGCAGCGGGGCACGCTGGGAGGTTGCCGGCACGGTGCGCCAGCTCCGCGCCCTGGTGAACCCGCTGGACGCCCAGCTGGCCCGCTCCGAGGATCCCGCGGTGCGCGGCACCGCGATCGCCGTGGTCCCGGCCGAACTGGTGCGCGCCAAGAAGCTGTTGCTGGTGATGGACGTGGACTCGACCCTGATCAAGCAGGAAGTCATCGAGCTGCTCGCCGCCCACGCGGGCCGCGAAGCCGAGGTCACGGCGGTCACCGAGTCCGCGATGCGCGGGGAGCTGGACTTCGCCGCCTCGCTGCACGCCCGCGTGGCAACGCTGGCCGGGCTTGACGCGGCGGTGATCGACGCGGTGCGTGCGCGCCTGGAACTTTCCGACGGGGCCGCCGAGCTGATCGCGGCCTTCAAGGCCGCGGGGCACCACATCGCGGTGGTTTCCGGGGGCTTCGCCCAGATCCTTGATCCGCTGGCCGCCGAGCTCGGCCTGGACTTCGCCCGGGCCAACGACCTGGTCATCGCCGAGGGCAAGCTGACCGGGACCGTGGACGGCACCGTCGTGGACCGCGCCTTCAAGGAAGTGATGCTGCGCACCTGGGCCAAGGAGCTGGGCATCTCGATGGAACACACCATCGCCGCCGGCGACGGTGCCAACGACCTGGACATGGTCGGGGCCGCGGGGCTGGGCGTGGCGTTCAACGCCAAGCCGTTGCTGCGCGATGCCGCCGATGCCCGCATCGACCTGCCGCGGCTGGACATCATCGCCAACTTGGTAGGGATCTCATAACGATTTGCTACTAATGACCGGTTAATTACTCCGTCGTTTGGAGCCCCCCGGTAGGATGCAAAGGGCGGCACGGCCACGGTGCTGTGCGTCGCCGCCCAAGTCACGGTACGCCGGCGTGCCCCCGATGGAAGAGAAACCAGTCGTTTTGCTTAGTGAAGAATTGGGTCGCAGACAGCGCGGCCCGGAACGCAAGTCGCGCCGCGGCTGGCTCATAGCCGGCGCGTCCGTCGCACTGGCCGCAGGCCTCTACGCCGGCGCCGCCGCCTTTGTAGGATCGCAGATCCCCGCCAACACCACGGTGCACGGGGTCAACGTCGGCTCGCTCTCGGCGGAGGCCGCACGCCAGGTGCTCGAGCACAAGCTCTCCCCCGAGGCCGCCAAGAAGATCACCGTGGCGGTCAACGGGAAGGAAGAAACCCTCGATCCGGCCACCGCCGGCCTGGGCCTGGACATCGACCGGACCCTCGACGGGCTCACCGGCTTCGACCTGAACCCGGCCAACCTCATCAAGCGCGTCACCGGGCAGCTGCACATCGAGCCGGTCCTGGACGTCGACGACGCCAAGCTTCGCGGCGCCGTGGAGGCGCTGGCACCGAAGTTCGCAGCCAAGACCACCGAGGGCAAGCTGGCCTTCGACGGCGCCAAGCCCGTGCTGACCAAGCCCGTCACCGGCGTGGAGCTGAACCTCGACGAGTCGGTGACGGTGCTTGCCAACGGTTGGTTCGACGCCGCGGACCCCATCGCGCTTCCGGCCACGCTCACCGCCCCCAAGACCTCCCAGGAGACCCTTGAAAAGGCGCTCGAGGAGACCGCCAAGCCGCTGGTCGAAGGCCCGATCAAGCTCACCGACGGGAAATCCAGCGCCTCGCTGTCCCCGGCCCAACTGGCCGCGGCCGCATCCTTCAAGATCGCCGACGACGCGGTGACCATGTCCCTGGATCCGAAGAAGCTGGCCGAAGCCGCCAGCGAGGGTTCCGACGGGTTCAAGTCCTCCGCCAAGGACGCACGGATAGTGCTCTCCGGCGGCAAGCCCACCGTGATACCCTCGGCAACCGGCAAGTCCATCGACGCGGAGGGCCTGGACAAGCTGGTGCTGGCCGCCTCCCTGGACAAGGACCGCACCGCCAAGGTCAAGCTGGCCACCACGGTTCCGAAGCTGACCACCGAGGCGGCGAAGAAGCTGGGCGTGAAGGAAGCCATCGTGAACTTCTCCACCCCGTACCCGGCCTCCGACACCGTGCGCACCAAGAACCTCTACGCCGGCTCCAAGCGGCTCAACGGCGTGCTGGTGATGCCCGGGGAGACCTTCTCGCTGGAAAAGGCCCTGGGCCCGATCACCACCGCCAACGGATACTACGGCTCCGGCGTGGTGGTCAACGGCTTTGCCACCGAGGCCGTGGGCGGCGGGCTCTCGCAGATCTCCACCCAGATGTACAACGCCGGGTTCCTGGCCGGCTACGACGACATCACCCACAAGCCGCACAGCCGCTGGTTCGAGCGCTACCCCGCCGGCCGCGAGGCCACCCTCTGGGAGGGCCAGGTCGACATGGCGTGGAAGAACAACACCCCCTATGCCGTCATGATCGAGGCCTGGGTCGGCGGCGGCCGGGTGCACACGCGCCTGTGGTCCACCGACTACTGGACCGTGAAGTCGACCTCGAGCGCGAAGTACAACTTCACCAACCCGCGCACCACCTACAACCCGGCGGAAAAATGCGTGCCGGAAAGCGGCGGCAAGAAGGGCTTCTCCATCAACGTCACGCGTTCGCGGACCTCGGCCGAGAAGACGCTTCCGGCGGAGACCAAGTCCTGGACCTACCAGCCCTGGAACAAGGTCGTCTGCGGCAAGAAGCCCTAACCGCGGCCCGCATCGCCCGCCCAGGAGGCGTCCGACACCCGACACCGGGCGACGGGCGCCTCCTGTGCGTCTGCCCCCCCAATTCTTCGCACCACTGCATTGCCCCCCATGTCGGCAACGGGTCGTTTCACGTAGTCTGGACCCGTGGGCCGCAGGAGCGCACCTGTCACGGCCCGGTTCTTCTCCTGTCGTCTACCCACCTGGAGCCCGAGATTGGATCCGACCGGCACCCCAGCGTTCCTCCCCCTCCTGCTGCTCTCCGCGGTCCTGACTGTGCTCTTCGCCTTGGCCGCGGCCTTTGCCGTGCGGCGCATCCTGGGAGTCCCGGTCGGATGGCCCCGCTCCTTCGGCGTCGGCCTGGTCGTCTGTTTCGGCGGCGCCCCGCTGACCACCGTCTTCCTGGCCAACTCCGGGATCGTCGATGCCGAGGACGCTGCCCGGGCGGTGGTGCCCACGCTCATGCTGTTCGGCCTCTCGATCGCCTGGGCCTTCGCGCTGGGCACCGGGCTGCTGGTGGCCGTGGAGGTGCTGTGGCCCACCGGCAGCCTGGGAACGCCGTGGGGCATGGTGAGCTCGCTGCGGGCATCGGGCGCGCGGCGCAAACGTTACCTGCAGGTCACCAGGACCGCCTTCCGCGAGGGCCTGCTGCGCCCGGTCAACGCACGGTCGATGCAGGGCGGGACCCCGGAGGCGGCCCGGACGGCCCGGTCCCTGGCCGCCACGCTGGGCAAATCCGGGGTCACGTTCATCAAGCTCGGCCAGATGCTTTCCACCCGGGCCGATGCGCTGCCCCCGGAATACATTGCCGAGCTGTCCCTGCTCCAGACGCGCGCCGAACCGGAACCCTTCGGCGCCTTGCGCCCGCTGCTGGAGGCGGCCCTGGGCCGGGACGCAGACGAGGTCTTCGCCTCGATCGACCCCGAGCCGCTGGCCTCCGCGTCGGTGGCGCAGGTGCACGCCGCGGTGCTCAGGACCGGGCAGCGCGTCGTGGTCAAGATCCAGCGTCCGACGGCCCGCAAGCAGGTCAAGGTCGACCTGGACATCATCGAGCGGTTCGCGCGGATGCTCGAACGGCGCACCACCTGGGGCCGGGCGCTCGGGCTCGAATCCCTCGCGGTGGGTTTCGGGGTCTCGCTGCGCGAGGAATTGGACTACACCGTTGAACTGGCAAACATGCGTGCGGTGGCGGCGGGCAATCCCGCGTTGAAGATCCCGGCGGTCTACCCGCAATACTCCTCCAACAAGGTGCTGGTCATGGAGCGCCTCGACGGCGAGCCGCTGGGCGAGGCCTGCCTGGAGGCCGAAACCCCCGAATCCCGCCGGAGGCTGGCCACGGAGCTCTTTGACGGAATCCTGCAGCAGGTGATCGTCGCCGGCGTCTTCCACTCCGACCTGCATCCGGGGAACATCCTGGTGCTGCGCCCCTCCGCCCCGAGCCGCGATGCTCCCGCAGGGCCCGCCCTGGCACTGCTGGACTTCGGCGCGGTGGGACGCCTCGGGCGCGACACCCGGATGTCGCTGGCGGGATTCATCGTGGCCGTCCAGGCCGACGACAACGTCGCGGCCACCGACCGCCTGCTGGAAATGGTGGAGCGGGCACCCGCGCTGGACCGGCGCGCCCTTGAGCGGGGCATGGGCATCCTGCTCACGCACCTGGACGGTTCGCCCGGTGTGCTCTTCACCAAGCTGTTCGGGCTGCTCCACAGACATTCCCTGGGCGTCCCGCCGCAACTGGCCGGCGCCTTGCGGGCCATCGGCGCACTGGAGGGAACCATCAAGCTGCTGGATCCGGGTTTCAACGTCATCGCAGAGGCACAACGGCGGTCACTGACGTGGATCTCGGCCATGACCACGCCCGAGGCGCTTCGAAACATGCTGGCCTCAAACGCGATCGGCTTCATCTCGACGCTGCAGCGGCTGCCGCGCAACCTGTCCATGCTGAATGAAAAAATCGAGAACGGGAACCTGCAGGTCAACGTCCGGCAATTCGCCTCCCCCGCGGACCGCGGCTTCCTCACGGGGCTGGTCCACGAGGGCATCATCGCCGGGATCTCCATCGCCGCGATCATCGGCAGCATCCTGCTGATGGTCTCCGAATCCGGACCCATGCTGGCGCAGAACCTGCGGCTCTACCAGTTCCTGGGCTACACCCTCGCCCTGGGCGGATTCGTCTTCGGCCTGCGCTCCCTGGTGCGGATCCTGAACACCGCGAAGTGACACCCGTCGGCAGGTTGCCCGCAGCGGCACCGGTGAAGGCCCCCCTTGTCGGGGCCTTGCCCCGCGCGTAGAGTCTGGGAACCGAACCACAACCGAGGTGTGCCATGCCCAGGTCCGATGACCGTGTCGCCGCGTTCCACCGCTTGCACTCCGGCGGGTGCTTCGTGATGCCCAACCCGTGGGATGCCGGCAGCGCCCGCGCCCTGGAACAGCTGGGCTTCAAGGCGCTGGCGACGACCAGTTCGGGGTTCGCCTGGACGACCGGCCACCCCGACCGCTCGGGCAACATCGACCAGGTGCTCGCCCATCTGCGCACCATCGTGGATTCCGTGCGCGTTCCGGTGAACGCGGACTTCGAGGGCGGCTACGCGGTCGATCCCGACGAGGTGGGGGCAAACGTCGCCAGGGCCGTGTCCACGGGGGTCGCGGGGCTGTCCATCGAGGATGCCTCGGGCGACCCGGAGGATCCGCTTTTCGATTTCGAGCTGGCCGTGGCGCGCATCCGGGCCGCACGCGAAGCGATCGACCGCAGCGGAACGGGTGTCTTGCTCACCGGGCGCTCCGAGGGCTTCGTCCATGGCCGCCCCGACATCGACGAGACGATCCGCCGCCTGCGTGCCTTTGCACAGGCCGGCGCCGATTGCCTCTACGCCCCGTGGATCGTGTCCCTCGCGCATGTCTCGGCCATCGTTGCCGCGGTGGCCCCCAAGCCGGTGAACCTGCTGGTCAACGCCCCCTTCACCACCGTCGCACAAGCGGCGGAGCTCGGGGTGCGCCGGATCAGCGTGGGCGGCACGCTGGCGCGCACCGCCTGGGACGGGTTCCTGGGGGCCGCGCGGGAGATCGCGGAGCAGGGCACCTTCACCCGGTTCGAGGGCCTTCCCAACGTCGATGGCCTGCTCGGCAGCTGAACCGGTCCTGGTCCGAAGGCGCACACGTGCAAGGATCCCCGCCTCCGTGATCGGAAGCGGGGATCCTTGGGTTGCCGGCCGCGGGCCGTGCGGGAGGGAACCGCGGAGCTACTTCTTGAGGAAGTCGCCGGCCCCGCCGACGTACTCGGTGTGGCCGGTCGGGACATCGGCGGTGACCATCGCTGCGACCTCGCCGCCGAACTCCACCACGGAGTACAGCTTGCCGGCGGCGGCACGGCGGGCCTCGATCGCGCCGGGCTCGGCACGGTCCAGCAGCGTCGCGGTGATGGTGCCCTCGATCATGTCGCCGGAGACCACCACGAAGGTGATGCCCTTGGCCTCGAGTGCCGGGATGAATTCGCGCAGCGCGAGCTCCCCGGCGCGCTTGGAGCGGGCCACCGGCTCGTAGGCGTCCATGGTTTCGACCTGGTCGATGAAGTGTGCCTGGTGGCTGGTGACGAACACGACGCGGGAGCCCGGGGCCATCTTCGCGGTGGCGGCCTCGAGCATGGCGACCTGGGCGTCGCGGTTCAGGCGCAGCGCGTAGTCCTCGCCGAGGCCCGATTCCATGCCGCCGGAGGCGTTGAGCACCAGCACGTCGAGCGAGCCGAAGTTCTCGATGGCCGCATCGACCAGTGCCGCCGGTCCCTCGGGTCCGGTCAGGTCGGCGCCCACGGCCACCGCGCGGCCGCCGGCCTCGGTGATGCCGGCAACGATCTTGTTGGCGCGCGGTGCCTTCTGGCGGTAGTTGATGACCACGCCGGCACCCTGTGCGGCGAGGATCTTGGCTACTTCGGCGCCAATGCCCCGGGACGACCCGGTGACGATCGCGGACTTGCCCGTGAGATCGGTCATTTACACTCCTTGTGCATCACTGCTTGAAAATTACTGGTTCCCCGCCGGTGCTGGGGGAACTTGGGGTGTCCGTACAAATACCCGGACGCTGGTTCCAATCCTGCCAGCACTCCATGGGGAGCAGACTTGTAGGAATCCTCCAAACAAGTCTAGTCCAGGGCGGCCTGCTCCCGGGCAGGTGCCGCCTACTGCGCCGGCGGCACCTGCCCGGGGCTGTACCAAACCACGTCGTCGCCGAACGCGTTCTTGTAGGCCAGGCGCGGAACGGAAAGGTCGACGCCCTTGAACACCAGGTCCCCGACGGCGCATTGGCCCTGGGCCAGGGTGTCCCGGCGCAGCTGCGAGTCGCTGTCGACGAGCCGCGCGTACGCATATTCCTGGTTGAGCATCACAAAGTCCGCGGGTGCCACGCTGCGTTGCGTTTCCGGTGGAAATTCCGCGCCCTTGGTGTCGGAGCCGGCGCAGAAGCGCACCTGGACTGCCACCTGGGACTCCGCGTCTTCCGCTGCCGTCGGCCGGCGTTCGAAGCCCGTAGCCGTGATCGTGGTTCCGTTGCCCAGCTGGGCGGTCTCGCCGATGGTGATCCGCCCGGTGACCTGCGGCTCATCGATGTTGGTCACCGCGATCATCACCGCCAGGCAGGCAACGAGCGCCGCGGAGCCAGCCATCAGCCAGGCCGGCCACCGCTTGGCACGCCCGCGGCGCTGCCGCATGGATGCCGGGTCGGCGCCGTTGTTGATCAGCAGGCGCGGCAACCCGCCGAGCACCGGATCGAGGGACCGTTGGAGCACTTTGTGTCGCTTGAACAGCTGCGGGTGGAAGGTGAGCACCCGTTGGTCCTCGTCGATGATGGCCAGGGTGCCGGCCGGATCCTCCAGGACCGCAAGGATCGCTTCAATCTCCATGCGCGTTTCATGCTTGGTGCCTCCCCCGTGCCCCGCCGACCGGGTGCCCAGGGCAATCGTGCCCTCGCCAATGGCCAGCGTCGCGGACCTGTCGGTGGCCACGTCCCCGCCGGGCAGGGAACGAAAGATGCGTTCACGTCCGGATTTCCCGTCCCTGCCCCGTTTCCCGGCATCGAGCGGGCCGGGTGACCCCAGCTCCAGGGCCAGGTGCAGGCACTGAGTGGCCTGGCTGAGCACTTGGCGCACCCCGGCGGTGTCGGTGCCCGGATCGTCGTCAAGGCCCACCACCCTGCGTTCGCGGGCCAGCCGGGGGGAAAGCCCGTGGTGGGTCTCCCGCACCGCGTCCTCGACCCAGGGATCCGGGACCAAGGCCATGGTTCGGCTGAAGTCCATGAGCACGCGCTGCCGGGCCGCTTCCCCGAGCGGATTCTCCGCAACGAGGAAGACGCAGAACTCCGCGCCGATGCCCAGCATGTCGATGCCGATCGCGGCGGGATCCTGCCCCGCGTTGGCTGCCGTTGCCGCCAGCTGGGCGCGCAGCAGTTCCGCTGCGGCCAGCCCGGCCGCGGAGCGTGGCACCAGGGTGGAGAGCAGGACCGGGTCCTCGCTGACGGGCAGCGAACCGGTGCCGTTGCCCGTGGCACGCCGCACCAGTGTGGCCGGGCCTTCCGGCAGGGGCCCCGCGTCCGAACCGCCGACGTGTTTGGCCGTGCCGTCGGCCCATATCCGGGAAGGTTCCGCGCCCGAGTCGGTTTCGCGGACCGGGAACCCGAGACCCACCAGGGACTGGTCGGTGGTGAAAAACACCGCTCGAATCCGTTCGGACTTGGGGTCGAGCAGGGGCAGCAGCACGCGGGCACGTTCACGTGCATCGGGTGCGCTCACCTGGATCCCCGCCAATGCCGCCGCGTTGCGGCCGGTGCGCCGCAACAGGTCCGCCGGCCACACCGGGTGCTCCGGGCGCATCGCGGATGTCTGGTCGGTGACGATCCAACCGTCGAAGAGCCCTGGCAGCCGCCGCCAGGCGGCGGCGACCGTATCGGTGGCGCCACGGATCAGCAGTGTCGAGGTGTCTGTCCCCGCTTCGGCAATGACCTCGGGGAAGCCGGTGCGTCCTGCGCCCAGTTCCACGGGCCGTGCCAATTCGGTGCGCAAGGCGGAAAGTGCCATCGACAGCGAGCCGGTGGCCGCGACTTCTTCGTCAAGCAGGCCGTAGCCAAAGGTGACTCCGATCCGGGTCTGGGTGTCCTCGTCGTCGAAAAATTGCCAGTTCGTTCCGGCCCAGCCAGTCATCCAGATCCCGCATCGTGTCGAAGTGTTTACCGGTGCGTGGCCGCATCGGCTCATCAAGGCTACCGGGGCATGCGGAACGGTTTTGGTCTTCCGACCGGCCCGGCGCGCCGAAACCGATGCCCGCAGCGCGCTCCGGTGGGCCTAGCTAGGCCAGTGCAGCGCGGACCATGTTGCTCAGGGCCTTGCCGTCGAAGCGGCCGGCGACCTTCTCGGTGACCAGCTTCATGACCGAACCCATCTGGCGCATGCCCAGTTCGTTGCCCTCGGCGCGCAGCGTGGCGACGGCCTCGGCGACGATGACCTTGGCCTCGTCCTCGCTCAGCGCGGCGGGCAGGTACGCCTCGATGATGGCGGCTTCCTGTTCCTCGGCGGCCGCGCGATCTCCCTGGCCGGCGTTGGTGTAGGTGACGGCGGTTTCGCGGCGGCGTGCGGCTTCCTTCTGGAGCAGGGAAATCACGGCGGCATCGTCGAGTTCAATGGGTGTCTTGCCGCCCTTTTCCCGGGTGTTGATCTCGCCGAGCAGGTTCCGCACGGTGGTGAGTTCGACCTTGTTGCCGGCCTTGAGGTGTGCGGTCATGTCCGCGCGGAGGCGGTCCTTGAGGGTTTCCATGGTGGCGTCTTCTTCCCGTCGTGGCCCGGCAGGCACGCGGTGCGGCTGCACGCGTCTTGATGCCGGTATCCCCAACAGTTTATTCGTTGCAGCGCGGGCAGGTCCCCTCCGGCGGACCGCGCCGCGGAAATCGCGGGCATTTGCACCAGGGAGCCGGAACGGCGGGGTCCCGGCTCCCCGGGCCGGGACCCCGGTGGCCGAGAACGGCCTTCCGGTCCGGGCTTTCTTTGGCGGAGGGGTCGCGCATGGCGCACGCGGCCTTAAAGCGGACTAACTCAAAAATTTACCTAGATGTTAATCCTGAATATGGTTTTGAACATGCCGCAGCCGGGCGCGGAAACCGGGATCGAGGCTTTGCCCGGATGACGCGTCCGCAGCGCTGCCGGGTGCACGGAGATGCGGCCGCCACGGATGCCGTGACGGCCGTCGATCCCTGCTGTTGGCTATCCCCCGATGGCGGGGCTGCCGACTTCGCCCGGGGTCAGTGGCCCATGCCCAGGCCGCCGTCGACCGGGATGACGGCGCCGGAGATGTAGGCGGCCTCGTCGCTGGCCACCCAGCGCACCACGTTTGCCACTTCTTCGGCCTCGGCGAAGCGGTTCGCCGGGATCGAGGCCAGGTAGCCCTTCTGCGTGGCCTCGGGCAGCGCGGCGGTCATGTCCGTGTTGATGAAACCGGGCGCCACGACGTTTGCCGTGATGCCGCGCGAGCCCAATTCGCGGGTCAGCGAGCGGGCCATGCCCACCAGGCCGGCCTTGGAAGCCGCGTAGTTGATCTGCCCCGGGGAGCCGTAGAGGCCCACGACCGAGGAAATCAACACCACGCGGCCCTTGCGCATCTTGATCATGCCCTTGGACGCGCGCTTGATGACGCGGAACGCACCGGTGAGGTTGGTGTCGATGACCGAAGTGAAATCGTCCTCGTTCATGCGCAGCAGCAGCATGTCACGGGTGACCCCGGCGTTGGCCACCAGCACCTGGACCGGACCGTGCGCGGCCTCGACCTCGGTGAACGCGGCGTCGACGGACGCGGTGTCGGTCACATCCGCCTTCACGCCCAGCAGGCCCTCGGGGACCTCGCCGCTGCGGTAGGTGATGGCGACCTTGTCGCCGTTGGCTTCGAAGGCCCGGGCAATGGCCAGGCCGATACCGCGGTTGCCGCCGGTGACCAGAACGCTGCGGCCGGTGGGGGTTTCGGACATGGATCCTCCATAAGGAATTGTTGGTTGTGGGTGGTGGGCTGCGGATCCAATCCTAGCCCGAGCGCGGTCCAGGTGTTCCGGCACCACGTCCGCCGCGCTTGTTGCCTGCACCCCGCCACGGCCACGGCCACCCCCGCTGCCGTGCCCGGTGAACCGCGGGGCGGACGTTCGCTGCCCGCGCACCGGGCCGATTCGTACCCCGGCGCAGGTCGGTGAGACAATGATGGGTGACGGATCGACGGAAGAACTATGAGCGAGCCACATAGCAATCATCACCACCATGACCAGGGCCCACCGGTCCACCGGATCACCGAGGCCCAAGAGTCCCATGCCGCGGAGCAGCATTCCCGCGTGCTGAAGTACACCATCTCGATGTCCGTGCGCCTGGCCTGCTTCATTGCGGCCTTCTTCGTGCACGGATGGCTGCAGTGGGTGTTCCTCGCCGGGGCCATCGTGCTGCCCTACATCGCGGTGGTGATCGCCAACGGCGGTGCCGACCTGACCAAGCGCCAGCCCCCGGCGGAGTTCTTCGAGGGCGATGATCCCCGCCTACTCACCTCCGGAACCACCGTCCCCGAAGAGGAATCACCGGCCGCCGATGCCGCGCCCCGCGACGGGGAGACCTTCGAGGTCGACGAGGACGGCGAAATCATCACCGAGCCCGCCACCAACCCGGAAGCCGTGCACCCGGCGCCGGCCGCATCCGCCACCTACGAATCGGATGCCGCGGGCCCCTTCCCGGCCGACGCACCGACGACCATCGACGGGACCTTCCTGGAAGAGCCGGAACAGCCCGAACAGCCGTTGGCCGGGCACCACCACCGCGGCGGTTCCCAGTGAGCATCTTCGATTCCCTGGGCGGCGGGGCACCGCAGGGTCCCACCGGTCCCCCGCGCTGCTCCCGCAAGGGATGCCGGGCCGACGCCACCGTGCAACTGCTGTGGAACAACCCCAAGATCCACACCCCGGAACGCCGGAAAACCTGGCTGGCCTGCGGCGAGCATGCCGACTGGCTCGAAAACTACCTCTCCGAGCGGCTGCTCTTCAAGGAGCGCCTGCCGCTCGTTGACCCTGCCCCCGGCACCACCACCTAAGGAGAACAAAGCAGCGTGTATCGATTCCTGGCCAGCACCCGCTGGATCGGCTGGTTGCTCCTGGTGTGCCTCTTCGCCACCACCTTTACCTTCCTGGGCAAATGGCAGATGGACCGCCGGGAGGGCGCCCTGACCGAGATTTCCCATGTGAAACGCAACTACGACGCCGAACCGGTCCCCTTCGCCGAGGCAAAGCAGCTCTTCGAGCAATTGCCGGCCGATGGCAAGTGGACCCCGGTTTCGCTGCGCGGCAGCTACCTGGCCGAGGACCAGGTCGTGGTGCGCAACCGGATCTCCGGATCCCGCCCCGGCTACGAGGTCCTGGTCCCCTTCCGCACCCTCGAGGGGACCGTGGTGATCGTGGACCGGGGGTTCCTCCCCATCGGCAACAACAACGCCGGGCGCCCGGATTCGATCCCGGCTCCCCCGGCCGGCACCGTCGAGGTAGACGTCCGGCTCAAGGGCGGCGAGCCGAAGCTCGACCGCGGTGCTCCCGAGGGCCAGCTGGCCTCCATCGACCTGCCCACCTACGAGCAGCAGCTCGGCTACCCGGTGGCCACCGGAAGCTACGGGCTGATGTACCTGGAGGATCCGGCCGCGGCCGAGGCTCCGATCCAGCTGCAGCGTCCCGAGGAAGACGAGGGCCCGCACCTGTCCTACATGTTCCAGTGGTTCGCCTTCGGCGTGCTGGTCTTTGTGGGCTTTGGCTATGCCGCCAAGCAGCAGGCGCGGATCAACCGCGAGGACCGCGAGGAGGTTGCCGCGGCGGCCCTGCGCGGCGAGGAACCGGTGCTGCACCAGGCGCACCACATGCGCAAGAAGCCCAAGAAACTGGTCCGCCGCGACGGCAGCCCTACCGACGAGGCCACCGAGGACGCGTACCTCGACGAACTCGAACGCCAGGCTGCCGAACGCGACGCAGGCATCTCCGGGACCAAGTAGCCTCGTCCCGGCGGATGGTTCCACCCGTTCAGGGCTTATCCGGCGCCTTCAAGGTCGCGAAGGATGCGCCCAGCGAGTCCCATTCGACGAACACCGATTCGGCGTCCACGACCGCACCCAGCGAACGATAGGTCGCCAGGGCCGCGGCGTTCGCGCGTTCGGTGCCGGTCCACATTCCCGTGCAGCCCAGCTCCAGGCCGAGAGCGGCCAGGGCGCGCAACAATGCCGTGGCGATTCCCCGCTGCCTGAACGAACCGTCCACGCCCAGTTCGTAGACGAACATCTCCGCATCCTTGTCCGGGTGCCGCATCTCCACTCCCGAGACGAAGCCGACAGCGGTACCGTCCCCGCTGCGCGCCAGCAGCAGGTGGTGTCCGGGCATCCCCAGGAAGGCCCGCGCGCCGTGCTCGGAGACCGGGTTGTCGAACAGCCCCGAGGCCGCGACCAGCTCCGCCGCATCCGCCGCGGGGCCGATGTTCCACTGACTGGCGCCCATCGGTTGCTTCCTTTCCGTCGCCGGGGTTGGTTTTCGTTCCCCCTGAACGCACGGGGGCCGGTATGCCGAAGCTACCGCGGGTCCGTGCCGCGCGCAAGATGCCGGCGAGGGGCCGGCCCGGGACACGGAAAAGCCCGCCCTCGCCCCGGAGTGCCACTGGCACAAGGGGGAAGGCGGGCCGAATCCGGGTTAGGCCAGGGTGACAAGCTCCAGGTAGGAGTCGTTCCACAAATCCTCGTCGCCGTCGGGCAGCAGCACCACGCGGTCCGGGTTCAACGCGGCAACCGCGCCCTCGTCGTGGGACACCATGACCACGGCGCCCGTGAAGTTGGACAGCGCGCCGAGGATCTCGGCGCGCGAGGCCGGGTCCAGGTTGTTGGTGGGCTCATCGAGCAGCAGCACGTTGGCGCTGGAGGCTACGATCGTGGCCAGGGCCAGGCGGGTCTTCTCGCCGCCGGAGAGCACCCCGGCCGGCTTGGAGACGTCGTCGCCGGAGAACATGAAGGAACCCAGGATGCCGCGCACCTCCGCGTCGCCCATGTGGCTCGGGGCCGCCGAGCGCATGTTTTCCAGCACCGAACGGTCCACGTCCAGGGTGTCGTGCTCCTGGGCGAAGTACCCGATCTTCAGGCCGTGGCCCGGAACCAGGTCGCCGGTGTCGGGGCTGGACACCCCGGCGAGCATGCGCAGCAGCGTGGTCTTGCCCGCGCCGTTCAGGCCCAGGATGACGACCTTGGAGCCGCGGTCGATGGCCAGGGAGACATCGGTGAAGATCTCCAGCGAACCGTAGGACTTCGACAGGCCCTCGGCCATCAGCGGGGTCTTGCCGCATGGGGCCGGATCCGGGAAGCGCAGGTTTGCGACGCGGTCGGCGACGCGGACCTCGTCCAGCCCGCCCATCAACCGGTCCACGCGCTTGAGCATGGACTGCGCAGCAGAGGCACCCGAGGCACGGGCCTTCATCTTGTTGGCCTGCGCCAGCAAGGTGGTGGCCTTCTTCTCGGTGTTGGCGCGCTCGCGCTTGCGGGCCCGCTCGTCGGTCTCGCGCTGCTGCAGGTAGCGCTTCCAGCCCAGGTTGTACACGTCCATGCTGGCGCGGTTGGCGTCCAGGTGGATGACCTTGTTGACGGTTGCCTCGAGCAGCGAGGTGTCGTGCGAGATGACCAGCAGGCCGCCCTGGTGGTTGGCCAGGAAGCCGCGCAGCCAGGTGATCGAGTCCGCGTCAAGGTGGTTGGTGGGCTCATCGAGCAGCAGCGTCTCGGCATCCGCGTACAGGATGCGGGCCAGTTCCACGCGGCGGCGCTGGCCGCCGGAGAGGGTGGACAGTGCCTGGTTGAGCAGGCGCTCGGGCAGGGCCAGGTTGTTGGAGATCGCCGCGGCCTCGGACTCGGCCGCGTATCCGCCGCCGGCAATGAACTCGGCCTCGATGCGGTCGTACTGGCGCATGGCCTTCGCTGCCACCGCGGCGTCCTCGGAGGCCATGTCGTCCTGGCACTTCTTGAGCTTGCCGACGATGACGTCCAGGCCGCGGGCCGAAAGGATGCGGTCGCGGGCCAGCTGCTCCATGTTGGGGGTGCGCGGATCCTGCGGCAGGTAGCCGATGGTTCCGGTGGAGGTGACCGAGCCGCCTGCGGGCGCCGTTTCCCCGGCAAGCACGCGGGTCATGGTGGTCTTTCCGGCACCATTGCGCCCGACGAGGCCGATCTTGTCGCCCTTGTCGATGCGGAACGAGACGCCCTCCATGAGAAGGCGTGCGCCGGCGCGCAGCTCCAAATCGGCAACGGAAATCACGGTGACCCTTTCGGTAAAGTTTTGGGGCCCTGTTGGGCAACCTACCCAGTCTACGCGGGTCAACCGCACTTTGGCCCGAAGATGCGTCGAATCTCACGCCGCCGGGGCACTTCAGGACCTGGCGCTGCCGCCCTTGGTTGGCTGCGGCTCGGCCTTCGCTCCGGCGGACTTGGCAGCGCCCTTGGCGTCCGGCTTTGCGTCGGCCTTGGCATCAGCCTTCGCTTCTGCCTTTTCCACCTGCACGTCGTTCGGCTTGGCCGGGGATGCCGAGGACCCGGCCGCGGGCGCCGGGACGGGCTTGTCCGCAGCCTGCTTGGCCCGGTACGCATCCATCTGCACCAGGCGGCGGCGCAACGAATCGGCGCGGTGCGCGTCCCCGCCGCTGGTGGCCTGGATGTGGTGGGTGCCGAAGTGCCACAGCAGCACATCGTCGAGCAATCGGTCCGGGCCCGGCGAGTAGCGGTGGTCCAGGGCCGCACGCACCGAGGTGATGACATTGGGCTGGAGCAGCGCGGCGAATTCCCGGGTGCCGGAGAGGTCGTGGGCGGCCAGCAGTTCCGCGGCCCAGCCCCAGTCGTCGTCGGACTTGCGGTCCACGTGCGGCAGCAGCGTCTGCCAAATGAACTGGATGCGCTCGGCAGTCAGCGGAACGGCGCCCTCGCCCTCGGCGTCCCAGAACCCGGTGACGGTCTGGAAGCGTTCGTGCAGCTCGGAGAACTGGTCTTCCACTGCCTCGAGCATCGCGGCGGTGGCGGTGAACTGCCTGTCGATATGCGGGCTCCAGGCGCGCGGCTCGGCGTTCTTGAAGCGGATGTCGTGCTCGATCTCGCTCCAGGCGTGGGACAGGATAGTGCGGATCTGCACCTCGAAGACGAAGTTCCCGGTGATGCGGATGTCCCCGCCGAGCTTCGCCTGGAAGTCGCGGACCACTTCCTCGCCACGGGTCTTGAGGATCAGGTGGCGCGAGGAATATCCGTAGGTGCCCGACTCCACCGAGCCGATGTCCTTCTCCCGGTCCGAGCGGCAGTCGAAGTCGGAGCGGCGTCGCTTGATCAGGTTGGCCGCCTCGCGGATCTCGTGCGGCAGCTTCACGATCACGCGCACACCCACCAGGTCGTGGATCTCGCGCACCGGGTTGGGGAACTCCAGGGCCGGCTCCTCGCCCTCCTCCCCCACCAGCATGCGGGAGGCCTTGTCACGGAACGACGCCACGGTCTTGACGCGGCTGACGACGAACAGCGGGGTGTTCTCCGTCTCGTCGAAGAGCGACTCGATCCGGGTCCGCATGGACTCTGCAACGCGTTCGAGCATCGGGCGGGCTGCGGCATAGCGCTCCACACTGGCGCTGACTTCTTCACGCAATGATTCGTCCAGGGTTTCCCAGGGGGTGCCCACACGTGCCTCCTACATACAAACGGCTGGTTGGGGGTGCTCTTCGATCAGCCTATCAACCGGCACCGGCCCGGCACCGCGAAGGCACGGCGCAGGACGCAATTCCCGTCCCGACATGACGACGCGTCCCGGCACGGAAAAGCCCGCGGCCCGGTGCCGGGGGCAATCCCCCCCGGCAACACCGGAACGCGGGCCTGGCCGGCCTGCCTCGGCCACCCACCTCGCCGTTGCGGCAAGGTTCCCTGATGGATCAGTTCTTGGAATCCAGCGACTGCGCAACCTCGTCGTAGAGCGGGGAGGCGCCGGTGCCGGCCATGGCCTGCACCTTGCCCGAAGCTCCCGGCTTGGCTCCGTTGGAGGAAGCCGCCTGGTTCTTCGCAGCGCCGGCCTTGGCTGCGGCGTTCGGCGCGGTGCTTGCACCGGCCATCGCGGCGACTGGAGCCTTCTTGGCTTCGGCTAGGCCCTCGGCGCGTGCCCGTGCGGTCGCCTCGGCCAGCTGGTCCTTGGCAGCGGCGAGGCGCTCGGCCTCGGCGGCCTGCGCATCGTTCATGGCCGCCTGGAAACCGTCGTCGTAGGCCAGCCCGTATTTCTCGGATTCGACGGCTTCCTCGTCGTAGTCCGCAGCCGCGCGCAGCTCGGCGGCTTCGGCCTTCTTCTGGTACATGTGCACCGTCAGGTGGGTGATGGCCAGCAGGACCACCGGAGGCATCGCGGCCACGAGCGCCGAGACCAGCGGGGGCACGCCGTTGGAGATGGAGTCGACCGTGAGGATCGCGTGGGTCGAGTTGGCTGCGGTGGAGACGATGGCACCGAAGAACAGCAGCGTCCAGGGGTAGATCATTGCGCGGCGGTTGTGGCCGTTGAGCGCGACGATGGCCACGGTGGAGGCCACGATCATGCCGTCAATGATGATCGGCCAGATCCATGCCAGGTTCGCGTCGATGCCCGAACGCTGCGCCAGGTCGGTCAAGGCCGCGAAGGACAGCACGAACGCGCCCACGGCGATCAGGACGGTGGCGGCCACCGCGGTGCGCAAGACGGCCTTGTGCGGTTCGTTCGGGATCTTTTCATTCATCTGGCTTCGATGCCTCAATCATTTGTGGGTCTGGTGTTGCGCTAACAGTGGTCGGCCGAACCTGCCCAGGGCATGGTTCCCCCATGGCGGACCAGACCCAATTCTATGCGCTGGCTTCACCCGTTCCGGACCAACGATCCTTTCGGCGTCCGCGGCAACCGCCGTCAAATGCCGGTCCGCCATCGAGGAACCGCTCCCCTGCCCGAATCGCCGAAGAACGCTTTCCACGCGGGGCGCACCCTGCGTGGAGCTCCCGCCACCGGGAGGCGGCGGGAGCGGGCCGCCATCCCGTGCGCGGATTAGGCCATCAATTGTGCGGCGAGGCCCCGGAGCTTGTGCCAATGATCACCACCGGCCGCCCACGGCCAAGCCTGCCCAAAGCGGCCCGGAGCGGCTATTGTTAAGCGTGGATCAACCTTGCGTTCACCATGGGGCACGCCAGCCACCGGAACCACCTCGATCCCACTCCCCACCCCAGCTCTAGCAGCATTGACACGGTAATCGACGTGCACCGCCCTCGGCGGCGCGCGCTTGATGCGATCGGCCGTGCCTTACGTACCACAGCAGGAGAAGCTCACCTTCATGACAGCAATTGCCCCGGACCACGTCGAAAATTCCCTCATGGAACGCCGCTACGAGGACCAGATCGAACCCGTCAACCGTCTTCTGGACGAGACCCGGGCCCTTCGACCTGAGACCTCCGTGTCCTTCGTTGATCCGATGCACAACATCGAGGAAGCACGCATCATCTCGCTGTTCTCCAACATCGGCGTCGCCAACGAGACCGGTTTCATCGACGCCGGGTCGCAGGAAGCCTCCACCCGCATGCTGGGCATGCAGTGGCAGCTGGGGCTGCGTCCGGAGTACATCCTGCCGTGGAACGTGCACCCGTGGCACACCCCGGGCGAGGCCAACGGCAAGTTCACCCCGCCGCAGATCACCTCCGGCCTCAAGCCGCTGCTGCGCCTGCTCAAGGTCGTGCCGCGCGCATCGGTCCTGATCGCCCACGGCACCGAGGCACACCGCCTCTCCGAACAGCTGGTCAAGACCCAGAACCCGCTGCTGTGGCGCCGCGGCTTCAAGACCTACAAGGTCAAGTCCCTCGACGGCCGCGCCTTCGCCGGTTCCCCGGAACGCCAGCAGGCACACCTCGAGGAAATCTACGCGGCCTACGCCGACGCGATGGCCCGCACCGGTCTGGCCCCCGCCAAGTAACACCATCGAATCGCCCGCGCAGCGACTTGCGGATAAACTCGAGTCCATGCCCCACAACACCCCCGCTTCCGTGAGCCGTGCCCAGAAACTCCAACTGGGACTGGCAATGGCCCTGGCGGGGGTGTTGTACGTTGCGCACTCCTTCCTGCGCTTTGCCAACTTCGAGTCCCGCGGCTACGACCTGGGGATCTTCGACCAGGCGGCGCGGCAGTACGCCATGTTCAAGGCACCGATCGTGCCGATCAAGGGCGTGGACTTCAACCTGCTCGGCGACCACTTCCACCCGATCCTGGTGCTGCTGGCCCCGTTCTACTGGATCTGGAACGACCCGCGGATGCTTTCCATCGTGCTGGCACTGCTGCTGGTCTCCACCGCGATCCCGGTCTACCTGTTCACCCGCACACGGTTCGGGCACCTCGGGGCGCTGCTGACCGCCTCGGCGATGCTGCTGTGGTGGCCGTTCCAGGCGATCGTGAACTGGGAATTCCACGAGGTCGCCTTCGGCGTGCCGATCATGGGGTGGATCATCTGGGCCTTCGACCGAGGCCGTTATTGGCTGGTCGTCGGGCTCTCGGCCTCGCTGCTGCTCGTGCGCGAAGACATGGGCATCACCATGGTCGCGGTAGGCATCGTGCTGCTCTTCCACCGGCAGTGGGCCAAGGCCGCGCTGACCGCGGCCCTGGGCCTGGGCGGCTATGTCGTGGTGACCAGCTACCTGATTCCGCTCTTCTCCCCCGCCGGCGAATTCACCTACTGGCAGTACACCGCGCTGGGTGCCGGCGCCGGGGCTGCCATCGTCTTCCTGCTCACCCACCCGTTCCAGTCGATCGCGATCCTGTTCAACCACCAGCTCAAGGTGGCGTTGTGGCTGCTGAGCTTCGTGCCGCTGGCGCTGCTGCCGCTGGCCTCCCCCTACGTGATCCTGGGTGCCCCGTTGCTGCTCAGCCGGCTGTTCAACGACCGGCTGAACACCTGGGCCCCGGTCTACCAGTACGACGCGATCATGGCCCCGATCCTGATCCTCTCCGCCGTGCACGTGCTCGGCAAGCTCATGGACCGCTTCGGCTGGAAAAAAGTCCGCATCATCGGCCCGGCCTGGCTGCTGGCCTTCGGGCTGGTCGGCACGCTGTTCTTCCATTCGGTGTTTCCGCTCGGGCGCACGCTCACCGGGGCCAACTGGGCGCCGGGCACGCTGGTCGCCGCCAAGGAACGCGCCGTGGCGATGATCCCCGACGGGGTGTGCGTCGAGGCCGCCGACACGTTGGTGCCGCACCTGACCACCCGCACCTATGTGGGCCTGCACGGGGACATCGGCACCGACCTGTCCAGCTGGATGATCATCGACTTCAACGAGCAGGAACTCGGCGGCTGGGACCCGCTGAACCCTCCCCAGGCCCTGGACCGGGCACACGCCCTGGGCTTCACGCAGGTGGCACCGATCGACGACGGGCTGCTGGTGCTGCACCGCGACATCCCGGTGAACCCGGTCTGCTCGGACTACCTCAAGCGCTGAGGACGCCAGGGACGCAATCCAGCACCTGCCCAAGGCGTCGCTTCCCGGACCTGCTGCTCCACCCAGTGACCGGCACCGAGCCTCCCGGACGCGCCGGGAATCGCCACTCACCGCGTCGTGCGCGGCCGCTCCGCCAGGCGAGAACGGCCCCCGGCCAGCAGACGGCAGAGCAGGATCAGCAGCGCGATGCCGCCGCCGAGAACCAGGTTCATCGCCAGACCACCCTGGGCCGGGGCTTCGCCCTCGGATGCCACCACGTGCGCCATCCCGAAGCCCATCACCGCGGCCGGATAGTAGATCCCCAGGCCAATGAGGCCACATGCAACAAGGGCACCGGAGACTGCACCGAGCCGTGAACGATGGATGGCGAAGAGCACCAGGGCGCTGGCGAGGGTGAAGAGGCTTCCCGCCACGAGGTTCCCCAGATGTGAACCTGGCTGAAACGCCGCATAGGCGTCCCACAGGCTGCGCCCGCTGGACAGGATGCCCGCCCGTGGCATCACCAGGTACACGGACACCATTCCGGCCAGCCACAGGGTTGCCCCCACGCCGGTTGCCAGCGGCCGGGTACGGAAACGCAAAGGCAGGATGGGACCCGTTTTCTTCATGGGTACCATCCTGCCAGTGCCACGCGCCGATCCGTGCCGAGGCCCGCGGGCCCCCGGTGAGGGTGCCGGCCAGGGATCCTCAGGCCAGGGCATCCGGAATCAGAGTTCGGATCCGGCCTTGCGCCCCAGCACGAACTTGTCCCCGAGGTTTTCCAGCGGCCCGGCCAGCGGGTCGTCGACCCCCTCGGACCTGACCACGTCGCGCTCCGGGTTGCGGATGTCCCCGATGATCTTCACGCACAGGTACACCAGCATCCCCATGTGCGCGACGATGCCGATCCCGTAGAGGATCTCGATCGCCCAGGAATCCCCGAAGTACTTCAGCCCGGAGACCCACTTGGCGCTCCAGAGCCAGACGAACACCCAGTGGAACACCTCGATGCCCTGCCACAGAAGGAATTCGCGCCACTTGGGGCGGGCCAGCACGTAGAGCGGGATCAGCCACATCACGAACTGCGGCGAGTAGACCTTGCCGAAGAGCAGGAACGCGGCAACGATCAGGAACGCCAGCTGCGCCATGCGCGGGCGGCGCACGGCGCTCAGGCCCAGCCAGGCGATGCCCAGGCAGGCGATCCCGAAGAGCCCGTTGGACAGGTAGGACATGGTCGAGCCGTCCATCCCGGTCCAGACGAAGGCCAGCCACATCGAGGAGTTCCCCGCCGGGCGGTCCCCGGAGAAGGTGTAGAACCGGCTCCATTCGTCGAACGCCGTGAGCATGAACGGCACATTGACCGCCAGCCAGGCCACGACGCCGGAGGCCAGCGAGACCCAGAAGTGCCGCATCCGCCCGGTGCGCAGGCACAACACCAGGATCGCCCCGAAGAGGAAGAACGGGTAGAGCTTGGCGGCGGCGCCCAGGCCCAGCAGCACCCCGGCCAGCACGATGTGCCTGCGGGAGAACGCCAGCAGGCCGGTCATTGCCAGCATCACCGCCAGCAGGTCCCAGTTCAGCTGGCTGGTCAGGATGATGCCCGGGGCCAGCGCCACCATGATCGCATCCCGGCTGCGGTGCCGCGCTGCGTAGGCCACCGCGACGACGACCACGGCCCAGCAGATGAAGGACACCGCGGAGTTCACGTCGAAGTAGGCCAGCTGGCGTTCGGCGCTGAACCCGATGCCGGGGATCACCATGGCGGTGAGCCCGGCCATGATCGCCAGCAGCACCGGGTATTCCAGGGCCTGCTCGGCTGGCAGCCCGGTGAAGTAGGGGAAGAGCTTGTCGGCCATGCCGCGGGTGCCGAAGAGCTGGGTGAAGTCCGAATAGCACATGTGCAGGTGCTGTTCGGCGTCGGGCCAGCCGTTGATGCGGCACCATTGTTTGGTGAGCACCGCCAGCGAAGCGCCAATCACGGTGAGGACCAGCAGCCCGATGATGACCGGACGGGTTGCCTCGCGGGCGGTGAACAGGTTCTTGACCGGTTGCATCACGATCCGGTTGCCTCGTTTCTGGGTGTTGGGGTGGAAAGTCGGTGTGTGGGCGGCGGTGCTAGTTGCTGCCCTGGCGCAGCGGCCGGCGCCTGTCGGCACCGAAGATGGCCGCCGTCTTGGGGTCGATGAACACCAGGTAGGCCATGTAGGCCAGGGTGGTGGCTGCTGCAAAGAGGCGCACCGCCAGCAGCGAGAACCACTGGCCGATGGACAACTGGTCCACCACCCCGGAGAGCAGCACCAGCAGGCACAGGATGTACAGGGCGCGTTCCCAGTTCACCGGGTAGCGGCGGGACAGCGCGAAGAAGGGGATCAGCCACAACAGGTACCAGGGCTGGATGATGGGCGCCAGCACCACCGCGGCGCCCAGGGCATAGCCGGCGTAGAGCAGCGGGGGTCCGGCCGGGCGGCGGATGGCCAGCCAGAAGACGATGGCCAGGGAGGCCATCCGGAAGACCGTGAACACGATCCCGGCGATGAACCACAGGTCCCCGCCGGCCAGCGAGCCGATCCAGCCCGCGAGCATGCCCAGCAGCCCGACCGGCGCGTACGGGAAGGCCGCGGACCCGGCACCGGCCATCGCGGGGATCCAGCCGAACCACAGGCCCGAAGCCCAGCCCAGCAGCGCCATCACGGCACCGGCCACGGCACCGGTGTAGGCCCAGGCGCGGATCTTCGCGCCCAGGCCGGCGTTGGCCGCCACCATCGCCAGGCCGAGGAAGGGCAGCACCAGCACCACGATGGGCTTGATCGCGATCGCGGCGCTGGCGGCGAGGATCCCGGCCAGGCGGCGCTTGCGTGCCACCAGCACGAAGCCGAGCAGCACCCCGCCGACCATCAGCCCGTCGTTGTGCACCCCGCCGACCATGTTCAGCAGGAACAGCGGGTTGGCCACCGAGATCCACAGCGGCCAGGCCGCATCCCGGCCCGCGGCGCGGGCCAGCGCCACCACGGCCCAGGCGCACAGCGCCACCCCGCCCACGGCCACCAGGCGCATCAGCGCCACCCCGTACTCGGGCACCCCGCCGGAGACGAAGTACACGAACCGGGCGTACATCAAGAACAGCGGCCCGTAGGGCGAGGTGGATTCGGCCCACAGCGAGTCCGAGCCCTGCGCGAACCAGCCCGGCAGCTGGGAGACCCACTCGGTGTAGGGCGAGAGTCCGGCATGCATCAGCCGGCCCTGGCCCAGGTAGGAGTAAACGTCCTTGGACAGGATCGGGAAGGAGAACAGCAACGGGATCGACCAGACCCAGATGGACTTGGCGACCACCGCCACCGGGTTGGCCTCATCGGCCTGGGCGCGCTGGCGCAGCCGCAGCCAGGCGCGGAAGAGCAGCATCGAGCCCAGGGCCAGCAGCAGCGTGCAGACGATCACCCCGAGCATTTCCACGCGCAGCGGCAGCAGCACCTTCGCCCGGGCCAGCAGGGATTCCTGCGAGCTGGGGATCCAGCCCACGCCCCAGGACCCGACCATCACCATGATCGAGGCGAGCAGCCCCTGGGCGATGGCGATGTCCGGGGTGTTCTCCCCGCCGCCGGTGAGGTGGCGCAACCCCGGGACCCGGGAGCTGCGCTGGCGCAGCGTCTCCAGGGCGCGGGTGGCGCGAACGAAGCGGCGGCCGGGTGCCGGCGGCGAAGCCGGGCGCGGGGCGGGGCTCACGGCGTAGGCACCCCGGGATCGCGGCGCACCGGTCCGGTTCCGCGGCGCAGCCGGGCCGGCAGCGTCGCGGCAAAAAGTTGCTTGGTGCGCGGGTCCAGGAACGCCAGGTAGGCCATCGCCACCCAGGAGATCCCCGTGGACAGGTGCTTGACCCAAGGGTCGAGGTCGGAGAGGAACTGCCAGATGAAGATCTGGTCCGCGGCGCCGAAGGCGATGAAGAACGCGGTGGTGAAGTAGACCCAGAGCAGCTGCCAGTCGTCCCGGATGCCGGTGATGGCGAAGAAGGGCAGCAGCCACAGGATGTACCAGGGCTGGATGATCGGCGAGAGGACCACCAGCGCGGAGAATGCCAGGGCCATGCGCTGGACGAGGTGCGAGTGCTTGCCCTTGAAGATCAGCACCAGCACGAGTCCCACCGAGGCGAGCCGGCCGACAAGCTTGAGGACCGGCAGCAGCCAGTCGGTGGGCAGCCCGATGGTCCCCAGCGCGCCCGAGAGCACGGAGTTCAACGCGCCCACCGGGGCGAAGACGACGGTGCCGGTGCCGGTGCCCAGCATCACGGTCAGCCAGCCGAAACCGTACCCGTTGGCCCAGCCGATGATCGCCATGATGATGCCCACCAGCGACGCGGTGTACACCCAGTAGCGGATCTTGCGTCCCCAGCTTGCCCCGGACCCGGCCCAGAGCAGCCCGATGAACGGCAGCAGCACCAGGGTGATGGGCTTGACGCCGATGGACGCGGCGATCAGCACCACCCCGAGCACGCCGCGGCGCGTGGCCGCGTAGTAGGTCCCGGCCAGTGCCAGGCCGACCATCAGCGAGTCGTTGTGCGCGGAGGCGACGAAGCTGATCAAAAACAGCGGGTTGGCCACCGAGATCCAGGTGGCCTTGGCGCCGGAGACGTTGTGCAGCGCGGCGATCTTGGGCACGTAAACCATGCACAGGATCACCCCGAGGAAGGCGACGAGGCGGAAGAGCAGCACCGAGGCGTCCGGGCTCGTGCCCACCAGCCGATTCACCCAGTACTCCACGTTCAGGTAGAGCGGGCCATAGGGGGTCTCGGATTCAGCCCAGGTGATGTCCGCGCCCAGTTGGAACCAGTTGTTCAGCGTGGAGATGCCATCGACGTAGGGATCCTGCCCGGCGGCCACCAGCCGGCCCTGGCCGATGTAGGCGAAGACGTCGCGGGAGAAGATCGGCAGCGCGGCCAGCATCGGGACGCTCCAGGCCCAGACCGCCTTCTTCACCACGGCCAGGGACCCCTCGGGCCAGCCGGCCAGTTGCTGGCCCAGCCGCAACCAGGCACGGAACAGGATCCAGCAGCCCAGGGTCAGCACGACGGTGCCGGTGATGACCCCGGAGTACTCGGTGCGGATCGCGATCAGCAGCGGGTAGCGGTTCAACGGGGAGGCACTGGCCAGCCAGCCGATGGCGTAGGAGCCCAGCAGGATCATGACCGATCCGATGGTGCCCTGGATCAACGGGGACAGGTGCGGCCCGCGGCCCGCACGGACCTTGGCGCCGGCGGTGGATCGCACGTCGTTCATCTGCGCCCCGCTCCTGGTTCGTCGTATCTTGGCTGTAGGTTCCGGCCGGCGTGTCCCATGGGGTGCCGACCCGGAAATTTGCGCGCTTCCGTGGCGCGCAAGGGCGCGGCGGTCCGCGCAAAAATCAAGTCCGATCCTAGCACCGCAAGCAGGGTTTGCCCGGGAGGCAAGGCCCGGGTGCGCGCGAGCTCACACCACCATTCTCTCCCTGTGCGCCCCGGGCGGACCCCCTTGCCGACGCATCGGCCACCCGCCGCGGCCCGGATGCTGGCGTGGCTAACAAGCCGGCGCCCGGGATGCCTGCATAGGCTTGGAGCAGGTACATCGATCACAAGCGGAAACGAGGCCACACCGTGGGCAGGCGTGCAAAGAGCGTACGGAATCCGGTGCGCAACCATTCGCTGCTGGGATGGGGCATCTTCCTCTCCCTGCTGCTGGGCATCGCCTCCCCTCAGTTGGGCATGAGCCTGGTGGCCTCGATGGCGCTGGCCGGAACGGGACTGGCGGTCTTTGTGATGCTATGGCTGCTCTCGGCAACGCGCGGCTCCTCCGGGCAGTAGCCGGGCCCCCGCCGGGGTGTCATCGGGTAAATTGGGGTCCGTGCCTATTTCAGCTGAAAAAATTGTGTGGATCGACTGCGAGATGACGGGCCTTAGCCTGGAATCGGACGCATTGATCGAAGTTGCGGTCCTGGTGACGGACGCCGAGCTCAACATCCTGGGTGACGGGGTCGACGTGGTGATCAAGCCCCCCGCGGCCGCCATGGAGCAGATGGGCGACTTCGTGCGCAACATGCACACCAGCAGCGGGCTGATCACCGAGCTGGATGCCGGCCTGGAGATGGCCGACGCGCAGAAGATCGTCATGGACTACATCCGCTCCCACGCCCCGGAGCCCAACAAGGCTTTGCTGGCCGGAAACTCCGTGGGCACCGACAAGAACTTCCTCGCCCGGGACATGCCCGAGGTCACCGACCACCTGCACTACCGGATCCTGGATGTCTCCACCCTCAAGGAGCTGGCCCGCCGCTGGTACCCCCGCGCCTTCTTCGCCGCCCCGGCCAAGACCGGCAACCACCGCGCCCTGGGCGACATCCGCGATTCCATCGAGGAACTGAAGTACTACCGGGCCACCGTCATGGTCCCCGCCCCGGGCCCGGATTCCGCGTCGGCAAAGGCCGCCGCGGCCCAAATCGTTGCCCAAAGGCCAGCTGATTAGGCACTGTGTCGCACAACACAGGCCCTGAGGCCCTTTTCGAGTTGGCACTCCACCTCGATATGTGTGTAAGATAGTTCTCGTTGCCCAGCAGTTCGGAAGAGATTCCGGGCCAGGGACAACTAGCCTCAGGGCGAACTTGGTGGGTATAGCTCAGTCGGCAGAGCGTCTGGTTGTGGTCCAGAAGGTCGCGGGTTCAATCCCCGTTACTCACCCCAATGAAGCCGCTCCGGATCAATCCGGGGCGGCTTTTGCCATTCCGCCGTGGTTCCGGTTTTTCCGGCGGGCGGGTCAGGCACCAGCCCACCCGGCGTCCGGCGTTGTGATTCAGCGCGGGGCAGGGCTATCGTCGTGGTTGGCCACGCACCTGCGTCGCGCCCGGGGCCTCCCGCTCCCCCATCCGCACACCGTTTTACGAAAAAGCACTGAGGAGAAGTCTTGAGCATTCGTCCGGTCACCATCTACGGCGAACCCGTGCTGCACACGCGCGCGAAGGAAGTCACCGAGTTCAACGACGAACTTCGTGCCCTGATCACCGACATGTACGACACCATGGATGCGGCCAACGGCGTCGGGCTGGCCGCCCCGCAGATCGGCGTGGGGTTGCGCATCTTCACCTACGAGTACGCGCACGACGACTATGCCCCCACCCGTGGCGTGGTCGTGAACCCGGTGCTGACGCTCTCGAAGATCTCCGGTGCCGCCCCGGACCCGGAAGAGGACATCGAGGGCTGCCTGTCGGCCCCGGCCCTGAACTTCCCGCTCAAGCGCGCCGAGTTCGCCCGCATCGAAGGCTTCGACGGCGACGGCAACCCGGTGGCCTTCGACGCCACCGGCTGGTTTGCCCGCATCATGCAGCACGAGTACGACCACCTCGACGGTTACCTCTACGTCGACAAGCTGCCCGAGAAATGGGCCAGGCGCTGGAAGAAGGCCAAGAAGTCCCTCGAATGGGGGGTTCCCGGGCTGACCTGGATGCCCGGCACCGATGAGGACCCGTTCGGCCACTAGCCCGAGCGCCGTATCCCGCCGCCGGCATACCTCGCGGCACACGCCCCCCGTCGATGCACCCACAGGCGCTCCCCGCCAGCAAGCAGGTCACCATGATTGAGCAGCTTCACCCGCGAATCGTTGCGGCGGTCCTCGAATTGTGCGCCGTTCCGGAACCCGACGTTGCCGCTTGCACGGCCATGCTGCGCACCGAAGCCGGGGAACCGGTGCTCAGCGCACTGGCCGCCCTTGATGCACGCTGGGGCTCGTTCCCGGCCGAGGGGCTGCGGACGCTGCCCGGCGTCGATTCCCGGGCCTGGATCGAGGCGCTGCTGCGCTTCGCCCCGGTGGCGGCCGCACGCATGGAAGGGATGCGGATTCCCGCAGCGGTGATCGAGGCGACCCTGGCGGATATCGGTGCGCAACTGCACTGGCACCGCCGCACGCACGGGGGCTTCGGGCTCGACACCGCGTGGTGGACCACCCTGCACCTTTCCGGTTCGCTGTTCCGGCTGGGACGCCTGCAATTCCACCTGCACCGCGACCCGGCACACGGTCCCTGGGCGGTGGGCCTCCACATCCCCGAAGACGGAGCGCTGGATCCCGGCTCCGTCGATGCGTCGCTGCGGCTTGCCGCCACCTTCTTTGCGGAGCACTTCCCCGCACAGCGCATCGACCATGCCTACTGCGATTCCTGGCTGCTCGATCCGCATCTTGCCGACGAACTGCCGAACTCGAACATGGCCGGATTCGCCGCCCGCTTCACGAACGTCGAGCTGCGCGAGGAGCCGGGCGACGCGCTGTACTTCACCTTCCGGGTACCCGCGGACACGGAGATCTCAACGCTGCCGAGGGACTCGTCCCTGCAGCGGGTGGTGCTCGAACGCATCGAGGATGGCGGTTCATGGCAGGTGGGCAAGGGTCTTGCGCCCTGGCCGATGCCCGTCGGCTGAATCCCGCCCGCTATGCGTGGGGTTCGAAGGGCAACCGGGTGGGGAAAACTCGCTGTCCCGCCCCTCGGGCCCGGGAGGCAGCCCCGCCCAACCGCTTCCAGGCGGCCGCCGTGCCCGCACCCAGGATCCCGGCGGGCAACGCCACCGATGCCCGGGTTTCGGCGTTAACGCCGAAGCGGGCCGCACCCTCCTTCGATTCTGAAGAAGGGTGCGGCCCGCCTTGCGGACGTGCTGCTAGACGCCTGCGACCTGGACCGCGGCGATGGCGGGCACGGCGACCGGGTGGGTGCCGGCCATGGTTTCGATGACGCGCACCACCTGGCAGGAGTAGCCGAATTCGTTGTCGTACCAGACGTAGACGACGGCGTTCTTGTCCGAGACGATGGTGGCCAGGCCATCAACGATGCCCGCACGGCGCGATCCGACGAAGTCGGTGGAGACCACCTCGGGCGAATCGATGTAGTCGATCTGCTTGTGCAGTTCGGCACCCAGCGAGGTCTCGCGCAGGTAGCTGTTCAGCTCTTCCTTGGTGGTCCCGTTTTCCAGGTTCAGGTTCAGGATCGCCATGGAAACGTCCGGGGTGGGGACGCGGATGGCGTTGCCGGTCAGCTTGCCCTCGAGTTCCGGAAGGGCCTTGGCAACGGCCTTGGCGGCACCGGTCTCGGTGATGACCATGTTCAGCACCGCCGAGCGTCCACGGCGCTCGCCCTTGTGGAAGTTGTCGATCAGGTTCTGGTCGTTGGTGAACGAGTGAACCGTCTCGACGTGTCCGTGCACGACGCCGTAGCGGTCGTTCAGCGCCTTGAGCACCGGGGTGATGGCGTTGGTGGTGCAGGACGCGGCGGTGACGATCTTGTCCTCGGCGGTGATATCGGTGTGGTTGATGCCGTGGACGATGTTCTTCAGGTTGCCCTTGCCCGGTGCGGTGAGCAGCACGCGGGAAACGCCCTTGGCGGCCAGGTGCTGGGACAGGCCGGCCTCGTCGCGCCAGCGGCCGGTGTTGTCAACGACGATGGCGTTGTCGATGCCGTAGGAGGTGTAGTCGACGGTGGCCGGGTCGTTCGAGTAGATGACCTGGATCAGCGTGCCGTTGGCGAGGATGGTGTTGTTTTCCTCGTCCACGGTGATCGATCCGTCAAACGGGCCGTGGACCGAGTCGCGGCGCAGCAGCGAGGCGCGCTTGACCAGGTCGTCGTCCGAGCCCTTGCGCACGACGATGGCGCGCAGGCGCAGGCCGTATCCGCCGCGTTCGATGAGGATGCGGGCCAGCAGCCGGCCGATGCGGCCAAAGCCGTAGAGGACCACGTCGGTCGGCTCGGCATCGGTGGCGCCGGCCTTGCCGACCTTTTCGCCCAGTTCCTCGACGAGGAAGGCGTTCAGGTCAGTGGAACCGGATTCGACGAACTTCTTGTTCAGGCGGCCCAGGTCGACCGCGACGGCGCCGACGTTCAGGGCGTCAATGGCCTGCAGCAGCGGCATGGTCTGCTCGATGGAGAGCTCTTCGCCCTCGACACGGCGAACCACGCGGTGTGCCTTCAGGATGTTGATGACCGACTGGTTGATCAGCTTGCGGCCATAAATGGAGGTCACCACGTTGTTGTTGCGGTACAGGCGCCCGATCAACGGGATCATGGCCTCGGCGAGCTCTTCGCGCCCGCTCCATTCCTGTAGGGCTTCGACAGACTGCTGGGTCACTGAAAATCCTTCCGATTCAGCCGGCTGGCGATCCTCTAGCCGGTTGTTACCGCTAAAGCACCTTTGCAGAAGCGGTTGTTTGAGGGGGTAGCAGGATCATTCCCCCGTGGAGCGCTATGGCCCACCATCCATTCTAGTATGCGTGCGCGGCGATCTTCGGCACGGGCCGGTGAGGTCTCTCACACCCGTCGTGGCGCCGGGCCCGCGCCGCTGCTGGGCGGGAACCTCTCCCCGGTGCCGGGCAGGTTTCCGCTTGCCGCCCACGGGTCGATGCCGTGCTCGAGCCAGGAGACGGTCTGGCGCCAGAACGTGTCGCGGTAGCTGTCGTGAAAGAGCCCGAAGTGCCCGATGCCCTCGCGCCCGTAGTCCCGCGGTTCCAGGTGGTGCGTGCTGGCCGGTGCCCGCGGGGTCCCGGCAAGCGCGCGGGCCATGGCCGAGGCGGTGGCATAGGGGTCGTCGGTGGGTGCCACCGCGAGGATCGGTGTGCGCAACGCCCGCTGGGCTTCGCGCATCCGTTCGCGTAGGCCGGCCGGTGCGTTTCCGGTGAAGTCCTTCCGGCTGCGCGCCCAGTCCAGGGCGACTCCCCGGGGCAGGTCCTCGAGCCAGCCGCGCCGCTTGCCCGGGAAGAACCCGTGCACCAGCGTGGACAGCGGCATGGACAGGTGCCATCGGGCGAGGAATCGTGCGCGGTGCCCCGTGGCGTAGTCGCGCCAATGGGCGTGCTGTGCCCCGACGGTCAGGATGCGGGTGAGGTGCCGGGATTCAGGTGCCAGGCCCACGCCGAATCCACCGAAGCTGTGGCCGACGAAGAACAGCGGGAGGCCTTCGTGGCCGGTCCGTGCCCAACGCAGCGCGGCATCGATGTCCCGGGCTCCCCAGTCGTGCCAGCGGGCCCGGAATCCGCGCAGGGTGGCGGGCGCGGAGGCGCCAATGCCGCGGTAGTCGAAGGTCACCGCGATGAATCCGTTCGCGGCAAGGAAAGCAGCGTAGCGGCGGTAGTAGCGGGCGAGCACGCCGGTTGCCGCAGCAATGACGACGACGCCCTGGGGTACGGCGCCGGCGGGAGCGACCTGGGGCACCGTTGCTTCGAACACGTGCCCGTGCAGGACCTGGCCATCATCGCAGGTGATCTCGATTGGCGCGGGACCAGCCGTGTTCCGGTGCGCCCGCGCGGGATCTAGCGCGGGGTCCATGGTTCCCCGGGCGTGTCCTCGGAACCGTCCGCGGCTTCGTGCGGGTGCTTGGGAGGGCTGTGCGGGAAGCCAGCCAGCGGGTCGCGGTCCTGCCCCTGGGCGGACTCATGGACCTGGCGCTTTTGCTCCTCCCGGGCCTGCTGGGCGGCCGAGCCGGAGGGTTGGTAAAAGTTGTTCAAGGCATCGAAGACGCCACCGGCGCCGCTTCCTCCACCATCGGTGGGGAACGTGAACTTCGAGGCGGCCCAGAGCAATCCGAGGCACAGCACCGGTATCGCGATCAGCCAGAAAAGCCACTCCATGACTTGAGTCTAATGCCGGGCCCACCTGCTGGCCGCTCGGCTCCCTGCTGCCGCCCGGTTCCGGCTCATGCGACTTGCAACCTACGGGGCGTCACCTGTGGTTCTTCCGAAGCGGCCAGCTGGGCGGCTTGGGCGGCATCCGAAGCCTGGGCGGCGGGGATCCCGTGGTCCAGGGCTGCAGCCATGATGGCCTCGAGGGCCTCGATTCGTTCGTTCAGGAGAATCCGTGCGGAGGCCACGTCCTCGGCGGCGGCACGGATCAATTCCAGCTGGTGCACGGTGGAGTCCTTTCAATCGCGTCGAAATCTGCAGGCAAAATTGTAGCCAAGGCATCGACCCTGCTCAACCCGTCACCGGCTGACTGAAGGCAAGTCCGCGTTTCTGCCTGTGCGGGAAGGTGCGCCGGCATGAGTTGCTCGATGATTGGGCGTGCCGGGCGGCCTTGATACGGCTCTTCCACATCCGCCGGGCGAAGATTCGTGGCGGTTTCATGGCGTTCAGCCCGTGATGCGCCGGGCGTCCTCGGGAATCCCGGCGGCATGCTGGACCACGCAAGAGCCGCTGCCCCCGTTGCTTGCAAGTGATGCGGCGGCGTTGAATGGACGGGATGACACGTACGCCGGGTTTTGTGCCGCGGTCGGTTACCCGAATCACGGTGACGATCATCTATCTAGGAGTGCCGTTGCCGACACCCTCAAGCGGTCCACCCGACTGCATTGAGCGAACAACCCAGCAGTCTGTCTGACCTTGCTCCGGGTGGGGTTTACCAAGCCACTCCAGTCACCTGGAATGCTGGTGGTCTCTTACACCACCGTTTCACCCTTACCCGCACGAATGCGGGCGGTCTATTCTCTGTGGCACTAGCCTGCGGGTTACCCCGAGTGGGCGTTACCCACCACCCTGTTCTGCGGAGCCCGGACGTTCCTCGGGCCACTTGCGTGGCACGCGATCGTCTGGTCATCCCGTCCAGCAAACAAGTCTAGTCGCTTTTGGGCTGCAGCTTGACACCAGGCAGGCGGGGAAACGCCATCTCCTGGTTGGCGGCGTAGCGGAGTCAGGGGAAAGGCCACGTGAAGACTAAGCTGGATCGGTGCTGATTCTGCTTCCGCCCTCCGAGGGCAAACAACCTGCCGGGAACGGCTCCCCGTTCAACCCCGACGAGCTGCAGTTCCCCGAACTGAACCCGCACCGCCATGAGCTGTTGAAGGCACTGGCAGAGGTGTCGGGTGCCGAAAACGCGCTCGAGGTGCTCGGCGTGGGCAAGTCGTTGGTCGCCGAGGTGACACGCAACATCGAGTTGCACACCGAGCCGGCGGCCGCAGCCCACACGGTATACACCGGTGTGCTGTTCGAAGCCTTGGGCTATGAGCGGCTCGATGCCGCGGCCCGGGCACGTGCGGATTCCAGCATCCTGGTGATTTCCGCGCTCTGGGGGGCCGTTGGATTTGCCGACCGGATTCCGGCCTACCGGCTGTCGATGTCCGTGAAGCTGCCCGAGATCGGGAAGCTGGCCAGCTGGTGGAAGCCGAAGTTGGCTCCGGTGCTCCAGGAGCGGGCCGGCGATTCGCTGGTGGTTGATTGCCGCTCCAGCACCTATGCCGCCGCCTGGGTTCCGCCGGCGGCCAACACCGTCAGCGTCTCGGTGTTCCAGCTGCGCGGCGGGGTGCGCAAGGTCGTGTCCCACTTTGCCAAGCACACCCGCGGGGAGTTGGCCTCGCACCTGCTCACCCGCGGCACCGAGGTGACCACCCCGGAGGAATTGCTGGCCGCCGCCTGCGAACGCTGGGAAGCGGAACTGGCGCCCGGCACCGCACGCAAGGCGCACCAGCTGAACATCATCCTGCCCGAAGACCACGCCTTCAGGGCAGTCGGCGACTAGCTCGCCGGATTGCCGCCGGCGGCAGCAGGTTCGGCGCCCCGGGGTCCGTCATTGACCGGCGCCTCGGCAACCAACTCGATTTCAAACCCGGCCGGGTCCTCCAGGTAGGACGCGTAGTGTGCCGGACCACCGGCATGCGGGTGGGTCTCGGCAAAGAGCAGCGCAAAGCCGCGGGACAGCGCCTGCGCGGTGAGTTCGTCGACCCTGCGGCGCGATCCGGCGGCGAAGGCTAGGTGGTTGACGCCCGGCGCCTTCCGTCGATGGGGTTCTTCGAGCACGTCGGGACCCGATTCCAGCACGATGTAGTCATGCGCCCCGACATAGCTGGTTCCGTCCTTCCAGGAGTCCCCCGGCGTGTAGCCAATTTCCTCGAAGAGCCAGCCGAGCGTGGCCCGGGACGCAGCAAGGTCGCGGACCCAGATCTCCGTGTGGTGCAGCCGACCGGAACGAGGCGAAATCACCGAGTCCTGGGCCGCGTGGGTGCCTACGCTCCCCATTCGTCGCTGCGCACCAGGATGGCGCCGGTGTCGGGGCAGAAGACCAGTTCGTCGGCCGGTGCCGCCTTGATCTCGCCCAGGTCGCCCGCGGACAACGCGATGCCGCTGGCCTCGGAGGTGCCGTGGAAGAGGCGGGCCGCACCGATACCGTTGCGGGTGCGCAGCCGCTCGTAGATGGTGATGAGTGCCTCGTCGAAGGTGGCCACCAACGTGGCTCGGGCCGCCCGGGATTCGGCAAGCTGGTCTTGCAGCGCGGCAACGGCGGCATCGCGGCGGGCCAGGTGTTCCGCATGTTCGCCGGTGCGGGTGGCGGTGAGGGATTGGGCCTGCGCTGCCCGCTCCTGCACGTCCTCGAGAGCGGACATGAGCTCAAGCTGGGTGTCTTCAAGCTCGTTGCGGCGGGCGGTGAGCGAGTCGATCTCGTGGGACAGCGCCATCAAGTCCTGGTGCGTGCCTGCCCCGGCATCGATGCGCTTCTGGTCCTTCCCGATGTGGGCCACGACCTTTTCGACGGCCCGCTCGGATTCCTTCAGTGCCGCGGCCGCGGCGTCGACCTCGAGCTGCACCTCGGACTGCGCTGCGCGGGCTTCGGCGAGGGCGGCTTGGGCTGCGGCCAGCTGTGCGTCGGCGGTGGCCTCGGCGATCTGTCGGGTGAGCTTGGTGGCCTGCGAGTCGAGCGCCGCCACGTCCAAGAGTCGAAGCTGTTCCGCCGGTGCTGCCTTTGCCATGGTGTCCTCCGCTGTGCGCGCTGTGGCGCTGCCGTTCCTGGTGAGCCGTGGCGATCAGTGACCGCCTAGGCCCAACCCTAGTCAGTCCGGGTACGTCGTGGTGATTGTGACCCGCCGGTATCTGCGGAAGGCGCACGTTCCTGCCCGGACGTGGGCCGCGAGGCGGGCGCGGAGAGCCGGTGGCAAGGCGTTGGGGCAAGGCCGTTGCCTGGGCGGGAGTCGGTTTCAGGCGGCTGCGGCTTCGGGGTGGAAGACCCAGTTCCGCCGGGGTCTTTGAAGCGGGTCGCGTGACTTGGGCAGCACGACGAGCGGGATTCCGTCGACGACCCGGATGCTGAAGTGTCCCGCGTGAAAGGCTGTGTGGCACCGGATGCAGAGCAACAGCCCGGAGCTCACGTTGGTCTCTCCCCCTTCGGAGAAGGGCTTGATGTGGTGGACCTCGGTGCGGTGCACGGGCATGGAACAGCCGGGGTTGGCGCAGCCGCGATCGCGGGCGGCGATGGCGCGCTTCTGGCCCTTGGTGAAGAAACGCTTGCGCCGGCCCAGGTCCAGGGGCTGGCTTTCCCCGCCCACGACCACCGGTGTGATCCCGGCGTTGCAGGCCATGCGGCGGGCCGAAGCGGCTGAGATGTACTGGCCGTGGCTGGTGAACCCGGCGGCTTCCAAGGCCCCGGTGAGCGCGGCGTAATCGATCATGACCAACAATTCGATGCGGGAGTTCAAGGGCATCCCGGGATCCGCGGCGGCGGGGTCCATCCAGGCGCGAAGTGCCTCGAACAGGGCGGTGGAGAGGCGTCGGGCGCGGCGCCTGGCGTTGGCCTCGTCGCGGGTCTCGCCGGGGTACAGGTCGTTGTCGGGAAGCCCGTAGGGGTTGGCGCAGGGCAGTGGCTTGCCCACGTCGTTGAATCCCGCACGCGGGCGCTGCCCGGCGGGAGTGTCCGGGTTGGCGGCCCAGTCGGGAATCGGCAGGGCGTCATCGACGCGTTCGATGGCCTCGGCGGCGCCGACAGTGCCCTGGAGTCCCGAATCCCCACGCAGCGTCGGTGCGGAAGCGGGTTCCGGGGCGGTTTGGGTGCCGGAGTCGGTGCGCGGATTGTTCAGGTCGTCGGCCAAGGTGCAAAGGAACTCGTGCCCCTCGGCGTCGGTGGTCAGCTCCCAAAGGTGCCCGGCGGGCCGGAGGCCACGGTAGCGCAACCCCTCGAACCGGGCCATTGCGGCCTCCTGCCGTTGAATGCTGGTGTGTCCAAGATCGACGGCCGCCTGCTTGAGGAACTTGCCGACGGCTGCCTCATCGGCGGTGTGCAGGGCGCGGGCAACCTGTGCCTCCAGGGCGGCCCGTGCCGCGTCCGGGTCCGGTTGCGCCTCCAAGACCGGTTCCAGGGCGGCCAGCTTCGCCGCGGCGTTGGCCAGGGATTTCGGATCCGAGGAGCCGCCGACCAGCTGCCGGCCCAGGTTCGGGAAGGCCGGCGGGCGCGTGGTGCCGTCCGGGCCGGGGTGCTCCATGAGGCGGGCGTGGGTGCGGACGCGGTGGGCGGCCTGGAAATAGCTCAGGTGCAGCTGGTTCTTGAGGAACTCCGCGGTGTCGCGGTGCAGGGGCTTGCGGTCGGGTCCGGTCACTGCATCCGCCGGCAACCCAACGGCACCGCTGGCGAAGCCGACCGGGTCTTCGAGCGCCGCGTTGGTTTGGGCCAGGGGTGCCTCGGTGAGGGTGTGGACCTCGGCGGCCTCGCAGGCGCCTGCGGCCAACATCTGCCCGTAGGACCCGGTGCGGAACAGGCCCTCGGCCACACGCGCCAGTGCCGCGGCCCGGACCGGGGATCCGGCCGTGGAGGCGGCCGCCTCCTCCAGCACGCGGCGGGCGGCCAGGTCCACGATGGTGAGCAGCCGCAGCGGATCGACGGGGGTGCCGGGCCCGGAATCTTTTCCGGTGCCCGCCCCCAGGGCCCCGCCGAGTGCGGCGAGGGCCGTGTCGATGATGCCGGCCGGTGAGTCCATGGGATCCATCGTGCCCCCCGCCTCTGCGCCCGCCACCACCTGCGGCAAATCTGTGGATAACCGGCGAAGGCCGTCCAATCGGCAGGGAACGGCGCGGACGTAAAAGATGCGGTGCGCTCTCCCCTGCGCCCGGGTGGTCCGGGCGGGGAGCGCGCACCGCATCGAGGCCGGTGGGCCGGGAAAGTCGGTTACGGGGTCAGGATGAAATCCCAGGGGTCGGTGTTGATCGCCGAGACCCCGATCTCCACGTCGTGCCCCAAATCATGCAGCACGTTCTTCAGCGCGTCGGCGGCGGAGGGCAGCCAGAGCCACTCCGAGGCGAAGTGCGAGACATCAATCAGGTACGGCTTGCCGTTCAGCGCGGCCTCGCGGGCCTCGGAGGCCGGATGGTGGCGCAGGTCGGCGGTGACATACACGTCCGCCTCGGAGGCGCGGACCGCGTCGAAGAGCGAATCCCCGGCCCCGCCGCAGACCGCGACCTTGCGCACGATCCCGGCGCGTTCCCCGGCCACGCGCACTCCCCCGGCCACCGCCGGCATCGCGGAGAAGACGCGGGAGGCGAACTCGTGCAGCTGCATCGGCTCGGGCAGCATGCCGACCCGGCCTATCCCTTCCTCGGGCAGCCCGTCCCTGGAGGGCGCCAGCGGCTGGGTTTCGGTGAGCCCGAAGATGTCCGCCAGCACGTCGGAGACCCCGCCGATCGCCGAGTCGGCGTTGGTGTGGGCGGTGACCAGGGCGCAGCCGGATTCGATGAGCAGGTGCACGGCCTCGCCTTTGAACCCGTTGGCGGCCACGGAGTTGACGGGCTTGAGCAGCAGCGGGTGGTGGGTGATCAACAGGTCAGTGCCGCGGGCCACCGCATCGGCCACGACTTCCAGGGTGGGGTCCACGGCGAACATGATGCGCTTGACGGGCCGCTCGGGGCGCCCGACGACTGGTCCCACCGAGTCCCAGGGCTCGGCCAGCGACGCGGGCCAGAGTTCCTCGACGGCGACGAGCACCTGTCCGAGCGTTGGGGTGGACAGTGGCGCTTCGTCGTCGGCCGGTGCCGGATCGGGCGCCTCGGGGTCCGGGCCCGGGGCCGCGGTGTCCTGTCCCTGCTGCGCGACGGGGACCTCGGCGGTGCCCGGTCCGGGGTTGGGTTCCGTTGCCGTGGCGCTGCCGGCAGCGCCGGTCCCCTCGGGGTCCGCAGCCATGTTTGCGGTGTCGGCGGATGCTGGCTGGCCCGAATCGGACCCGGAGACGATACGCATGCCGTGCGGCTGCTGCTTGTTGCTCTGCATGCCTCTACCGTAACTGCCCCGGCCCCGAATGGACGCATGTGCGGCCCGGAAAATGCGCATCCGCGTGCCGCCGGGGGCCGCTGAAACGGCCCGGGAATGAAATCCAGGTATCGGCGCTTGAACACAGATGTGAACGACTTCTCAATCTCCAGCACCCCCATCCGCTTCGCGCCCCGCACGCAGGGCCCCGACGGGCAGTTCCTGAGCACCTTTGTGCTGGCCGGGGGCTGCTTCTGGTGCCTGGACGCTGTCTACCAGCGCACCCGCGGGGTGTCCTCGGTCATCTCCGGCTACACCGGCGGATGGGATCCGGCGCCGCAGTACCGCACGGTGTGCGGCGGCAATACCGGACACGCCGAGGCCGTTGCCGTAACATTCGACCCCGCGGTGGTTCCGGACGACGTCATCCTGGACATGTTTTTCACGACCCACGACCCCACCACGCTGAACCGGCAGGGCTATGACGTGGGCACGCAATACCGCTCGGCAATGTTCCCGCTCGACGCCGCCCAGGAGGCCTTGTTCCGCGAAAGCGCGGGCAAGTTCGCGCAGCTCTACCCGGATCCGCTGGTGACCTCCTTCGAGGAGCCGGCCGACTTCTTCGTGGCCGAGGGGATCCACCAGGACTACTACAACCGCTTCCCTTCCGAGGGCTACTGCCGCGTCATCATCGACCCGAAGCTGGCCAAGGCGAGGAAATATTACGCAACATGGCTGGATGAGCCCGCCGCCGAGCGGTCCTGACTAGGCTTGTGGATCAAGGACACCGGCGCCTCGCAACGCCCCGGAGCCCAGCTGCACGCCATTATCCCGCACCGCTTGACCCCAAGGACAAAGGACACCATGTCGAAGATCTACAACGATGTCACCGAAATTGTTGGCCGCACCCCGCTGGTGCGCCTGAACCGACTGGGTGCCGGGCTGCCGGGCAAGATCGCGGTGAAGCTGGAATTCTACAACCCGGCCAACTCGGTCAAGGACCGCATCGGCGTGGCCATCGTTGACGCCGCCGAGGCCTCCGGGGACCTGCGCCCGGGCGGCACCATCGTCGAGGGCACCAGTGGCAACACCGGCATCGCGCTGGCCATGGTGGGCGCGGCCCGCGGCTACAAGGTCGTGCTGACCATGCCCGAGACCATGAGCACCGAGCGCCGCGTGATGCTGCGCGCCTTCGGCGCCGAGATCGTGCTGACCCCGGGCTCCGAAGGCATGCGCGGCGCGGTGGAAAAGGCCAAGGAAATCGTCGCCACCACCGAGAACGCGATCTGGGCGCAGCAGTTCGCCAACGCCGCCAACCCGGATGTGCACGCGACCACCACCGGCCCGGAGATCTGGAACGACACCGCGGGCGAGATCGACATCTTCGTCGCCGGCATCGGCACCGGCGGCACCATCACCGGCGCCGGGCGCTACCTCAAGGAGCAGAAGCCCGGCCTGCAGGTCGTCGCGGTGGAGCCGAAGGACTCGGCGATCCTCAACGGCGGCAAGCCCGGACCGCACAAGATCCAGGGCCTGGGCGCGAACTTCATCCCCGAGGTGCTGGACACCGAGCTGTACGACGAGGTGCTTGACGCGTCGATCGACGACTCGGTCGCCATCGCCCGCGCGCTGGGCACGCAGGAAGGCATCCTGGGCGGCATCTCCGGCGGCGCCGCCGTCTGGGGCGCCCTGGAAATCGCCAAGCGCGAGGAAAACGCCGGCAAGCTCATCGTCGCCGTGATCCCGGACTTCGGCGAACGCTACATCTCCACGCTGCTCTTTGATGACATCCGTGGCTAAGACAGCTGATCCATTCGGTGCCGGGGCCGGCTCGCGGGAAACCGCCGCCACCGGCACCGTTTCGGGTTTCACCCGCGGTGGGCCGGCGAAAAGCCGGAATGCCGCACGAACAAAGGCCAAGGTGTGAGATTCTTTTCCCGACTAGCCGAAGACCTGCGCGGGGCAAGTGCGCATGATCCCGCGGCACGCGGCAAGACCGAAAACTTCCTGGCCTACTCCGGCCTGCATGCGATCTGGATCCACCGGCTGACGCACCGGCTCTGGCAGAACCCGAAGACGCGCTTTCCGGCCCGGCTGATTTCACAGGCCGGCCGGTTCCTGACGGGGATCGAGATCCACCCCGGGGCCACCATCGGCCGGCGCTTCTTCATCGACCACGGCATGGGCGTGGTGATCGGGGAGACCGCCGAGATCGGCGACGACGTGATGATCTACCACGGGGTGACCCTGGGCGGGCGCTCGCTGGCGAAGGTCAAGCGCCACCCGACCATCGGGGACCGCGTGGTCATCGGCGCCGGCGCGAAGGTGCTGGGCCCGATCGTGATCGGCGCGGACTCGGCCATCGGCGCCAACGCCGTGGTGGTCAAGGACGCCCCGGCGGACTCGATCATCACCGGGATCCCGGCGAAGAACCGTCCGCGCACCGCCGAGGAGCACGCACCCGCGGTGGACCCGGCCGAGTACATCGACCCGGCCATGTGGATCTAGCTCCACCCCGGTACCCCCGGCAGCAACTCCCGCACGGCGGGCGGAACATTCCCTCACCAGGGAACCTGTTCCGCCCGCCGTGTGCGTTAATCGACGGGGCGCGCCTTGGGCTTGAGCCGGGACGAGGCCAATGATGAACAGCCCGTTCGAACCGATGGGTTCAGGCACTTGGTGGACGCCGGGAAGGCACGGCGCGAAGCGTGACGGAAGTGATGCACGCCGCGTTCCTCGGGGCCCTGGGCCGAGACGGGCCGGTGCCAGATGATGCGGCTTGCTTCCGGTGCCCGTACCGGGTCCGGAGCCGAGAGCCCGCCACTGGTCCGCTCGGGCATTGGTGAGTCTTCGAACTCGGCGATCGAGCCGGTGATCCGGAAGAACGCCGCCCCGGTGCGGTGACGATGCCATGGTCCAGGACCACGAAGTCCACGCCTCACTCCTGCGGTGTCTTGGACCGGTCGATGAGGTTTTCCAACGCGCGGCCGGGCCCGTCCGGCCGGGTAACGGCGCGCTGGTCGCCGGGCCGGACGGCCGAGAGCGGAACTTTGTCGGGTTCGGGCCTACAGGCGGGTGTTCCCGATGCGCCGCCGAGGAACATCTGTCCGCACCCGGACGCGGGCAGGGCGTCGTGTTGGGTCTCGGGATGTTGATCGCGTCCTGAGATACGGGGTCTAGTTGGTGTGTGGCTCGGCGTCCGTGACGTGGATGGAGAAGTTCCAGGGGCCCTCGAAGGACAGCATCCGGCCGTCTTGGCGCGTGCTGATCCGGTGGTCCTTGAGTCGGGATTGAAGGGCTTCCAGGTCATCGACGGTGTGAACGTCGATGTCGACCCGGCCGCGTCCGAGGGAAGCGGCCCGCGCTTCGGCTCCCAGGCTGTTGCAGGTGTTCATGCCGATGTGGTGCTGGTAGCTCCTGATTGATAGGAACCGGGCGACGTCCATCTCCCCGGTGACTTCGATGCCGAGGATCCCTGGGTAGAAGCGGAGGTCCGTGCCAAATAGCGTCCACCTGCAGGTGTACGTGCCCAAGGGTTAGCCTTCCGCTGCCGCATTGGCCGGTGCCCCACATAGGTGTCGTCAGGCGGTGTTGATGCGAACGAACTCCACGTTCTCGTGGGGCTCGATCGTTCCACTTGCACTGACCAAGCCTGCCCGCACACGCTGGTGGCCGTCCCGCGTCACCGGAAGCACACTCAAACCTCGCTCTCGCGGGAGGTGTTCCTCGCCCCATTGCTGCATTGCTATCAGAACGACCTTCAGTTCGTTACCTGCTGCGGTCAGCCCATAGCCATCGCGCGTGCGTTGCCCTGCCTCCTGGTAGGGGATCCTCTCGAGGATCCCGTGCTCCACCAGCGCGTCCAGTCGCGCACTGAGCACGTCGGTTGCGATGCCCAAGGAATCCCGGAATTGCGCGAAGGTGCGCTTGCCAAGGTGTGCCTCGCGAAGCAGCAGAAAGCTCCACGAGTCGCTGAGAACCCCCAGACTGCGGGCGATGGCACATTGGCCCATCAATGCATCCGTCAAGGCTTGCGACTTTCTAGGCATGTTCCAATTCTAACGCTGGCTCCCGACGGCAATTCCACGGCCATGCGCTACCCAGCTCGCGTTGGGCACCCGACTCAGTTGCCCGATGCAAGCTGCAGCTCTCCCCTGCCGAAGGAGAAATTCTCCTTCGGCACCGGAATCAGTGCGATGAATACGTCGTCGGCACGGATGCCCAGCGCTTCGACGACATTCTCGCAAATCGCCTTCGTGAGCAGTCTCTTGTCCGCCAGGGGTCGCTCGGCAGTGAACAGCACGGTGATGATCACTGCATCGCCGCTGCGATTCATCCCCATGTATCCGGGGTCCAGGTAGAGCTCGTCCGGGTTGTGCGAGGTGATTGCGACGAACTGATCCTCGGCAGGAATCCCCAGGGCCTCGTTTAGCGCCCTCGGCAGCACCGCTGCCAGCGCACGCTTCTGTGCGGAGGTGAATCGACCCTCAGGGACATGGACCTGAAATACCGGCATTGCCAACAACCCTTCATGTTGCCTAATGTCACGCGTTGCAGCCCGACCTGGGTTGCTATAACAAAGCTAGCACCAATAGGATCAAAACAATCGCTCGCACCATATGACTTGCCTTCTAATCGGGAGGTGATGCGTGCGTTGCAGGACATCGAGTGACCGGTGACTTCATCCACATGCCGGCACCTATCAGTTCGACCCGTGGGAGAAATCGGTCGGCGAATGCTTCCGCACGGACCAAGACAATCTGGTGCCGATCACTTATCCCCCGTCGCATCGGGATTCCCCTCCCTTATCGATCACCCCAAGGACAGCCAATGACATCACCGCCCGACCCTTTGACGAACCGTTCGCGCACCATCCGCTACCACAGCCCCGAGGAAGACAAAACGAAGCTGTTCATCTGGACGGGGCTGGAGCAGCTGCGGGCGCTGGCCGACGGCCGGACCCCACCGCCACCGATCAGCAGCCATATCGGGCTGGAATTCGTCTCCGTCGCGGATGGCGATGTCGTGATGACAGCCCAGCCCGACGAGTCGCATTACAATCCAATTGGCTCGGTCCATGGCGGATTCTTTGCCACGCTTCTTGACTCGGTGTGCGGGTGCGCCGTGCACAGCACCCTGCCTGCAGGAGTCGGGTACACGAGCCTGGAAATCAAGGTCTCCTTCCTGCGGCCAATCACCGCAGAAACAGGCCCCGTCACCGCCCACGGCTGGGTCACCCGCCGCGGCAAGAGCGCCGCTTTCGCCGAGGCCGACATCCGGGACAGTGAGGGCAGGGTGTTGGCCACTGCCTCGAGCACCTGCTTGCTCATCCATCCGGATCCCGCCAGATGACCCGGCCAAACCCGGTCTTGCCTGAGAGCATTTCCCCTCCCGGCCGCCGCATGGGCAGGCGTGGGGCGTTCTGGGCGGCGGCATCCGTGCTCGCTTTGGTGCTTTGGTCCTCGGGAGCCCCAAGCACGCTGTATCCGATCTATGCGGCGCAGTGGGGATTGACACCGGTCATCGTCACCACGGTATTCGCGGCCTACCCGCTCGCGCTGCTCGTCGTCCTTCCGATCCTTGGGAACCTCTCCGACCAGTTCGGAAGGCGATTGGTCATGGTAGCCGGCGTCGCACTCATCGCCGCTTCTGCCCTGATCTTTGCCTTCGCTCCCAATGTGGCATTCCTGTTTGCCGGGCGCGTGCTGCAAGGAGCCGGCGCGGGATTGGCGATGGGCGCCGGGACCGCTGCGCTCATGGAGAACAACCCCACGAGCAGCCCTCGTTTCGCCAGCTCCATGGCGACCGTGGCCACGGCGACCGGCCTCACCCTGGCCCTCGTGGTCAGTGGCGCGTTCGCGCAGTACTTACCGATGCCCTTGTTCTCGAGCTACGCAGTGCTGCTCGTGTTGTCCTTCGCATCCATCACGACGCTGTTGTGCACTTCCGACGACAGGCCGGCCCGGAACCGAAGGTGGCGACCCCAGGCACCCAGCGTGCCCCCGGGCATTCGGCTCCGTTTTTCGATCGCCACCTTGTCGGTGGCCCTGGCCTATTGCGTGGGTGCCATTTTCCTCTCCCTCGGCGCGCACATGATCACCGAGTTCACCCAAACCGCGAACACCGCGATCGCTGGCCTCCTGCTGGGATGCTCGGCAGCGGCCATCGGAATCACCGCACTTTTCTTGTCGCGCGTCCCGGCTCACGCCTCGGTCTGGGTGGGAGCATCCCTCACTGTCCTGAGCCTCGGGCTCATGGCCGCCGCCAGCATGTTCGGGTCGATCTCGCTGTTCCTGGGCTGGTGCATCGTCGGCGGGATCGCCTACTCCTTCGCTTTTACCGGAGGTCTCGGTCTCATCAACCAAGCCGCTCCCGAAGGCCACCGCGGTGCAACACTGTCGCTGCTCTATTTGATCGCCTACGCCTTCCAGGCAGGCACCGCCATCGGCGTTGGCGCACTTGCGACCAGCAACAGCCTAAGCGCCGCTGTTGGGATCGCTGCACTGTCGCTGGCAGGCTTGAGCACATCGCTATTCGTTCTCATGATCGTCGATATCAGGAAGCGACAATCGGACCGCGACCCATCCCCCGCATCAACCGAACGCACTTGACCCACTCCGGTCCATGCTTCCACGGGCCGCACCCGGGAAGAACGCCGCCGCCAAGTCACTGCGCGACTTGTGACGCCGCGTACGTGCTGTGGAGCTGTGCGCTCCAGTGATGAAACACGCTCGGCCGTAGCAACTACGTGTCCGCCACTGGCGCCTCGGCTGCGTCGAGGAAGCACAGCGTTCTGTCCAAAGCCGTCAGTGAGTCCCACTTGAATCAAAACATGAGTATACTCAGTTATGAGCATACTCGGGCATGTCTTGTTGTGGAAGTTCGGAGTTGGGCATGCACGGGTACTTTGCCACTGATCCCCTTAACGCCAATTCTGCAGTTCCGGTTATCGCTGGCAGGCACTAATCATCGAACGTGAAGGAGCCATATCATGAAGGCTTTCGCTATTAGCCGGTACAAGGGTCCGCTGAAGGCAGTGGAAATCCCCGAGCCCGTGGTCGGCGAGCATGATGTCCTCATCCAGGTGCGAGCCGCGGGACTGAACCAACTTGATGAGAAAATCAGGGCCGGCGAGTTCAAGCAAATACTTCCCTATCAACTTCCACTAACCCTTGGACACGACGTTGCAGGTGTCGTACAACAAGTTGGTGCGAAGGTGCAGGCGTTCAAGCCTGGCGACGAGGTGTTTGGGCGCCCACGCAAGGACAGCATTGGGGCTTTTGCCCAACGAATCGCGGTGCCCGAAGCGGATTTGGCACTGAAACCGGCATCGATCAGCTTCGAGGAAGCAGGCTCAGTGCCGCTGGTGGCCTTGACCGCATGGCAGGCCATGGTTGAGCGGGGCAGTGTCCAGCCCGGACAAAAAGTACTCATTCATGCAGGTGCCGGCGGGGTGGGCTCGTTTGCCATTCAGCTTGCCAAGCATCTTGGAGCGAGCGTAGCCACCACGGCCAGCGCATCCAACGCAGATTTCGTTCGCGAGCTTGGCGCCGACACCGTCATTGATTACCGGAGCGAGAACTTTGAACAGCTGCTCTCCGGTTATGACTTGGTGCTCGATAGCCTCGGCGGAGAAAACCTCAAGAAGTCCCTCCGTATCCTCAAGCCAGGCGGGAAGGCTATCGGTATCTCCGGGCCGCCGGACCCGGCCTTTGCCCGCGAGGCGGGCCTGAACCCGGTACTGCGCCTGGCGATCACCGGACTCAGTGCCGGAATTAGGCGCCAGGCCAAGGGCCTTGGGGTGAGTTACGAGTTCTTGTTTATGAAGGCCAGCGGCGAGCAGCTAAGTCAGCTCGCTTCCCTCATTGATGCGGGCGCAGTACGCCCGGTGGTTGGACGGGTCTTCCCCTTCGACCAGACCGTTCAGGCACTGGAGGGTCTTGCTCAGGGCGGTACCCGCGGCAAGGCCGTGATCAGCTCGCTCTAAGCGCGAACACCTGCCGAGCTCGGTTGAACCCGTTCGAAGCCCGCACACCAGGAAAGTCTCATGAACACAAATAGTCATGCACCCAGTGGCACAGCTGCATCCTATAGGGATGCTCCGGGACGGAGCATCACCGCCGACGGCGTTGGCTATGCCTACCGCGAGTTGGGCCCCAAGGGTGGAGTCCCGGTCATCTTCCTTGTCCATTTGGCGGCAACGTTGGATAGCTGGGACCCGCGCGTTGTTGACCCCATTGCCCGGGATCACCACGTCATCACCTTTGATAATCGCGGGGTGGGCGCATCCACGGGTCAGGTACCCGGCAGTGTCGAAGAAATGGCCCAGGATGCGTACTCGTTCATCAAGGCCCTTGGTTTCGACACCGTAGATGTCTTCGCGCTTTCCCTCGGAGGGATGGTCGCCCAGAGCCTGGCGGACATGCACCCCGAGTTGGTCCGCAAGCTCATTCTCATGGGAACCGGCCCCAAGGGCGGCAAGAGCACGGACAGGGTAACGCCAACCACCTACCTTGACATGGCCCGTGCGGCGTTGAGCAGGTCGGACCCCAAGGAGTACCTGTTCTTCACTCGGGACGCCGACGGCAAGCGGGCAGCGAAGGAATTTGTGAAACGTCTTCAGGAACGCACTGCGGATCGCGATGCACCCATATCATTCAAGGCGTTTCAGGCTCAGCTGAAGGCCATCAAAAACTGGGGCCGTGCGGCACCCATGGATCTGGCCATGATTACCCAGCCCACCCTGATCGCCAACGGTGACAATGACCGCATGGTGCCGACCCGTTTCTCCGAAGATCTGCACCGACGAATCAGCGGCTCCGAGCTGGTCATCTACCCGGGAGCGAGCCACGGAAGCATCTTCCAGTTCCACGAGCAATTCACTTCCGCAGCCATTGAATTCCTCGACCGGCCGCCTGTCAACAAAAACCTTACCCTCGGGGGCCGCTGACCCAACCACGTTTCCCTCCTGCCCTGAGGTTCGCATTCAACGGCATGACAAGTAGCCAGCCCCCAGAGTTTGGGGGCTGGCTACTTGTCATTGGTCATCCGTCGAAAGCGTGGGGCTCTGCAACCCGAGCGCTCCGCCGGCGTTCTTCATCACCGGCGGTGCACCCATTTACGTCGTCGTGCGGGCCAGCTGCGGATACAGCGCTTCGAGCGGGGCGCTAAGCCCGGCCTTCAGCTGTTCCGACGTTTCATCGGCAAGAACCTCGTGCTTGCCGGTAGCAACGGCATCAAAGACGATGTTCACCAGGTCCGCCGGGGCGGTCTTCGGATCGGTCGAGTTCGCGGCCATGGGCGTGTCGACATAGGCAACGTGCACCCCGACGACGTGCACGCCGGCGGGGGCAAGCTCCAGGCGTAGCGAGTTCGTTGCCGACCACAGGGCCGCCTTGGTGGCGCTGTAGATTCCTGCGACGGCATACCAACTCAGTGCGGAGTGCATGTCGATCAGAACCGAGTTGTCGTTTGCCGACAGAGCAGGGGCAAACGCCCTGGCAACAAACAAGGGTCCGAGGAAGTTGGTTTCCACGTTGGCCCGGATTTCTTCGTCGGTGTGGGAAAGGATTCCGGCGCCGGCCACCGAGGCTCCGGCGTTGTTGATCAACACCGTCACGTCCCCGGCAGCGTCAACTGCTCCCTGGATGGATGCATGGTCGGTGACGTCCAGGGCCAGCGGAACGATCCGCTCGTCATCCCAGACACGGGGATTGCGGGCGGTGGCATAGACCTTGCTCGCGCCACGGGCGAGGGCTTCGTGGACAAAATGGGTTCCGATGCCACCGTTTGCACCGGTAACAAGGACGACTGCGCCGTGAAGTGGAGACATGTTCTTGGGCTTTCTTTTGGTTGGGGGTGGGGCGAGACTAGGCGTGCGCCAAGGTGGGGTAATCGACGTATCCGGCTTCGCCGCCTCCGTAGAGGGTGGCCGGGTCCAGCTCGTTGAGCGGAGCATCGGTGCGCAGGCGTTCGACAATGTCCGGATTGGCCAGGGCGAATCGGCCCAACGGGGCAATATCGGCAAGGCCTGCGTCGATGTCGTCGGCAATCTGCTCGCGGGTGCGACCGTAACGGACAACCAGCAGCGCGGTGGGCCAAATCTCCCGGAGCGAGCGCAGCAGCTCGTCGTCGCCAACGTGGTGCAGGTGCAGGTAGGCAAGGTTCAGGTTCGCCAGTTCCCCGACCAGGTGGCGATACTGTGCCCGCACGCTTTCGGTCTCACCCTCGTCGATTCCACCCAGCGGCATGGCCGGGGAGAGACGAATGCCGACGCGGTCGGCCCCGATCTCCTCAACAATCGCCCGGGTGACCTCGATGACGAACCTGGACCGGTTCTCCACCGAGCCGCCGTATGAGTCGGTGCGGTGGTTGGCATTCGGTGAGAGGAACTGGTGCAGCAGGTATCCATTGGCCCCGTGGATTTCCACCCCCTCGGCGCCTGCGGCAATCGCGGAGGCCGCGGCATGGCGGAACTCGGCGATCACGGTGCCGATGTCATCGGGGCTGAGCTTACGCGGAACCGGTATCTTCTGCGTCCCGGTCGGCGTCACGATGTCCTGGTCTGCGGAGATCGCCGAGGGTGCCACGGGCACGCGGTGGTGGGTTGTGTTGTCCGGGTGCGCCGAGCGGCCGGCATGCATCAGCTGGATGAACAGCGAACCGCCGCCGGCGCGCACGGCATCGGCGACCTTGGCCCAGCCTGCAATGTGCTCGGGCGTGTAGATACCCGGGGTGTTCAAGTACCCCTGCCCGTCGGACGAAGGCTGCACGCCTTCGGTAATGATGAGGCCGAGGGAAGCACGCTGCCCGTAGTACGCCGGGGCAAGATCGCCGGGAATGCCGTCAGGATTGGCTCGATTGCGGGTCATGGGGGCCAGCGCGAGTCGGTGCGGAAGCTCTACGCGGCCGAGGGCGAACGGTTGCCAGAGAGAGGTCATGGCCATGGTGCAGAAGTCCTTTACTTGGGTGGATCGTGGACATCGGTACAGCAAGCGGCCAAGATGAACGCCTTGGGCCCTCGTGGGAGAATGAATGGACACATGCCCACGCCCATACCGACTCCACTCATAACTGAGTGTAGTCACATTTTATTCCCGAAAGGACCCTGATGCCAGTCGTCTCCCAGCCGATCGGCCGACGCGAGCGAAACAAGCAGGCCAAGCTCGACCGGATCGTGGCTGCCGCTCGAGAGCTCTTTGCCGAACATGGGGTGGATGAGGTCACCACGCAGCAAATCGCCGACAAGGCGGACATTGGCACCGGCACCCTCTTCCTCTACGCCAAGTCAAAGGGCGAACTGCTCCTGCTCGTGCAAAACTCCGGGTACGCGGATGCGCTGGCCAGGGGCAGGAGCGCCGCCGAGTCAATCACCGATACCATTGAGGCGGCCATGGCGATCGTCCGTCCGGTGCTGGAATGCAATCGAACCCAGGTCGACAACGGTCGGACCTACCTGCGGGAAATGGTTTTTGGCGACCACGAGGAACCGCACCACCGCGACGCACTGGAGCTCTCGGCCCAGACCGAGGAAGCCGTTGCCGAGGTGTTGCGGCGGGACAAACGCATTCAATCCGAAAATGCCCCCGCGCTCGCTCGGATCATCTCCGCGATCATGTTCCTGGCCATGGCAGCCAGCGTCAACGCAACCAAGACCGTCGATGAGCTCGCACAGGACCTCCGGGCCCAGATCCGGGTCCTGTTGCAGGGCTGACACCGCCTGCGGTGTGCTGACGATGAAGACGCCGAAGGCGGCCCGCAAGTGGCAGGCCTGGGCCGCTACCGGCAAGTCGCCCAACGCCACGCTCGCGGATCCGGCCGCCCCGAAGTACCTGATCCGCCTTGACGTGCCGCGGCACGGGCTCGGCCGGAAGATCATATGGGTGGCCGAGGCCCGGTAGCCGGCGGAGTGCAAGCCTGTTCGGACCCGGCTCAGGCCGGGCGCTGCTCCGGGCTGGTGGTCTTGGCCGGGTCCCGCTCGATCGAATCGCCCAGCGCCGCGTCGATGTCTGCCATCATTTCCGGCGGGATGACCACACCCGCGGCCTGCGCGTTTTCGGTGACCTGTTCCGGGCGCGAGGCTCCGACGATGGCCGAAGCCACGTTGGGATTCTGCAGCACCCAGGCGATGGCCAGCTGCGACATCGCCAGGCCCAAATCGGCGGCGACGGGACGGAGCTTCTGCACGCGCTCGAGCACCCCGGCATCCAGGAACCTGGCGATGGTGTTCATTCCGCCCAACGCGTCCGTGGCACGGCTTGCGGCCGGCGGCGGCTGGCCCGGCAGGTATTTTCCGGACAGCACACCCTGGGCCATGGGCGACCAGACGACCTGCGAGATTCCCAGTTCAGTCGCGGCCGGGACCACCTGTGCCTCGATCACGCGCCAGAGGGCCGAGTACTGCGGCTGGTTCGACACCAGGGAGAAGCCCGCCTCCCGGGCCAGCGACTGGCCCGCGCGCAGCTGCTCGGCGTTCCACTCCGAGACCCCGATGTACAGGGCCTTGCCGGAGCGCACGACATCGGCAAAGGCCGAGATGGTTTCCTCCAGGGGCGTGTCGTGGTCGTAGCGGTGGGCCTGGTAGAGGTCGACGTAGTCCATGTGCAGGCGCCGCAGCGAACCGTTGATGCCCTCCATGATGTGCTTGCGCGAGAGCCCGGTGTCGTTGGGCCCCTTGGGCCCCACGGGCCAGTAGACCTTGGTGAAGACCTCCAGGGACTCTCGGCGCCGGTTTTTCAGCGCCGCTCCCAGCACCTGCTCGGCGACCCCGTTGGCGTAGACGTCGGCGGTGTCGAAGGTGGTGATGCCCGCATCCAGCGCCGCCTGCACGCAGGCGGTGGCCACGTCGTTGTCGACCTGGGAGCCGTGGGTCAGCCAGTTGCCCAAGGTGATTTCGGTGATCTTGAGCCCCGAGGCCCCGAGGAAGCGGTAGTCCATGGGGCCGAGCCTATGCCCGGGCCCCGGGACGGACAAGGGTCCGGATGTCAGTCGGCCAGGGCGAGGTATTGGTGGGTGAAGGCAATGGACATGCCGCCCTCCCCGACCCCGGCGGCCACGCGCTTGACCGATCCGGAGCGCACGTCCCCGATCGCGAAGATCCCCGGCACGCTGGTTTCCAGCGCGAACGGGCGGCGCGACTGGTCCCAGGCGGCGGCGTCGGCCGCATCCGGCCCGGTGAGGATGAACCCGTGGCCGTCGCGCGCGATGTGCGCGGGCATCCACCCGGTGACGGCATCGGCGCCGATCATCACGAACACCGCCGGGCTGGGGCGCAGCTCGCTTGTGCCGCTCGAGGTGTCCAGGATTTCGATGGCGTGCAGGGACGTGTCCCCCTCCAGCGCGGTGATCCGGCAATTCGGCTGCACGTGGATGGCGCCGGTGGCCTCGATCTGCTCGATGAGGTAGCTGGACATCCGGGCGGCCAGCGAGGGCCCGCGCAGCAGCATGGTGACGGTGCGGGCATGCCGGGCGAAGAAGATCGCCGCCTGCCCGGCCGAGTTCCCCGCCCCGACGATGAAGATGTCCTGGCCCTGGGCCAGCGGCGCGTCGCTGTGCGCGGCCCCGTAGTACAGGCCGTTGCCCAGGAAGCGCTCGGCCCCGGCGATGTCCAGTGTCCGCCAGGCCACGCCGGTGGCCACGATGAGCGCGCGCGCCCGCAACGTGTCTCCCCCGTCGAGCTCGACCCGGAGGGACTCGGCGTCGATGCCGCAGGCGGTGCGGGTGACGACGATTTCCGCGCCGAGGCGGGTGGCCTGGGTCAGCGCGCGGGAGGCCAGGTCGTCCCCGGAGATCCCGTAGGGGAAGCCGGTGTAGTTCTCGATGCGGGTGGAGGTCCCGGCCTGCCCGCCGGGAGCCAGCTGCTCGATGACCACGGTGCGCAGGCCCTCGGCCGCGGCGTTGACGGCGGCGGTCAGCCCTGCCGGTCCCCCGCCCAGGATCACCACGTCGTAGTCGGTGGCGGCCGGCACCACCTCCAGCCCCACGGCCTGGGCCGCAAGGCGCATCGGCGGGTCCGCGTACCGGGTGCCGTCGCGCAGCTCGAGCACCGGGTACGCGGCCCCGTCCTGGGGAGCCTCGAGGGTGGTGGTTTCGAAGGCTACGTGGTTGCGGGTCAGGAAGGTGGAGAGTTCGCGCACCTTTCCGTGGCGCCGCGGACCAATCACGCGGGCCACCGCATCGGGTTTTTCGGCCGCGAGCTCCTGCAGCGAGTCGAGGTAGCGCCGGGCCAGCGAACCGACCTTCTCCGGGACCGAGGGCGCCATGGCGGCCAGCGTGTAGTAGCCGGCCACGTCGAGCTTGATGATCCTCGCGGCCCCGGCTGCACGCCCGCTGGCCGGGAAGTTGGTGCTCAGGGTCAGCGGGACCTCGCCGAAGAACTGGCCGGGTTTGCGGGTGCCGATGACCCGTTCGATGCCGGCGACCACCTTGGTGA